>NZ_NPFL01000006.1:0-837671 GCF_002259075.1 Rhodococcus sp. 15-725-2-2b | reverse complement strand
TGGACCTGATCGACCGAGGACACCGAGCATGAGCTTTCGCGAGTTGAGCATCGCCGGTGCCTACGAGTACACCCCACGCCAGTTCGGCGACGATCGCGGAGTGTTCTTCGAATGGTTCAAAGCCGGCCACTTCGCCGAGACCACCGGGCGGTCGTTGAACCTGCTGCAGGCGAACTGCTCGGTCTCCGCCGCCGGGGTCCTGCGTGGAATCCACTTCACCACCAACCCACCCGGACAAGCGAAATACGTCACCTGCGCCCGCGGAGCATTCCTCGACGTCATCGTCGACCTCCGCGTCGGATCCCCGACCTTCGGGCAGTGGGACAGCGTGCTGATCGACGACATCGCCCGCAGAGCAGTGTTCCTGTCCGAAGGACTCGGCCACGCCATCCTCTCGCTCGAGGACAACTCGACCGTCATGTACCTGTGCAGCCTCGAGTACACCCCGGCCCTGGACCGCGACATCAACCCACTCGACCCCGCCCTGGGCATCGACTGGCCCACCACCGCACGCGACGGATCGCCCCTGACCTACGAACTCTCCGACAAGGACACAGCCGCCCCCACCCTCGCCGAAGCACTCGAACGCGGAGACCTGCCGAACTGCTCGTGAGCGGCGGGGCGAGGCGGCGACGCCGGATCGGACAAACGCGCGCGCGTTCGTCAGACGCGCGCAGAATCGCCCGTGACCGTTGACGAGAATGCGCGCGTTCAGCAAGTGCGCGCGCGTTTGCGAACCTCACGGGGGCGAACGCGCGTCCGGCAAGTGCGCGCGCGTGTGCGAACCTCTGGGGGCGAACCCGCGCTTGCGGACCCCCGGGAGCCCGAACCCGGAGGCTCAGCGGATCTTGAAGATCACGAATCGCTGAACGAGGAAGTTGATGACCGTCGCCGTGCCCTGCGCGATGACGAAGGCCACGTTGGCGTACCAGAAGCCGTCGGGAAGGGCCTGGTAGAGCCAGGTGTAGATGCCCACCTGGACGGCGAAGGTGACTCCGTACAGCGCGACGACGGCGAAGAACCGAGCCCGCGACGGGGCCGCGTTGAACGTCCAGCGGCGATTGATCAGGTAGGCCGTCGTCGTTCCGAGTACGAAGCCGATGGCCTTGGCCAGCGTCACACCGACGCCGAACACGAAATGCAGCAGCAGGTTGACGCCCTGGTCGACAATCGCCGACAACACACCCGTCGCCAGGAACCGCAGCACCTGCGTCTTGAGGTCGAGGGCCGCGTCGGCGATGTTCTCGGTCAACGGCAGCTCGACGGGTAGCGGGACGTGATGCTGCAACTCTTCGTCCTCGGGCGACCAGTCGTCGCCCGTCGAGCCTTCTTCTGCGGAGCGGTCGGGGGTGGACACGAGGACTGACACTAGCCGCTGCTGCGGTGCGGGTACCCTCTTGAGCGATGTCCACGACAGCCGACGACGCACTCTTCCCCCTGGAACCACAGGCCGGGAACACTGCGCCGCTACCCACGCAGACCCGCACACTCACCGGTTGGGGCCGCACTGCTCCCTCCACTGGAGAGGTGCTCTCGACCTCCGACCCCGAGCTCATCGCGAACGCGGTCAAGCAGGTCGCCGAGCAGAACGACTCCAAGCCGGCCTACCTCCGACGCGGCGTCATCGCCCGCGGCCTAGGCCGCTCCTACGGTGACAACGCGCAGAACTCCGGCGGCCTCGTCATCGACATGAATGCGCTGAACGGCATTCACAGCATCGACGCGTCCACGCGCATCGTCGACGTCGACGGTGGCGTCAACCTCGATCAGCTGATGCGTGCTGCGCTGCCGTTCGGTCTGTGGGTACCGGTGCTGCCGGGTACGCGACAGGTCACCATCGGAGGTGCGATCGGCACCGACATCCACGGCAAGAACCATCACAGCGCGGGCAGCTTCGGCAACCACGTCCGCTCGATGGAACTGCTCACGGCGGACGGTCAGATCCGGCACCTGACGCCGTCGGGCAAGAACGCCAAACTGTTCTGGGCAACGGTCGGCGGCAACGGTCTGACCGGCATCATCCTGCGCGCGACCATCGAGATGACGCCCACGGAAACGGCGTACTTCATCGCCGACGGCGACGTCACCAGCACCCTCGACGAAACCATCGCGCTGCACAGCGACGGCAGCGAGAACAACTACGACTACTCGAGCGCATGGTTCGACGCGGTTGCTCCGCCACCCAAGCTCGGTCGCGCGGCTGTGTCTCGTGGATCGTTGGCGCGCCTGGACCAGTTGCCGGAGAAGCTGCAGAAGGATCCGTTGCTCTTCAACGCGAAGCCCTTGGTGAAGTTCCCCGACATTTTCCCGAACGGACTCGCGAACAAGTACACCTTCTCGGCCGTCGGCGAGGTCTGGTACCGAAAGTCGGGCAACTACCGCAACAAGGTGCAGAACCTTACGGCGTTCTACCACCCACTCGACATGTTCAGTGAGTGGAACCGCGCCTACGGCTCCAAGGGATTCCTCCAGTACCAGTTCGTGGTGCCGCCGGAGGCCGTCGACGAGTTCAAGAAGATCATCGTCGATATCCAGAAGTCCGGGCACTACTCGTTCCTCAACGTGTTCAAGCTGTTCGGGCCCGGAAACAAAGCGCCACTGAGCTTTCCGATTCCGGGTTGGAACATCTGCGTCGACTTCCCGATCAAGCCGGGCTTGAACGAGTTCGTCCGCGAACTCGACAAGCGCGTGCTCGAATTCGGTGGCCGTCTGTACACCGCGAAAGATTCGCGCACCGACGCCGAGACGTTCCATTCGATGTACCCGCGGATCGACGAATGGATCAAGGTCCGTCGATCTGTAGACCCCACAGGCGTTTTCGCCTCCGATATGGCTAGAAGGCTGGAACTGCTGTGACGATAGACGCCGTAGGTAACCCCCAGACGATTCTCGTTCTGGGTGGCACCAGCGAGATCGGTCTCGCGATTACCGAGGAGTACCTGTCGAAGTCGCCGGCACGTGTCATCCTCGCTGCGCTGCCGAACGACCCGCTGCGCGAGAGCGCCGTTGCACAACTGACCGCCAAGGGCGCGAAGTCCGTCGACGTCATCGACTTCGATGCACTCGACACCGCATCGCACCCGAAGGTCATCGACGCCGCCTGGGCCAAGGGTGACGTCGATGTCGCCATCGTCGCCTTCGCCGTCGACTTCGATGCCGAGCAGCTCTGGCAGGACCAGCGCAAGGCCGTCCTCGCCGCGAACATCAACTACACCGCTTCGGTGTCGGTCGGTGTGCTGCTGGGCGAGAAGATGAAGGCCCAGGCGTACGGCCGCATCATCGTCATGTCCTCGGTGGCAGGCGAGCGGGTACGACGCTCCAACTTCGTCTACGGCTCCACCAAGGCCGGACTCGACGGCTTCTACCTCGGACTCGGAGAAGCGTTGCGAGAGTTCGGACCTCGGGTCACCGTCGTTCGTCCGGGCATGGTGCGCACCAAGTTCAGCGCGCACGTCAAGGAAGCCCCGATGACCGTCGACAAGGAGGTCATCGCCAAGCTCGCGGTGAACGCGTCACGCAAGGGCACCCCCCTCATCTGGACTCCCGCGCCGTGGCGTCTGGTGATGATGGTGCTGCGGCACGTGCCGCGGCCGATCTTCCGCAAGCTGCCCATCTGATCTCGATGACAATCGGGGTTGCACCGGCTCGCAGAACCGCTTCTGCCGTCGGGGAAATCGCTCTCGGTGCGCTTTTCGCAGTCGTGGTGGCGACGGTCGGGTTGTACGCCTTCTCACTGGTTCAGTGGCCGGCGTTCAACTCGTCCAACGTCACCCGCGCGATCACGACGCTCGGGCAGGTGGTTGCCGCAGCACTGTTCGCCGCGTCGATCTACCTGTACCGAATTCACAAGTGGCCGTGGATCGCTCGACTCGCAGCATGGGTCGGGCTGAGCGGTTTCGTCACCGTCACCCTCGGGATGCCGCTGGCTGCAACCAAGCTCTACCTGTTCGGCATCTCCGTAGACCAGGAGTTTCGCACCGAATACCTGACTCGGCTGACGGATTCGGCGTCGTTGCGGGACATGACGTACGCCGACATCCCGCCGTTCTACCCCGCCGGCTGGTTCTGGCTCGGCGGACGCGTCGGCAACATCCTGGGCATGGACGGCTGGGAAGTGTTCAAGCCCTACGCAATCGGGCTGCTCGCCGTCACCGCCGTCGTGTCGTTCGTGCTGTGGAAGGCGCTCATCCGAGCCGACTGGGCTGTCGCCGTCAGCGCCGTCACCACCGCACTCGTCGTCGCCCACGCCTCCCCCGAGGCATACAGCGCCGTGATCGTGATGCTCTTCGCTCCGGCACTGGTCCTCGCGTGGGGAGCGCTGCACCGAAGCGCATCGGGTGGGTGGGGCGCGGTGGTCGGCACCGGACTCTTCCTCGGGCTGGCCGCGACGTTCTACACGCTGTACCTCGGTTTGGCGGCGTTCACCGTCGTACTCATGGCACTGTTCGCCGCGGTCCTCGCATATCGCGAGCGGAAGTCCTGGAACGTCCTGGTTCCCATCGCGATCAAGGTCGCCGCGATCGCAGCGATCTCGGGCCTCATCGCCGCGACCGTGTGGCTGCCGTACCTGATCGAATTCCTGCGCGGTGCGCCGTCCACGTCGGGCACGGCATTGCACTACCTGCCCGAAGCCGGTGCGACACTTCCCTTCCCGATGTTCGAGTTCTCCCTGATTGGCGGACTGTGCCTCATCGGCACAGTATGGGTCGCGGTGCGGTTCTCGTCCTCACGCCGGGCACAGGCACTCGGCGTCGGCGTCGTATCGATCTACCTGTGGACTATGCTGTCCATGGCAGCCACTGCTGCGGGCACCACCCTGCTCTCGTTCCGCCTCGAAGCAGTCCTGATCGTATTGCTCGGCAGCGCAGGCGTTTTCGGCTTCCTCGAAGGCAGCCACGCGATCTACCAGGCCATCAACGAGCCACCCAAGTTCCGTATCGCGGCCGTCGTCGTAGCGGCCATCGGTGCCATGACCTACGCGCAGAACATCCCCCAGGTACTGCAGACCGAGATCACCGTCGCCTACTCCGACACCGACGGTGACGGCAACCGCGCCGACATGCGCCCACCGAGCGCGGTCTCGTACTACCGCGAGGTCGACGAAGCCTTGACTGAGCAGACCCAGCGTCCGCGCGACGAAACCGTCGTACTGACCGCGGACACCTCGTTCCTCGGCTACTACCCGTACTTCGGCTTCCAAGGACTGACCTCTCACTACGCCAACCCGCTGGCGCAGTTCGATCAGCGAGCCGATGCCATCGAGCAATGGACCGAACTCGAGACACCCGATCAGTTGATCGACGCGCTGGAGAGCAGCCAGTGGCGCGCACCGGATGCGTTCTTGTTCCGCCGCGGCGCCGACGGCTACACCCTGCGCCTGGCCGAGGACGTCTACCCGAACGACCCGAACGTGCGCCGCTACACCGTCACCTTCCCTGAGTCGTTGTTCGAGGATCCACGCTTCACCGTGACCGACATCGGCCCCTTCGCGCTGGTTGTGCGCACGGGTTGAACGCGAACGCACTACCTCGGTGATGCGGTGTGGGTTCGAAATCCCCTCGGTGAGCGTCCGGTCCATCGCGTGAATGCATGCGAGAAGCTGGCCACGTCGCTGTAACCGAGTTCGGCGGCGATCTCCCCTACCGTCACCGAACTGTCGAGCAGACGCATGGTCGCGTGCTCCTGAAGGAACGCCTGGCGCAGCGCACGGAACGTGGTTCCCTCGGTGCCGAGTTTCCGTTTGAGGGTACTGGTGGAGATGGCCATTCTCCGCGCACAGTGCGCACTGTTCCTGCAGTCGCGGTCGGTGTCGAACAGCGCGCGTACGGTGTCCGTGTACGACTTCGCGCGACGGCCGTCGACAGCTTTCTTCAGTTCCGCGATCCCGAGTCGATACGACAACGAATCGGAGAACCGGCATGCCTCGGCGAGGATGGCCGCCGGCACGAAGACGAACGGTGACGGCGCATCGAACACGATGCGCCGGATCTCGTCGTCGTCGAGCGCATCCCGCTCAGGGGCCGGGATATCGAGGTGAAGTTCGACCGCGGGCGCGGAACCGGCGAGCATGTCGATCAAACGAAGAAGGCACGAACCGCCGTACGCGACAGCAATGCTGTCGAGCCCGTCGTCTCCCGTGCGTCCGGCGAGTCCGATGGTCAACCCTCGATCGGTGTGGTGGATGTGCACGGCGAGAGCCGTCGAGATCAGAGGTAGGTACTCCAGCAACTCGACTATCTCCGACACCGATCCGGCACTGATCAGCGGAAGACTGAGAGGCCCGAACGACGTGGGCTGCACGTATTGCGCGAACGTCGCACCGAGCCGGAACCCCTGTCGGCGGTCGAGGTCCGGGTACACCTCCCGAAACCACCGCAGCGGCACCTGGCCGTCGCGGGTGGCCAGCTCCGTCATACTGACGCCGTCACGCAGCAGGATGCGTCGGAACGCCGCTTCGGCCCGCTCGCCCAGCGCGCCGCTACCGAGCAGCTGCGCGAAGGCAAGCGGAGGCACTCCGGACTCCTCGAATCCCACTGACCCAAATTAACAACAAATCGATGCGTTCGAGCCTGGTTCGGGAAGCCCATCGCGGTGAGACTTGGAACACAGTTGCTCAGCGAGGAGAACACCATGGCACACGTCACCTTTGTCACGCACGACGGCGAGAAGCACGAGGCACCGTTGACCGAGGGCACATCCCTGATGCAGATCGCCGTCGACAACGCCATCCCGGGTATCGACGGGGACTGCGGCGGCGAAGCAGCCTGCGGAACCTGTCACGTCGTCGTCGACAACGCCTGGAGCGACGTCGTCGGCACCAGCGACGAGGTCGAAGAGGACATGCTCGCCATGAACCCCGAGCGTGAACCGACATCTCGGCTGTCGTGCCAGATGACCGCGCGCGAATCCTGGGACGGCTTGACGGTCCGCGTTCCCGAATTCCAGATCTGACCTGCGGACCGGAGGAGAGAACCATGAGTATCGCCGACACCGTCGCAGCCACCGCGAGATCCATCATCCCGATGGAACTGCAGATTCGCGGTGCGCACCTCTACGACAAGACGCGCCGAATCGTGACCCGCACCGACGGCCAGGTCATGTTCACCGAGACCCCCATACCGCCGGTCGACGAGGTCGATCTCGCCGATATCGACCTGAGTAACCCGTTTCTGTACCGCCAGGGACTCTGGAAGTCGTACTTCGAGCGCGTCCGCAACGAGGCACCGGTGCACTTCCAACCGAACAGCCCGTTCGGGCCGTTCTGGTCGGTCACCCGGCATGCGGACATCGTCGCCGTCGACAAGAACCACACGGTGTTCTCGGCGGAGCCGTTCATCATCATCGGCAAGCCCCCGCGCTTCATGGATATCGCCATGTTCATCGCGATGGATCCCCCGCGTCACGACTCTCAGCGCGCCGCGGTCCAAGGGGTGGTGGCCCCGAAGAATCTCCGCGAAATGGAGGACCTGATCCGGTCGCGGGTTCGGGAGGTTCTGGACGGCCTGCCCGTGAACGAGCCGTTCGACTGGGTTCGCACGGTGTCCATGGAACTCACCGCACGGATGCTGGCCACTCTGTTGGACTTCCCCTACGAGCAGCGGCACAAGCTGGTCGAGTGGTCGGACCTCGCCACCGCGATGGAGCAGGCGAACGGTGGTCCCTCGGACAACGACGAGGTGTTCCGGGGAATGGTCGATATGGCCAAGGGTCTGAGCGCCCTGTGGCACGACAAGGCAGCGCGGAAGGCAGCAGGGGAAGAACCCGGCTTCGACCTGATCTCGTTGCTGCAGGCGAACGACGACACGAAGGACCTCATCGACCGACCGCTGGAATTCCTCGGCAACCTCACCCTGCTCATCGTGGGCGGAAACGACACCACGCGTAACTCGATGAGTGGTGGAGTTTTGGCGCTCAACGAGTTTCCCGATCAGTTCGAGAAGCTCAAGGCCAATCCGGATCTCGTGCCCGGCATGGTGTCGGAGATCATCCGCTGGCAGACCCCGCTGGCCTACATGCGCAGGATCGCGAAGGAAGACACCATCCTGAACGGCCAATTCATTCGCAAGGGCGACAAGGTGGTCATGTGGTACGCCTCCGGCAATCGTGACGAGCGGGTGTTCGATCGACCCGACGACCTGATCATCGACCGCAAGAATGCACGCAATCACATCGCGTTCGGGTTCGGCGTGCACCGGTGCATGGGCAACAGGCTCGCCGAGATGCAATTGCGCATTCTCTGGGAAGAACTGCTGGTTCGCTTCGAGAACATCGAGGTGGTCGGTGAACCCGAATACGTCCAATCGAACTTCGTGCGGGGTATCTCGAAGATGATGGTCACCCTCACCCCGAAAGTACAGACGCAGTGACGACCGATCGTGCGGTGATCGTCGGTGCCAGCCATGCCGGTGCGGGGCTGGCAGCACACCTGCGACGCGAGAAGTGGGCCGGAGACATCGTGCTCATCGGCGACGAGAAGACGCTCCCCTACCATCGTCCCCCCTTGTCGAAGGCGTATCTGGGCGGCACCTCGACCCTCGAGGCCATGGCCATCCGCGGAGCGGATTTCTACGACAAACAGAACATCGAGCTGGTCGACGGTTCGGTGAGCAGCATCGATCGTGAGGCTCGCACGGTCACGTTCGATACCGGAGTCACGCAGTCGTACAGCAAGCTCGCCCTGTGCACCGGCGCGCGAACTCGTCGATTGACAACTCCCGGAGCAGATTTGGCGGGCATCCACTACCTGCGCACCGCCGCCGACTCCGCATCGCTACGCTCGGCCGCGACGCCCGGCAAACGGGTAGTCGTCGTCGGCGGCGGTTACATCGGTTTGGAAACGGCAGCGTCCCTCCGCGCATCGGGTCTCGACGTCACCGTCGTCGAGGCCGCGGACCGTGTTCTCGAACGCGTGACCGCACCGGTGGTCTCGACGTTCTTCACTCGAATCCACCGCGAGGCGGGCGTGGACATTCGTACGCGGGCCCTCGTGGAGGAGTTCCGCGGAGACAACCAGGTGCGCGAGGTCGTACTGGCCGGCGGAGACACGCTTCCGGCAGACCTGGTTGTCATCGGAGTGGGCATCGTGCCCAACACCGAGCTCGCCGAATCAGCAGGAATCATCGTCGAGAACGGAATCGTCATCGACGATCGGGCACGCACCAACGATACCGACATTGTCGCCGCCGGTGACTGCGCCTCCTTCGACGTTGCACGCTACTCCCGACGCGTTCGCCTCGAATGCGTCTCCGCCGCAAACGAACACGCAAAGGTGGCGGCGTCGACCATCACCGGAGGGTCCGCCACCATCACCGCGCTTCCGTGGTTCTGGTCCGACCAGTACGACCTCAAGCTTCAGATCGCCGGACTGGGCACCGGATACGACGAGGTCGTCGTCGACGGCGACCCGGAGCGCGATCGCGACTTCACCTGCTACTACCTGCGAGACAGCCAACTCATCGCCGCGGACTGCATCAACCGTCCGCGCGATTTCATGAGCAGCAAGAAGAAGATCGCCGAGCAATCCACGGTCGAACCCAGCGAATTGGTCGGATAGGAACTCGACGACCGATACCAGAACGCCGACTCGTTGCCACGCATCTCGCCGGGAGTCATCGATCCCCACCGTGTGACCCACGTCGTTCGAGTTTTCGCCCACCGTGATGTTTCTGTAACCTCGACGCGATGACCACCCACGACCAGAGAGTTCTCGAGCGGCAGCCGACAACGGCACCGGCTCGACACTCCGGCGTCGGACGTGGTGACGTCGTTGCAGCGGTCGGATTTCTGGTCGCTGCCGTCTACGTCCTGCAGGGTCAGTGGCGCAATCTGGGTGGCGGCTACCTCTACAACAGCGGCCAGGACCAGACCATGTGGGAGTGGTTCTTCTCCGTCGCCGCGCATTCGGTTGC
This sequence comes from Rhodococcus sp. 15-725-2-2b, assembly GCF_002259075.1. Lineage (NCBI taxonomy): Bacteria > Bacillati > Actinomycetota > Actinomycetes > Mycobacteriales > Nocardiaceae > Rhodococcus > Rhodococcus sp. 15-725-2-2b. The sequence goes on along the minus strand of NZ_NPFL01000006.1, from coordinate 827,763 downwards.
TTCGCTGAGCAACCCGTTTGCGAGTGACCTGCAGAATTACCCGCTCGGGGTGAATCTGATGGCGAACACGGCGATGTTCGGCATCTCCATCCCGCTGGCCCCGATCACGTTGCTCTTCGGACCGACGGTGACCTGGGCAATTGCCCTCACCGTCGGACTGGCAGGAACGTCGTTCGCGTGGTTCTGGCTGTTCTCCCGCCAGCTCAACTCGTCCAAGGGTGCCGCGGCCATGGGCGGTGCGCTGTGCGGCTTCGCCCCAGGCGCGATCTCGCACGCCAACGGCCACCCCAACTTCGTGGTGCTGTTCCTGCTTCCGGTCATCGCCATGCTGGTCACCCGCATCGCCCGCGGCGGCGGTACCACCAAGAACACCGTCGGCCTCGGTCTGATCGTCGCGCTGCAGGTCCTGCTCGGCGAGGAACCGCTGCTGATCTTCGCGATGTCGTTCGCAATCTTCGCCGTCGTCTACTACCTGTCACGGCCGCGATCGCTGTGGCCCGCCGTCCGCAATGCCGTGCCCCGACTCGCCGTATCGGCGGGCATCGCGTTGACTCTCGTGGCGTTTCCGCTGTGGTGGCAGTTCTTCGGCCCGCAGTCGTACTCGTTCCTCGAACACGGGCCGATGGGCAACGACGCCAAAGCGCTGTTCCAGTTCCCGACGCAATCCCTCGGCGGCGAGGCGACGCCGGGGCAGAACGTCCGCATCAACGCCACCGAGGAGAACGCGTACTTCGGTTGGCCGCTGCTGGTGCTGTGCCTGGTTGCCGCGGTGTGGATGTGGCGCGTCGCATCGGCCCGTGCCGCCGCCGCGACCGCGATCGTCATGAGCGTGCTCTCGCTCGGCGCGACGCTGGTGATCGGCAAGAACGACACCGGCATCACGCTGCCGTGGACGAAGCTCGCCGAGTACCCCCTCGTCGAATCCGTGCTCGAGACCCGCTTCGCGTTGGGCGCGGTGCCTGCCCTGGCCCTGCTGCTCGTCCTGGCCACCGATCGGACGTTCCGCAACGGACTGCGTCCGCTGCCTGCGTTCTGGATCGCCGGACTCGCCCTCGCGCTCGTGCCCCTCATCCCGACGCCGTTGGTCACCGTCGACAAGTCCCCGACCCCGGAGTTCTTCGCCGACGGTGAGTGGGAGAACTACGTCGACGACGGTTCCGTCGTCACCGTTCCCCTCCCACGGCCCGAGGACGCGCGCCCGCTGCGCTGGCAGATGGACGCCGACATGGGCTTCAAGCTGGCCGCCGGATACTTCGTCGGACCGAGCGACCAAGAAGACAAGGTCGCCAAGTACGGAGCCGTCGACCGGCCCACCGCACTGCTGCTCGGCTCGGTCTACGACTCGGGCACCGTTCCCGAGATCACCGACGATCAGCGAAGTCAGGCAGCGCAGGACATGGCGTTCTGGGAGGCCGACGTCGTCGCCCTGCCGCCGAGCAAGAACACCATCGCCCTACGCACCACCGTGACCGACCTCGTCGGTGTCCAGCCTCGATACACCGGTGGCGTATGGGTGTGGGATGTGCGGACGCTCGTCCCATAGCATCGTCGGCGTGCCCGAGACCGCTCCGAACCCGAAAACCGCCCGGCTGGTAGCGATCGTCACCGGCATCATCGGTGCGGTTCTGGCCATCGCGACTCCGTTGCTGCCGGTTCAGCAGGACGTCGCGACGCTGTCGTGGCCGCAGAGTTCGTTCGGCAGCGTCAATGCCCCGCTGGTGAGCTACTCGCCCGTCGACCTCGAAGCAACCGTTCCGTGCAGCGCGGCCAGTGCTCTCACCGACGGCGGCACCCTGGTCTCCACTGCACCCATCGCCGCTGCGAAGACCGAGCAGAAGGCACTGATCGTGCGGGTCGACGACGGCCGACTGCAGGTTCTGCTGCGCGATCGGGTTCTTGCCGAGACTCCCGTTTCCGAGCTGAGCGGCAACTGCGCCCTGACCGTGTCGTCCAACGCCACCAACACCGTCGTCGATCTGGACGGCGAGGCGATCACGGTGGACGGAGACATCCGGCCGCAGGTCGTCGGCATCTACACCGACCTCACCGCCCCGGTCGACGGCCTGACCGTGCGCGCGGACATCGACTCGCGCTACTCCTCGAGTCCCACCGCGTTCAAGTTGCTGGCCATGATCGTCGGCGCACTCGCTGTGATCGCATCCCTGTTCGCGCTGCATCGCCTCGACAGCATGGACGGTCGACGCCACCGCCGATTCCTCCCCTCACGCTGGAAGTCGATCACCGGCGTCGACGCCGTCGTGGTGGGCGTGCTGGTGCTGTGGCACTTCATCGGCGCGAACACCTCCGACGACGGCTACCTGCTCAACATGGCCCGCGTCTCCGAGAACGCCGGCTACATGGCCAACTACTTCCGCTGGTTCGGCGTCCCCGAAGCACCGTTCGGCATGCCGTACTACGACATGCTCGCCGCCCTCGCCAAGGTCAGCACCGCCAGTATCTGGATGCGCCTGCCCGCCACCATCGCGGCCCTGCTGTGCTGGCTGGTGATCAGCCGCGAGGTCATCCCCCGCCTCGGCCGCGCGGTGCTCACCAACCGGGTCGCACTGTGGACCGCCGGATTCGTGTTCCTCGCCTTCTGGCTGCCCTACGACAACGGACTGCGCCCCGAACCGATCATCGCCCTCGGTGCCCTGCTCACGTGGTGCTCGATCGAACGAGCCATCGCCACCGGACGGCTGCTGCCCGCCGCCATCGGCACCCTGATCGCCGCGTTCTCTCTCGCCGCCGGTCCCACCGGGTTGATCGCCGTCGCCGCCCTGCTCGCCGGACTGCGCCCGCTGGTGATGATCGTGGTCAAGCGAGCTCGCCAGGTGGGATTGCTCGCCGTCCTTGCGCCGCTGGTCGCGTCGGGACTGGCGGTGCTGATCGCGATCTTCGCCGACCAGACTCTGAGCACCGTCCTCGAAGCGACCCGGGTGCGCTCGGCCATCGGACCGAACGTGCCGTGGTTCGAAGAACGTGTCCGCTGGGACGCGTTGATGACCATCTCGCCCGACGGCTCGCTCGCCCGACGATTCGGCATGTTCGCGATGCTGCTCTGCATCGTCGTGTGCATCGCGGTGATGCTCCGCAAGAACGGACGCATCCCCGGGACCGCCACCGGGCCGTCGCGTCGGATCCTCGGAATCATCCTGGGCGCACTGGCTCTGATGATGTTCACGCCCACCAAGTGGACCCACCACTTCGGTGTGTACGCCGGTCTCGCCGCATCGTTGGCCGCGCTGGCTGCCGTGGCCGTCACCGCGGCAACCGTCCGATCCCCGCGCAACAGAACACTGTTCACCGCCGCCGTACTGTTCCTGACGGCGGTGGCGTTCACCAGCTCCAACGGATGGTGGTACGTCTCGAGCTACGGCATTCCGTGGTTCGACAAGCCGCCGTCCATTGCCGGAAAAGGCTTTTCGACGATCCTGCTCGGCCTGACGGTTCTGACGCTGCTCTACGCCGCCTATCAGCACGTCCGATTGCCCTATCGCCGAAAGGAACCCACCACGCGTCGACGCTTCGCGCCGTCCGCGCTGACCATCGTCGCCGGCGGGGTCGTCGCCTTCGAGGTGCTCTCGTTCGTCAAAGGCGCTGTGGCGCAGTACCCGGCGTACTCCATTGCCCGATCGAACTTCTCCGCCCTCGCCGGAAACTCGTGCGGACTCGCCGGCGACGTGCAGGTGGAGACCGACGTCAACGGCTCGGTCCTGCAACCGCTCGATCCCGCAGCCGACGCTCTGGGTGCCGGCGGCAGTACCGGCTTCACCCCCGACGGCGTCGCCCAGGACCTGACCGCAGACTCCGAGGACACCGCGCAGGGCAGCGCCAACTCCATCCGCCCCGAGGACTCCGAACAGAGCGCCGCAGCGACCTCGTCCAACTCCGCCGGCACCTCCGGCGGAACCAACGAGAACGTCGGAATCAACGGCAGCACAGTCGCTTTGCCGTTCGGTTTGAATCCTGCAACCACTCCGGTGCTGGGCAGCTTCGGAGCCACCGAGCCCGCGTCCCTGACCTCGGGCTGGTACCAGCTTCCTAGAGACGGCGACCTCATTGCCATCGCCGCCGCAGGCCGCATCCGATCGGTGGACAAGGACGGCGTCGTCACCCCGGGCCAACGCGTCGAGCTGGAATACGGACGCCGCGACGGCGGCGACGTTCAGGCATTGGGCCGCGTCACCCCGCTCGATATCGGTCCGTCGCCGTCGTGGCGCAACCTGCGGGTCCCGATGAACGACCTGCCCGCCGACGCGGACGTCGTGCGCATCGTCGCCGAGGACAACGACCTGGCCGGCGATCAATGGCTCGCCGTCACCCCGCCGCGTGTCCCGAAGACCCAGACGCTGAACTCGCTGGTCGGATCGACCGATCCGGTGTTGCTGGACTGGGCCGTCGGACTCGCGTTTCCGTGCCAGCGTCCGTTCGATCATCGCGACGGCGTCGCCGAGGTACCGAAGTACCGCATCCTGCCCGACCGCACCGGTGCCGAATCCACCAACGCCTGGCAGGACTCGATCGGCGGCGGCCCGCTCGGCTGGACCGAACTGCTCCTCGGAGCGCAGACACTGCCGTCGTACCTCGCCGACGACTCCTCCCGAGATTGGGGCTCGATCGAGAGATACATGCCACTCGATCCCGAGGCGGCGACGGCCGAGATCGCCGTCGAGCAGCAGTCACGGTCCGGATTGGCCAGCGACGGGCCGATGAAAACCGACTGATCCCCTGGTTCTGTAACGATTCCGGGGACGGTGCCTGTGTGACCTCTTCGTCACGCTCGCATAACATCGACTCTCGTGCCCGACGTCGTGACAGATTCATCAGCTGGTCCACCCGTTCCCGCTCCACTGCGAGCCTCGGACGAACTTCGTGCTCAGGTACGAGTTCCCCGGCTGATCGCCATGGTGGCCGGCGTTCTCGGTGTGCTGTTCGCGCTGATCACTCCGTTCGCACCCGTCACTCAGACCACCGCCACCATCGCGTGGCCTCAGAACGGGCTCCTGCAGGACGTGGACGCCCCGCTGGTGTCCCAGGCACCCCTGAGTCTCACCGCGACCCTCCCGTGCTCTGCCGTCGCAGCACTCCCCGCGTCGGGCGGGCTACTGCTGGCGACGGCACCCCCGCAGGGTGAAGGCGCGGCACTGAACAGTCTGTTCGTTCGCGTCGGCGAATCGAACGTCGACGTTCTCGACCGCAACGTGGTCGTCGCGACGGCACCTCGCGCCGACGTCGAGAGCACCCGCTGCGCAACCATCGAGATCACCTCGAACGACCAGTACACCTCCGCGGCATTCACCGGACTGACCGACGACGACGGCCAAGCGATCCAAGGCCGTCTCGACGGCGACCTACGTCCCCAGGTCGTCGGCATCTTCAGCGATCTCAGCGGTGCGGCCCCGGCCGACATGTCCGTCACCGTCGACGTCGACTCGCGGTTCTCGTCGTCGCCGACGCTCCTGAAGTCCCTGATCATGATCCTCGCGATCGCCTGCACCCTGTTGGCGATCGGCGCGCTCGGTCGACTCGACGGCACCGACGGTCGCGCGCACCGCCGCTTCTTCCCGTCGCACTGGTGGAAGTTCACCGGCGTCGACGTCACCGTCCTCGGTGCTCTGGTCGGTTGGCACTTCGTCGGCGCGAACACCTCCGACGACGGCTACCTGCTCACGATGGCCCGCGCCGCCGATCACTCCGGCTACATGGCCAACTACTTCCGCTGGTTCGGCGTCCCCGAGGCCCCGTTCGGCTGGTACTACGACGTACTCGCCGTCTTCGCCAAGATCTCGACCGCCAGCCCGTGGATGCGCCTGCCCGCCCTCATCGCAGGCGTCCTGTGCTGGATGGTGATCAGCCGCGAGGTGGTGCCACGCCTCGGCCGTGCCGTCCGCAAGTCCAACGTCGCCCTGTGGACCGGCGGACTGGTGTTCCTCGCGTTCTGGCTGCCGTACAACAACGGTCTGCGCCCCGAACCGATCGTCGCCCTCGGAGCACTGCTCACCTGGTGCTCGGTGGAACGATCCATCGCCACCGGCCGATTGCTCCCCGCAGCCGCAGCATGTCTCATCGGTGCCTTCACCCTCGCCGCCGCGCCGACCGGATTGATGTGTGTGGCAGCGCTTCTCGCCGGGGCGCGGCCCATCGCGCGCATCGTCGTCCGACGCCACCGGCAGGTGGGCACCCTCGCGATGCTGGCACCACTGGCCGCAGCAGGTGTACTGGTCCTCGTCGTCGTCTTCGCCGACCAGACGTACGCCACGGTCATCGAGTCGACCCGAGTCCGCACCATCATCGGCCCCAACGAGGCGTGGTATCAGGACTTCCTGCGCTACTACTACCTCTTCGTACAGACCGTCGACGGCTCGGTCGCACGCCGCTTCGCATTCCTGACGATGATCCTGTGCCTGTTCACGACACTGTTCGTGCTGCTGCGTCGCCGACGCATCCCCGGCATCGCGAACGGTCCGGCCTGGCGCCTGCTCGGCGTCGTGCTCGGCACCATCTTCTTCATGATGTTCAACCCCACCAAGTGGACTCACCACTTCGGTTCCTACGCCGGAATCGCCGGTGGCCTGGCCGCGCTGACGGCCGTCGCCGTTTCGGCCAGCGCCCTGCGCTCGCGGCGGAACCGATCGCTGTTCACCGCCGGACTGATGTTCGTTCTCGCACTGTCGTTCTCGGGCATCAACGGCTACTGGTACGTCTCGAGCTACGGCGTTCCTTGGTTCGACAAGACGGTCTCGCTCGGTGGCAACGAATCCGGCACCCTGTTCCTCATCCTCTTCGGACTCGTCCTCGCCGTCGCCGCATTCCAGTACCTACGCGAGGGATACGCTCCCCCACAACCGAAACCGACATCCGCGCGCGGCAAACGCATCCGCAAGTTCGCTGCCGCACCGCTGACCGTCATCGCCGGAATCATGGTGCTCTTCGAGATACTCTCGCTCGTCAAGGGAGCCGTCTCGCAGTACCCCGCCTACTCGCTGGCACGATCGAATGTGCAATCGGTACTGGGTAATTCGTGCGGACTCGCCAACGACGTCCTCGTCGAATCGAACCCCAACGCAGGCGTGCTGAGCCCGCTACCCGAGGACTTCGACCCCGTCGCAGGACCACTCGGCGGATCGAGCAGCACACTGCGCAACTTCACCGCCAACGGCGTTCCCAGCGACCTCAGCGCGGACGCCGTGGAAGTCAAACCGGGACAAGGCAATACCGACCAACAGGCCGTCGGACCCGCCTTCGAGGAAGGCCAGAGTTCGGGTACCGCAGGAGGCACCGGCGAAGTGGGCGTCAACGGCTCCTCCGCCGCCCTGCCCTTCGGACTCGACCCGGCCACCACGCCCGTCCTCGGCTCCTACCAAGAAGGCATCCAGGAGCCCGCGTCGGCCACCTCGAGCTGGTACCAACTACCCGCCCGCAGCGACGACGCACCCCTGGTCGTCTTCTCCGCAGCCGGACGCATCTGGTCCTACGACGACACCGGGGCCCTCACCTACGGACAGTCGCTACTGCTCGAATACGGCAAGCGCCAGCCCGACGGTAGCGTCCAGGCCCAGGGAACCTACCTGCCGCGCGACATCGGACCCGCACCCTCGTGGCGCAACCTCCGAATCCCGTTGGCGGACATCGCACCCGACGCCGACGCCGTCCGCATCGTCGCCAACGACCCCAACCTCACCGGCGACCAGTGGCTCGCGTTCACTCCGCCGCGAGTGCCCGTGATGGAAAATCTGAACACCCTCATCGGCAGCGAACAACCCGTGCTGCTCGACTGGGCCGTCGGACTCCAATTCCCGTGCCAACGTCCCTTCGACCACCGGTACGGCGTCGCCGAGGTACCCGGATATCGCATCCTCCCCGACCGCCCACTCGCCGTCAGCTCCACCGACACCTGGCAGTCCGGCGAGAACGGCGGCCCCCTGGGCTGGTCCGAACTACTCGCCAAGCCCGTCACCGTCCCCACCTACCTCGAGAACGACTGGGCCAGAGACTGGGGTTCGTTGGAGCGCTACGAGCAGTACTACCCGAGCGCCGTGCCCGCTGAACTCGAAACAGCAGACGTCACCCGATCGGGCTTCTACAAAGACGGACAACTGCGAGTATTCGAGGACTGACTCCGCCCGCCCCCGCTCCGCGTCAATGGACCCTTGCACACGTCTCGACCGTGCAAGGGTCCATTCACGTTTCGGCCCGTCGTGGGTCAATGGACCACTGCATACGTCTGATCGCGTCAATGGTCCATTCACCTTCCGTGGGGCAGGGGCCACGCCCGCAGACGGCCATCGGAGTTGGTAGCGCCATCGGCCGGCCTTAACATCCGAGCCCGACAGCGTCGTCCACCTCGAGAGTGGTAAAGGCCAATTCATCCACAGAGTGGTCGTTGATCCACAGACCGCCCCCGGCAGCGCCGAAGGCGACGAACGTGTCGGAGCCGAATTCCACTCTTCAGGCATGAAGAGACGATTGTGGAACGCAGATTCATTGTTCGACCTGAGCTCGACCGGCGTTGTGACGCGCCGGCAGCTTCGTGAGGCGGGCGTGAGTGATGCAGCGATCGACAGCAGATGCGCGCCCGGCGGTCCGTGGCAGCGGTTGCTACCGGGCGTCGTACTGCTGCGCAACGGTCATCCTTCGACGCTCGAGCGCTCAGCCGCGGCGCTCGCGTACGGCGGACCGATGAGCATGATCACCGGCTGCGTCGGACTCGATTCGTTCGGATACGGGACCAACGGGTCCGCCGGGGAGGTTCATCTGCTGCTACCCGCGCAGATGCGTCGGGCATCGGTGTCTTTCGTGCGAGCAGAGCGCACGTGGCGGCTTCCGAAGCCCATAACCAAGGGCAGCATCCGCGTTGCTCCTCTGGTGCGTTCACTGGTCGACGCCACGCGGGCCGCGAAATCCGAGACACGGTGCGTTGCCCTGCTGACCGAGGTACTCCAACGAGACGGCGTGTCCATCGACGAGATCGCCACCGAATTGGCCGAAGGTCCGCGCCGCTACAGCGCACTCACCCGGCGTGTACTTCTCGAGCTGCGGGACAACGCGCACTCGGTGGCAGAACTCGAAGACCAACGCCTGTACCGAAGCAGCGGGCTGCCTCCGATGACACACAACTGCGACATCTACGCCCCAAGCGGAGAGTTCATCGCCAAGACCGACGGCTGGATCGACTCCGTGGCACTGGCACGGGAGATCGATTCCGTGACCCATCATCTGTCACCGGCCGACTACCAGCGGACACAAGCTCGACGCAACCGGATGCAGGCCCACGGACTGATCGTCGTATCTCATTCACCACAAGACATCCGCGATCAACCGACACAGGTGCTCGACGACTTACGAAAGAATTACCAACACGCTCTCGCCAGACCTCGACCGGATGTCGTGATGGTTCCACGCCAATCGGCCGGGTGAATGGACCATTGGACACGTCTGAACAGTGCAGTGGTCCATTGACACAGCCGCGGCTGGTGCGTGAATGAACCATTGCACACGTCTGACCGGTGCAGTGGTCCATTGACGCGAACGGGAGCGGAGCGACCCCGACAGACGAGGATCGCCCCACTTCGGTTCGACTAGATCGGAAGCAACGAGTGCTTGCGTGGACTCTTGTGGACTTCCTTGTCTTTCAGGATGTGCAGGGCCTTACGAATTTCGAGGCGTGTTTGCGAGGGCTCGATGACCGCGTCGATGTAGCCACGTTCGGCGGCGATCCAGGGCGTTGCCACGTGTTCGTTGTAGAAGTTGATGAGCTGCTTGCGCAGGGCCGGTGCGTTCTCTCCGGCCTCGGCGAGTTGCTTGCGACTCATGATGTTGATGGCACCTTCGGCACCCATGACGGCGATGCGGGCGGTCGGCCAGGCGAGGTTGATGTCGGATCCGAGCTGCTTCGAGCCCATCACCGCGTATCCACCGCCGTACGACTTGCGGATCACCACGGTCAGTTTCGGCACCGTCGCCTCGACGAAGGAGAAGATGAAACGGCCGCCGCGATGGATGACGCCGAGAGTCTCCTGGTCGACGCCGGGCAGGAAGCCGGGTGTGTCGACGAGGAAGATGATCGGAATGTTGTAGGCATCGCTGAGGCGGATGAAGCGGGCGCATTTGTCCGCTGCCTTGGCGTCGAGCGCCCCGGACAGGTGCATCGGCTGATTGGCGACGATGCCCACCGGCCGACCGTCGACGCGGGCGAAGCCGGTGATGACGTTCGGTGCCGTCTGGCCCGACAGTTCGTGGAATTCACCGTCGTCGAATATGCGCAGGATGATGTCGTGCATGTCGTAACCGGCGTTGTCGGCGTCGGGCATGAACGAGTCGAGCTTGCGATCGGATTCGGTGATCTCCGGCTCGAGCCCCGGGTTGATCACCGGCGACTCCTCCTGGCAGCTCGACGGCATGTAGCTCAGGTAGTTCCGGATCCACTCGAAAGCGGCCTTCTCGTCGGCAGCGACGTGGTGCACGTTGCCGTTGACAGCCTGGACGCGGGCACCGCCCAGCTCGTCGAGGCTGACGTCCTCACCGGTGACGGACTTGATGACGTCCGGACCGGTGACGAACATGTACGCCTCTTCGGTGGCGACCACGATGTCGGTGTTGATGGGCGCGTACACGGCACCACCGGCACACTTGCCGAGGATCAGGGAGATCTGCGGGCACAGACCGGACAGCGCCTCGTGGCGTCGACCCAGCTCGGCGTACCAGGCCAGGGACGTGACCGCGTCCTGCACACGAGCTCCACCGGAGTCGTTGATGCCGACGACCGGGCAACCCATCTTGATGGCGAAGTCCATGATTCCGGCGACCTTGCGGCCGAACATCTCGCCGACGGTTCCGCCGAACACCGTCTGATCGTGCGAGAACACGGCGATCGGACGACCGTCGACGGTTCCGTGGCCGGTCACGACGCCGTCGCTGTAGAGAGCGGCCGGGTCGTTCGGGGCCTTCACCAGTGCGCCGATCTCGACGAAGCTACCGGGATCGAGCAACGACTTGACGCGATCGCGGGCACTGGGGATGCCCTTCTTCGCACGCTTGGCTACGCCGATGTCGCCGGCCGGTTCCTCGGCCTGTTCGAGCTTCGTCCGTAGTTCGGCCAGCTTCTCCGCAGTGGTGCCACTCAAGATCTACGCTCCGGTTCTTGCAGACTCGATGTTCTCGAGCGTCTTCGACAAATGGGCCGCAATTTTTCCAATGTACGGCTCGTCGACGACCGCGAGGTGATCGCCTCCGACGTAGACGATCTCCAGGTCCTCGACCACCGGTCCCCAGCCACCGTGCTCTTCGCGGGTGGCGTACGCGGGCTCGAGAGCGATCGCGTCGTCGTGGTACTTGTCGGCCATGTACAGCGTCACGTGCCCGCCGTACTTCTTGAGCTCGGCCGTCTGGATGGCCCGATTGTCGAGCCACGACGTGCGCTGATGCTCGATGATCCCGCCGGGGATCTTGGCACCGCTGAGCTTGACCAGATCGGTGATGATGCGGATCTGTCCCTCGTCGTCGGAGTCGACCAGCTTGTCGTAGGGAATCGGGTAGTCGACGTTGTACGTCTTCTTCGCGAACGCCGCGTAGCGTTCCCAGCGCTTGCGCACCTCGTCCTTGGTGTCCGGGATCTGCGTGCCGGGCATGACGGTGTCGAGCAGCCCCACGTAGGCGACCTCGATGCCCTCTTCCTCCATCTGACGCGCGACCTCGTAGGCGAGGATGCCGCCGAGCGACCAGCCGACGAACACGTACGGTCCTTCGGGCTGGATCGCCTTGATCAGCGGCACGTACTCCGCAGCTCGCACGGCGATGGGGCCTTCGACGCGCTCGAGGCCGTACATCGGCGTGCCGGCAGGCAGCTTCCGCAGCAGCGGCTCGTAGGCGACGGTGGAGCTACCGGCCGAGTGGAACGCGAACACCGGTGTGGCTGTGGAGCCTTCGGGCCGGGCACGCAGATTGCGTACGACGCCGTCGATCTCACCGTCCTCGAGGTGCGGACGAACCTTGTCTGCGAGCTGTTCGATGGTCTCGGAGTCCAGGACGTCGTCGAAGGTGATCTCGCCGCCGGCCCGCTCGGTCAGACGAGCGGCCAGCTTCTCCGCCGTCTCGTCGTCGAGGATCGGCAGGGTGTTGAAGATTCCCTTGGCCGATTCCTTCGTCACCACAGCCCATGTCGCGAACGTCATCCGCTCGGCATTGTCGCGCGGAGGCACGTCGGATCCGGCGGCCTCGGCGAATGCTTCCTTGCCGCCGAGATCGGTCTGCGCCGCGGCAGCAACTGCCGGGGCAGCCTTCTCGACGGGAGTCGTGTCCTCGGCAACGGGAGCAGCGTCCCCGGCAGCGGGGGCAGGCTCGACGGCGGCAGGCGACGCAGCAGCCTGTTCGGCCGCCTTCTCCGCCGCCTGCTTGTCTGCCAGTGCCTGCACCTCGTCGCGGTTCTCGATCGCGTAGCGCAGGTACTTCTCCACCTCACGCAGGTTGGCGTCGCGCACGGCCTGCAATTGCACTGTGGGGATATCGAATTCGTACTCGACGCGGTTCTTGATGCGCACGGCGCTGAGCGAATCCAGACCCAGTTCGATCAGCGGAACCTCGGGCGGCAGATCCTCGGGCGCGTAGCCCATGGACTCCGCGACGATGACGGCCAGTCGGTCCTCGAGCTTCTGGTTGCCGTTCGGATCCCAGCGATCACCGAACGTCTCGACGACCTCCGGCAGCTCCTCCATGGGAGACGAGGAGCGCTCTTCCACAGCGACAACGGGTTCCGGTCGAACGTCACCCGAGGTGACGACGGCCTCGTGCAGCAGGGTGAACGCCGAGCCCTCGTGCGCGTGCACCTGTACCGACGCGCCACCGAGGTGCGAGGTCAACGTGGTGACGACCGTACCCGCCTTCGGCACGCCGGCGTGGGAGACCGAAACGCCCAGTGCCACATCGGAGAACACCTGCGACGCGGCCGCAGTGACCAGTGCATCGAAATCGGCGACGGCGGAGGCCTGGACCTCCCAGACGTGGCGGCCGTCCGGCAATGCGACGCGAGCACCGGGAACTCGCGCGTTACCGCTGGAGCTGACCTGCGAGTTCAGCCAGAACTCCTTGCGCAGGTAGGCAGTTCGCGGGATGTCCGCGTACGGGCCGGACTCGAACAGCGTTGCCAGTTCCAGTGCATGACCGTGAACGTACAGCTGCGCCAGAGCGGCGAGGAAGGTCTCTGACTCGTCCTCCTTGCGCTTGAGCGTCGGAATCAGAGTCGAATCGGCGACGCCTGCAGCCCAAGCCGTTGCGGCAACCGACATCAACGCGACGGGATTGGGAGCGAGCTCGACGAACGTCGTATGTCCGTCTCCCACAGCGACATTGACGGCCTGAGTGAACCAGACCGGATGACGCATTCCCTTGGTCCAGTACTCGACGCCGTGGATCGGCGCATGCCCGACGCGATAGTGGGCCTCGCGATCGACCGACGAGTAGACCCCGGCGGTGAGCTTGCCGGGTTCGATTCCGGCGAGTTCGGCGGCCAGCTCACCGAGCAGCACGTCGACGGCTGCGGTGTGTCCGGCACCCTTGACGTCGAGGAGTCGGGCCATCTTGCCTGCGGCCTCGGCCATCTCGACGAGAGCCTCGACCTCGGCGCGCGGTCCGCCGACGGTGGTGTGGGTCGGTGCTGCGTAAACGCAGGGCTCGACGTTGGGGAACTGATCGGTGAGGGTCTTGACCTCGTCGGGGGTGTACTCGACAAGAGCCATTGCGCCCTGCGATGCGGCTCCGAGTCCGTCCTGGCCCTCGGCCAGCAGTCGCGACCGGGCGTAGATGATGCGCACTGCGTCTTCGAGGTTCAGGCCGCCGGCGACGTATGCGGCCGCGACCTCACCCATCGAGTGTCCGATGACGGCCGACGGCTCGGCACCGTGGGCGCGAAGCGTTGCGGCCAAGGCGATCTGGATGACGAAGATGCCCACCTGGGAGTTCTCGAACTCGTAGGTCTGCGAGTCGTCGAGGATGATCTCGCGGATGGAGTAGCCGGCCTCGTCGACCAACAGTTCGTCCACCTTGTCGACCTCGGCGGCGAACACCGCGTTGGTGCGGTAGAGGCGCGATGCCATCTTGCGGTGCTGTGAGCCGAAGCCGGAGAACACCCACACTGCACCGTTGGAGGCCGGTGAGTCTGCGGAGAACACTCCGGGTCCGGGCTTTCCTGCGGCGATGGCGCGCAATCCTGCGATGGCCTCGGCGGTGGAGGATGCCAGAACCACTGCGCGCGAACGCCCGTGGTTGCGGCGGGCCAACGTGCGGCCGACGTCGACGAGAGGCGTCGTGCTGCCCTCTTCGGTTTCGAGCCAGTCGGCCAACTCTCCGGCGGCTCGCTTACGGCGCGACGGAAGGGCCGCAGACACAGCGAGAATGACTGTCTCCGAACCGGTTTCAGCATCGGACAGAATCGTCTCGGCCTCGGCTACCGGATCGGTTGTCTCGACATCCGAGACGGCAGGTCCAGGCTCGGGGTCGGCGACGATCGGCAGCTCGGCACCGGAGACGTCGGTGAGGCCTTCGACGAGAACGGCTTCCGGGTCCACGGCCGCGGGGTCGAATGCGCCGTCGGTCTCACCCGGGACGTACTCGCGCACGACGACGTGTGCGTTGGTGCCACCGAAGCCGAAACCGGACACACCCGCGACGGCCTTGCCGGTGTACCGCGGCCAGTCGGTGGCCTCCGGAATCACCTTCAGGTGTGCCTTGTCGAAGTCGATGTACGGGTTGGGGCCCGCGTAGTTCAGCGACGCGGGGAGCTTGTTCTCCTGCATCGCCAGGACGACCTTGATCAAACCTGCTGCGCCCGCGGCAGATTCGAGGTGCCCGAAGTTGGTCTTCGCCGATCCGAGCAGGGCCGGCTTGTCTGCGTCACGGCCGCGACCGACCACCCGACCGAGAGCGTCGGCCTCGATCGGGTCGCCCAGAATGGTTCCGGTGCCGTGCGCTTCGATGTAGTCGACGCCCGACGGGTTGATGCCGGCGTCGCGGTATGCGAACCGCAGCGCATCGGCCTGTGCGTCCGGGTTGGGCGCAAGCAGACCGTTGGAGCGGCCGTCCTGGTTGATCGCGGATCCGGCGATGACGGCGAGGATGTCGTCCCCGTCGCGTTCGGCGTCCTCGAGTCGCTTGAGCACGACGAGTCCGCCGCCTTCGGAACGGATCATGCCGTTCGCGTCGGAGGAGAAGGCCTTGATTCGGCCGTCGGGCGCGAGCACACCCGTCTGGCCGAAGCCGACGGTGATGGGCGGCGCGAGAAGCATGTTGACGCCACCGGCAACGGCCAGATCGGATTCGCCGGTACGCAGACTGCGCACCGCCTGGTGCACGGCGACCAGCGAAGACGAGCACGCGGTGTCGACGGCGATCGACGGCCCGCGGAAGTCGTAGAAGTAGGACACTCGGTTGGCGACGATGGCGGTGGACGTACCGGTGAGGGCATACGGGTGCACGGCCGGGTCGCTGACGGCGATGAGCTGGTAGTCGTTGGAGGAGCTGCCGATGAAGACGCCGACCTGGCTGCCCTTGATGGAGCTGGCCGGAATGTGCGCGTGCTCCAACGCTTCCCAGGTCAGCTCGAGTGCGAGCCGCTGCTGCGGGTCGACGTTGACGACCTCGTTGGGCGACATCGCGAAGAATTCGGCGTCGAAGGTCTTGACGTCGTCGAGGTAACCACCCTTGGTCACCGTTGCGGCCACCGCGGCGGCGATGACCGGATCGGAGGTGAATTCCTGCCAGCGGCCGTCGGGCAGATCGGTGATGCCGTCGCGGCCCTCGATCAGCAGCGACCACATCTCCTCCGGAGTCTGTCCGGTGCCGGGGAAACGGGACGACAGGCCGACGATGGCGACGTCGTGTGCGTCGCCGGAGTTCCCGCCGCTGGTGTAGAACGCGTCGTCGACGGTGCCGACAGGCTCGTCCGGCTCGCCCTCGATGATGATCTTGGCCAGCGAGGCGATGGTGGGGTGCTGGTAGACGACGGTGGCGGTCAGCGTGACTCCCACCAGCTCCTCGATCTCGCCGCTCAATGCGACGGCATCGCGAGAGGACAGACCGAATTCCTCCATCGGGCGGTCGTCGGAGATGGCCGACGCCGGTTGCCCGGTCGCGTCCGCAACCCAGTTGCGCAGCCAGTCCCGCAGCTGCGCAACCGTGAGGTCTCCGCCGTCCACGCGCTCGATTTTGTCTGTCTCTAGTTCAGCCATTACTCACCAAGTCGTGTCGGAGGAAAAACGGAGGGTGCGTCCGTCAGTCGGGCAGTTCTGCGTCCGGGAAGGCCGTCTGCTGGTAGCCGCCACGCAGCGTGCCCTCGATGTACGCGGCCTTGCATGCGCGTCGAGCGATCTTGCCGCTCGAGGTGCGCGGGATGGAACCGGCCGGGACGAGGAGGACGTCGCGAACGGTGACGCCGTGCCGTGCGGAGACCGCGGTACGCACCTCGTCGGCGATCGGAGCCGGATCTGCCTTGCCGGAGCCGGGTGCGCGCTCGGCGACGATGACGAGCTGCTCGGAGCTGTCGTCGGGGTCCTTGGTCAGGGCTGCGCCACTGAACTCGAAGACGATGTCCGGGAGCTGGTTGAGCGGGACGGCGAAGGCTGCGACGAAGCCGGGACGCAATGCCTTGCTGGCTTCCTGGGCCGAGAACTCCAGGTCCTGCGGGTAGTGATTGCGGCCGTCGACGATGACGAGGTCCTTGACGCGGCCGGTGATGTAGAGCTCGCCGTCGTGGTAAACGCCGAAGTCGCCGGTACGCATCCAGTTGCCACCCTCGGGAGCTCCGTCTGCGTGCGAGCCTTCGGGGTTGCGGTGGACGAGCTTGTTGTGGAAGGTCTCGGAGGTCTCGGTTTCGCGGCCCCAGTAGCCCTTGCCGATGTTCTCGCCGTGCAACCAGATCTCGCCGACGTGCTCGTCGGCAACCTCGGTGCCGGTCTCGGAATCGACGATGGCGGCCCACTGGCTGCGAGCGACGGTTCCGGTGGACACCTGCGGGATGGCACCGGGGGCGTCGGGGGCGACGACGACGAAGTTGCCCGCATTGAGCTCGACGCGGTCCACGTAGACAACCTTGGCCTCGTCGGCGTGCTTGCTGGTCGAGACGAACAGGGTCGCCTCCGCCATGCCGTACGACGGCTTGATCGCGGACTTCGGCAGACCGTAGGGACCGAACGCCTCGTTGAACTTCTTCATCGACGACGTGGTGACGGGCTCGCTGCCGTTGATCAGACCGATGACATTGGACAGGTCGAGGCTCTCGCCGTTCTTCGGCAGACCACGCTGGGCGGCGTGCTCGAACGCGAAGTTCGGCGCTGCTGCGAAGGTACCCGCGCCGTCGGACACCGCGGCGAGTTCCTTGATCCAGCGCCAGGGCCGCTGCACGAACGCACGCGGGCTCATGATGGTGATGTACTTGCCGCCGAGCGCCGGGAGAATGACGGTGAGCAGACCCATGTCGTGGAACATCGGCAGCCAGGTGACGCCGCGGGAGTCGTGGTTGATCTCCATGCTGTCGACCATCTGCAGCGCGTTGACGCCGACCGCGCGGTGCGTGATCTCGACGCCGGCCGGGGTCCGCGTCGAACCGGAGGTGTACTGCAGGTAAGCGATGTCGTCGAGCCCGGCCGTCGGCTCGACCCACGTCTCGCCGACGCTGTCCGGGACCGCGTCGACGGCGATGATCCGGGGGCGCTCCGCGGCGGGGAGCGCGCGGAAGAAGGCGCGTACGCCTGCTGCCGAGTTGCTCGCGGTGAGGATGGCGCTCGGCTTGCAGTCACCGAGGACGGCATGCAGGCGATCGGTGTGCCCTGGCTCGTCGGGATCGAACAGCGGTACCGCGATGGTGCCCGCGTAGATCGCTCCGAAGAAGGCGATGACGTACTCGAGGCCCTGCGGTGCCAGGATGGCCACTCGATCACCGGGCTGGGTGACCTGCTGCAGGCGAGCAGCGACAGCTTTGAGGCGAGTACCGAACTCGGCCCAGGTCAGCTCGTGAGCTTCGCCGTCACGTTCCCGGGAGTAATCGACGAACCGGTACGCGAGCGTGTCGGAATTCTCCTTCACGTTCACCTCGACGTGGCGGACGAGCGTCTGCCCCTCGCCGATGGTGATATGGCCGTTCTCATCGATGAAATCGTCGAACGTGTGGCTCATTACTTCAATCTCCTCCGACACGAATCCGCTGCCACACAGCCTGCGTGACCTGGGCCCGCACGACCGGCTACGTGCATGCGGACACCGAACAGCGTTTTATGTTACTGACTAGTAGCTCTTATGGTGTCGGTTTGGCACCTGGTTTGAAAGGCCAGCTACATGGTACCGACACGCGCCTACGTCACTCGCCTTTCAGCAAGTCGACAACCGGCGCGAATGCTTCCATTTGAGTAGGGAAAACCCCGACATAGGACATCGTCGTTCGCGCGCGAACGTTACGGATCTGATCGGCAATTTCCTCGTATGTCCCGAATGCGAGGTACGGAGACGACAGGATGTCCTCGACGGTGAGCTTGACATCGACGTCCACGTTCGGTGGGTAGCCGTTGTCGAGTGCCGCCAGCGCCATCTCGGCCATCTGCTCACGGTCGTCGGTGACGACGATCGTGGTGATGGCCCAGTTCAGTTCGATGTCGTCGAACCGATCGCCTGCTGCTGCACGAATGAGCTCGACACGCTCGAGGGTCTTCTCGATGGTCATGCCCGAGAGCAACAGCTTGCCCTCCTTCGAGGTGCTCGGCACCACGGAGATGATGTCGGCGTGCTTGGCCGCCAGGGCGAGCATCCTCGGACCGCCACCGCCGATACAAATGGGAGGACGCGGTCCCTGGCGGGGCCGAGGACTGCCCTTGAGTCCTGAGATCGTGTAGTGCTTGCCCTCGAAGTTGCATTCCTGACCACGCAACAGGACGTCGAGAATTTCGAGGGTCTCCTCCAGCTTCTCGATCCGCACGCCAGGGCGGTCGTACGTGATCCCCGCCTTGTCGTATTCCTCACGCATCCAACCCGCACCCAGACCGAGCTCGAGCCGCCCACCCGAGAGCACGTCGATGGTGGCCGCATCCTTGGCCAGCACCGCGGGATGTCGGAAGCCGTTCGCCAACACAGCAGTGCCGAGCCGAATCTTGTCGGTGGCCACGGCGAGCGCGCCGAGTGCTGCGATGGGACCGACCTGGTTGCCCAGGTGGTCGGGAATCATGAAGCTGTCGTAACCCAGTTCCTCGGCCTGTTGCGCCAGCTTGATGAACTTCCGAGCCCCGCCCTCCTCGGCGTTTCCCTCTCCGCCTGCAGCGAATCGGAATTTGCGCGGCCCTGCGGTCGCGGCCTCGGCGGAACTCATCTATTGCTCTCCTCGGAGTGTGCAGCGGTCTTGTTTCTGATGGCGAGAGCAGCCCGGCCGAGGCCGATCTGCGCAGGTCCAAGGCGCCACTCTAGCCGCTGACCCGAGTCGATCACACCGGCTGGGGGCTTCGCGGCCAAGGTTTGTGCGCGGCACCAGACCACTGCACGTCGCGTTGTGACGTTTCCGTTATCAAGCGCCGACACTCACGAATGCGCGGGCGTCGGGGCATTCTCGATCAGTCCGGCGGCCCACCCAGCGGTCCACTGAGTGGCCGTCGTACCGGATCCGTCGACGACGAAACTGTTGTACGACGCATGAACCGGGTTGCCTGCAGCCCCGATCAGAATCTGGATGCTTTGCGGAATGTTGCGGAGCGACAATCCATCCGACGGCGAAGAGCAGATCAAGTCTCCTGGTGCACAGATCTGGTTGGTCCGGTCGTCGAGGGAACCGAAGCCTCCTTCTCGACGCCCCGTCATCGTGATGCCGGGCAGGTCGAGTCCGCCGAGAGCGACCTCGGCACCGACGCCGTCGAGCGGAGCCGGAACATCGGTCCCGGAGACGCCGTCGCGTCGACCGTCGGCGATGAGGGTGACGCCCAGAACACGATCGGCGGAGATGGGACCGTTGCCCGCTCCGATGTCGGCCGCGATGTCGCCGGAGATGACCGCGCCCTGCGAGAAGCCGGTGAGGACGAAGTTGGTCAACGGGCAACGTGCACTGACATCGGTCATCTTCTGCACGGCGACGGCTTTGCCCTCGGTACGACTGTTGTTGTACGACTGCTGACCGTCCGGCGGCAGCGCGATGGGATTGGAGAACTGAGCCACGTACGGCACGGTGTAGACGTCGGCTCGCGAACCGGGGAACTGCTCCTGCAACGGGCGAGTGACGTTGAGCATCAACGACGCCGGATTGGCCGTCGGGTTGTACGGATCGTCGGTGGACGACGATTCCCAGGTTCCGGGGATGGCGATGACCTGGACGTCGGGGCAGTCGGCCGGCTGCGACGTCGGCTCCTCCGGTCCCGGTGGCACCGGGATGCCCGGTTCCTTCGGCAGCCGTCCGGCCAGCAGGTACCACAGGGCGACGATGATCAGACCGATGATCGCCGCAACGGCGATCACCGGAAGGATTCTGCGCTTACGCTTGGCCATCACCGCTGATCTCTACGGCCTGCAGTACGTCGCCTGCGCGGCGGCGATGTAGGTCTGGGCTGCCTGCTGAGCCTGCGTCTCGCTCATCTGCGTTCCGGAGGCGCTTGCCTCGACGCCGACGTTCGCGGTGACGAAGGTCGAGATCTCCTCCGCCGTGACGCCCTGCGCCTGCGCGGCACAGATGTAATTGGCCGTCGACACCGCGATGTCGCCGTTGCCCGCCGGGGTGATCCCCTGCTTCTTCAGCTCCTCCAGGAAGCTCGCGCCGCGGTCGTCGATCTGGCTTTCCGTCGGCCCGGGGAAATCGTCCGGGACGGGCTGCGGCTGCTCGGGCGGCGCGGTGGCCGCCTCACCCGGACTCGTGGTCGGCGCAGCAGTGGTGGTCTCTGCGGCCGACGTCGTCGACTCGGCCTCGGTCGTCGTCTCGGCAGCCGAGGTGGTGGTCGTCGGCGCTCCGGTAGCCGTCGAGTCGTCACTCCCGCAGGCCACCAGCATCGAACTCGCCGCAAGGGCGAACACACCGAGCGACAGAGTCCTGGTGAGGGAATTACGCGTCATCGATCGAAATCCTTCGGTCGTCGGGTCGCAGGCGAGAGTACCGCCACGCTCTGAGAAGACTCTGAGCTGATGTCGTTTCGCAAGCAACTACGGCGCGATCGTGGCAACGCCGTCCTTGACGGTGATGATGCCGAACTGGAAGTTCTGCTGCTTGCCGCCACCGTCGATGTCGAACTGATCGCTGGTGGGGTAGCCCAACCGGCCGCCCTCGTAGCCGACCGATCCCCATGCATCGAAGATCGGACCGTACGGGGTGGACCAGGCTCCGCTCAGCGGGCTCCAGTAGATGTTGCCCGTCTCGAACTGGTTGAAGCGTCCGCCGTCCCTGATCGGGCCGAGCTCGTTGGACTTGGGGAACCCGAGAGCTCCACCCTCCCAACCCAATTCACCGTACTTGCCCAGAATCATGCCCTGCACCGAGTGCACACCGGCATCGGGCGAGGTGTAGATGGCACCGATCTCGAAACCCTGTACCGATCCGGGCTTGGTCGGCGTCTGAACCTCGTCGAGCACCGGGTAGCCCAGCGGCCCGCCCTCGTAGCCCTGGGCAGCCCACTCGTCGAGCACAGCACCCTTGACCACGTGTGCGCCGGTCTGCGGCGTGAAGTAGACCATTCCGTTCTGGAAGGCGTTGAATCGTCCGCGACCGTCCGGAGTTCCGATCTCGCCGGTCGTCGGGAATCCGAGTGCACCCTCGGGGCCCCTGTTGCCCTGGTAGATGCCACCGATGGCTCCGGCGACGACCTGCGCACCGGTATCGGGAGTGAAGAAGACCCGGCCGAAGGTGAAGTCCTGCGCGCGACCTCCGGCCACGTTGTATTCGGCAGTCAAGCACGGTCCGAGCCACGAGTTGGCACCGCTCGCGTTGCCGATCATGCCGGCGACGCTGCACGCGGGCTTGTCGACCTCGACTCCGAGTGCGGTGGCGAGCTGCGGCCAGAGCTGATGCAGCTCGAACTGCCAGTACGGCCACGAGTGCGTGCCCGACGGCCGGTAGTTGACCTGAGCGGGGATGCCGAGCTGGTTGAGCTTGGTGGCGAAGGACTGCGAGGTCAGGCGCGAGAGGATCTCGAGCCCCATGCCGGCGTAGTTGGTGCTCACGCCCGGAATGCCCGACGGCTGGTCGTACGGTCCGGTCGAGCCGTTGCCGCTGGAGATGTAGAGGCTGACGCCCTTCAACTTGTCGGCCAGCAGGTACGGATCGTGCTGCGCCCACAGGGAGTTGGACGGCGAGCCCCACATGGCGCTCGAGCTGTAGCCGCCCGCGTCGGTCATCGCGTACTGGATTGCCTGCGGCATGCCGAGCGAGGTGGTGGTCAGGATGCCCGAGAGCGAACCCGCGAACTTGAAGAAGCCGGGGTTGCGCGCGGCGAGGAACATCGCGGACGTACCGCCCATGGACAATCCGACGACTCCGCGGGTGTCGGTGCTGCGCCAGTCCCGCTCGAGAATGGGTGGGAGCTCCTGGGTCAGGAACGTCTCCCACTGGTAGTTCTTGCCGTTGTCCTGATCGAGCCAGTCGGAGTAGAAGCTGGACTGGCCGCCGATGGGGAGGACCACGTTGACGTTCTTGTCGGCGAAGTACGACTCGGCGTCGGTCTCGGCCGTCCAACCGTTCTCCTGGTCGGTCGCGCGCAGACCGTCGAGCATGTACACCTGCGGGAACGTGGCCTGCGGGTTGATGTTCCAGTCACGCGCGAGCAACAGCTGAACCTGGATGGGCGTTCCCATCGAGGGCGACTGGATCCACAGCGCGACGCGACGATCGGAGAGCCAGTCCACCGACGTGACGGTGGCACCGGACGTCTGCGTGTAGGCGGGGCCGGCCAGCGCGACAGGGGCCGTCCGCGCGATGGGGGCAGCGGAGGCAACGGTCGTCGTCGCGAAGGGGATCATCAGCGCGGAAGCGACGGTCAGTGCTGCTGCCGCTCGCCGAGCCCGTGTACCGGCCGATGTAGTCCGACCGAACCGAACAAGCTCAGTGCGCATGATGGTGACTCTCTTTCGACGTGACTTTCGAAGGTCTCCTATCGAGACATGCTTCGTATGTCTTTCTACACGTGCCCGATGCCGACGAGCAGCAGACGCGCTGTGACTGGTGGTGCAATTGTGAACTGAGTCGGCATCGCGACCGCGGCCGGGACCGAAAAATGCCGCCCGGCGCACAGACGCGGGGCGGCATTTCTCGAAGAACGACTACTCGATCGGTGTCAGGCGTTGAGCGCGTCCAGGATCTGGCCGCGAGCCTTCCACAGCTCGGCTCCCCAGTACGGCCATGCGTGAATGCCGTTGGCCGGGAAGCTGTACGTGGCCGGGATGCCGAGAGTGTTCATGCGGATCTGGAATGCACGGGTGTTGGCGAGCGAGAGTGCCTCGAGCGCCATTCCGTTGGCGGTGTTGTAGAAGTCGATCGGCGCGGCCGGGCGATCGAACTCGCCGGGCAGCCCGCTGGCTGCCGAGATGTAGAGGGACAGGCCCTCGAGTCGCGGCGCGAAGACGAACGGGTCGTTGCGCAGCCACGCCGGGTTCCAGGGCGGTCCCCACATGGAGTCGACGTTGAAGCGACCGGCGTCCAGCATGGCGACGCGGATGGCCTCGCGCATGCCGGGCGCGGAGATGTTGAGGTAGCCCGAGAGCGAACCGGCGAACTTGAACTGATCGCGGTGGTACGCGGCGAGCGTCAGTGCTGCCGAACCACCCATCGACAGTCCGAGCACACCGTTGTTGCTGCGCGAGACACCGTAGTTCTCGAGGAACGCGGGCAGCTCCTGGGTCAGGAACGTCTCCCACTTGTAGGTGACTTCCTGGCCGTTGAAGTTCGACGAGGTGTACCAGTCGCTGTAGAAGCTCGACTGACCGCCGACGGGCATGACCAGGGTCACGTCGTCGTTGGCGAACTGATCCTGCGCGTTGGTCTCGAACGTCCAGGCGTTGCGGTCGTCGCGGGCACGCAGCCCGTCGAGCAGGTAGAGAGCGGCGTTGCCGCCACGGGCCGCCCACTGGACCTGAACCTTGATGGGGCCCATCTCGGACGGGACGATCAGGTCTTCACGGCCACCGGCAGGGGTCTGATGCGCGACGGGAGCGGGTGCTGCGACAGCGACCGCTCCACCGACGACACCGGCTGCGAGGGGAAGGACGAGCGCTGCAGCACCGACGCCGAGCAGGCGCTGACGCCAGCGTGAAGACGCCTTCGGTGTTCTGCTGAGGCCGGCAAATCGCATGAATCGTGCTCTCTCTCATCTACGCGGTCTCCGCGACGTGCGGCCCCCGGCAATCGAACAGGGCTTTCCTGGTGGCCCCTCCGGGCCGAAGGACGACGTGGTCCTGAAAAATCGGAGGTTCTGCTGTGAAACAGGCGAACCGCTCGATGGAGGTTATTCCATCGAGCGGTTCCAAGGCAAAACTGTGATCAGCGTCCCAGTTTCACCTCGACGTTTCCCCGAAACAGGAGACTATCCTGCTCGGTCCCCGCTGAACAGCCCTGAAAAGTCGTGAAGTTTCACGAAGGGCCGAGAAGCGGGCGAAACGACCGAAATGATCCGTGAGCGGCTCAGTTACCGATGTTGGCGCTCAGGTCCGGTGCCATGATGCGGATCTGCTCGCCCCAGTAACCCCACTGGTGGGTACCGACGGCCGGGAACGCGTAGGTGACGTTGTTGGCACCGATGCTGGCCATCCGGATCTGGAACGCCCGACTGTTCGCCAGTGCGATGGCCTCGAGGCCCATGCCGTTGGCGGTGTTGTAGTAGTCGATGAAGCTCCGCGGGCGATCGAGTCCGCCGGGCAGGCCGCTACCTGCGAACACCCACACGCGGGTTCCGTTGTCGCGCAGACGAGGGGCGAAGACGAACGGGTCGTTGCGCAGCCACGCCGGATCCCACGGCGGTCCCCACATCGCGTCGATGTTGTAGCGACCGGAGTCGAGCAACGCCAGACGCATCGCTTCGCGCATGCCGGGAGCGGAGATGTTCAGGTAGCCGGACAGCGAGCCCGCGTAGCTGAACTGGTCCGGGTGGTAGGCCGCGAGAGTCAGAGCAGCCGAGCCACCCATCGAGATACCGATGACGCCGTTGCGGTTGGGGTTGAAGCCCCAGTTCGCGCGCAGGTTCTCACGCAGGTTCTGCGTCAGGAAGGTCTCCCACTTGTACGTGGTCTGCTGGCCGTTGAAGTTCGACGGTGCGTACCAGTCGGAGTAGAAGCTCGACTGTCCACCCACCGGCTCGACGACGTTGATGTTCCAGGAGGCCAACACGGCACCGGCGTCGGTCTCGTGCTCCCAACCGGAGATGTCGTTCGTGGCCCGAAGACCGTCGAGGAGGTAGACGACGCGATTGGTGTTGCCGTCCGCGGCGCGCCAGACGCGGCTCTTGATCGGACCCATGCTCGAGTCCGTCCAGACGTCGATGGCATTGCCGTCGAAGGCTGCGTTGGCAGTTGCGCCACCGCCGGCTACAGCCAATCCCAGTGGGAGGACCACCGCCATCAGCATGGACGTGGCGGCGCGGCGGCCCCAGGACCCACCCCGCTTGTCCTCGGACCGGCTCTTCCTTCTACCCAGCATGCACTCGACCTCTCAGCTGCTTCATCGTCACATCGGTTACGCAATCAACGCTTGATCTCGCAAGTTCACCATGTCTGCCGTCCGACCCTCGGGTCGGTCGCACACACATCCTCAGCGCTTATCGCACCGAGGGCGGCCACCGTTACAGGATCGAGATAGCTCATCTTGGCGTCGAGACCATTTCGGCGCAACCCGGTGACCTTTTCGTGTTCGGACACCTAATTGTCCGCCTTCAATATCGGGGCCGGAAGATCACATCGTTGTATTTCGTATTTCGGCACCCGATCGAAGCGATATCCGGCATAGAAGAGCGAACGCTTGAAATTGCGAACGAACAGATCCTTCGTCAGCGGGGCCCGATACGAGGTGAGCAGCTCCTGGGTGTCGGGGCAGGTCAACGCCACCTGAGCCTCGGTGACCCAGTCCTCGTCCATGTACCAGGGCAGGTACGGATGGACGGCGACGAGTCCGAGATCGGCCACCACCCAGTCCGGATACAGATTCTTGTCGTGCCCGATCCGGCCGTTCTCGAGCCGCTCGGTGTGCGACGCCAACGGGTATGCCAGCCCCATCTGGTCGATGACCCGCACGTCGAGGCCGACGTTCATGCTGGTCATTCCGAGGTTGAGGAAGAAGACGGTGTGACCGAATCCACCCTCGGGGATCGGCAGCGGCGGTGGAACGACATCCCAGTACGTGAACTGGGCCGAGGGCAACAGCAATCCGCCGTCGGGAGTGTCCTCGATCGCCTCGACCATCCCTCGCATCCGCGGGTAGTCGAGGTAGTCCGAAGCCAGAATCGGATGAGCGTGCCCGGTGTTGAGCGAGTAGAACGCCCGCTCGTCGACGATGCCACTGCGTCCGACGATCGAGCCCTGCGGCATTCCAGTCGTGTTGGCCGCCACGACGGCCCAGATCACGATGCCGGCCCAGACAAACAGATCGGCGACGAAAACCGCTGTGGCGCGGTCTGCAGCCCAGCGTTTCGGGAGAGCGACCGGCAGCACGGAAATCGGCAACAAAAGCGTGAACAATGCCGGCAACAATGTCCGACCGTGCATGAAATCGCCGCCGACGCGAATCGAATACAAAGCCAACAGAAGGCCACTGATCAACACGAAGACGACCACGGCGGTCGGCGTCCGCAGCGCGGCGAGCCAGCCGCCGACGGTACGGGGCAGGGACAACCGCACTCGCGAGGCCGACAGCACGGCACCGACGACGAGCAGTATCAGTGGCAACCACAGCAGATACGGGCCGACGAGGTTGGACAGGTACTCGAACCCCTGCGACCACTTGGCTCCGCCTGCATCCTTCGACACCGCGGTGTTGGGGTACGGCAGGCCGTAGTAGCCCATGCGCCAGATCTGATAGAGCACCGGCACCGCACCGGCGAAAGCGAACACTCGCAGCCTGGACAACCAACTCTGCGGAGCCAGGAAGATCATCGCCAACGCCAGCACCGCCACGATGGACAGTTCCGGACGCACCAGCGGGCCGAGCCCGGCGAAGAAGGCCAGCAGCAGCAGCTCGACGCCACCCGACCGTCGTTGACCCCACCGGACCATCAGCAGCCACAGCATCGCCAACCAGAAGATGACCAGGCAGGTCTCGAGGCCGGACGTCGCGAAGTCGCGGGCGGGCGGAACCGCGATGTAGACCAGGACTCCGGCAGGCAGGAACAGAGTCTGCGACGCGGTGCGACCACGCAACGCGAACGTGCCCATCATCGCCAGAACGACGGCCGCCGTGGACAGGATCAGTGCGATCGTCAGGACGACGTACTCGAGTCGACCCTCGCTGAGCCAACTGCCCGCGTACACGAGGTAGGTCCAGATGGTGCTGGTGTTGGTTTCCACGCGCTCGCCCGCGTTGAACACCGGTCCGTTGCCTGCCAGCAGGTTGCGGACGGTACGCAGAACGATCAGGCCGTCGTCGGCGATCCAGCGGCGCTCCCACGCACCCCAGAGGAACAACGCCCCGGTGACCACGGTCCCGATCCAGAAGACGGGCCTGGTGATCGATGCCCGAGCGGAGTTCTCTTCTCGCGCGTCTCGCTGGTCAGGCGAGGTAGACAGCGACACCAACCACTCCGATCCACGCTATGGCGAGTAGCTGCAGAACCCTGTCTCCCAACGCGATCTCTTCGGGTTCGCCTGCCTCGCCGCCATCGACATCCACTGCGTATCGCAGGATTGCGATAGTAAACGGAATCATCGAGATGGCGAACCAGTTGGCACCCGTGCCCGCGTCTTCCTGGAACGCCCACAGGCCGTAACAGATGACGACGGCGGTCGCGGACAGTGTCCAGACGAATCGCAGGTACGTGGTGGTGTAGTTCTCGAGCGATTTGCGGATCTTCGCTCCGGTGCGTTCGGCCAACTGCAGCTCCGCGTAGCGCTTGCCTGCCGCCATGAACAGCGAGCCGAACGCCATGATCAGCAGGAACCACTGCGACAGCGGGATCGAGGCGGCGACGCCACCGGCGATCGCACGGAGCAGGAAGCCCGAGGAGACGATGCAGATGTCGAGCACGGCCTGGTGCTTGAGACCGAAGCAGTATGCGAGCTGAATCGCGATGTAGACGCCGATGACCAGCGCCAGTTTCCAGTTCGCGATGAACGAGAGGCCGATGGCGAGACCGAGCGAGACAACGGCCATCGCGTAGGCGATGTTGACCGGCAGTACGCCCGCGGCGATCGGTCGAAATCGCTTGGTGGGGTGGGCGCGGTCGGCTTCGACGTCCATGGCGTCGTTGACCAGGTAGACCCCGGACGCGGCGAAGCAGAACACGACGAACGCGAGCGCGACGGACAGCAGAACGTCGGGGTCGGTGACCGAGCCCGCCGCCAGCGGTGCGGCCAGCACCAGTACGTTCTTGACCCACTGACGCGGACGAAGCGCCTTGACGATGCCGTCCGCCAGGTTCTTCGGCGGTGCGCCTACGGGTGCGGCATCCTCGCTCATTTGTCTCCTTCGAACTTCACGACGGCCGCAGCCGTCAACGCGCCGAGTGCCGATCCTGCCAGCACGTCGGTGGGGTAATGGACTCCGAGCACCAAGCGCGAGAGCAGCATGGGTGGGACGAGGACCGCCGGTAACGGTAGCCCGGTCACCCGGCCGAGGAGAACCGCGGCGGCTGTGGTCGATGTCGCATGCGAGGACGGAAAGCTCAGCTTGCTGGGCGTCGAGACGTTGACGCGGACGGCCGGGTCGTGAGGACGTGGCCGGCGCACGATGCGCTTGATCACGATCGACGCGGCGTGGGAACCCACTGCCCCTACCGCCACCGAGGCCCATTGACGCCGACGCGGCCGGTCCAGTGCAGCTCCGATACCGGCGATCGCGACCCAGCCGAGGGCGTGTTCGCCGAAGTGCGACATGCCGCGGGCGACGGTGATCGCGCCGGGGGCACTGCCGACGGTGCTCTGCACCTTCTCGAGGATCCTGACTTCCGTCGGAGCCTCGGTCTGTCCCTTACGCCTGGTGACGAAAGACACGTTCCCACGTTTCCTTACTGGTCAGGTGCGGCACGGCATCGCGGTACCGGGCCTTGAGGGCGGGGAATTCGGCTGCCAACTGCTTGCGCAGCGTCAGGGCTTCCTTGAGCAGCGCCGCAGCCTGCTGACGATCCCGCTTGCGGTACACGACGCCCCGGCCGTCGGCGGTGGTGACGGTGACACCGTCGACCTGGGACAGCAGGAACCAGCGCGCGTCGAGAGTCGGGACGTTGAGCTGCGGGCGGTCGTGATGCTGGGTGTGCGCAGGCTTTGCGTTGTGCAGCAGCCCTTTTGCCAAGCGGCCGATCTTGGCCAGTGGGTTGGTCGGCAGCCCGACGGCTCCCACCTCCTCACCGGACGCGAGCGGCAGTTCGGTGGAGCTGCCGACGACGACCGCGTCGGGAAACTCCTTGCGCAGTGCGTGCACGGTCGGCAGCGCGGTGGGCAGGATCTCGAGGATGTGCTCGGGGCCGGCGAGGAAGTCGCGGATCGCGAGGTTCTGGATCGCGACGGTCGAGTACTCGAGGCACAACAGATGCTTGACCGTGGCCTTGATCGTGTCGAGCACCAGCCCCTTGCCGTCGCCCGGCATGTGCAGCGATGCGACCACCAGGCGGTTGCGCAGATGGAAGTACGCCTGCCAGTCGATGGCGTCGTCCTTGTCGCTCCACGCCATGTGCCAGATCGCCGCACCCGGCAGCGTCACCGTCGGATAGCCGGCTTCCCGTGCGCGCAAGCCGTATTCGGCGTCGTCCCACTTGATGAACAGCGGCAGCGGCTGCCCGAGTTCCTCGGCGACGACCCGCGGAATCATGCACATCCACCAGCCGTTGTAGTCGACGTCGATGCGGCGGTGCAGCAGTTTGCTGGTGCGCAGTGGATCCTCGGAGAAGTCGTGGTCGTACTCCACGTTCTGTGCGCCGGTCCACATGAAGTTGCTGCGATCGATCACTTCGCCCATGACGTGCAGGTGACTGCGCGCCTGCAGGTTGAGCATCTGGCCGCCGACGAGTGTGGGGACCTTGGCGAACCGAGACATGGCCAGCGCCCGCAGAATCGAGTCGGGCTCGATCTCGATGTCGTCGTCCATGAACAGGATGTGTTGGCAGGCGGTGTTGTTCAGCGCCTCGTACATGATGCGGCTGTATCCGCCGGACCCGCCGAGGTTGGCCTGATCGTGGATGGCGAGCCTGCCGCCGAGGGCCGCGGCGGCCTCGTCGAATCCGGGCTCGTCCTTCGCCTTGCGGGTGCCCTGATCGGGCATGATCACGGCCTGGATCACGTCCAGCACCAGGGGGTCCGACCCAAGTGCGACAAGGGCTTTGACGGCGTCGGTCGGGCGATTGAAGGTGGGGATGCCGACGGCGACGGTCGCTTCCCCCGGAGCCTCGATCGGGGCATACCAGCCCGCACTCTCGAGCACCACCTCGGAGTCGGAGGTGATGTCGAACCAGATCCAACCGCCGTCCTCGAACGGACCGAGGTCGATCAGAAATTCCTGGGCCGCATCTCCGTCGACCGCCTCGCGGCCCTCGACGTGGATGCGCGACGCGTCTGCCTTGGACCGGTAGACGTCGATTCGGCAGTGGCCGGAGACCTCGACGCGGAGCACCACCGACTTCAGGACGCTGTAGCGCCGCCAGTAGCTCGCCGGGAATGCGTTGAAGTAGGTGCAGAACGACACCTCGGACTCGGAACCGATGGTGACCGAGGTTCGCGAGAGCGAGTGTGCCCGTTTGGCATTGGTGAGCGCTTCTTCGAGGTACAGCGTGCGCACGTCGAGCGGTTCACCGGAACGCGGAAGCAGTACGCGCTGCAACAACGACTTACCCAGAACCGGCGCGGCATCGGTGATGCCGTCCTCGAGCAGGTGCTTGGCGGTCACTTGTCGCCTGCCAGAGGAGCACCGGTCTCGAAGTGCGGAACCAGGGTGTTCTCGTACATGTTCAGTGCGCTCGCGATGGCCATGTGCATGTCCAGGTACTGGTACGTGCCGAGGCGTCCACCGAACAGCACTTTGCTGGACGCTGCTTCGGCCTTGGCGCGATCGCGGTAGGCCTCGAGCTTCTGCCGGTCGTCGGGGGTGTTGATCGGGTAGTACGGCTCGTCGCCGCTCTTGGCGAAGCGGGAGAACTCACGCATGATGACCGTCTTGTCGGTCGGGTACTGGCGCTCGGGGTGGAAGTGCCGGAACTCGTGGATCCGAATGAACGGCACGTCGCCGTCGTTGTAGTTCATCACCGGGGTGCCCTGGAAGTCACCCGTCGGGAGTACTTCGGTCTCGAAATCGATTGTGCGCCAGCCGAGTTCGCCCTCGGCGTAGTCGAAGTAGCGGTCCAGTGGGCCGGTGTAGACGATGGGAGCGTCGGGGCTCTCGGCCACGAGCTCGGCTTTGACGTCGAACCAGTCCGTGTTCAACCGGACCTCGATCTTCTCGTCGGCGGCCATCTTCTCGAGCCACGCTGTGTAGCCGTCGACCGGCAGGCCCTCGTAGGTGTCGTTGAAGTAGCGATTGTCGAACGTGTACCGCACCGGCAATCGGGTGATGTTGCCCGCGGGAAGATTCTTCGGATCGGTCTGCCACTGCTTGGCGGTGTAGTCCTTGATGAAAGCCTCGTAGAGCGGGCGTCCGATCAGCGAGATCGCCTTCTCCTCGAAGTTCTGCGCGTCCTTGGAGTCGAACTCGCTGGACTGCTCTTCGATGAGGGCGCGCGCCTCGGCGGGCGAGAAGTACTTGCCGAAGAACTGCGAGATCAGGCCGAGGCCCATCGGGAACTGATACGACTGGCCCTTGTGCAGAGCGAAGACACGGTGCTGGTAGCCGGTGAAGTCGGTGAACTTGTTGACGTACTCCCAGACCCGCTTGTTCGAAGTGTGGAACAGATGGGCACCGTACTTGTGAATCTCGATGCCCGTCTCGGGCTCGGCCTCGGAGTACGCGTTGCCGCCCAGGTGATGCCGCCGATCCAGCACGAGGACACGCTTACCCAACTGGGATGCCGCCCGCTCCGCCACGGTCAGTCCGAAGAACCCGGATCCGACGACGATGAGGTCGTATCGGCCGGTCACGGAGGCGTCGGAAGAGGTGGTCTCGGGGCTTACAGCAGTCACGGGCAACCAGGGTATCCGACGATCGTGACCGCTCTGCCCCGCCAGGTGCCCATCGGCGGGCCCGGTGTCATCGAACGGAACGTCGGAGCAGGTAGGTGTCCATGACCCAGCCGTGCTGGGACTTGACCTGCTCGCGGGCGCTGCGGATCTCACCGAGCACGTCGTCGAGCGGACCTGCCACCAGCTTCTCGTCCACCGTTCCCAGATTGGCACCCCAGTGGATGCCCCATCCTGCGCCGGTCAGCGCGCTGCAGGCCAGGTTGCCGTCGAGCATGACCACGAGGTTGTCGAGGCCGGCGGCGACGTCGCCCGCCAAGTTTCTGCCGGTGGTGATGACGATCGGTCCGCCGATGCGGTTGAGAACGAGGCGATGACTCGCCGCCAGCATCGACACGCTGGAGACACCGGGTGTGACATCGAACTCGATGTCGCCGCGCAACGCGGCCAGCCGCTCGACGACGCGGATGGTGCTGTCGTAGAGCGCGGGGTCGCCCCAGACGAGAAACCCCACGACGGTGCCTCGGTCGAGGCCGTCGAGCACATCGGCGTAGGCGCGGGCGCGGGCGTCGTGCCAATCGAGGACCGCGGTCTCGTATCGCCGGGGTGATCGGTCCCGCGGCGGATCGGGTACCTCGATCACCCGGTAGCTGCCGCCGTGGTGACGCTCCAGTATTTCCTGCCTGGCCGCCCCGAGATCGCCGACCGATGCGCCCTTGTCGGCCACGACGAACACATCCACCGCCCGCAGCTTCTGGATCGCCTGGACGGTGATCTGATCGGGGTGGCCACCGCCGATGCCGATCAGGTGAATCCTCACGATCGGTCCCGGCACGCGTCGTACAGGTGAGATTCGGTGACGACGCGTCGAGCCAGGGCAGGCCCCACCAGAATCACCGCCGCCTGCCGCAGGTCGGCGGCCTCGACCTGGTCGGCGATATCGGCCAGAGTGCCGCGCAGGATCAGCTCGTCCGGCTTGCTGACGTGGAAGACGACGGTGGCCGGGCACTCCGGACCGTAGAACTCCGTCAGTTCCTCGGTCAGGATGCGCGTGCGGGTGATCGCGAGGTGCAGCGCCAGGGTCGCGCGGGTGGCGGCGAAGTTCTTCAGCGCCTCGGTATCGGGCATCGCCGTCGAGCGGGCCTGCGCGCGAGTGAGCACCACCGACTGCGTCACTTCGGGAACCGTCAGCTCGACGCCCAGTGCGGCGGCTGCGGCCGCGTAGGCCGGAACGCCGGGGGTGACGTCCCAGGGCACGCCTGCCGCGTCGAGTCGAGCGGACTGTTCGGCCAGGGCGGAATAGAGGGACGGATCCCCCGAGCACAGGCGAGCGACGTCCTCGCCGCGTTCGTGGGCGGCGACCAGCTCACCGGTGATGGCGTCGAGATCGAGCTTCGCGGTGTCGACCAGGCGGGTGCCTGCCGAGCAGTGGTCGAGGATCGCGTCGTCGATGTAGGTACCGGCGTAGACGCAGACCGGGCTCGATCGCAGGAACTCGACGGCCCGCAGCGTGAGCAGGTCGGCAGCGCCCGGTCCGGCTCCGATGAAGTGCACAGTCACAGCTCGAAAGCGTAGGTGACGCGCCCGACGCGCCGCGCCACCGGAACTTCCCGGGGATAGCTAACTGTCAAGCTAAGGTTTAGCCTTGTGTCTGATGGGACTCATGTTGCTGATGTGATTCATGTTGTTCAGCAATCAGAGATCCTACGACGCGTACCTACCAACAACCAGGGAGTACCGCCTTGCCGAACCGTCGAACGAAGCCGTCGATCGTTCTCGGTGCTGTCGCACTACTGGCCGTCGCGACCCCCTTCGCGGTCGCAGGCCTCACCGACAGCACGACAACCGGAGTTCGACCGGCCAACGAGACAACCCCCGTCACTGTGCCGACCAAGATCGTCGAGACCGCGCTGAGCGCTGCACCGGACATCGTGATTCCGCTGCAGGAGCTCACCGGACTGCCGTTGCCCGATCTGCGGCTCTCCGATCTGAAGTACCTGCCGCTGCCGGATTCCATCGTGATCCCGCCGATCGAGATCCCCGACATCCCGGGTCTCACCACCCCGGCCCCGGGCAACGCGACCGCACAGGCCCCGATTCCTCGGGTAGACGCCTCTGCACCGGTGAACCCCGAAGCCGCCGATCCGACCGGTCCGCCACTCGGTGCCGCGGTCAAGGAGATCACGCAGGACACCCCGTTCAGCATGGTGGCCCTGACCTCCGAGCAGCTCGACGGTGCTTCCGCTCAGATCCGCCGGCAACTGGAGGACGGCTCCTGGGGCCCGTGGCTGCAAACCGCGCCGGTCGATACCACTGCGAGCGACGCCGTTCCCGCTGCGGAAAAGCAGGGCACCGAACCGATCTTCGTCGGACTGACCAAGGCCGTGCAGGTATTGCTGACGCCGATGACGAGCAGTGCAGCTCCCGAAAGCTTCGCAACTGCACCGGTTCCCGAGGTTCCGGTCGTCGAACTGCCTGCTCCCGGCGCTCCGGCCGAGGTTCCCGCTGCCGCGGAACAGCCCTTGGGCTACACCCCGGCGTCATCGAGCAAGCCACTGCGCCAACAGGATCCGGCTCCGGCCGATCCCGCGGCCCCGGCACCCGAGTCCGACAGCTCGGCCGAACAGCTGGCCGCGGCCGTGAACGACATCAGCGCGGTACTCATCACCCCCGGCACGTCGCCCGCCGACTCGGCACTGAGCGACCTCGCCACTCCCGTCGCCGGTGACGCAGGCCCGAACGTGATCACCCGCGCTCAGTGGGGTGCCGACGAGTCGATCCGTTGCGCCACACCGACGATCGACGACTTCATCGGTGGTGCCACCGTGCATCACACCGCAGGCAGCAACGACTACTCCAAGTCCGAATCGGCCGAAATCGTCCGAGCCATCTACGCGTACCACGCGCAGACGCTCGGCTGGTGCGACATCGGGTACAACGCCATCGTCGACAAGTACGGTCAGATCTTCGAGGGCCGCGCGGGCGGTCTGGACAAGCCGGTTCAGGGTGCCCACGCGGGCGGGTTCAACGAGAACACCGTCGGTGTGGCCATGATGGGCGACTACTCCAACGAGGATCCCTCGCAGGAGACCATCGATTCGGTCGGCAAGTTCCTCGGATGGCGACTCGGCAAGGCCGGTCTCGACCCCAAGGGCACCACCACGATGACCTCGGAGGGAACGAATTTCACGTTCGTCGGCAAGGGCAAGAGCATCGACCTGCCGGTAATCTTCGGTCACCGCGACGTCGGCAACACCGAATGCCCGGGTGACGCCGGATACGCGCGGCTCGGAGAGATCCGCGACATCGCTGCGGCGAACCTCGGCGGCGGCGGAGATGCCACTCCGGTCTCGCCCGACGTGACCGACACAGCTCCCGATACCGCAGTGACCGACGCGGCACCGTCCCGTCCGGGCACCGACGTCAGTTCCACTCTGGGCGAGAACATCCCGGCCCTGGTCGCCGAGTTGCAGCGTCTGGCGTCGACCAGTCCCGTCGCTCAGAAGTGGTTGTCCTCGGGCGGCGAAACCGGTGCGCTGGGCGTACCGGTGAGCGGTCTGGTGCAGGTCAGCGGTGGCCGCGAGAAGGCGCAGTTCGCCAACGGTGAGATCATCACCAACATGGCAGGCCAGGCCGTGGCCGTCATCGGCAAGATCTTCCAGCAGTACGTGCAGCAGGGTGGCGTCGACGGCGTGCTCGGTCTGCCGCTCACCGACGAGTTCCGGGTGCCGGAGGGCCTCCGGACCGACTTCGAGAACGGCTCGCTGATCTTCAACGAGCTCACCGGAATCGTGACCACGGTGATCAAGACGTACAACGACACCTACAACGCGGAGATGCAGAACCCCGTTGCAGCACCGGTGGAACCGGCCCCTGTGCCCGCTCCCGCACCGGAGCCCGCACCCGCAGGCTGAGATTCACCAGCGAAAGGGCCGAGTCACCGTGGTGACTCGGCCCTTTCGCGTTCCGGTACTACACCTTCGTGCCCAGCGTGGCGACGCGTCACCACCAGCGTTCGAGGACGTGCGCCACTCCGTCCTCTGCGTTGGTGACGGTCACCTCGTTCGCCGCCGCGACGGCAGCCGGATGCGCGTTACCCATCGCGACACCCAGTCCCACCATCGTCAACATCGGGACGTCGTTGGGCATGTCGCCGAAGGCCACGATGTCCTTAACGTCCACCGACAGGGTCTCGGCGACCTTGGCCAGACCCGACGCCTTGGTGATTCCCGGTGCCGAGAGCTCGATCAGTCCGTTGTCGGTGGAGAACGTCAGGTCGGCGCGACCGGAGATCAGCGGGGACAGGATGTCTGCCATGTGTCCGCTGGTGGAGCCGGAAAGGCGAATCAGCAGCTTCACGGCCGGAACGTCGACCACGTCGTCCTCGGTCATCTCGACGTTGTCCGGGTTCAGCCAGGCGTGCTCGTAGCCCGGGGAGCTGACGAACTGCGGGGTGGCCGAGTCGTGTGCCGTCCGGCCCACCCGCTCCGCGGCCAGCCCGCAGCCCGGCAGTGCGCGATAGGCGACGTCGGCCAACCACTGCAGTGTCTGCACCGAGAGCGTCTCGGCGCTGAGCACGCGATCGTTGGCGGCGTCGTAGATGACCGCTCCGTTGGCGCACACCGACATCGGCGCGTATCCCAACTGATCGACGACAGGGTGGATCCACCGCGGCGGGCGGCCGGTGGACAGCACGAACGGCACACCGTCGGCGACGACGGCCGACACGGCACGCCTGGTGCGTTCGGTGACACGCTCGTGCTGGTCGAGCAGAGTGCCGTCGACGTCGCTGGCGACGAGACGGGGGGCGAGGCGGGTGGTGTTCGGCGCGTTGGTCATCGTGACGTCATTCTGCCCTAGTGTCGAGGTGACCTGTCTTCGACGTGGAAGGAACGGTAGATGACATCTGTGAACCGTCAGATCCGATTGGCTCAGCGCCCGGTGGGACGTCCCGACGAGTCGACGTGGAACCTCACCGAGGAACCGATTCCCACGCCGGGCGACGGCGAGTTCGTCGTCACCGTCGACTACGTCTCTCTCGACCCGGCGATGCGGGGATGGCTCAACGATGCGCGCTCGTACGTACCGCCCGTCGGGATCGGCGAGGTGATGCGGGCGCACGCCGTGGGACGGGTGCTGGAATCCCACCACCCCGATTATGCTGTCGGAGAGATCGTTTCGGGCTCGTTCGGCGTCACCGAGCACGCACTGTCGGACGGCACGGGGGTGCAGAAGGTCGACGAATCCATCGCACCGGCACCCACGTGGCTCGGAGCGCTCGGCTTCCCAGGACTGACGGCGTACTTCGGCCTGATGGACGTCGGCAAGCTCACCGAGGGCGACACCGTGGTGATCTCCGGAGCCGCGGGCGCCGTGGGCAGCATCGCGGGCCAGATCGCAAAAGCCAAGGGAGCCACTGTGATCGGCATTGCGGGTGGTCCCGAGAAGTGCGCGTGGCTCACCGAGGAACTGGGTTTCGACGCAGCGATCGACTACAAGAACGAATCGGTGTACAAGGGCCTGAAGGCAGCTGCACCCGAGGGCATCGACGTGTATTTCGACAACGTCGGCGGTGAGATCCTCGACGCGGCCCTCTCACGGCTGCGCAAGGGAGCGCGAGTGGTGTTGTGCGGAGCCATCTCCGGCTACAACGCCACCGATCCGCAACCCGGCCCGGCGCACTACCTGTCCCTGTTGATCAATCGGGCGTCGATGACGGGCTTCATCATCTTCGACTACCTCGATCGCTACCAGGAGGGCATCGACGCACTGTCCGAACTGCTCACCAGCGGCAAGATGACGGCGCGGGAGCAGATCGAGATCGGCGGCGTCCCCGCCTTCGGATCGACACTGAACCTGCTGTTCGACGGAGCCAACACCGGCAAACTGGTCCTCGAGGTCGGAGAACGCACCCACGATTCGGAATTATGAGGACGCCTCGTTCGTTGAACCCCACGTATCGATCGATAAAGAGCTAGGAGAGCAACGATGTCTGCAGCCACCGAAACCGCCATTCTCGCCGGAGGATGCTTCTGGGGAGCCGAAGAGCTCGTCCGCAAGCTCCCGGGCGTGATCTCCACCCGCGTCGGCTACACCGGCGGCGAGGTCCCCAACGCGACCTACCGCAACCACGGCAACCACGCCGAGGGACTGGAGGTCGTCTACGACCCCACCCAGACGACGTACCGCGATCTGCTCGAGTTCTTCTTCCAGATCCACGACCCCACCACCAAGAACCGTCAGGGCAACGACATCGGTGCCAGCTACCGCTCGGCCATCTTCTACCTCACCGACGAGCAGAAGCGCGTCGCCGAGGACACCATTGCCGACGTCGACGCGTCGGGACTGTGGCCAGGCAAGGTCGTCACCGAGGTGACCGCGGCCGGAGATTTCTGGGAAGCCGAGCCCGAGCACCAGGACTACCTGCAGAAGTACCCCGAGGGTTACACCTGCCACTGGGTGCGCCCGGAGTGGAAGCTGCCGCGTCGGGCCGACGCCTGACGGTCCAGCGGCTGCGCCCCGAGTGCGCGGGCGGGGCCTGCGGTCGTCCCGCAGGCTCCATCCCGGTCTCGTAGCAAGGGTCGAACTACCGCGCACACGGGAGCCGAACTTGCGACACTGATGCGGTGACCTCCGACAGAACCCCTCGGTCGATGGCCGACGTCCTTCGTTCGCCGCGTTTCTGGCTCGCGCCCATCCTGGTGGTCTCGGCCCTGATGTCGTTTCTCGCCGCGCTGTATCTGGGCGGCGTGCTCGACCCCAGGGGCAATCTGCACGACCTACCCATCGCAATCGTCAACCAGGACGAGGGCGACACCCTCGCGGGCGAGCAACGCAACATAGGCAACGACATCGTCGAGGGTCTGCTACAGAACGTCGATCCGGACAAGGTCGATTTCATGGAAGTCGGCCCGGCGCAGGCACAATCGCTGCTGTCGACGGCCGAGGCCTACGGTTCCATCGTCATTCCCAGCGATTTCACCAAGCGAATGGGAATCCTCGCTCAGGCGAGCGTGATTCCCGGGGACGTCGAGAAGCCGATCATCACGGTCTACACCAATCCACGCGCGGGCAGTTTCGGAATGTCACTCGTGACCGGTGTCGCAACACCGGCGTTCGAGTCGGTCAATGAAACTGTGGGACAGCAGATCACCGAACAGGTACGCCAACAGCTCGGCGAGACTCAGCTCGCCGGTGCAAGTGCTCTCACCCTCGCGCAGCCGATCGATGTGATCGTTGCCCAGTACGATCCTCTGCCCGACGGCACCGGCGGTGGCCTGTCCGCCTTCTACTACGCGCTCTTGCTCGTCCTGGCGGGGTTCACGGGTGCGACCATCGTCAGCGCACTCGTCGACGGCCTGCTCGGATTCACGCCCACAGAGATCGGTCCCAAGTACATCCATCGGGGACCGACCCTGATCAACCGCTTCCAGACGCTGCTCGTGAAGTGGCTCGTCATGGTCGTACTGGCCATGCTGGTGTCTGCCCTGTATCTGCTGATCAGCCATCTGCTCGGTATGCCGATCACCCACGCCTGGACCCTGTGGATGTACGGCGCGTTCGCGATCACCGCGGTCGGCATCACGGCATTGGCGGTGATGTCCGCATTCGGCACGGCAGGACTGCTGATCAATCTGATCGTGTTCATCATCCTGGCGTTGCCGTCCTCGGGTGGCACCATTCCCCTCGAAGCCAGCCCGCGGCTCTTCACCTGGCTCGCGCAGTTCGAGCCGATGCATCAGATCTTCCTCGGCACCCGCTCGATCCTGTACTTCAACGCCTCACTCGACGCAGGCCTGCTGCACTCGGTGGGGATGACGTCCCTCGGACTGCTCATCGGGCTCGTGTTCGGCGTGGTGTTCACCCGCATCTACGACCGCAAAGGCCTCGACCGGAGCCTCGATTCACCGGGCGCTCTCAGCTGACGCCAGTACACTCGCTCCAATGCTTGCTGTGAACACGGCCGGGAGCGTGGCACCACGACGCGCCTTCCACGCTTACCTCGACGTCGCCATCGTCGTCCTCGTACTCGTGGGCACCAACCTCATCGCGCACTTCACCACGGTGTGGGCCAGCATCGCGACGGTTCCGATCGCCGCTGTTCTGCTGGTCGTCCTGGCGAACCGTCGCGGTCTGGGGTGGGCCGAACTGGGACTGTCTCCCAAGCAGTGGAAGACCGGATCTCTGTACGCACTCGGAGCCGTCGGGGTCGTCCTCACCGTCGTCGCGATCGGTGCGTTGCTGCCGCTGACTCGGCCGTTCTTCATGGCCGACCGATACGCAACCGTATCCGCCGCCATCGTCGCGTCGATGATCGTCATTCCGCTGCAGACCGTCATCCCGGAGGAACTCGCATTCCGCGGGGTTCTGCACGGC
Source organism: Rhodococcus sp. 15-725-2-2b (assembly GCF_002259075.1). Classification (NCBI taxonomy): domain Bacteria; kingdom Bacillati; phylum Actinomycetota; class Actinomycetes; order Mycobacteriales; family Nocardiaceae; genus Rhodococcus; species Rhodococcus sp. 15-725-2-2b. The sequence goes on along the minus strand of NZ_NPFL01000006.1, from coordinate 787,158 downwards.
ACGCTCGGGCGCATCTACGGAGCTCGCGGCGTGTTCGCTGCAGGATCTCTGCTGTTCGGTCTGTGGCACATCGCGTCGTCGCTCGGGTTGACGGCGGGCAACGTGGGTCTGAGCGGATTTCTCGGCGGCGGGCTGTTCGGGCAGATAGTCGGTATCGCGCTGGCCGTGGTGGCCACTGCGGCGGCGGGTGTGGTGTTCACCTGGCTGCGCAGCCGTAGCGGAAGTTTGATCGCCCCTATCGCCCTGCACTGGTCGTTGAACGGACTCGGCGCGCTGGCTGCCGCTCTGGTCTGGCACGCGTCGGTGAGCTGACGAGCATGGGCGAGCTGACCAGCATGAAAGACGAGCTGCACCAGTACCTACGGATCGCACGCGAGAACATGCTGTGGAAGCTCGACGGTCTCACCGAGTACCAGAAACGACGGCCGATGACGCCGACGGGGACGAATCTCCTGGGTCTGATCAAGCACCTGGCGATCGTCGAGTACGGCTACTTCGGCCTGACCTTCGGCCGAGAATTCCCGGCCAGATTCACCGAGCTGGAGAAATCAGCTGTCGCGCAAGCGAACTCCGATATGTGGGCAGCCGCCGACGAATCCTCCGAGTTCATCGTCGACCTGTATCGCGAGGCCTGGCTTCACGCCGACAAGACCATCGAATCGAACGACCTCGATACCGTCGGACGCGTACTGCACTGGCCCGCCGAGAAGCAGGAAGTCACGTTGCACCGCGTTCTGGTGCATGTGTGCATCGAAACGAATCGACATGCCGGGCATGCAGACATCGTGCGCGAACTGATCGACGATTCCGTCGGGCTGCGACTGGGGAACGAAAACATGGTCGACGGTGATGCAGCATGGTGGGCCGCCTATCGAGATGAACTGGAACGTGTTGCGCAAGAAGCTGATCAGTAATTCGCTTTGAGCATCACCCCCCCCCCTGGACTGCTCGGCCACCGAGATTCGGTGCATCTGCGTTCATCGATCCCCTACCATGGGATACCGACAAGTTCGGATCCACGAATAGTTAAGCAGGACAACAGTTTTCGATTCAACAATGATTGTCATTCGAACGCGCGTTCGATACACTTCATGGCATGACCACAGCGATCTGGCAACTGAGCGAGGCAGAACTCCTCGCCGACGCCGCCACGGTCTCCCACCAAATTCAGCTGCTCGAAGCCCGACGCATCGCCCTCGTCGCCGAAATCGACACCCGCGTCTCCCGCGAAAAACTCGGCTTCCCCGGCCCCGCCGGCTGGCTCACCTCCACCACCCTGCTCTCACCGTCCAAGGCCACCAAGATCGTCGCCCTCGCCCGCGGACTGAAGAACTTCCCCGACATCGCCGACGCCGTGAACGCAGGAGTCATGTCCGTCGATCACGCCGCGTTGATCCTCACCTTCGCCGAAACCCCACCGAAGAACCTCCCGCAGAAAGGCCAGGACATAGCGCGGAAAGCGATGATCGCCGCCGCGACCGGGCCCGACGCACGCACCGGCCGGATCCGCGAAGCCATCACCAACCTCAACGACAGATTCGGCGGCAAAAAGCCACCTCCCGAGGACACCGACCGCAACGAATTCTTCGCCTCCAAGACCCTCAACGGCCGGCTGGTACTCAAGGGAGACTTCGATGCGATCACCGGAGAAAAGCTGCTCACCGCACTCTCACCGCTGACCGAACCCCGCCCCGCTGCCGACGGCGACGAGACACCCAAAACCGGAGACGACCGCAGCCCCGCCAAGCGACGAGCCGACGCCTTCGGACACATCCTCGACCAGTACCTCGCCTCCAGTGATCGACCCATCGAAGGCGGTGAACGCCCGCACCTGAACCTGCACATCAGCCTGCGCGATCTCGCCGACCTTCGCGACAGTGCCGACGCAGACGACATCGCCGACGACGAAACCACGCGCGCTGCAGCCGAATCCGACACAGAAGCAGGCGATCCGGTCGACATCAACACCGGTAGCCCCATCATCGACGACGCACCAACCGAGCCGGAAAACGGCAGTGGCAGTGGCAGTGGCAGTGGCAGTGACCGGCGTGCAACGGATCGCGGCGCATACAGGGACCTGTTCGGCGACGGCACCACCGTCGGGTGGCTCCCCTGGATGGGACCACTCTCCCGCAACACCTCCCTCCAACTCGCCTGCGATTGCGTCCTCACTGCGATCGTCATGGACGAGCACGGCTCACCGATCAACCTCGCCCGCACCGCACGCACCGTCACCGCCAAACAACGCAAAGCCCTCATCGCCCGCGATCACGGTTGCGCTTTCCCCGGCTGCGGAAAACCCGCCGCCTGGACCGAAGGACACCACATCCGGCACTGGGGCGACGGCGGACCCACCGACATGAACAACCTCGTCCTCCTGTGCGCATTCCACCACCGACTCCTCCACCACTCCGACTGGGAAGTGTTCATCGGCGTCGACAACCACCCGTGGTTCGTGCCACCCGCCACCGTCGACCCGTACCGACAACCCCGACCATCTCACGCCCGCGCAGGCCCCCACATCGCCTGCGCCTGCCCACACGAACCGCAGAAACAATCCAGCCCCGCACCGAGAACACGGTGCGGGGCTGGAAGAGGTTGGTTCAGGAACCCGAGGGAGCTGCCGGCGGAGCGGGAGGAGTCGCGCCATCGGCCGGAGCAGGCGGCGTCACACCGTCACCCTCAGCACCCGGTGTGGGCGGAGCGGGCGGCGTCGCACCGTCAGCCGGGGCAGGCGGCGTCGCACCGTCAGCCGGGGCGCACAGAGGAGCAGGTCCACCCTTGCCCGGGCCACCCTCAGCTGGTCCACCCGGCCCACCCTTGCCCGGACCCCCGGCGGGCGGTGCAGGCGGAGTTGCCCCGTCCCCCGGTGCCGGAGGAGTGGCACCGTCCGCCGGTACCGGAGGAGTTGCCCCGTCCGCCGGTGCCGGAGGAGTTGCGCCGTCCGCAGATCCTGGCGGTGTCGGAACGGCGGGCACCGTCGATCCGTCACCGGAGTCCGGGGTTGCCGGCACCGCAGGTACATCCGACCCGCCACCGCCGTCGGTCCGCTGTCCGAGGGTCGACGACGACGCCACCGTGGAGACTCCGGGTGAGACGTCCGGACCGGTGGCAGCGAAGACTGCCGACGCCACCAGCGCTCCTACTGCGAGTCCCGCTGCGGCCGTCGCCACCATCGGCACCCGTCCCTTCCGCCGCTTCGGTTGGGTCTCTCGAACCGCGTTCCCGGGGACTGGCTCCGGGTTCGATGCGGCGGGGATCGGTTGAGTCTGATCGTTCACGTTCACTCCTTGTTCGAGTCTCTGTCGTTCGTTTCGGTCTGTCATCGACCCTGCCGCCGCTAGCTGAAGTCACCCTGAAGCCGGCCGCATCTTCAGGATCACTTCAGCTGGTGGGTGACAATCGAGGCATGACATACAGTTCCGCTCCCCGGGTGATGGTGGTGGAGGACTCGCTACCTATCCGAGAGGCGCTGGTCGCCGCGTTCGAGGACGCGGGATTCACCGCTGCGTCCTTGCCCGACGGTGACGACTTCGACACCACGATGGCAGGCTTTCGCCCCGATGTCGTGATTCTCGACGTCATGCTGCCCGGTGCGCGGGACGGGTTCGCGTTGATCGACGTCGTCCGCCAGAGCAGCGATGCAGGAATCATCATGGTCACCGCGAAGGATCAGTTGGAGGACCGCCTGCGCGGATTGAGCGACGGCGCAGACGACTACGTGGTCAAGCCGTTTCAGCTCGACGAGGTGGTCGCGCGAGCGAGATCGGTGCTGCGTAGACGCGGCAGATCCTCGGACGCAATCCAAGTGGGCGATCTATTGGTGGACGAATCCGCGGGGGTCGTCACGCGCGCCGGTCACGTCCTCGACCTGACGGCCACCGAACTCCGGTTGGCGACCTTCCTCGTCGCGCAACGCGGTCGCACGGTCTCGAAAACGTCCATCCTCGAATCGGTCTGGGGCTACGGCGCGTATGACGGCAATCTGGTGGAGGTGCATGTCAGTGCGTTGCGTCGCAAGATGGAAGCCCATGGGCCACGGTTGATCCACACTGTCCGCGGCCTCGGTTACGCTCTGCGGGCCCCGCAGTGAACCGCACACCCACGCCCTCGTTGCGTACCCGCGTGGTCGCCACCGTCGTCGTGCTGTTCGCAATATTGCTGGTGATCGTCGGGTCGTCGGTGGATGTCGTTCTCGGTCAACAGCTTCGGCGTGATCTGGAGGCCCGGTTGACCGACAGGGCATCCCGTGCGGTCGAGCTGGTGGACAGCGGCGTCGGGCCCGGTGATCTGGTGCAGGCGTTGCAGGGCGACGCCATCCGGGTTCGCGTCACCGCCGCCGACGGCACGGTGTACGGCGCACCCGGCAGCGGACCGCCCGGCCCGGATATCAGGCCCGCGACCCCGGCTCCGCCCGCCGGCCAGTCGAAGGCTCCCAGCCCTGCCGGTCCACCCGATCCTCCTGCCCCGCCGTCGGATTCGTTGGAAATCACCGAGCCCCTGCCCGATGGATCGACGCTGTCACTGCTCGGCGACACCACCGCGATCGCAGATGTGCGCCGACAATTGCGCATTCTCATGGTGGGTGCCGGTGCAGTCACTCTGCTACTGGCCGCCGCCGCATTGATCTACGCGGTCAGGCGCGCCTTGTCCCCCCTGGACTCGATGACGTCGGTCGCACGCCGAATCACCAACGGCGACAGAGGGCGACGACTACTGCCGTCCAAGCCGAAGACCGACCTGGGCCGCACCGCATCGGCCGTCGACGAGATGCTCGACGCCCTCGAGGATGCCGAGCGCAAGGAAGCTGCGGCAGCCCAGTCGGCGCGTCGGGCAGAGGAGGACATGCGCCGATTCCTGGCCGACGCGGCACACGAACTGCGCACACCGGTGGCCGGGATCTCGGCGCTGGCCCAGTCGTTGCAGCGCGACGCGGAGCACCGCCCCGATCGGGTCGGCAGGTGGAGCGACTTGCTGGTCGGCGAGTCCGCCAGGGCCTCGCGTCTGGTGGGCGACATGCTCGATTCCGTTCGTGCAGAGAACACTTCGGAGCTGGAGTTGTCCGACGCGGATCTCGCCGACGTGGTTCGACGCACCGTCGAGCGTGCTGCACTGCTGTCCCCGCAGGTCCGGTTCGAGGTCGACGCCTCGCAACCGGTGCCGGTCAGGGTGGACGTCGGCCGCATCGAGCAAGTTCTGTCGAACGTACTCGACAACGCCGCTCGCTTCACGCCGCCGGACGGTAGCGTCCGAGTGACGACAGGAACCGATTCACAGGCGTTCGTCACCGTCGACGACGACGGTCCCGGTGTCGCCGAAGCCGATCGTGAGCGGATCTTCGAGCGGCTCGTGCGGCTGAATGCTGCGCGTGACCGTTCTTCCGGCGGCGTCGGGCTCGGGTTGTCCATAGCGCGCACGCTGGCGCGCGCTCATGGCGGCGAACTCGTCTGTGCCGCAGGGCCTACCGGCGCGCGGTTCCGACTGACACTTCCTGGCCCCACGGGTCGTTCCGCGGGCTCCACTCCGGCGAACCACCGATAGCTACTCGACGATCAAATCCATCAACAGGCTGTCGTGCCAGCCGCTCGGGCCCTTCTCGTATCGACGCATGATCCCGACCGGCTCGAATCCGACTGCGCTGTAACAGGCTATCGCTGCCGCGTTGTCGGCAGCGGGGTCGATCACCACACGATGATGCCCCAGTTCGGCGGTCAGGTACCGCACCAGCGTGCCCACGGCGTCCTTTCCGACGCCGCGGCCGTGCACTGCCGGGTCGAGGAAGATATCGATCGACGCGTGCCGGTACATCGGATCGGTCTCCTCGCCGTACTGGATCAATCCCACTGGTGCGCCGTCCAATTCGACGACCAGACGCTTCTCGTCGGGGTTGTCGAACGGCCAATTCTCGTCGGCGTCCTCGTCGCCCCATCGCGCGTACACCTCGGGGGTGTGCAGTATTCGGCGTAGCTCCGGCACATCCTCGGTGGTGACGGGCCGCAACACGACCCGTTCACCACGGAGGTTCATCGCGTGGCTCTACTCGGCCCGCTTGGCCGCACGCGCGGCGAGGTCCTGGGCATCGAGCTTGTCTGCCTCTTCGAGGGTCGGTGCGCTGCCGCCCAATCGCGCAGGCACCCAGTAGGCCCCTGCCTCGTGGTGATAGTTCTCCTGAAGTTCGAGCAGCATCTTCTGCATCACCGTGCGCAGCTTCTCGGTCAGTTCGTTCGGCGGACCAACGGGCGGTAGCGGTTCACCGACGGCGATCGAGATAGGAGTGTTTGTGCGGCCCAACCGTTTCGGGTATCCCTTGGTCCACACGCGCTGTGCGCCCCAGATGACCGTCGGGATGATCGGCACGCCTGCCTCGATGGCCATGCGCGCCGCGCCGGACTTGAATTCCTTGATCTCGAAGCTGCGGCTGATGGTCGCCTCCGGGTACACGCCCACGAGTTCACCGTTGCGCAGGCTCTGGACCGCCGACTTGTACGACTCCGCACCGGCCCCTCGATCGACGGGGATGTGCCGCAGTGCACGCATGATCGGGCCGGAGATCTTGTTGTCGAAGACTTCCTTCTTCGCCATGAATCGGATGTAGCGCTTCACCCGTCGTGGCGGTAGCCCGGCGTATGTGAAGTCCATGTATCCGGTGTGGTTGACGGCGATGACGGCTCCGCCGGTGGCAGGGATGTGTTCCTCGCCCTCGACGTCGAATTTCAGGCCCTCGAACGCGAACACTGCACGAGCGATGCCGATGACTGATCGATAGACGGGTTCCACAGTCCGTTAGCGTAGTCGGTGGACGATGTCGGAGAAAAGGTCCGGGAGATGACAGGTCCGGTCGAAAGCAACGGGGGAGAGACGACGTGAAGAACAGTGCGGCACCACCACGGCGGACCATGGTCGTCCGGACCGCGCTGCCGCTGATCGCAACGCTCGCGCTGGTGGGAGCCTGTGATTCCGCAGTCGGACTGCCGTCCGAACAGTCCGGAGCCTCGAGCACCACCACCGAGACAGCGGCGTCGACGACAACTCCGACCACAGCCTCCGCGACCACCGCGACGCCCCCACCGATCCCGCCAGGCCCACCCGTCGGCGAGGTTCCCGGAAACCCCGACGCCGCGATGGCGCTGCGTCCGTTCGTGGGCGACCTCACCGGCGGCGGAATCGGCGTCGTCACGGTGCGGTGCTGGACGGTTCCGCCCACCGACATTCCGACGATGTACGTCGACCCCGCAGCGATCCTCGCTGCCGTTGCCGCCCCCGGCGTCGACGGCCAGTACGCGGTCACCTGGACCGGGCCCACCGCAACGGTCAGAGTGAAGCGCAGTGAGATCGCGTCCGGCTACGCGTGCCCCACTGTCTACCCCACCGGCACCGCCCCCGTGTTCGACGCGGCAGACGCGGTCTACACCGTCGATCGCTACCTGGGACGTCTCGCCGGGACTCCGGTCAACCTCGGCGATGTGGAAGAGACGTACCCGATCGTGTGCGACGGCCGTCGGACCTGGGATGCGCTCGGGACCGGCGTTCCCACTGCCCCGCCACTGGTGGACAATCCCGACATCCTGCCCGGCATCACCTCGTTCGACCCCGACAGCGTGTTCGTCACCGGGCAGAACGGCATCTACACCCAGGTCAACGCAGACATCGTCGACGCGTCCGGGGTGTACCAGAACCGCACGTTCGTACTGGCCATCGGCGGCGAGGGCTACTGCATCGGCGATATCGCCTGAGCCGACCGGACTAGCGCAGGAGTGGAGCCTGCGGAACGACCCAACTAGCGCAGGAGTGGAGCCTGCGGAACGACCCAACTAGCGCAGGAGTGGAGCCTGCGGAACGACCCAACTAGCGCAGAACATCCGTTCCGACGAAGGGCACCAGAGCGTCGGGGACGCGGACGGTGCCGTCGGCCTGCTGGTGGTTTTCGAGGATCGCGACGATCCAGCGGGTGGTGGCGAGGGTGCCGTTGAGCGTCGCCGCGGTCTGGGGCTTGCCGTTCTCGTCGCGGTAGCGCACGCCGAGGCGTCGGGCCTGGAACGTCGTGCAGTTCGAGGTCGAGGTCAGTTCGCGGTAGGCCTGCTGGGTGGGAATCCAGGCCTCGCAGTCGAACTTACGAGCTGCCGAAGAGCCGAGGTCTCCGCCTGCGGTGTCGATGACGCGGTAGGGCACCTCGACGGCGGCGAGCATTTCCTTCTCGTATTCCAGCAACTTCTGGTGTTCGGCGGCTGCGTCCTCGGGCTTGATGTAGGAGAACATCTCGATCTTGTCGAACTGGTGCACTCGGATGATGCCGCGGGTGTCCTTGCCGTAGCTGCCCGCTTCGCGGCGGAAGCACGACGACCATCCCGCGTACCGTTTCGGGCCGTCGGCGAGGTCGATGATCTCGCCCGAGTGGTAGCCCGCGAGGGCTACTTCGGAGGTGCCGACGAGGTAGAGGTCGTCGGCTTCGAGGCGGTAGATCTCGTCTGCGTGTGCGCCGAGGAATCCGGTTCCCGACATGATCTCCGGCCGCACCAGCACCGGCGGGATCATCATGGTGAAGCCGTTCTTGACCGCTTTCTGCGCGGCGAGCTGCAGCAATCCCTGCTGCAGCAGCGCGCCGTAGCCGGTCATGAAATAGAAGCGCGAACCCGAGACCTTGGCTCCGCGTTCCATGTCGATGAGGTTCAGCGACTCGCCGAGCTCGAGGTGATCCTTGGGCTCGAACTCGAACTCCGGGATCTGCCTGACGGTCTCGAGCAGCACGAAGTCGTCCTCGCCGCCTGCGGGCGTGCCGTCCTGGACGATGTTCGAGATCGCGCGATGGGCCGTGTCGAGGGCTGCGTCGGCCTCGGTCTCGGCGACCTGGGCCGCCTTCACTCTGGCAGCGAGCTCCGACGCTCCGGCGAGCAGCGCGGGACGGTCCTCGGCGGAAGCCTTGCCTACCTGCTTTCCCAACGCTTTCTGCTCGGCGCGCAGCTGATCGCCCGCCAGCACGGCAGCGCGGCGGGAGGCGTCGGCATCGAGAAGCGCGTCGACGAGAGCGGGGTCCTCGCCTCGGGTGCGCTGCGAGGCGCGCACTGCATCGGGATTCTCGCGAAGGAATTTCAGGTCGATCACGAGAACGAACCTTACTTGCCGAGCAACCCCAGGTAGTCCTCGCGTCCGAACATCGTGGCGGCATCGATTGCCGACGGGTGACCGCCGTGTGGATCGGCTCCGCCGTCGACGAGCACGCGCACCACGTCGTCCTCACCTTTGAAGACCGCGCCCGCGAGTGGGGTCTGCCCTTTGTCGTTGGGCTTGTTCACATCGGCACCGCGCTCGACCAGCGCACGCACCGCATCGGTGTGCCCGTGGTACGCGGCGAGCATGACCAGCGTGTCACCTGATTCGTTGTGCAGATTCACCGGAACGCCTGCGTCGACGTAACTCGCCAGAGCGGCCGCGTCACCGGTGCGGGCCATCGTGAACAGTCGGCCGGCGAGCTCGCTGAGGTCGTCGTCACCTGTTGGGTCGCTCATGAGGACCGAACATACTCGGGCATGATGGAGGGTGATGTCCGGATACGAAACAGACTCTCCGCCGAGCGAGAAGTCTCGGCGAACACTGTCTGCAACCACAGCTCGACGCGGGCTGGCCATGGTTGCGGTCGGTGCGGTGCTGGCCGCGGGCGCGACGGTTTTTCTCTCCGACGGGTTCTCGACGCCCGAGAAGATCACCACCCATGCGACGGCCGGTGGGCCTGCGACCGATGGCCCCGTTTCGGCGTCGTCCTTCGGTGCCGCCGATCCGGGCGCATGCCTGCAGTGGACGCCCACCGACGATCCGGAGACGGACCGACAGGATCTCGCCGAAGTTTCCTGCGCCGATCCCCATCGCTTCGAGGTGGCTCGCGACATCGACATGAGCGTCTACCCCGGCGTCGAGTTCGGTCCGGGGTCGCCGTATCCCGGTTCCATCCGGTTCAGCGAACTGCGCGACGAACACTGCGAGGCCGCCGTCGACGACTACGTCGGAGCCAAGTTCGATCCCAACGGACGCTTCGGCGTCGGGCTGATGTTCCCCAGCCAGGCCGGGTGGGCCAAGGGTGAGCGGACATTGCGCTGCGGAGTGCAGATGCCGTCGAACACCGGTGCGCTGATGGAGATGACCGGCTCGATTCTCGACCAGGACCAATCGAAGGTCTGGCCGACCGGCACCTGCGTCGGCATCAACCAGAACGTGCCTGCCGATCCGGTGGACTGCTCGGCACCGCACGCGTACGAGGTGGCGTCGGTGATCAACCTGACGCAGCAGTTCCCCGGCGGACACCCGTCCGAGGCCGACCAGGACGCATACCTGGAAGCCACGTGCACCGACGCCGTCAACGGCTACCTCGGCTCGGACACCGCACTGCGAGACAAGACGCTCACCCTGTTCTGGGACACCATCGATGTCGCAAGTTGGCTCGCCGGTAGCAGGCAGGTGACGTGCTCGGTGGGCAAGGAACTCGATTCCGGCGGCTTCGCGACCATCGTCGGTACCGCCAAGGGCGACATCCTCATCAACGGTGCAGCTCCCGTCCCGCCGCCCTCCGCTCCCGACGGCCGCGCATTGCCGACACCACTGCCCGGTGCCGCCCCGATCACCACCGGAGGGTGACATTCCCACCCACATGACGCGTGTCGACTTCGAGGAAGCCGTGTCCGACGCACTCGACACCCTGCCGCGCGAACTCACCGACTTCATGAACAACGTGGTGGTTCTCGTCGAGGAGGAACACCCCACCGAGGACATCCTCGGACTGTACGAGGGCATCGCGCTGACCGAACGCTACGAGTACAGCGGCCACCTACCGGACGTCATCACCATCTACCGCAAACCGATCCTCGAGATGGTCGACGACGAAAACGAGGCCCGACGGGAAATTGCAATCACCGTCGCCCACGAAATCGGACATCACTTCGGCATCAACGACGAGCGACTGCATCAACTCGGATTCGGCTGAGCACACTCACTCCCCTCCCCCGGACCGCTCGCTCACCCTCGACCGGTTCACCCTCGCACCGCTCACCCCCGGACGCGTGAATGGACCATTGCACACGTCTGAGCGGTGCAATGGTCCATTGACGCAGAACCGGGCTACGCCGTGACTGCCTCGCGGCGGATCGGGCGTACTGCGCGGTCGGTGAGGAACGCGAATGCCAGTCCCAGAGTCAGCCACAGGGTCGCCTGGGTGGCCAGGGACGACAGTCGGAATTCCCAGAGCAGGGTGGCGGGGAAGTCCGAGCCGACCTCGTTCACACCGGGCAACAGTGCGTACCCGATGCCGACGATCACCAGGAACGCGAGCAGCGGTGCGCCGACGCGGATCGCCACCGAATGCTGCGATGCGACTGCCTTGGCGATGTAGATCCCGATCGCGACGGCCAGCAGACCGAGAATCACGGTCGCCAGCCACAGCCAGGTGCGCTGGGTGATGGTCTCCGGATCGCCGACCGCGGGCGGGTTGGCCGGGTACTTGAAGAACGGCACCGCTTCGATGGCCACCCATCCGGCACCGGCCCCGACCAGGGCCAGTACCGATCCCGGCAGGGAGCTGAAGCGTCGCCCGTAGTGCAGTGCCGAGGCGAAGATCGCGCCCAGGGCCAGGCCTGCGAGTCCGGTGGCGAGGAACAGTCCGACGCGTTGTCCGTCGCGACTGACGAGCGGGTCCTCGTCCCCGTGTGAATGTGCGGCAGGGGCGGCCTCGGTGGGATCGGCTCCGGTGTGATGGTCGTCGGCACCGGCTGCTTCTTCGATGGCGATGGCCGAGTCGATGTGTGGCTCACCGACGACGTAGGCGACGGCTCCCGCGAGCAGACCTGCGAGGAGTCCGGCGAGCAGACCTCGCACCAGGAGTTGGACGAAGGTGCCCTGCAGTGTCGGGCCGTGTGTGTCGGTCAGTGGCATGGCAGGCCCAGCAGGTGGCGGCCGTCGTGCATCAGTTCGTGCATGTACATGCCACTGCGGGAGATCGCGCCCTGATCGAAACCGACGAGGTAGAGCACGACGAAAGCGAGCAGAATCGTTGCGGCGACGATGACGGCAAGGGCAGCCGACTCCGTCGTATTACTGGGTGCGTGAATGATTGCCATGGTGTGTCCTTCTGGGATATGCGTCCCGTAGTCCCCGCTCGAAAACGGGGACGGCCATGCGATGAACGAGTTTTCTGACTCTCGAATTCGGACATATGCCCGACGTCGATCACAGTGGCGCAACCGCTCCGGATTTTCACCGGATTACCTGCGTACATCGCGTCTAACCTGCGAACTGTGGCACCGAACGCGATGCTGTGTCAATCGCTGTCCCGATCCACCGCAGCTCGATGCCCCAATGGCACGGTGCCTGAGCCACAACCACACGGTGCCTGCGCCACAATGACCCAGTGAGTGCGCCCGTGACCCGACTGATCCTGGTGAGCCACGCCAGAACCGACGCGATGCGCACCGGCCGGTTTCCCGGCGACGAACCACTCGACGACGCGGGTCTGCGGGACCTTGCCGCGGTGACCGACATTCCCCGAGCCGACCGCGTCCTGTCCGGCCCGGAAACCCGCTCGGTCTCCACGGCGCGCATCTTCGGCTTGGACATCTCGGTCGAACCCGCGTTGGCCGACATCGATTACGGCCGGTGGTCCGGTCTCGAGATGACCGATCTGCCCGACGCCGACGCGATGGCCTGGTTGGGCGATCCGGCGTTCGTTCCGCCCGGTGGTGAGTCCCTCGTCGCGCTGTTCTCTCGCGTCGAGATGTGGCTGAGTGGTGTCGGATCGACGCCTGGCCGCACGCTGGCGGTGACCTCTCCTGCCGTCGTTCGAGCCGTGGTGGTGCTGGTGTTGGCGGCCCCGGTGTCCTCGTTCTGGCGCATCGACGTCTCCCCGCTCACGCGCACGGCGGTCAGCCGTCGCGGCGGCGCATGGACTGTGGGCTCGGTGGCCCGGAAGTTCGTCTGAATTTTTCTCGCGTCGAGGGAACCGAACCGAACACGGCGGCGTCCTACCTACCGACAGCGCAAAGTTCTTCGATCAAGGAGCGTGGCTCATGACCGTCATCAAGGTGGATCCGGTGGCACTGCAGCTCGCCGCCTCTGAACTCGATGCCGTCGCCGCTCGCTTGCAGGCAGCTGTCACTGCGACGGCAATCCCCGTGCGGCCGCTACCACCGGGCACCGACGAGGTTTCGTTGCTGACCGAACGATTCTTCGGCACCGCGGCCGATACCTTCGGACCCGCTGCAGCACAAGGTATTTCGGAGTTGCTCCGGGCAGCCGAGGAACTGCGGAAACAGGCCGCGGACTACGTGGCCACCGACGACGACACCGCCGGGGGCCTGCCCGGCCTACCCGGTATCTGACGCACCGAACTCGACCGCAGCAGACAACGCTCGAACATCATGGGGGCCATCAGATGACGCTCGGAGTGACAGGTGTGGTGTGGCTGCCACGCACGGCGACGGGAAACTCGACGCGATTGCTCGGTCCTGGACCGGTGCCGTTGCATGTCGCCGGCGGTGCGTGGGGTTCGGTCGCTGCGGCGTTCACCGAGGCATCGGCGAGTATCGCCGCCGTCACCGCGGCACTGACCGCAGGCTGGGAAGGCGAGTCGGCACTGCTCGCTCAGGCTGCGCTCGGCCGCTTCGCGACCTGGACTGCCGCCACGGCAGTCAAGGCCGCGGCGCTCTCGGTCGAGGCCCCGGCGGCAGGCACCTCGTACGGTGTCGCGTTGGCGACCATGCCCTCGCTCGTCGAAATCGGAGCCGTGCAGGCCGCCAAGGTCACCGCCGCCTCGACGGGTGGCGTGATGAACGGCAGCTACGAGGCGGCCGAGGTGGCCGATCGACTGCTCGACATCCGCGCCGCGATGGTGATGGAGGGCTTCGAGCTGGTCTCCTCGCACCGCATCGTCCAGACCACGTTCGACCGGCCGCCGGCCATCGTCTCCGATTCCGGCACCGGCCTCGGCAGATTCGCCGACGGCGCGCTGATGACATCGCCGGTTCAGGCCGCGATCGGCGGTTTGATGGCCGCAACCCAGAATCCCGGTGTTGCCGCGGCGGCAGGTCAGATCGGTAGTGCTGCTACCTCCATCGCCAGTACCGGCGTCTCGACCGTGGCCACCGCCGCGTCCAACATCGGGTCGAGTGCACTGTCCGGCGGCGTCGGGTCCGGTGGTGGATTCGCGCCCGGCGTTTCGGCATCTCCTGCCGTCGGTCCGGCGTCCACGCGTCCGGTGTCGTACGGCGGCGGCGCAGGCGGAGCAGGTGGGCTCGGCGGTGGCGGCGGACTCCCTGGTTCGACGTTGGGGCCAGGAGGTGGTGGTTCGATGCCGGCCGGTCCAGGTCAGAGCGGCCCGACGGCGTTCGGCGCACCATCCCCGGCCGATAGCGGCCTCGCTCAGCGCGGAACGGGCGCGGCCGGCGCCCCGGCATCCGGCACGCGCGGGCAGGCCGAGGACGACGAACACCAAACCCCGGACTACCTCAAGCAGTTCGAGCACTTCGCGGACGGCCGCACCGTCGCCCCGTCCGTCATCGGCGCGGATCCGACCGTGCCGGACATCAACGGGAACGGCCGTTGATCGACTTGGGAACCGTGCCGGTGGGCCACACATTGCCGATCGCCTCACTCGGTGCGGACGAGATGGACTTCTTGGTCGACGAACTGTCGATCGTCGAGCTACCCGTCGTCCTGAACGTGTTCCCACGTTTCGACGACGCAGCTGCGTGGGATTCCGCATTGGAGCGTGGCCGCTGCTCCCTCGACTCGGCCGGACTGTCGGCCGGCGGCCGCGTCCACGAGGATCTTCGGCAGTGGATGCGAGTTCTCGAACAACCTCGCTGGTATGTCTCGGTCCGTGTGTTCGACGTCGAGAGTGCCGAGCCCGTTCCGGCCACTCGGATCTGCGTTGCATCCGACGGTCGGATGACGGTGTCGGCGGTGCGGCGAGACGACGTGGTCACCATCCGCGCCGTCGACGGTGATCCGGCCCGAGACCTCGCGTCGTCGATCGGCTCGGCTGCGTCGTTCGACCCGGGCAGCATCAACGCGCCCACCGATCTGCTGGCCGAGGCACTCGATGCGGCACCGAGCGACGTCGGAGCAACCGCGTCTCGGCTACGCGGAATCGGGATAGCGCCCGACCGCGCCGCGGCTCTGGCGTCGGCGATGGCCACGTGCGCAGGCAGAACCGAGATCACGGCCGTGGCCCGCAGCAACGGCACCCGCCATGTGGCCGGCAGACCGGTCGCCCTGTTCGACACCCGAGCCGGACGCATCCTCGCCACCTCCACCCTCGCCGCCGACGGCACGTCGTGGAGTTCACTGACCGGCGCAACGGATCGCCGAGTTACCGCTGCCCTGGCCGAGCTGATCTCATCGGCGCAGGGCCTTCTCGCTAACTGATCGGGTTGTCGGCCTCGTCGCTGCCCTTGCCCTCGAACGGTGGCAGGAACGTGCCCCACCGGACGCAGGACCACTCGCCGTCCGGCAGCGGGAGCAGCTCGACGGTGTGAGTGTTGTCGAGATGGTTGTCGGCCGCGAACGTGCCCTCGACGCCGGCCAGCACCGCCGCGACCAGTCGGATTGCGGCACCGTGGCTGACGACGACGACGTCGCCTGCGGTGTCGTCACCCAGGTACTGCGCGCGGAGGCCGTCGAGCACCGGGACGTAGCGCTCCAGAACCGAATGTCCGCTGTCGCCTCCGGGCACGGTCGCCGCCAGATCTCCGGCGTGCCAGCGACTGAAGATCTCGGTGAACTCCCGGTGCGCATCCGGGTCGTCGCGGTCCTCGAGATCTCCGGCAAAGGTCTCCTGGATTCCCTCGGTCACCAGCAGGGGAACCCCGGTAGCTCGCTCGATGTAGCCGGCAGTCTGCTTGGCGCGCAACGCAACCGAGGACACCAGCACCGCGGGTGGGCGTCCGATCCAGGTCTGCGCGTAGGCCTCGGCCTGCTGGTGCCCCAGCTCGGTGAGTTCGGCTCCCGGCGGTGAGGTGTCCAGTACCTTCGCGACGTTGGCCGTCGTCTGACCGTGCCGGACCAGAATCAGTTTGCCCATCACAGATCACCGCGTCCGGCACGAACGTCTGCTACCCACTGCACGTGTTCGTCGATCGGCGGCGGTACCGATCCACCCGTTCCCGTTGTGGTGGGCCAGGATCCGAGGAAGCGCAGGGGCATCTTGCGGTGAAATGCGGCCAGCATCTCCGCGACGAGCGGGTCGTCGATGTGACCCGCGCAGTCGACGAAGAACCTGTACGTTCCGAATCGTGAACGCGTGGGCCGCGATTCGATGAACGTGAGGTCGATGTTGCGAATTCCGAACTCGGCCAACGCTGCCGGCAGTGTACCCGGATCGTTCGGCGGCTCGAGCACCACCGAGGTGCGGTCGGCACCGGTGCGCGCAGGCACCGATTGCGGCGCGGTCACCAGCACGAAGCGAGTCCTTGCGCCCTCCACGTCGATGATCCCGTCGGCCAACTGCGGCAACTTCAGACGCTCACCGGCGAGCCGCGTCGACACCGCGGCATCGACCATTCCGGCCGCAACGTCTTCCGCTGCACCGGCATTGGACGACGCGGACTGCACCACGGCGTCGGGCATGGCAGCCTGCAGCCACTGGCGCACCTGATTGAGTGCGATCGGGTAGGCGCTGACCGTGCGGGCCGAATCGAGGGTGACACCGGGACCGCCGAGAATGGTGAAGGCCACCTCGATCTCGGTCTCGGCGACGATCTGCAACCGGCGGCCCTCCGACAACGCGTCGAGCGTCGGTGGAACCGCTCCCTCGATGGAGCTTTCGATGGGGACCACGGCCGCGTCGGCCGCACCCGATCGCACGGCCTCGAGCGCTGACGGCGGGTTCGACGCCGATATCCGCTCGACCGCCCCGTCCAGGCCGACTGCGCCGAACGTTCCGAGCCTCTCGAACTGAGCAAGCGCCATCTCCGTGAACGTTCCCGATGGGCCGAAGTAAGCGATGCGAGGCACGCCTCGAGGTTACTTTGTCGACGTCCGTGAAGCGATCAAACCGACGTCGACGAGCCGGGCGCGGGCGGCAGCAGCGTCGGCGATCTCGATTCCGAGCAGCACCTCGCGCACCGCCTCGGCCGCCTCGGGGATGAGTGCCCGCAGTGCGGCGACGTTCGGAGCGGCGAGGGCCGAGGCGATGTCGTCCCCGCGCAGCGACGCCACCGTCGCAGCAAGGATCGCGAGCACATCGTCGCCGGAGTCGGCGCGGGCGACGAGGCCCACATCGGCGTGCGAGACCACCGCGAGGACGTCGGCGATGCGCCGTGGGGTGTCGCCGACGTCGATGCCAGGAGTCCGGTGGGCGAGGACGACGGCCTCCGCGGTCTCGGCCACGTCGATCGCGTCGAACATCGGGAAGACGACCAACGGCGAGGGCAACCGCAGCGTGAGCGCATCGGCGAGGTGCTCGACCGGGGCGTCGACGTGGAACCGTACGGCCTCGTAGCCGCCGGTCCTACCGGCCCGGAGCTCGTCGGGGTCGATGTCGAGGTGCACCGCGATGCGCCCGAGGTCGTCCGATTCGGACAGTTCGAGCAGGGTCGAAGCCCGCACGACGGGCGGGCCGTACTCGGATCCACGCGGGGCAGCGGCGAGCGAGTGGGCGTCGGCACAGATCGGCTGCAGCAGTCCGTGGACGAGCGCGTTCGGGTCGGGTCGGTGTGGCACACCGAGGGTCAGCGGAATCGGCACGCCTCAACGGTAGACCCGGCCCTGGGTCGTTCCACAGACTCCACTCCCGTGGCCTGGGTCGTTCCGCAGGCTCCACTCCCGGGGCCTGGGTCGTTCCGCAGGCTCCACTCCCGTGGCCTGGGTCTTGCGATCCTCGCCACACCGCGCTAACTTAGGTTTGCCTCACCTATTCGCCTGACCGATCGCATCGGAGGAGCCCATGCTCGGCGCAACCACCACCGGACCGACCACCGCCGAACGCGTGCGCAGTGCCTGCATGCGCGCCGAGGGCGCAGCCCTGGCCATCGACGGCAGCGGCCCGGTGATCACGACCCTGCACCACCTTCGTCCCAACGGGGAGATGATCCTCGCCGTCCCCACCGACTCCCTCGACAGTGCGGTCACCGGGCAGTCCTCCCGTGCCGGAACGCCCGCCGTCCTCGAACTGACCGATCACGCGCCGCTCGCCCTGCGTGAGCCGGTGCGGTCGTTGGTGTGGCTTCGGGGCGATCTACGTCCGGTTCCGGAATCGCTGATGCGACCCATGGCCGGAGCGGTGGCCGCCGAGCATCCGCATCCGGCCCTGCTCGACGTCGGCCACACCACCTCGCTGATGCGTCTGATCGTCACCTCCGCCGTGGTCGCCGACAGCACCGGAGCGGAGCCGGTCGACGTCGACACACTGCTGGCCGCCGAACCCGATCCCTTCTGGGAGATGGAGACCAGCTGGCTCGAGCACCTCGATGCCGACCACCCGGACCTGCTGGCCCAATTGGCCCGACGCCTCCCGCCGTCGCTGCGGCAGGGTCGAATCCGGCCGCTGGGCATCGATCGCTACGGCATTCGACTGCGGATCGAGGGCGAATGCGGCGACAACGACGTCCGGCTGGGATTCACCGAGCCCGTCCAGGACGTCCTCTCCCTCAGTCGAGCGCTTCGCGTTCTCGCCGGTTGCCCGTTCCTGAACGGACTGCGCGCCCGCGGCTGACACCTCACCGCACGAAACAGGGCAGACTCGTGCGGTGATCGACTTCAAGAGCTGGTTGACGCCACCGCCGCCCGCGAGCACGGCTCCCCCGCCCGATGCCCGCGAACGCACCACCATCAAGGTCGAGATCGCGATCGTCCTGCTGGTGACGTTCGGCCTGAGCGGCATGAGCAGCATCCTCTCGCTCGTCGAGGACGCGCTGCAGACCGCTGCCCTGTCCGATCAGACCGTGGCGCTGAACTCGTCGCGGTCGAGTTTCAGCCTGATCGATCTGCTGTTCCAGCTGCTGAGCATCCTGCGTCTGTGCGCCTGGGGTGCCCTGGGGTTGTACCTGCTGTGGCGAGCCGATCTCGCACCACGAGCGATCGGGCTGGCCCGTCCGCGGCTGAAGATCGACCTCGGTCACGGCGTCGGACTGGCCGCACTGATCGGGCTGCCCGGCCTGGCGCTGTATCTGGTGGGCAACGCCCTCGGGTTCAACCTGAATGTCGTTCCCAGCGCCCTCGACGACCACTGGTGGCGCGTGCCCGCACTGATTCTGTACGCGCTGGCCAACTCCGGTGCCGAGGAGATCATCGTCGTGGCGTACCTGATCTCTCGCCTGCGCAGACTCGGTCTGAGCGAGAACGCGTCCCTGCTGTGCTCGTCGCTGCTGCGCGGCAGCTATCACTTCTATCAAGGTGTGGGCGGTGGTGTCGGGAACTTCCTCATGGGCCTGGTGTTCGGCCGCTACTGGCAGCGCACCGGCAGACTGTGGCCCCTGCTGATCGCGCACGCTCTGATCGACATCGTCGCCTTCGTCGGCTACGCCCTCCTGCGCGAACATCTGTCGTGGCTCCCGTGAATCGAACCTCGAGTAAGACCGCTGTTCCCGCGACGACGGTTACAGTCGATTCGTGAACGACGACGATCGCTACGGACGGCACGGCGCGCCGGACCGGCGCACGCCGCCTCCCGGTCGAACGCCGCCACCGAACCGCACGCCGCCGGCGGACAGATCCACGCCCGGCCGGCACGGTCGTCCCGATCCCGCGCCCCGGCAAGGTCCACCCCCGCAGCAGCCTCCGGGTCCACCGCGACCCCGTCAGCAGCCACCCGGGCAACAGCCGCCCCAGCCACGGCCCAACCGCCCGCCGCCCGGCCGACAGCCGCCCCCACGTGGGTATCGACCGGGCCAGCCGCCGCCGGAGGGTACCGAGTTCATCCGACGCGACGGCCGCCCCATTCCCGGGCCGGACGGGCCACCTCGGCCGACACCGGTTCCACGCGACAGCCCTCAGCAGGCCTGGTCGCAGGCACCCGAACCTCGTTCGGCACAGTCGTATCCAGCACAGTCGAATCCGGCTCGAGCGGATGCGGCGAATTCGACGCGTCAGTACTCACGTTCGCAGGACGATCCACCGGGTCGCACCGGATACGCGCCGCGTCAGCAGCCGGAGCCGTTCACCGAGGAGCGCAGGCAACCGCCTGCGCAGCGGGCGCTACGTCGCCCCGAACCTGTTCGGCCGCAACGTGATTCTCGGCCACCGAAAGCGGCGAAGCCGCGCAGGCGCCGACGCTGGGGACGACGCTTCCTGATCGTGTTGCTGGTTCTCGTGCTGGGTATCGGAGGTGTCGTCTACTACGTCGACAGCTCGTTGACGCGCGTGGACGCCCTCACCTCGTATCCCGGGCGCATCGGCGACACCCCCGGCACCAACTGGCTTCTCGTCGGGTCGGATTCGCGGGCCGGCCTGACGCCGGAGCAGGAAGCCGCGCTCGCGACCGGCGGCGAGGTGGGCCCGAGCCGCACCGACACGATCATTCTGATTCACATCCCCGAGGGCAGCGGCGCGCCGACGATGGTCAGCCTGCCGCGCGATTCGTACGTGTCGATTCCGGGCAACGGCCAGGACAAGCTCAACGCGGCCTTCGCATTCGGTGGGCCGCCACTGCTGGTACAGACGGTCGAGGGTGCAACCGGTGTGCACATCGATCATTACGCCGAGATCGGATTCGGTGGCTTCGCCGGGATCGTCGACGCGGTCGGTGGAGTGAACGTGTGCGTGCAGAATGCAATCGACGATCCGTTGGCGGGCATCAACATTGCCGCCGGTTGTCAGGATCTCACCGGAGCCGAGGCGCTCGGATTCGTGCGCTCGCGCGCGACGGCACTGGCCGACATCGACCGCATGAACAATCAACGCGCGTTCATGTCGGCCCTTCTGGAAAAGGCAACGAGCGCTTCGACTTTCCTCAACCCACTGCGGTTGTGGCCGCTGGTGTCCGACACCGTATCGTCGTTGAGCGTCGACGAGGGAGATCACATCTGGAACCTCGCCGCGCTGGCCTGGGCGATGCGCAGCGGCCCGGTGACCACGACGGTGCCGGTCGGCGGATTCCAGGACTCCGACGTCGGAAACGTTCTGCTGTGGGACGACACTCGCGCTCCGGCATTCTTCGACGCCATCGCACAGGATCGCGAGATCCCGCCGGAACTGCTGACCGGCGGCCCCTGATCGGCAGGCGTGAGCGGTGGGCGGGAGCGAAGCCTGCGGAACGACCCTGGGTTGTAGGTTGAGGACCATGACATCGCCGTCTGCCCAGCCCGCCGCCCCCGGTACGTCGTTCCACGACCTTCTGCGCGCCCAGGTCCGGCACGAGTTCACCGCTTCGCAGCAGTACGTCGCCATTGCGGTGTGGTTCGACCGCAACGATCTACCGCAGCTGGCCACGCGTTTCTACGCTCAATCCGCCGAGGAGCGTCGGCACGCGATGATGATGATCCGTTTCCTCATCGACAATCGGCTCGAGGTCGACGCGTCGGGCATCGACGACGTGGTGACGGCATTCCGGTCGGTCGTCGAACCGGTGGAACTGGCACTGGCTCAGGAGTCGACGGTGACCGAGCAGATCACCGCGCTCGCGCGCGCTGCCCGGGCCGACGGCGACTACATCGGCGAGCAGTTCATCCACTGGTTCCTCACCGAGCAGGTCGAGGAGGTGGCGGCGATGCAGAGTCTGCTCAACATCGTTCGCCGGGCCGGAACCAACCTGTTCGACATCGAGCAGTACGTCGCACGCGAGATCGGCTCGACGGTGATCCGCGCCACCAATGCCCCGAAAGAAGCCGGAAGAGCGTAGTTTGCGCCCTGCTCAGAGCGGACATTTAGGATTCACTGTATTAGGCTACGTTCGCCTCAATAAGGTTCGACTTGGATGACAACGCCTCTGACCAGGCATATCGTCCTCGTCATGAGCGTAGACATCAAAGAAACCAGCCACACCAAGTTCCATGCACTTCTCCGCGACCAGATTCGCAACGAGTTCAACGCCTCGCAGCAGTACATCGCCACCGCTGTGTACTTCGCGAATGTCGATCTGCCGCAGCTGGCCAAGCACTTCTACGCGCAGTCGGTCGAAGAGCGCAACCACGCGATGATGATCGTGCAGTACTTCCTCGATCGCGACATCACGGTCGAGCTGACCGGCGTCGACGCGTCGAAGTCCGTCTTCACCGATCCCCGTGAGGCCATCGCCCTGGCGCTTGCGCAGGAGGAGACCGTCACCGAGCAGATCATCGCTCTGGCAAGCACCGCACGCGAAGAGGGCGACTACCTCGGCGAGCAGTTCATGCAGTGGTTCCTCAAGGAGCAGGTCGAGGAAGTTGCCAGCATGAAGACGCTGCTCAACATCGCCGATCGCGCGGGCCACAACCTGTTCGATCTCGAGCAGTTCGTCGCCCGTGAGATGAACACCAGCGTGACGGCCGACTCGGGCGCACCCACCGTCGCCGGCGGATCGCTGTAGATCCCGCCGCACGTCTGGGCAAGTAGCGCGCTCATACGGGTGGCCGCCCGAACAAGGATTCTTGTTCGGGCGGCCACCCGATGTGCTTTCTCGAGCAATTCTTCTCGGCCGTACATCCGGCCGGGAGCCGTCAGCGCAACGTGACCTGACGACCGCGCAAGCCGTCACGTGAGCGAAGCTGCGCTGCCGTGAGCGGAGCGTCGACAGCGAGAGCTTCGCCCAGCTTGTCTCCGAATTCCTTTGTGGGCGCTGCCCATTCGGTGGGGTGCATCTCGGGATCGAGGTCGAACACCGGCACCAGCAGTCCATGTGTGCGGAACGAACCGGCGTAGCGCGAGCCCTCACCCAAGTTGAGATCACCCGCAGCGTGCAGCCGCGCGAGAGCGAGCATCACGTCGTCCTCACTCTCCGGACGAACCCACCGGATGTGCGCCTTGTCGCCGGCATCCACCCACCACGCCGCGACGACGCCGTCGGCTTCGATCCGCGCCGAGGGCATGATCGCCTGGTTCGCGCGCTCCACGGTGGCAGCCACATCGGCTGCGGGAGTGGCACTTTCGGGGATCCACCAGTTGAAGTCCTGATGGACGGTGATCTCGAGCAGCGCGGACGCGTCGAGCACCTCGGTCAATGCGGGGGTGGCGTCGGTGATCTTCGCGGCTTCGAGCGACTCACCCGCGGACGCGGTGGACACCCAGCCCAATGCGCTACTGATATCTGCTGCAACGTCTTTCGACTGCGTCTGCACCTGTAGGCCGACGAATCCCTCGACGGTGCCCCCGTCTTCGCGCACCAGTGCCGCGACGGCTCCGGGCAGTACCGTTGCCATCGTGATGGTGCGACCGTCCACGGTGATCGGCGCGGTTGCCGTCGCCGACGGGACGAACTCACGCAGCGCTACGAGGTCGCATTCGGCAGCGAGGCCTTCGAACGGGCGCGTCGACGCCGATTCGATGCTCGCCCGTTCCGCTTCCCGCTGCGCCAGCTTCGCTGCGCGGTTGCTGTCCTGCTTCGGTCCACTGTTTCTTTTGCTCTTACCCACGCCCGAAAACCTACACGTTCTTCGATTCGAGCCAGGCTCGCGTTCGACCGGGATGGTTGGTGGCAATCCAGCCGACACCGAGCTCGCGGCACAGCTCCACGTCCTCTTTCTCGTCGACGGTCCACACGTAACTGGCCCGGCCGGACGCTGCTGCGCGGTCGATGATGGCCGGGTGCTCACGTAGCGCACCTATCGACGGACCGACTGCGGTGGCCCCGACGGTCGTCGCCGCTCCCCCACCGAGGTAGTGCGAGCTGTCGCCGAGGAGCACCGTCGGAAGCATCGGAGCCGACCGCCGTACGCGCCAGACGGCCGATGGCGCGAACGACATGATGACCGCGCGCGAGTGGTCGGCCGACGCGGGTGCCCCGATCCCGAACGTGTGCAGCTCGGCGAGAACCTTGCTCTCGATCAGCGAGCCGTACCGCACGGGGTGCTTGGTTTCGATGAAGAGTTTGACCGGCTTGCTGGTCCAGTCCAGGACGAGCGAGATGAGGTCGTGCAAGGTCAGAAGTTCGGCGGGTTCGTCGGCGTCGCCGTAGTTGAGTCGGGCGAGTTCGGCGAAATCCATCTCGCTGACGATGCCGGTGCCGTTCGAGGTTCGATCGACCCGGCGATCGTGCACGCACACGATGTGCCCGTCCTTGGTGAGCCGCACGTCGCATTCGACGCCGTCCGCTCCCTCGCGCAGCGCGAGGTCGTAGGCGGCGAGAGTGTGTTCCTTCTTGGCCGCGGACGCACCTCGATGCGCGACGACCAGTGGCCCACGACGATCGGGACTCACGACGCCGTCACCGCCTCGGATTCGTACTCGGGTTCCTTGTCTTCGGGCTGTTTTTCTTCGGGCTGCTTCTGTTCGGGCTGCTGCTGTTCGGGCTGCTTCGGCTTCTGCTCGGTGCCGCTGGCGATCACCCAGCGGGTCGGTCGTGACACGGCGGAGCCGCGCAGCGTGCGGCCTTCCAGTCGGCGCATCACGGCCAGGGTCGATACGGCCGAGACCGCGGCCACCAGTGCCACGAACGCCGACAACAGAACTCCGTCGGCGCGGGCCTGAAGGGAATCACGCAGGTTCCACAACAGCTGGACGATCACCAGCGCATTGCTCGCTGCCCAGAGCGCCCACCAGATGCGAACCAGTGTCAGTTCGCGGTGCACGTCGGCATCGGCAGCGCCTCTGAGGCGGACCACCTCGGTGAGGTAGACCCCTGGCATCACGATGCGGACGAACGGCAGCATCGACATCAGCAACATCGTGCGCACCGAGCGCGGATCGGTGGAGCCGGCAGCAGCGAAGGTACGTCTGCGCCGGTCGATCAGCCAGCAGGACGAGGTGATCAGCGCCGCCAGACCGATGAGGAGTGCACCGACCTGAGCGAAGTACACCAAGGCGTCGGACACGGCCAGGGTGATCGGCGAAATCAGTCGCACTCGGTTGTGCAGCAGGATCCCGTACCTGAACACTTCGGCGAACGCGGCGAGCGCCAGCAACATCGCGGTGACGAGGACCAGGTTCTGAGCGTTGGCTGCGTATCGCTCGACGCGACCGATGCTGCGATCGGCCTCGGGGTCGCGGGGTACGTCGCGCAAGCCCCAGGTAGGTGTCGAGGTGTAGTGCGGCGTCGGGGTCGGCGATACGGATCGGCTGCGGGGCTCGGCTCTACTCGACGAGATCGCCGGTCGGGCTACCCATCGGAAGTTTCGGGCACCGTGCGCGGGTGCCCTGGTGGACACCGGCGAGAGCAGTACTCCGTGGCAGCGGGGGCACCACGTACCCGGCCGTGCGCCGACAGCCCAACGAGTGCTGCAGCGGGCACAGACCTGGAACGCCTGAGCGCGTCCCTGCGGTGCCGACATCTAGATGATTCTCGCTTCGTGGTCGTCGTCGCGCTGGATCGGTCGACCAGCGGCCTGCCAGGCGAGCATCCCACCGTCTACGTTGATCGCGTCGTATCCCACGCGGTTGAGGTATTCGACGACGCGCGCCGAGCGACCACCGGCTTTGCAGACGACGTACACCTCGGACTGGTTGTCGATCTCACCGGCGCGCGATGGGATGTCGCCCATCGGGATGTGAACGGCGTCGGGTGCGTGTCCGGCTTGCCACTCGTCGTCCTCGCGCACGTCGAGCAGGATGGCCGCCGTCGGGAACGGCACCGGAAGACGATCGACGGTGACGGCGGGAGACTGCTCGGGATGCGACACACCTCGATCTTGTCACGCGTCCGCGCGGGCCTGCCACCCGTGTCCTTTCGACCGAAGCGCCGTCTCGCTATGACCTGCGTCACTCGAGTCACATGAGTTATCCACAGTATCCACAGATCGATCCACAGAATCGGGGCCTGTGCCGGTTTCTATCCACAGGTCAAAGCTCCGAGTCGGTCTCGCGGTGTACCGAATACCAACTCCGCCTGTGGATCGATGGTGATTTGACACAGCCGTCGTCTGCGCTTCCGATAATCCGCTGTTTAGGCTGGCGAACATGACTTCCACAGAGCTGCGCGTCTTCACCGAACCGCAACAAGGCGCCACGTACGACGAACTGCTCCGCGTCGCGAAAGCTGCCGAGGAGTTCGGCTACGGCGCATTCTTCCGGTCCGACCACTACCTCGCGATGAGCGGCGACGGCGGCCCCGGCCCCACCGATGCCTGGATCACCCTGGCCGGGCTCGCCCGCGAGACCTCGACCATTCGGCTCGGCACCCTCGTCACCTCCGCGACCTTCCGCTACCCGGGGCCCCTGGCCATCAGCGTCGCCCAGGTCGACGCGATGAGCGGTGGTCGCGTCGACCTCGGGCTCGGTGCGGGCTGGTTCGAGGACGAACACAAGGCCTACGGCATTCCGTTCCCGCCGCTCGGCGAACGCTTCGACCGACTCGAAGAGCAACTTGCCGTCGTCACCGGACTCTGGAACACACCCGTCGGCGAGACCTTCTCGCACGCCGGCACGCACTATCCCGTCACCGACTCCCCCGCGCTGCCCAAGCCGGTGCAGACACCGCACCCGCCCATCGTCATCGGCGGCGGAGGCAAGAAGCGCACCCCGGCACTCGCCGCGAAATACGCCGACGAATTCAACATCCCCTTCGCCTCGCTGGCCGACACCGAGACCCAGTTCGGTCGCGTCCGCGCAGCCTGCACAGCCGCCGACCGCGACCCCGACTCCCTCGTCTACTCCAACGCCCTCGTCCTCTGCTGCGGCCGCACCGAAGAAGAAATCGCACGACGCGCCGCCGCCATCGGCCGCGAGGTGTCCGAACTACGCGAGAACGGTGCCGCAGGAAGCCCAGCCGAACTCGTCGACAAAATCGGCAGCTTCGGAGCCATCGGCGCGACCCGCGTATACCTGCAGACCATGGACCTCACCGATCTCGATCACCTCGAACTCGTCGCATCCGAGGTTCTTCCGCAGCTCTGACCGACCAGAAACCGACCCGCCCGAGTCCACTCAACGTGACATCGACTGCCCAAAAGTCCACTGAATGTCACATTGAGTGCCCATGGGGGGCTCGGTCAGGCGGCGGATCGGGTGCGTAGGCGTGAGTAGTGCGCGCTGATGTGTCGTGCGGCTGGCAGTTCGATCCAGCGGTAGATGATTTCGGCGAGTGCGGCGGTGCCGGCCAGGAATGCCAGGACGGCGGCGGTGGGGCCCAGGTGCGGTTCGACGGTTGCGTAGATGCGGTAGAGCACGAGGGTGTGGATCAGGTAGATCGCGTAGCTGCGGGTGCCGATCCACTTGACGACGGGCCAGCGGGTGATGGGTCCGTCGTATCGGGCGAGGACGAGGACGGTGCCGGTGACGACCAGCAGGGTCCAGAGGTAGGTGCCGCCCATCCAGAAGGTGTGGACTTCGATGGCCAGTCGGATCACTTCGATCTGGACGATGACGCCGAGGACGACCCATCGCCAGGTGATCAGTCGTGCCCATCCGAGGTAGATGATCTGGCCGAGGAACAGGGTCGGGAGTACGCCCGCGACCTTGGTCAGGAACGGGATCGTGTAGGGCTGCGGGAGGTAGAGGTTGTAGACGATCACCAGCGCGCACAGTGCTGCGCCGACCAGTGGCACCACGATGGGCCTGGTGCGCAGCGTTCCGCGCATGGAGATGCAGTAGAGGTAGAACACGATCTGCACGACGAGGGTCCAGGTGACACCGAGGACGGCGACCTCGGGTCGGAGGAAGAAGCCACCGAGGAAGAAGCTGAGAAATGCCTCCCCGTTGGTGATGCCGGGTTGGCCGCTGAACATTCCGTTGAGTCCGAGCTTGACGAGGATGACGGCCATCGCGATGGCGAACCAGAGGGCCGGGACGAGGCGGGCGAGACGAGCGACCATGAAGTCCCGACGCGATTGCCGCATGGCGGATCGGGTGATCAGCAGGCCGGTGAGCAGCATGAAGATGCTGACGCCGACGAAGGACAGGTGCATGTTGAGGCCGGCGTCCTGGATCAGGACGGTGTCGACGACGTCGATCATCCACCAGCCGCCGCCGACGTCGTCGAGCAGATAGAACGAGATGTGCGAGTAGAGCACCGCGAGGACGGCGATGACGCGAAGGAGGTCGGCACCGTCCATCTGCACTCGGGGCGCGATCACCGGCTGTACGGCGACGGACTCGTCGACCGTGTTCCGGCTCGGTCGGTCCCCATCCACACCCTGGAGTTTAGGTTCCGTTCATGTATTGGACCAATCCGCAGCCGATGCGCAACTGTTTCGTGATATTCGGAGCGGATTCACAGCCGAACAATTCGACTGTCTCGTTCACGCGAAATTATTCCGAGAAAAGCATCTCGGTTACAACTGTTGCACTGGGGGTAGGAATGAGATTGGGTTGAACCCTACGAATGATCCGCAGTAGGACGAACGTGCCCGCATCACACGATGGGTACGGCGTCGTTAGAGAAGGGAACCACGTGTCCGAGTACACCTTGCCCGACCTTGATTTCGATTACTCCGCCCTCGAGCCGCACATCTCGGGCGAGATCAACGAGCTTCACCATTCCAAGCACCACGCCACCTATGTCGCAGGCGCCAACACCGCGGTCGAAAAGCTCGCCGCAGCGCGTGACAACGACGATCATGCAGCCATTTTCCTGCTGGAGAAGAACCTCGCGTTCCACCTCGGTGGCCACGTCAACCACTCCATCTGGTGGAAGAACCTCTCGCCCAACGGTGGCGACAAGCCCGAGGGTGAGCTTGCTGCCGCGATCGACGACCAGTTCGGTTCGTTCGACAAGTTCCGCGCACAGTTCACCGCTGCCGCCAACGGCCTGCAGGGCTCCGGCTGGGCAGTTCTGGGCTACGACTCGCTCGGCAAGAAGCTGCTCACCTTTCAGCTCTACGATCAGCAGGCCAACGTGCCGCTCGGCATCATCCCGCTGCTCCAGGTCGACATGTGGGAGCACGCCTTCTACCTGCAGTACAAGAACGTCAAGGCCGATTACGTGAAGGCGTTCTGGAACGTCGTCAACTGGGCCGACGTCCAGGCTCGTTTCGAGGCCGCGACGTCGAAGACCCCGGGTCTGATCTTCCCGTAACCGAGGAGATCGCCGACAGTCGAACAACTGCGAGACAGGGCCACCGCATCCATTGCGGTGGCCCTGTCTCGTCGAACGAGTCATGTCTTCGCTGCCGCAGGGATCGCCCGAATAGAGGCGATACCGTGGTCGAGCATCGCGAATGCCCGGCAGAGCAGGGGGCGGCTACGTCTCGGCTGGCACTCTCCCCATCTTGTGTGCCAGCCGTTTTCACGTCATTCTCTTCCTACCCAACGTCGTGTACCCGGCTTCGAGCCCTGTACCTGTCTGGGAGGAATGCGCAATGGACGATCGAGATCTCATCGGTGTCTCGCCTTTTCACGCCGCCGGTCTGCTGCGCGGATTCGTGATCTCCGGCCGCTGGCCGGACACCACCAAGGAATGGGCACAATTTCTGGCCCTCGCCGTGCGGGTGGCCTCGATGCCGGGCCTGTTGGCGACGTCGACGGTGTTCGGGGTGCGGGAGGAGTTGCCCGACGACCCCGCGCCGGGGACGGTCGGCTTGGTCGTCGCCGAGGGTCCGGTGATCGGAGATTTCGCGTTGGCTCCCGGACGGTTCGCCGCGCAGCAACCCGCCGCATTGCTGATGCTGCATCCACCGTCGGAGACGACACCGACACTCCCGGAGTGTGCGGGCGCGGCGTCCGGCTGCGTTCTGCTCCCCGGTCTTCCGCATCTCGGCCTCGATCACCGGGCGGCGTGGGTGGAGGCCGAATCCGACGGCACCGTGACCTCGATGGTCAGCCGGGTCGGCCTCGATCCGATCACCGATCCCGACACCGCAGTTTTGGCAATGCTCCTCGCCTCCTGACCGCTCCCCGCACACGATTTTTCGGGTGCCCAAACTTATTGGCGCATTGGACAATTCGCGAAACGGCACTTAAAGTCGTCTGCAGCGAAGGGGAGTAGCCCCCAATCAACGTGTCGACATACTGGTCGTAAAACTGCGACCCGGCACCTGAACCGGTTCTTCCGGTGGGCGAGACCTTCGGTCCGTTCGACGACCGAGGAGTCTTCTGTGCTGTCCGCATTACTGTTGAGTTTCGCTGTCATTTTCGTCGCCGAGCTGGGTGACAAATCCCAGCTCATGGCCATGACATTCGCCCTGCGCTACAAGTGGTACGTCGTCATCGGCGGCATCACCGTCGCCACCACCGTCGTGCACCTGGTCTCGGTCGCGGTCGGCCACTTCCTCGGGGTGTCGATTCCCACCGAGCTGATCTCCATCGTCGGCGGCGTCGCGTTCGTCATCTTCGGACTCTGGACGCTGCGCGGCGATTCCCTGTCCGACGACGAGGGCGCGAAAGCCTCCCGGGTCACCAAATCTGCGTTCCTCGCGATCGCCTCGGCGTTCTTCCTCGCCGAGCTGGGCGACAAGACGATGCTGGCCACCGTCACTCTCGCGGCCGACAACGACTGGGTCGGCGTGTGGATCGGCTCGACGGTCGGCATGGTCGCGGCAGATGCACTCGCCATCGTGGTCGGCGCAGTGCTCGGAAAGCACTTGCCGGAACGCATCATTCAGTACGGCGCGGCCATCCTGTTCTTCGTCTTCGGTGCCGTCCTGTTCTTCGAGGGCCTGATGCCGGGCACCGCAGCCCCGTACATCGCTGCCGCAGCGGTTGTCGTGATGTCCGCCGTCGTCGTCGCCGTGTTCGTTCGACGCTCCCGCACCCGGGCCGCACGTGAATCGGAGAAGCAGACCACCATCGAACGCGCCTGACCTTGGTTTACACTCCTTTCCCGGGAGGGGTGCATGGACGACGACCAGCAGGTGAGCACGACCGATGCGGCGCACCACTCGACCGATCGGCTGATCCGAATCACCGGCCGATTCGTCGGTGTCGGTTACGGGGCGTACCTGCTGCTGTTGATTCCCGATATCGCACGCACCGGAAACGTCGTTCCCGGGTGGTGGACCCCGACGACAGTGGCCGTCGTGTTCGGCACCGGTTTCGCCTTCGCGGCCTCCACATTTCACCCCAGCATCGGAGTGATTCGTACGGCCGGATCCATCGCCGCGCTGGCGTTCCCGGTCATGGCCGCGCTGTGGTGGACTGCCTGGGACGGCGTGACGTTCGATCAGGGGGGAACGTTTCTCGCGGCATTTCCCGGCGTGGCGGCACTTGCTGCTGCGACGGTGTGGCACCCCGTCCCGGCGTTCGTTCACATGACCGTCAGCGTCGCTCTCGTACAGCTCTCCAATCAAGCTGTGCGAGAACCGTTCCCCCGCAGCAACATCATCGCGGAGATCTGCTTCGCAATGATGTTCTGCACGGTGTTCGTCGCCGCAACACTGGCCGCGGTACGTACCGGACGCATTCTCGACGCCACGATCTCGACGACACACGACGACGCAGCCCGGGCGGCTGCGGCCACCGCGCGCGAGGTCGAGCGCGAACGGTTGGACGCGCTGATCCACGACGAGGTCATGTCCTCACTGCTCGCCGTGACTCGCCACGGCCGCACGCCCAGCCTGGCGCGTCAGGCCCGCTCGGCTCTGATACATCTGGATGACCTGACCACGGGCATCGTCCTCGAAACATTCTCGGCCGATGAGCTTTTGGCTCAGCTCCGTTCTGCCGCAACGACGGTCGACGAGTCGATCGAATTCACCGTGAAAGACGACTTGCTGGAGCGGACGGAGCAGTACCCGGTCGAGACAGTACGAGCCATCGCTGCCGCACTGGCCGAAGCGTTGCGCAACAGTCTGATTCACGCACAGGCATCGAAACGGTCGGTCACAGCCCGGCTGGCTCCGTCGACGGTGGAGATCACCGTGATGGACGACGGCATCGGCTTCGATCGACGCTCGGTGCCGCCCCACCGACTCGGCGTCGCCGTCAGCATCGAGGGCCGGATGCGTCAGCTCGACGGCGGATCTGCCGACATCGTGTCCTCCGCCGCAGGCACCATCGTGCGATTGGGCTGGAAGCGATGAACGGCGAGGACGTTCGCGATCTGCTGTCGATGAAGTCGGCAGCTGCATATGCGGTTGCCGGATTCTTCATCCTCGCGTGCCTGGTGTGTGCATCGACGACCCTGACCGGGGTGTCCGCGGTGTGGCCCGAATACGCGGCGGTGCTGGCGCTCTCGGCCGCGGTCATCCTGTTGCTCAGCGCGCCGGGTGACCCACCGAGCCTGCGGTCGACCGTACTGATGACCCTATCGGGCCCGGTGGCAGCCGCCCTGGTCTTCGCAGTGGTGCCGGTACCGCTGAACGGGAGCCTGCAGACGTGGCCGCTGGGCATGCCACTGGTGATCTACACCTTCATGTGCGTCCGCGGTCGGACGCTGGCCGCGTGGGTCGGGTTGACACTGACCATGTCCGTGGCCATCGGTTGGGCGGTGGTGACGGGTCAGG
Source organism: Rhodococcus sp. 15-725-2-2b (assembly GCF_002259075.1). Lineage (NCBI taxonomy): Bacteria > Bacillati > Actinomycetota > Actinomycetes > Mycobacteriales > Nocardiaceae > Rhodococcus > Rhodococcus sp. 15-725-2-2b. Next base: position 754,741 of record NZ_NPFL01000006.1, on the reverse strand, counting down.
GATTTCTGTACGGACTTTCGTTCAGCGCCATCAACATCGCGCCGCTGTTGATGGCGACGTTCTTCGCGTTCACCATCCGTCCGCTGGCCGCGGCAATTTTCGAGCTGCGCAGGCAGTCGACGGTGCGCATCGCGTCCCAGGCTGCCGCGGCGGCAGTTCTCGAGGAACGCGACGCTCGGCTGGCCAGTCTCGACGCGTTGGCCCGTCCGCTGCTGCAGCGCATCGCCGACGGTCCCGATCCCACCGACGAGGAGATCCTCGCGTGTCGGCTGCTCGAAGCCGAACTTCGCGACACCCTGCGCGCCCGGGGTCTGGTTCGGCCCGACCTCGCTCGCGCGGCCAGGTCTGCGCGGGCCCGCGGGGTTGAGGTGATGCTGCTCGACGACCGATCTCCGAACGCTCTCGACGACGACGCCCGAGAACGCATCGTGGCCGCCGCGTCGAGCGCACTCGATGCCGCCGAAGCAGGCGCGGTGACGGTCCGGCTCCTACCTCCTGGCCGCCCCGTGGCGGCGACGATTCTGCTCGACGACCTGGGCGACGGTGCACACCGAGTCGAGTACGACCACACCGGGCGCAACCGAAGCTGACGGCCGGGTTTGGGCGCAGACCGTCGTGGTTACCCTGCGGCGGACCAGTTGGTCTGCCGCACCGGCAGCCGATGAATGGAGCCCAGAAATGCCTCTCGATCGTCGATCCTTCCTGATCGGATCCGGTGCCGCCGCAGTGCCGTTGCTGCTGGCGGGGTGCGGTTTCGTCAAGTCCAGCCCGTCGCAACAGGCCGAGGGCACGCTGACGTTCACCACGTGGGGAACCGACGCAGAGTTGGCCGGCTTCCGAGCCTCGATCGACGCGTTCGAGGCGGCCAATCCCGGGTCGACGATCACCCTCAACGCGGTGCCGTACGAGCAGATGTTCACCAACATCGACGCCCAGCTCCAGGCGGGCAATCCGCCCGACATCTTCCGCGTGCCGTACTACACGTTCGGCGCGTATGCAGGCCGCGGCCAACTGCTGGATCTCTCGCCGCTGTTGGCGTCGGACACACGTGATCAGTTCACGCCGACGGCGTGGGCTGCGGTGCAGAACGGCGGAATTCCCTACGGCCTGCCGCACCACACCGATACCTCGGCAATTCTGGTGAACCGAAACCTGTTGTCGCAGGCCGGTATCGACTCGGTTCCGACCACTCTGGACGACGCCTGGACGTGGGACGAGTTGGCGTCGATCGGTGACCGACTGCGTTCCTCGCTGCCGGCGGACCAGTACCCGTGGGCCTACAACTGGCAGGGCAACGGTGTCACCCGCTGGCTCAGCCTGCTGTTCCAGGCCGGCGGATCCTTCCTGGCCGAGGACCAGAAGACGCCACTGATCGACTCCGACGAGGCTCGACGGGCCGTCGAATTCTCGTCGTCCTTCTTCTCGAAGAGCTACGTGCCGGCCAACAACACCATCGCGTCGTCGAGTTACGCCAGCGAGGCCTGGTTCTCGCAGTCGGTGGCCATGGTCTGGTCGGGTGCGTTCCAATTGCCCGACGCCGATGCCACGGCCAGTTTCGATTGGACGGCCACCTACGCGCCGCGAGATCGCCGGGGCGGCGGCGACTTCGGCGGCAATGCACTCGTGGCGACGTCGCAGACCTCTCAGCCGGAGCTGGCGGCGTCGTTCCTGGAGTTCGTCACCCAGCAGGAGCAGATGCGGAACTTCTGCCGGGCCGCCTCACTGCTGCCGACGCGCAACGACCTGCTCAACTCCGACCTCGAGTTCGATGTTCGCTCGGAACTGGCTCCGATCTTCGCGGCACAGGCGACCACCGTGCAGCCGCAGGATGCAGCGCAGGTGGCATCGCCGTCGATGTCCGCGATCATTCCGGTTCTGAAGGAGCAGCTCGATCTCGCCTTCGCGGGGTCGCAGGACGCCGCCGCCACCGTCTCCGCGCTGCAGAGCGGAATAGCCGAGGTCACCGGCGCATGACGGCCGAACCGATCACCGGGGCCGGGCAGAAAACCGGGCCAGGGCCCGAAGCCGAGACCAAGCGCGCCGGGGCCAGGAAGGAGGCGTTCGCAGCCGCCGGGTTTCTCGCCCCCAGCTACGCACTGTTGGCCGTGTTCGTGCTCGTTCCCCTCGTCGCCGCGTTCGTCGTCAGCCTGCAGCAGACGGACGGATTCGGTGCAGGCGAGTTCGTCGGCGCAGCGAATTACACACGCCTGGTGGAGGATCCGCTGTTCTGGCGAGCACTGATCAATACTCTGCTGTTCACCGCGTTGGTGACTCCGCTGTCGATGCTGTTCGGTCTGATCGCGGCCGTACTGCTCAATTCCGCGCTGCCCGCCCGGCCGCTGTGGCGCTCGCTGGTGATCCTGCCGATGGCCGTCTCCGGTGTGGCGACCGGCCTGATCGGCATTCTGGTGTTCGACCAGAACTCGGGTGTGCTCAACAATCTGATCGGATTCCTCGGTCTGCCCGCCATCGACTGGCAATCGTCTCCAGGGCCGGCGTTCGCATCGATCGTCATCGCCACCGTGTGGTGGCGCACCGGGCTGAACATGCTGATCTACCTGGCCGGTCTTCAAGGTCTCGGTCCCGATCTGTACGAGGCGGCCCGGTTGGACGGTGCCAACGCGTTCCAACGCTTCCGGAACGTGACGGTGCCGCTGCTCGGTCCGACGTCGTTCTTCCTGCTGGTGCTCAACGTCATCTACTCGTTACAGGTGTTCGATCTGGTCTTCGTTCTCACCGGCGGCGGACCGGGCGGGGCGACATCGGTGTTGGTCACCTACGCCTACGAGACGGGGTTCGTCACCCGCGATCAGGGTTACGCCGCGTCGATCGGCATGGTGCTGTTCCTGTTCGCCCTCGTCTTCGCCGCCGCACAGTGGCGCGCGAGCCGAACGAAGGATCTGGTCGAATGAGTGGGCCGAGGAAAGCGTCCGCTCGCCGGGCACTGGTACTGCGCACGGTGGTCATCGCCGTCATCGGCCTGATCACCGTCGCTCCGCTGTATTGGATGCTCGCCGTGGCGTTCTCGACTCGCGGCGAGTTGCTGGGCGGCGGCGAACTGCGCCTGTGGCCGCGCCAGGTGACGTGGGAGAACGTCACTCGCGTGTTCGACTCGTTCCCGGTCGCGACGTGGCTCGGCAACTCGATCGCCATCGCCGTCGTGGTCACGATCATCACCGTGGTCACGAGCCTGCTCGCTGGATATGCGTTCGCGCACTTGAGGTTTCGGTTCTCGACGCCATTGTTCTTCATCGCGCTGGCCACGTTGGTGCTGCCCGTGCAGGTGATCATGGTGGCGCTGTTCCGCATCGTCGTCGGTCTCGGCCTGTACGGCACGTACTGGGCGGTGATCCTGCCGAGTTCGGCGTCGGCGTTCGGGCTGTTCCTCGCACGCCAGTTCATGCTCGGCATTCCGCGTGAGCTGCTCGAGGCGGCGCGTCTCGACGGTGCCGGGCATTGGCAGATCTTCCGGCGCGTCGTGCTGCCCCTGTCGGGACCGCTGATCGCTGTCCTCACCTTCATGAGCCTGCTGCAATCGTGGAACGATTTCGCGTGGCCACTGATCGCGCTGCGGGAGAACGAGTTGTTCACCTTGCCCATCGGTCTGCTGTACCTGCAGGGCCAGGCGAACAGCGACTACGGTGCCACGATGGCGTTCGCGCTGATCAACGTCGTGCCGATGGCACTGCTGTTCCTGTTCTTCCAGAAGTACTTCATCGCCGGATTCGCGCGCAGCGGGATCAAGTAGGTCCCATGCAGGGTGCCTGAAGGTGGGTGAGGTGTCCCGCCGGTTATGGTGCAAGCGACTACGAGGTCGCTGCCTGTGCCGCGGCCCGCCACCGTGAGCGAAGGGGATCGTACGACGTGGAGATTTCAGGAACAGCAGCACTTGTCACCGGTGGAGCGTCGGGCCTCGGTGCCGCAACGGCCGCTCGTCTGGCCGCCGCAGGCGTCACCGTGTTCGGGCTCGACCTGCCGCAGTCCATCGAGCGCGCCGGAGACAGCGTCCCGGCCGGGGTGACTCTGCTGCCCGCCGACGTCACCAGCGAGGCCGAGGTCGAGGCCGCCCTGGACACGATCGTCGCATCCGGTGTGCCGCTGCGCATCGTCGTCAACTGCGCAGGCGTGGGCTGGGCGGGCCGCATCCTGTCCAAGAAGGGACCGCACGATCTCGAGCTGTTCCGCACGGTCATCACCATCAACCTGCTGGGCACGTTCAACGTGATGCGGCTGGCCGCGAACCGGATGCAGTCGCAGTCGACCGTCGACGATGCGGGCCAGCGCGGCGTCGTCATCAACACCGCGTCGGTCGCCGCCTTCGAGGGCCAGATCGGCCAGATCGCCTACACCGCCTCCAAGGGCGGCGTGCACGCGATGACCATCACCGCTGCCCGCGACCTCGCGCAGGTCGGCATCCGCGTCAACACCATCGCGCCCGGCATCGTCGACACCCCGATGCTGGCAGGCGTCACCGAGGAATACCGTCAGGGCCTCGAGGCGTCGGTGCCGTTCCCGTCGCGCCTGGCTCAGCCCACCGAGTACGCGCAGCTGGTCCAGATGATCGCCGAGCACGACTACCTCAACGGTGAGACCATCCGCATGGACGGTGCGATCCGTATGGCTCCGCGCTGACCACTGCCCACTCCGCGTGGCCCCGCCGATCGACGCGGGGTCACGCGCGAGCGCGCAGGTCCGCCACCGTCGGGATCTCCTTCTCCGCACGGTCGGACATCCACTCGCGCAACACTTTCGTGGCCAGAACGTCGTCCTCGTTGTAGACGAGCAGTCGCTCGCGCTGCGTGTGGTCGGGCTCGTCGTCGTATCCGACGGCTTCCCGATACCAGCCCATCGACGCCTCGCCGCCGGCCTCGTCGTCACGCCACGCGAATCCTGCGACCGGCGCAATCTTCTTCAGTCCCTTGCCGTTCGGGCAGATGAACTGATCGCTCACGGCCTGGTAGATATCGACCCACTGCTCACTGTCGATGAACTCGTGGATCTGCGCCTCGGTGGGCACCCCGGGAACGTCGGCGAAGCGGCGGGCCGAATCGAGCAACCACTTGTCCTCCGCCTGCCGTGAATAGCAGTACGCGGCAAAGGTTTTGCCGCGCGCGGCCGCGTCGGCTCTGGTGTCCATCAGCCACGTCCAGAACACCGCGAACGAGCGGCCCTCGTCCACGGTCGGCAGCGGATCCCAGGTGACGAAGCCGCGATAGGTCGGCGGCGGGCCACCCGCTTCGGTGAGCAGCGTGCCCCACAGGTACGCGCCGTGTTCCTGATAGCTCTCCATGTCCACGTCCACCTCGACGTCGGCGCGGTGCACCGTCACGGTCTCCGAGCGCCGCAGCAACGGCACGTCGGCTCGCCAGGCCAGTGCCGCGGACACGGCGTCGTCGAAGTTTCCGAAAGGCCACTCCTCCGGTGCCGGGCCGGTCCACTGCGCCAACTCGTCGATGGTGCGCACGCCCGCGCTGCGCAGCACATCTGCGCGGGAACCGGAGGCCACCAGCGAAACGTCACGAACGGCCTCGAGTTGCGGCTTGCAGTCGAACCACCACGAACAGGATCGGCACTCACTGACCTGGGAGGGAACAGTGAACGCGGTGCCCTGTGCCACCGAGAGCCGGTCTGCGAAGCGGGTGTCGTATTCGTCGAGGACCGAGGTGAGATCGTGCACCAGCATGCATTCGCCCTTGTAGCCCACCGCGCCGCCGACGGGCGTGGCCGTGGCCAGGCCCTCGTGCGCCAGCATGCGATACAGGTGAGCGAGCCGGAGCTGGTCGCGGAGTTGGCTGCGCACCTTGCGGGTCTCGTCGATCGCCGGAGACCATCGATCGAGCGGGGTGGTGCGCGCGCCGCGGCCGGGGTCGGTGACCTTGTGGTTGACCACGATCACCGGGATGTAGCCGCCGGACGCGTCGCGGACGAGCAGTTCGCTGCGCCCGCGTCTACCGGTGTCGCGTTCGAGGGGCAGTATCGCGTTCCAGATGCGTTCCACTCCGTCCCGACAGGCGGCGACGGTGGCGTCGGCAGCGTCTCGGGCGGTGGGCTCGTCGATCTCGGTCCACAGCATCGGATCGTCCACGGCCAGCTGCGCGCGGATGTTCTCCCGGTGGGCCTGAGCTGCTTCTCGACGCTGCCGCACCCCTGGGTTCTCGGGTTCACCGCGCAGCAACGATCCGTACGCGGTGTCGAGATAGAGCCGGTGCCTGCACCGCGTCAACGATCCGGCATCGAGCAGCACGGGTGCAGGAGCTCGTCGACCGTTCACACTTCAAGACATTAGGTCAGCCCTCCGACAGCCGGTGCAGATCACCGCCCGTCAGCCTGCGAACACCACCGCCCGATAAGGTGTGTGGAACGCACTTTTCCCGCCCAGCAGCACATGTCAGGAGCCTTGTCGATGGGTTTGTTTCGCAAGCGTAAGGGTCGTGCCACTCGCAAGGCAGAGGCCAAAGCTCTCAAGCACAAGGCAACACTCGAAGCGAAGCTGGGCGCGAAGAACGAGCGCAAGCAGTTGAAGGCGATCGCGAAGGCACAGCGCAAGCTCAGCGCGGTGGAGGCCAAGTCGCAGAAGAACGTCGAGAAGGCGCAGGTCTCTACCCTCAAGGCTCAGCAGAAAGCTGCGATGCAGGGAACACTGAGCGTGGCTCAGATCCGCAAGTATCTCGGTATTGCCCGGCTGCTGATCCCGGTGTTGGCCCCCATCCTCTACCGCGGTGCGACCGTCGTTCGTGCGCAGCTCGACAGCCGCAAGGCGCAGCAGCTCGGTGTTGCACCCGATCAGCTCAGCGAGTACACCGGCCACGGCGGCAAGCTCAGCGCACGGATCGCCGGTGCCGAGAAGTCGCTCGGCACCATCGGTGCGCGCCACTCCGATCCCGAGACCAAGAGCTTCGGTGCCGCGATCAGCGAGCGTCTCGACGATCTGACCACCGCTGTCCGCGCATCCGAGCAGATGCCGCCCGCTCGCCGCAAGACCGCACACGCCGCTATCTCCGCAGAGCTCGACGGCATCGAGGCCGATCTGCTCGCCCGTCTCGGCGTGCGCTGACCCCTGAACGAACCGATGACCGACAGCTCAGCCGCCCCGCTTCGCGGCGGAGCTGTCGGTATCGTCACCGCGGCGCTCGCGGTGGCCGCACACGGCATGGCCGGCGGCGACTGGCCCGACGGTTCTGCCCTGGCCCTGCTGATCGTCGTCGGCATCGGTATCGGTGCCATGACAGCCCTGCCCAGGCGTTCGACCGTTCTGCTGCTCCCGGCTCTGCTGACCGGCCAACTCGTCGCCCACATGGCGCTGAGCCTCGGCAGCGCAGCTCAGATGCACGCACACTCCCTGCTTCCCAGCACAGCCATGATCGCCTTCCACGCGGTCGCCTCGGTCGTCGCCGGATTCACGATCGCCGCGGCCGAGCGCCTCTACGGCCCGATCACCTCCATCGTCCGAGCGGTTCTCGCCCTCCTCACTCCCCTGCCCGACGGTTCCGCCGTCGGTCGCGTCTCCATGTCCGTTGCGGTTCCGTCGGTGGACGGCACTGCGCTCGACTGGGTCATCTCTCGTCGCGGGCCCCCGGTGTCGATCTACTGACCGACATCCCTTTTCCCGCACATCTCTGCACAGAAATGACCCGATCCATGAAGAGCTCTCTTTCCCGTGCCCTGTTCGTCTCAGGAGCCACCGTCGGCGCGTTGCTGATCGGCGCAGGCGCAGCGTCCGCACACGTCGTCGTCTCGGCACCCGACGCCGCGCAGGGCGGCTACTCGGTGCTGACGTTCCGCGTTCCCACCGAGTCCGATACTGCCTCGACCAGTTCGGTCAAGGTGACCCTGCCTGGCTTGAATTCTGCTCGTACGCAGCCCATCCCGGGCTGGACGTCCACCGTCGAGAAGGACTCGGCCGATCTGGCCGTGTCGGTGACGTGGACGGCGAACCCCGGTTCCGAGGTCGGCCCGGGCCAGTTCCAGCAGTTCCTGCTCTCCGCGGGACCGCTGCCCGAGCAGGAGACCGTCTCGTTCCCGGCCACTCAGACCTACACCGACGGTGAGGTCGTGAACTGGAACGAGCCGATGACCGAGGACGGTAGCGAGCCCGAATTGCCCGCTCCCACCCTGACTCTGGCCGCGGCCGGCGGTGATGCGCACGGCAGCGCCCACACCGAGACCACCGCAACAGCCGAGGCATCGGCGGAGTCGTCGTCCTCCGACAACACCGCTCGCTGGCTCGCCGGCGTCGGACTGGTACTCGGAGCCGTCGGCGCAGGTCTGGGCATCGGCGCGACGATCAGGGCGCGGCGCTCGTGAGATCGCTCGTAGTTTCCACGAAGGCACTGCTCGTCTCGGCCGCAGCACTGCTGGTGCTGTTGATCGCCGCACCGATCGCATCGGCGCATTCGCAGGTCACCGGGTACAGCCCGGCCGACGGCTCCTCCCTCGACTCGTCTCCGGCGACGGCGTCGGTGTCGTTCAACGAGGTGCCGCAGTCGCAGTTCGCCACGCTCAACGTCGTCGGGCCCGACGGCAACATCTGGTCGAAGGGCGACGCACGCATCGAGGGCCAGAGCGTCGTCGTCGACGTCGGTGAATTGGGACCGATCGGCGAGTACACCCTCGCGTACCGCATCACCTCGGCCGACGGTCATCCCGTGAGCGGCACGGCGACGTTCACGCTGACGCAGGAAGGTTCCGGTACTCCCGGGGCACCGGCCGACGCGTCGGGCACCTCGGAGGAGTCGGCTGGCGGATTTCTCGGCGGCTACGGACACATCGTGTTGATCGTGGTCGCGGTTCTGGCCTTCGCGGGCGCGTTGGGGTTCGCCCTGCGCAAGCCGAAGACCCAGAAGTAGTACCGACGTGGCTGCGGTGGGCGAGAGAAGCGTTCGGTTGGTGCTCGCCGCCGCAGCTGCGGCGTTGCTGGGGGTCGCGGCGGCATTCGCGCTGGCGTACCCCACCTTTCCCGGTGGGTCGTCGTGGCTACGGGTGATCGCGGTGGCGTCGGGCTCGGTGGTGTTGGGGTTCGGAGTTCTCGCTGTCCTGGACGCCAGTTCCGAGTCCCGACGCCCCGCCGTCGACCCGCTGGTGATGTGGCGCGCGATCGGCTATCTGTCGGGGCTGTGGGCGGTGGCCGAGTTCGTTCTGCTGGCCGCTGCGGCAGCCGATTCGGCCGGGCGTACGCCACTGACGTTGTCGCCGATCGCTTTCACCACATTCGCCACCTCGATCTCGGTGGGCCGTCTGGGTTCGGCGACGGTGATCCTGGCGCTCACTCTGTGCGCCGTCGGGGTGGCCGGGTATCGGTCGGGGGCGAGCTGGTCTCCGACTCCGGTGATCGTGCTGGCGTCACTCGCCCTGGTGGCGCGGCCGATCACCGGTCACATGTCGCAGTTCGCGTTCGGATCCTTCGCCGTTGCCGTGCATGTGCTGTGCGCGTCGGTGTGGCTCGGCCTACTGAGTGCGATGGCGCTGAGTCTACGGAGCAAATCCGCGTGGGCGACTCTGTTGCCGGTCTATTCGCGGGTCGCGTTCTGGTGCGTCGTCGGGGTGGCCACCACCGGGGTGCTGGACGCGGTTCTGAAGCTCGACAGCCTCGGCGCCGTGGTCGAGACCGGTTACGGCCGAATCGTTCTCGCCAAGGTTCTCGCCACGGTGATCCTGGTCGCGTTGGCTCATCGAATCCGTGGGACGTGGTTGCCGACCGTCGCCGCACACCGATCCACGGTGGAGCACTCGGTGGGGCGAGCGGCCGCGCATGTGAGCCTGCTGGCGGTGGCATTCGGCTTGGCCGCGGCGCTGGCGACCACCGCGTGAGCCGGCGGTAGGCACAACCGTGTCGGTGCGCTGTACTAGCCTGAGTGCATGCCGAAGTTGACTGTGGTGCCGAGTGATTCCTCGGCACCTGCGCTCGGCCGGATCCACACTGTCGCGGAGTTCTTCGCCGGTATCGGCTTGGTGCGAATGGGCTTGGAGCAGGCCGGTTTCGAGGTCTCGTGGGCCAACGACATCGAGCGCGACAAGCACCACATGTATCGCCAGCACTTCGGTGACGATGCAGGCCATTTTCAACTCGGCGATGTTGCCCACACCCGGGGAGAGGACCTGCCCGACGGTTTGTCGTTGGCGTGGGCGTCGTTTCCATGCACCGACCTGTCGTTGGCCGGGGGCCGCGCCGGTCTGGCGGGCAAGAACTCCTCGACGTTCCGGCATTTCACGCGGGTGTTGAGCGAGCTCGGTGCCGCTCGGCCGAAGGTGGTGGCGCTCGAGAACGTCGTCGGGCTGGCCACCAGTCACGGCGGCGACGATCTGGCCGCAGCGGTGCGAGAACTCAACGAACTCGGCTACTCGGTCGATGTCCTCACCATCGATGCTCGACGCTTCGTTCCGCAGTCGCGGCCACGCCTGTTCCTGATCGGCGCGCAGAATCCCCCCGAGGATGCCCGCGATCCCAACAGTGAGCTGCGGCCGGATTGGTTGCAGGCGGTGTACGGCGATTCGACGTTGCTGACGCACCGCGCTCCGTTGCCGAGTCCGCCGATTCCGTTGACCAGTGGCCTCGGCGATGTGGTCGAGCGCATGGACTACCGAGACGAGCGGTGGTGGGACACAGCCCGTACCGCGGCGTTCGTGCAGTCGTTGTCGCCGATTCAGTTGCAGCGCATAGAGATTCTGAAGAAGTCCCGCAAGGTCAGCTACCGCACCGCCTACCGTCGCACCCGCAACGGCGTCGCGGTCTGGGAGGCTCGGCCCGACGACATCTCCGGCTGCCTTCGTACCGCCCGCGGCGGTTCGTCGAAGCAGGCGGTGGTGAAGATGGGCAACGGCCGGTTGCAGGTGCGTTGGATGACACCGCTCGAATACGCCCGCCTGATGGGTGCCGGCGAGTACACACTCGACGGTCTGCGAAACAACCAGGCGCTCTTCGGTTTCGGTGATGCGGTGTGCGTTCCCGTGGTCACGTGGCTCGCGGAGCACTACCTGATGCCACTGGTCAGCGGGACGATGCATGCATCGAATACAGCTGCGGCGCATGTCCAGTCACGGTAAGTCCTCGCTGCGGTCGTCTGCCGTTGCGCCGCGCAAGAGCACTCTTCCCGCGGACGATGTGCAGTCCTTTCGCGCGGCCCTGCGAGAAGTGCTGAGCGAGAGGGACGATCAGGGCCGGGTGTGGTCGGCGGCCAAGTGGGGCGTGTATGCGTTCTACGATTACGACGGCGAGCCGATCTACGTGGGGCAGACCAAGGAAAAGCTCAGCGTTCGGGTGCAGCGTCACCTGACCAACCAGCGCACCGACGCCGTCGCGATGCGGGTGCTCGACGTCTTCGAGGTCGCGGAAATCGAGATCTGGCCGCTGTGGCAGTACGAGGATCTCAAGAAGTCCGACGGTGCAGAACGATTCCGCGCAGCCGAGCGTGATCTGAACGCTCACGAGTACACGGCGTACCTCGAGGCCATCGACAAGTCGCGGCACAAGGCGATCCTGAACGAGAAGATCCCACCGGTCTCGGAGCCCATCGCACTCCCGGCCTCGCTGCGTCGATCGTTGATCTCTTTGCAGACCCGCCGCGAGCGCGGGCACCCCGACATCCGCATCGCCCGTCGTGCCGAGACGATTTCGCGATTGGCTGCGGTCACCCGCGAACGCGGCGAGGTCTCCGAGGGTCTACGACGCGTACTCGTGGTCCAGGCCGTGCGCCTGGCCTACCTTTCGGCCGAGCGACTCGCCTTCGTCGAGGGACACCCCATCCCCGACCCCGCCGCCATCGACGTCACCGCCCTGGTGGGATCGGTGCTGCACGAGCGCAGTGAGCCTGACGATCCCGAAGACACGGAAGATGCGATCGAGTCCGCGGACATCACCGAGCCCGACGGCGAGTTGGACCTGTTCAGCGAGTACTGACTCGCCCCGCCGTAGGCTCGCCTCGTGCCACTTCCCCCTCACGTTGCCGATCTCACCAGCATCGATCTGCTGCTGTCGGTGGCCGAGCTCGGCAGCATCGGGCGAGCGGGCAGAGCCCACGGCATGTCGCAGCCGGCGGCCAGTGCGCGCATCCGTGCCCTCGAACGCCGCGTCGGCGCGCCATTGCTGACACGGGGCGCGCGCGGAACGGTACTGACCGAACTCGGTGAGCTCGTCGCCAGTTGGGCTGCGCCGGTCGTTCGGTCCGCCGAGGACTTGGCGACGGCCATCGCCACGTTGCACGCCGAACGCATCGGCCATGTGCAGATTGCCGCGAGTCAGACTGTCGCAGAGTATCTTCTGCCGCGCTGGCTGGTCACGCTGCACACGCTTGTCCCGCACATCGTTCCGACGCTGAGTTCGGGTAACTCGACGGTGGTCGCCGAGAAGGTGCTCGCGGGAACCGCCGACCTCGGTTTCATCGAAAGCCCCAGTGTCCCTGCAGCTCTGGATCACCGTACCGTTGCCACCGACGAACTGGTGCTGGTGGTGGCGCCGGACCACTCGTGGGCCGCCACTACGCCGTCGGCCACCGAGATCGTCGGCACTGCACTGGTGACGCGGGAGGCCGGGTCGGGGACGCGCTCGGCCTACGAAAGCGCCTTGGCGGCAGCGGGTCTCGGGCATCCGGCCTCGCCGCTCCTCGAGGTCTCCTCGACGACGGCGATCAAGTCCGCGGTCGGGGCAGGAATCGGCGGAGCCGTGCTGAGCTCACTGGCCGTCGCTCCCGAGCTGGCTGCCGGGACCCTGGTCCGCGTACCGATTCCAGGACTGACCCTGCATCGTGAACTGCGGGCGATCTGGCCGTCCGGCCGCGCGCCGAGTGGACCGGCCGCGGAGTTGCTCACCGTGGCTGCGAAGACGCAGCCATAGCCCTGGGTTATGACTGAGTGTTGAACCGGTGCCTACCGAGCCGGCACGGCACCCCGCAGGCTGAAGACATGACCATGACAGCTCCTACCCGCGTGGTGCGCCGCCAGCCCTTCGAGCACATCACCCCCAACTGGTTCGCCGCGGTGATGGGGACCGGCATCGTGGCCACCGCGGCCGCCACGTTGCCGGTGCAGTTCGCGGCTCTGCACGTGTTCGCGGTCTCTGTCTGGGTCTGCGCAGCTACGGCGCTCATCGTGATCGGTGCGGCCTTCGCGATGCACTGGATCGGGCACCGCGACCGAGCTGTCACCTATGCCCGGCACCCGGTGATGGTGCAGTTCTACGGCGCTCCGCCGATGGCACTGCTCACCGTCGGCGCGGGAGCAGGCCTCCTCGGAGTGGACCTGCTCGGATCCACCGCGGCCACCACGCTGTTCGCCGGTCTGTGGATCGCCGGGACGATCACCGGTCTGCTCACCAGCGTCGTCGTTCCCTATCGCATGATCACCGCGTCGGATCATCGCGACGTTGCCGCCCTGCCCGCGTGGCTGATGCCGGTGGTGCCGCCGATGGTCTCGGCCTCGACCGGGGCGTTGATGCTTCCGCACCTACCCGACGGCCAGTGGCGGCTGGCGCTGCTGTGCGCCTGCTACGCAATGTTCGGACTGTCGCTGATCGTCGGGATGATCACGCTGACTCTGATCTACGGACGTCTGCTGCACGGCGGTCTACCGCCCGTCGACGCGGCTCCCACCGTGTGGATCACGCTGGGGTTGATCGGTCAGTCGATCACGGCGGCGAACCTGCTCGGCACCGACGCCTCGATGGTGTTCACCGGTGGACAGTCGTCGATCGCCGTCGGATTGCACGTCTTCGGCATCGGCTACGGACTGATCATGGGCGGCTTCGGCGTGCTGATGTTCGCGCTCGCGACGGCTCTCACCGTCCACGCGGCGCGCAGGAACCTGGGGTTCTCGCTGACGTGGTGGTCGTTCACCTTCCCCGTCGGCACCTGCGTCACCGGGGCGAGTGCCCTGGGACATGCACTGAATTTCGGTGCGGTGCAGGCTCTGGCCGTTGCCCTGTACCTCTTGCTGCTCGCCGCCTGGTTCACCGTGGCCACCCGCACTCTGCGCGGTATCCGGCGCGGAGAGTTGTTGTACCCCGCCTGATCTCACATGTGCGAGAGCACGTTCACCACGTTGCCGTCGGAGTCGCGAAAGAAGAATCGGCGCACGCCCCACTCCTCGTTGGTGATCTCGTAGACGATCTCGAGTTCGGCGTCCATCGCTGCCCGGTACGCCGCGTCCACGTCGTCCACTTCGATCGACGCCGACGGGTTGACCGGTCCGGTGGGATCGATGGTGATCAGGCTCAGCTGCGCCGCGCTGTCACCCGATGGCGCGAGCGTGGCGATCCACCCGTGATTCATCACCACCTCCATGCCGGTGACCTGGACGTGCCTGTCCAGCGCCGCATCGAGATCGGTGACCGTGAGCAATGGCATCGCGCGCACAACGTCCATGCCCGGACTGTATCGCCGAAAACGTCCCCGCGGGGACGTCCTCCCCACTGCTCAGGTGGGCGCAAGTCCCACTCTCTCCATGGAGTCCATCGGATTGACTGAGCTTCGGCAGCACACGTCCGACTATGTCCAGCGCGCGGAGGCCGGCGAGTCGATGCTGGACCCGTGGCAGCGAGGCACCGAAGAGCTGTCGAGATCCACAGCCCCTGACGCCATCGCGTCGTTCACCCCGGCGACACGTGCAGTTCCCGCAACACACGCCTGCGCGTCGGTTCGGGTCGGAAGCATGAGCAACTTCCGTGCTCGATGCCTCCAGGAGATGTACCAAGTGAACACTGTTCGTCGCGTTGCCACCGGTGGAATCCTCGGTCTCGCCGCCCTCACCCTTGCGTCCTGCTCCGAGCCTGCGGCTCCCGAGGCCGGTGGAAATGGCGACGGGGCCAGCGGCACCCTCACGGTGTACACCTCTGAGCCGCAAGCCAAGATCGACGCGCTCAACGCCGAGTTCACGGCGGAGAACCCCGGCATCGACGTACAGGTGTTCCGCGCCGGCACCGGCGATCTCAACGCGCGCATCGCGTCGGAGCGGCAGACCGGTTCCATCGGTGCCGACGTTCTGCTCGCTGCTGACGCCCCCACGTTCGAGAAGTACAAGGCCGACGATCTCCTTCTGCAGTACACCCCTGCCGACGTCGACGCGCTCGATCCCAACGTCGTCGATCCCGACGGTTACTACGTCGGCACCCGCATCATCCCGACGGTCATCGCGTACAACACCGGCGCCGTCTCGCAGCCCCCGACGTCGTGGAAAGAACTGGCGGATCCCCAGTACAGGGGCCGGATCACGCTGCCCAATCCCGATGTGTCCGGCGCGGCCGCGTTCAACACCGCGGTGTGGCTCGGTCAGGACGACCTCGGCCTTCCGTGGCTCACCGACCTCGTCGCCAACGAGCCCGTGGTCGCCGAGAGCAACGGCCCGGTCGCTCAGGCCGTCGCCGCCGGCACCCAGCCCGTCGGCATCGTCGTCGACTACCTGGTGCGCGAGCTGGCCGAGAAGGGCTCGCCCATCGCTGCGTCGTACCCCACCGACGGTGTCCCGTACATCTCCGAGCCCGCCGGAATCTTCAAGGACTCGGCCAACCAGGAGGCCGCCCAGAGGTACGTGGACTTCCTGGTCAGCAAGCGCGGTCAGGAGATCGCCGTCGAGCAGCAGTACCTGCCGGTCCGGTCCGATGTCGGAACGCCCGAGGGTGCGCCCGCGCTCGACGACATCGAACTGCTCAACCCGGACCTCGACACGATCACCGCCTCGCAGCCCGATGCCGTCGCCACGTTCAACGATCTTCTTGGCTGACCGCATCACCTGGGTACGCGCCTGCCTGTGGTTGGCCGTCCTCGCCCTGATCGGCGCTCCGCTGGCCGCTGTGGTCTCGATCGGATTGGGCGGCAACCACATCCAGGAGCTGCTCGACGGCGGAATCGCGTCGGCTGCGGCCAACAGCATCGTGTCGGCAGGTCTGTCCGCGGCCGCGGCGGTGGCCATCGCGACCGTCATGGCCCTCGTTCTCGATCGCACCGATCTGCCGGGCCGGTCGGTGCTGCGCCTTATTCTGCTCAGTCCCTTGCTGATCCCGCCGTTCGTCGGCGCGATCGCCTGGACGGGTCTATTGGGCCCGAGCGGAATGATCAACTCGTTCTGGAACGAGACGTTCGGCGGCGGTCCGCTGTGGAACATCTACGGCGGCGACGGGGTGATCTTCTTGCTCACGGTCCACTCGTACCCGCTTGCGTACCTGATCATCTCGGCGGCGCTAAGGCGCGTACCGGGCGATCTGGAACAAGCGGCCCGCATTGCCGGAGCATCTCCGTTCCGGGCCATGCGCGACGTGACGCTGCCACTGCTGCGTCCGGCCCTGCTGGCGTCACTGACGTTGACGGCCGTATCCAATCTCGCAGACTTCGGCATACCAGCTCTGATCGGATTGCCCGAGCGCTACGTCACGCTCTCGACCATGGTGTACCGATACATCCAGTCGGGCACCGTCGATCGCCCCCTCGAAGTGGTCTCGACCATCGGCATCGGGCTCCTCGCACTCGCCGTGGTCGCAGTAGCGATCGATCGCATTCTCGGCCGTCGATCGATTCAACTGGACGGCGCGGTCACTGCCCCGCAGCTACTTCCGCTGGGTCGCAGTCGAATTCCCGCAGGAATCGTTTTCTGGCTCATCGGGCTGGCTCTGACGGTGTTGCCGATCCTGGCGTTGGCCACGCAGGCGTTGCTGCCGGCTCCCGGCGTACCACTCACCTGGGCCAATCTCACGCTACAGAGCATCGAGAGCGCGGTCACCGCACCGGGAACGCTGGTCGGCATCCAGAACTCGGTGACCCTGGCCCTCGGGGCCGCTGTGGTGTGCGGATTCCTCGGCCTGGCCATCGGCGTGCTCACCACCCGCACTCGCTCCCGCGACAACGTCGGCCTGGATCTGGCAGCGATGCTGCCGCAGGCGATTCCCGGCCTCGTCATCGCGGTCGGCTGGTTGATCATCGGCCGATACACCGGCCTGTTCGACACCACGTGGGTCATCCTGTGCGCCTACGTGATGGCGTTTCTCGCGATCGTCGTCCAAGCAGTCCGCGCACCGTTGAGTTCCACTCCGACAGCCCTCGAAGAAGTCGCCAGATCCTCTGGCGCGTCGCATCTTCGATCACTGTGGGACGTGCCGTGGAAGATGGCGATACCGGCTGCGATCACCGGCTCGGTACTCGTCGCCCTCACTGCGGTCCGCGAGCTGACCATGTCGGTGCTCCTCGTCGCGCCCGGCACACAGACCCTCGGCGTGTCCATCTTCAACCTGCAGCAAGCAGGCGACTACAACGCCGCCTCCGCCCTGTCCCTACTCGTCGCGCTCGTGGGATTCGCAGGCCTCGGCCTCGTCGCATCCACTCGAGCCGGACGCCCGTAGCTCCGACGCCGAGAAGAAGGAATCGATGTCCGCCATCACGATCGAGCAGCTCGGCCTCCGATACCCCGACGGCACAATCGGTTTGGAGGGCATCGACCTGGAGATCGCAGACGGCGAGTTCGTTGCGCTCGTCGGGCCGTCGGGCTCCGGCAAGACCACGCTACTGCGTACCGTCGCCGGCTTCCTGACGCCGACCGCCGGTTCGATTGCCGTCGGCCCCGATGTGGTTGCGAACAAGCAACTTTCGACGCCTCCCGAGTCGCGCAAGCTCGGCATGGTGTTTCAGCAGCACGCGCTGTGGCCGCACCGCAGCGTCGGACGGAATGTCTCCTACCCACTCGAACTGGCCAAGGTCACCAAGACCGAACGCGAGAAGAAGGTCGCCGACGTGCTCGAACTCGTCGGGCTGCCCGGGCTCGAGAAGCGGGATCCGTCGACGTTGTCCGGTGGCCAGCGACAACGCGTCGCACTCGCTCGCGCCCTCGTCTCTTCGCCGCGAGCGCTGCTGCTCGACGAGGCACTGTCTGCGCTGGACGAGCCCCTGCGTGATCGCCTTCGTCTCGAACTGCGCGCTCTGACGCGGGCCGCGAACCTGACCGTCCTGCACGTGACCCACGACCGCACCGAGGCCCTTGCCCTCGCCGACCGGGTGGTCGTCCTCGATCAGGGTGCCGTCGCACAGATCGGTACGCCCGAGGACGTGGTGCGCGCTCCGGCATCGGCGTTCGTCGCCCGCTTCCTGTCCGACGCCACCCTCGTGGACGGCACCGTCGCGCAGGGCACCTTCTCCTCGGGCTCCCTCACCCTCGCGGCGGAGGGTTCCGGACCCGGGACGCTCGCAATCCTGCCGACCGACATCGAGATCGTGCCCGACGGCGGGGTCAGTGACGAAAAGATCAGCGGCACCGTGACCTCCTCATTGTTCGGACGTGATGCCAGCGACGTTCTGGTTCGCTCCGGCGACGTGGACTTCCGATGCTCGGTGCGTGGACCGCGCCCGCAGGTGGGCGAGACCGTCGCGTTGAGCGTTCGGCGGTCGTTCTTCTACCCGAGCTAGCCACCCTCGATCGCGATCCGGCTCCAACCCTGTGACCCACCAGACAGGAATAATGTTTGCTTAGCGCATGTATGTATATATATGGTTGCAGACAGCAAGTAAATGGAACTCATCGTTGGAGCACTCATGGCAGTTCGATCCACTACAGCGGAGTCGCTGGTCGAAGAGGTCTTCCTCTTCGGGCGCACGCTGAAGCGGGCCGTGACCACCGGAGTCGAGGATTCACCCCTGCCGCAGGCCCTGACCGGAGTGTTGGCCATCCTGGCGACCGAGGGCGAATGCAGACAGACCGACCTGGCCAGCAGGCTCTGCGTCAGCCAGTCCGCCCTCAGCCGGCAGATCGCGGACCTCGTCGACCTCGGCTACATCGATCGGCATCCCGATCCGGACGACCGAAGGGCGTCCCGGGTCTGTGTGTCGGACGTCGGCCAGGTTCGACTGAAACAAATTTGGGACAGACGCGCACGTCGCCTGGCAGAGATGCTGAGCGGCTGGAGCGAGTCCGAGGCACTCGATGCACTCGACTCGATCCGCAAACTGAACGACACCTTCAACGAAGACGCCCACGCCCATCACCAGGACGTGGTCCGCATTGAATCGATTGCGAGATAGAACATGACTACATCTGCGGAAACTCCGCCCAATCAGGCAGTCGTCGATCCCGACGCGATGTCGCACCGCCAGATCCTCGAGGCACTCACCGGCCTGCTGGCCGCGCTGTTCACCGCGCTGCTGAGCACCACGATCGTCTCGACGGCGCTGCCCACCATCATCGGTGATCTGAAGGGTTCGCAGACCGCGTACGCCTGGGTCATCACCACAGCCCTGCTGGCCAACGCCGCCTCCACTCCCATCTGGGGCAAGCTCGCCGACCTGTTCAACAAGAAGGTGCTGGTCCAGAGCGCGATCGTCATCTTCGTCGCGGGCTCGCTCATCGCCGGCTTCGCACACAACGTGCCGGTACTGCTGGCTGCCCGCGTCGTCCAGGGCATCGGCATGGGTGGTCTGACGGCACTCGTCATCGCCATCATCGGCACCATCGTCTCGCCGCGTGATCGCGGCCGCTACTCCGGCTACACCGGAGCGGTCATGGCCGTGTCGATGTCCGGTGGCCCGATCCTGGGCGGCGTCATCGTCGACAGCCCCCTCGGCTGGCGTTGGTGCTTCTTCGTCTGCGTGCCGCTTGCCGTCATCGCCCTCGGACTGCTGCAGAAGACCCTGCACATCAAGACCGTCCGCAAGGACAACGTCTCCATCGACTGGCTCGGCGCACTCCTGCTCACCGCAGGCGTTTCCGTTCTCCTAGTCTGGGTCTCGTTCGCAGGCAAGGCGGACTACTACGCCTGGATCTCCCGTGAGACTGCCTACCTGGTGGGCGGCGGAGTTCTGCTGCTGATCCTGACGGTCGTCGTCGAGGCTCGGCACAAGTCGCCGATCATCCCGCTCAAGATCGTCACCGAGCGCACCACCGGCCTGGCCATCATCGCCTCCATCGCCGTCGGTGTCGGCCTCTTCGGAGCCACCACCTTCCTCGGCCAGTACTTCCAGACCGCTCGCGGCTACACCCCGACCGAAGCCGGATTGCTCTCCATCCCACTGGTGTTCGGCATGCTCGTGGCCTCCGTCGGTTCGGGTCAGCTCATCACCAAGTTCGGAAAGTGGAAGCCGTTCATCGTCACCGGATCCATCCTGCTGGTGATCGGATTCCTGCTCCTGGGCACCATCGATCACGCCACCAGCCTGGTCACGGTCGGCATCTTCATCACGATCGTCGGCCTCGGTACCGGCATGCTGATGCAGAATCTCGTTCTCGCAGTGCAGAACACGGTCAGTGTGCAGAACGTCGGTGCGGCATCGTCGACGGTTGCGTTCTTCCGCACCTTCGGCGGCGCGATCGGCGTCTCGGTTCTCGGTTCCCTGCTGGCGACCCGGGTGGCCGACAAGTCCGCAGCCGGCCTGGCCCAGCTCGGCGTCGACAGCTCGTCGGGCGGCGGTGGATCGCTCGATCTCACCTCACTGCCTGCTCCGGTCCTCGAAGTCATCCGCACCGCGTACGGTGATGCGACCGGTCGCATCTTCATGATCGCCGGGTTCGTCGCGATCGTCACGCTGATCGCGGTCGTCTTCATTCCGAATCGCCCACTGCGCCAGACGATCGACATCGCGTCGACCCCTGCCCAGGGACCCAAGGATGAGCCGCAGGACCAGCTCGCCGAGATTCCCTCCTTCGGTGCCACGCAGGATTACGTCTCCGCCGAGTACGAGACCGACCGTCGCTTCGAGGGCGGCCGCGCCGAGGGGCGTCACG
This sequence comes from Rhodococcus sp. 15-725-2-2b, assembly GCF_002259075.1. Classification (NCBI taxonomy): domain Bacteria; kingdom Bacillati; phylum Actinomycetota; class Actinomycetes; order Mycobacteriales; family Nocardiaceae; genus Rhodococcus; species Rhodococcus sp. 15-725-2-2b. Next base: position 734,062 of record NZ_NPFL01000006.1, on the reverse strand, counting down.
AGGCGCAGCCGGGGCAGCGCCCCTTCGAGGGTCTGAGCACCGACGCACGTGACCGGCTGCTCGCCCTGCTGCTACCCGAGCCGAAGGACACGCTGGCGGCACTGGACGAGGCCGAGACCATCCGCGCCGAAGTGATTGCACTGCAGCAGGAACTCGACGCGAGAATGCTCGATTTCGATGCGGTCTGCGAGCGGCTTCGTCGCCTCGGACTCAGTGAGCAGCAGATTGCTCGGGTGTTGGGAGACAACCACATTCCCGACAGTCGCAATCACTACGCACACGCCGGACTGAACGGACACAGCGTCAACTAGGCTCGCGCGTCGACGAAAGTTCCCCGCACCCCCACCGGGAGTGCGGGGATTTTTCGTTCTCTATGCTCCAAGACCGAACCGTCCACCATCTTTCGGTTCTGCACAGGCGGGAGGATCTTTCATGACACGTCGTCTCCGGGTCTCCGCCGCCGCGGTCCTGGTAGCAGCGCTTGCCTGCGCGTCGTGCGGAACCGAGGAACGAGCGTCGACGGCCGGCACTCCCATCGACGGTGCAACAGGACCTGCTCCGACTCTGGGCTGGACTCTCACTCCCTCGGATGTGGGTGTCGAGGGCGGTCAGTTTCGTGATCCCGTCCAGGGCAGCGACACCGATTCGACGGAATCCGGTTCCATCTCCGACGGCTCGACAGTCGTCACGCTCGTCGGCCGCCTCGACGGCAGAGAGTTCGTCGACGCCACCCTGGTGGGATTGCACATCGCCGACGGTGCGGTGCGGTGGCGTACCCCCGCGGAGAACGTCGTCGGCTGCGGTGAGGAATTGGTCGACGGGCAGGTCGTCTGCTACCGCGGCTCCGCAGGCACGACATCCGAAATCCTCACCGTCGACGCTGAATCCGGGGAATCGAGTACTCGGGACGCAGCGTTTCCGATCACCGGTCTGACCACGGCGGACGGCCACGTGTACACCTCTCGGGCGGTCCGCGAGGGCGTCCGGCCGACGGTGTCTCGCGGCACTGCGGACGACGTGGACGCGGACTGGTCGGTGCAGTTCGATTCCACGTCCTCACCCAACACACAGTTCGCCTCGACGCTGCACACCGAGAACGGAATCGGGCTGTTCGACGACGGCCGAGGAGTGTTCGCCTTCGACCTCGCCACCGGGGAGAACCGGTGGTCCAGAACAGCTCCGAACTGCGCTCGCTCGGGCACCGCGTCGAGCGACGGCAACGTGCGGGTGGTGCGGACGGACTGCTCGGATCCCACCGTGGTCACAGGTTCGGAGATCGTCGACGCCGACGGATCCGTGCTCGCTGCAACGAATTCCGTGACCCTGCAGCGGCCGACGTTCGACGCACCCGCCGAGCAGAGCCCGTTGCTGCTCGGGACGGGCGGCTATCGGCCACCTAATCCGGATCCCGTGTGGACCGACGAGAATCTGGTCTGGGCTGTTGCGCCGGAGATCACCGGACCCGCCGCTGCGTTCCTGTCCACCAACGGACTGGCATACGCCGTCACGGGTTCGGTGGCGCTGCTGCGCAACAACGACACAGCCACCGAATCCGCAATCGACCTCGACACCGGGAACACGCTGTGGAGTCGCGAATCAGGAGGTTTCGCGGAGGTCGGTGCGCTCGACGGTGACGTCGCCACTCTGTTCGGACCGGATGTGCTGCGCGGGACCGACGTCGGAACCGGATCCACAGTGTGGGACATCCCCGTGGCGACGTTCGACGACGAGGGAATCGATCGGCAGTCGTGGCCGATGTTCGATCGAGTCGGCACCGACTCGATCTTCACCAGGGCCCTGAGCATCTCGGTCCTGCGTACGACCTAGACCGTCCCTCGTCGCCCGACGTCGCCGGGCCCGGTTCTACCGACCCGGGATGTACTTGAGCGCCTTGACGAAGGGCGGCATGATCTTCGCCCACAGCTTTGGCGGAAGTCCGCGCGGTCCACCGAGATTGAGCAGACGCGTCGTCGCGATGGTCTGCGACTCGGTGTACTTGAGCAGGCCCTCGGTACCGTGCCTGCGTCCGACACCGGATACGCCCATGCCGCCCATCGGAGCACCGGTGGTGCCCCACGTCGGTGCGTAGCCCTCGTCGACGTTCACGGTGCCCGAATGCAGCCGTGCCGCAATGGCTTCGCCCTGGGCCTTGGTCTTGGCCCACACGCTGGCGTTGAGTCCGTACTCGGTGTCGTTGGCCTTCTCGATGGCCTCGTCGACGTCGGCGACGGGATAGATCGACACCAGCGGCCCGAAGGTCTCGGTTGCCGCGCATTCCATGTCCTCGGTGACGTTCGTCAACAGCGTCGGCTCGTAGAACAGCGGGCCGATGTCGGGGCGCGCATTGCCTCCGGCTACGACGGTCGCGCCCTTGACCTTGGCGTCGTCGACGTGGGCCGAGACGGTCTTGATCTGATCCTCGGAGATGAGGCTGCCCATCTCGATGCCGAATTCGTAGTCGGCTCCGAGGCTCATGTTGCGGACCCGCTGACCGAACTTCTCGGTGAACTCCGCGGCGATCGACTTCTCGACGTAGATACGTTCGATGGAGATGCAGAGCTGGCCGGAGTTGGAGAAGCAGGCCCGCACGGCCGCGTCGGACACTTCCCGGAGGTTGGCACCCTTGGCCACGATCATCGCGTTCTTGCCGCCGAGCTCGGCGGAGAATCCGATGAGTCGACGCCCGGCCTGCTCGGCCAGGAGCTGGCCGGTAGCGGTGGAGCCGGTGAACATGACGTACTCGGTGTTCTCGACGATGGCGGTTCCCACCACCGAACCCGGGCCGGGAACGACGGCGAACAGGTCACGGGGAAGACCGGCCTTGTAGAGCAGTTCGACGCAGGCGAGCGCGCAGTACGGCGTCTGACTGTCGGGCTTGAGCACGACGCCGTTGCCTGCCAGCAGTGCCGGGATGGCGTCGGACACTGCGAGGGTCATCGGGTAGTTCCACGGGGCGATGATTCCGACGACGCCCTTCGGCTGGTAGCGGACCCGGGTCTTGGTCAGCACGGGCAGCATGCCGGTGACCTTCTTCGGAGCCAGCAGCTTCGCGGCGGTGCGCGCGTAATGCCGCGCGGTCATCGAGATGTCGAGAACCTCTTCGAGAGCGGCGGCGCGGGACTTGCCGGTCTCGGCCTGCGCCATGTCCATCAGCTCGTCGCGGTGGGCGAGCACCAGGTCGCGGTAGCGGTGGAAGATTTCGGCGCGCTCGGACACGGGCCGCTTGACCCAGGCAGCCTGAGCTGCGCGGACGCGCGCGATCGCGGCGGTCGCATCGGCGGCGGTACCGACCGGGATGGCCGCCAGTTCCTTGCCGGTGAACACCTCGGTGATGGTCTTCGTCGGCCGCGATTCGGCGTCGGGGATGGCGATGAGATCGGCGAGCCGGGTGAAGGTCGCAGCTGACGGTGCTGGCATGGACGGGTCCCTACTGGTGAGTAGTGTTCGGAGTAACAGACAACCTACCTGCTTGCTGGCTCAGTTCACAGACCCGAAATTGCGCCACCGTATGGCACGATGGTCACTGGTCTACCGGACGTCGGGGCGTACGGAGCTACAGGGTGGGAATCACATGCGCAAGGCACTCGTTCTGGCCGGAGCCGCAGCATTGATGCTGTCGTTGGCAGGCCCGGCTCAAGCCGATCCTGTTCAGGACTTCGTCGCTCCCCCTTCGGACCCCGCTGCGTACCTGCCCACCCCCCTGGGCGATGCGTGGTTCGATCCCCCGGCCGGGTACGAGAACCTGCAGCCGGGCACGGTGCTGAACCGTCGAGACGTCGCGGTGACGCCCGAGGCGTCGTCCGTTCAGTTGCTCTTCCGTTCGACCGACTCCAAGAACCGCCCCATCGCGGCGGCGACGACAGTCCTGACGCCCACCGCGCCGTGGTCAGGAGCCGGAGATCGTCCCGTCGTCGCATACAACGAGGCAACGGACTCGCTCGGTAATCAGTGCGCGCCGTCGTACACACTGCCGCGGGGCAACAACAAGGAGATCGATCAGGTTCGGATTCTGCTCGGTCGCGGCTACACGGTGGTCGTCACCGACTATCAGGGTCCTCGACAGGCCTATTCGGCCGGTCTCGTTTCAGGGCACACCGTGCTCGACGGCGTGCGCGCATCGCAGAGCGCGGGGGTGGCTGCGGACGCTCCGATCGGCATAACCGGTTACTCCGGCGGTGCCATCGCCTCGGGTTGGGCCGCGCAGTTGGCTCCGGAATACGCGCCGGAGTTGAACATTGCCGGCGTCGCGTTCGGTGGCCCGCCGACCGACTACAAGATTCTGCAGACGTCACTGAACGGCCAGATCGGATCGGGTCTGTTCACTGCGGCGACGATCGGCCTGTCCCGCGAGTACCCGGAGATGCGGCAGCTCGCCAACGACAACGGCAAGCGACTGGCTCTGGCGCAGAAGGATCAATGCGTGGACGTGTTGTCCTACACGGGACTGCTGCTGCTGGACCAGCGAAACCTCTCCAACGTCCCCGACGTGTTCGAGCACCCGATCACCAAGGCGATCGTCGAAGAGAACCGCATGGGCCAGCGCAAGCCCGACGCGCCGATTTACATCTACCAGGGACTGCAGGACTTCCTCATTCCCAAGGAGGGTGCCGAGGCGGTGCAGGACCAGTGGTGCGCAGCCGGGGCGTCGGTCCGGCTCGAAGAGATTCCAGGGGATCATTCTCTGGCGCAGACCAACGGCCGTCCCGGAGCGTACGACTGGCTCGGGCAGCGGCTCGCCGGAGAATCGACCTCCGGGTGCGAGCGCGTCATCCGCTAGGAGTTGACCCTGCGGAACGACCCACGAGGCTCGTAGCTTGACCCTCACGTCACGGGAGGCGGCACAGTGTCTTTCGTGAGTGATTCTTCCGCGAACGGTTCGGCCGGCTTGCAGGTCGGGGCAGTCTCGAAGTTGGTGGGTGTCAGTGTCCGAACGCTGCATCATTACGACGAGATCGCGTTGGTGGTGCCGTCGGGCAGAACGCCGAAGGGCTATCGGACGTACTCGTCCGCCGATGTCGAACGGCTGCACCAGGTTCTGACCTACCGCGAACTCGGGTTCCCGCTCGACGCCATCGCGGCGTTGCTCGACGACCCTACGGTCGATGCCATGGCGCATCTACGCCGACAGCGCGACCTACTGAACGAGCGGATCGATCACTTGCACGCAATGGCTGCGGCCGTGGACAAGATGATGGAGGCGAAAAAGATGGGTATGCAACTGACTCCCGAGGAGCAGCGAGAGATCTTCGGCGACAACTGGGTTGGCGAGGAGTACGCCGAGGAAGCCGAGCAACGCTGGGGCGAGACCGACGAGTGGAAGCAGTCGCAGCAGCGGACGGCGTCGTTCACCAAGGACGATTGGAAGGCCGTCAAAGAGGAGACGGATCTACTGGAAACGGATCTCGCTGCCGCGATGCAGCGAGGTGTGTCGCCGGAGTCCACCGAGGCCGGGGAACTGGCCGAGCGTCACCGGGCATCGATCGAGCGGTACTACGACTGCGGCTACGAGATGCAGGTGAACCTGGCGGAGATGTACATCGCGGACGAGCGATTCGCCAAGCACTACAACGATATCGCCGACGGTTTGGCGCAGTACCTTCGTGATGTCATTGTCGCGAACGCCGCTCGTCAGGGGTGACGCGGACCATCGCAGAACGCTCGTGTGCGGTCGATCCTCCCCAGACTCCGTGCTTTTCGTCGGAGTCGAGCGCGTGTTGCAGGCAGCGTGCGATCACGGGGCATCGTTCGCACACGAGCTTCGCCTGTCGCTCGAGGCTTTTCAGCGAGTATCCTCGCAATCCCAACGGCGGGTAGAACATCGAGACCGGCATCGAGCGGCAGGCGGCATCGATCTGCCAGTCCCAGTGCTCGGCGATCGGTTGCAGTGCTTGCGCTTTCATCGGCAGTGTCCACCTCTTTCGGATCAGCGATCGAGCAGTCGGCGAGCGTTGCCGGATGTGGTCCCTCGCCAGTTGTCCAGTCCGCCGTTCGCGGCACCGGCGTCGAGTGATTGCAGTTGGTCCTGTACCGCGGCGATCGGCGTGAAGCAGTAGTCGCTGCCGTAGACCAGACGATCGGGGCCGACGGTGGACAGCAAGGCGGGCAGCTGCCTCGGTACAGGAGTTCCGGCGAGGTCGAACCACAAGCGCTGCAGCACATCCGGTGTGGTCGGGGTCCCCAGACCCACCTGGGTTCGGAAGAAATCGACTCGGTCCGCCAGCAGTGGTAGAACTCCGCCGCCGTGAGTGAACACCCAGCGAATGTTGGGGAATCGATCGACCACGCCCAGCAGAATCAGGTCGACGACGGTTCGTGCTGTGTCGAAGAGGAATTCGATCATCGGTGCCGGACGCCCGAGCGATACTGCCCCCGAATTCGGCGGTGACGTCGGATGTACGAACACGACCGCCGATCGCGCATCGAGCGCCACCAGCAGTGGCGTCAAAGCGGCGTTGCCCAAATACATTCCGCCTGCGTTCGACATCACCGTCACTCCGTCGGCCCCCAGCTGGTCCAGCGCACGGATGGCCTCGACCGTCGAATAGACGACGTTCGGCAAAGGCAAGGACGCGAAGAACCCGAGTCGAGGCCGATTCGCGACCACCCCGGCTCCGAAATCGTTGACCCGTCGAGCCAGTTCGGCCGCTTTTCCGTCGTCACCGAAGTGCACACCGGGCGAGGAGACGGACAGGATCGCGCTGTCGATGCCGCAGCCGTCCATCATCTGCAGGTGCTCATCGACCGACCAGGACGGCCACTTCGGCATGCCGTCGGGAAGGACGATGCCCGACGCGAGAGCTTCGCGGAGATAGAAGTCGGGAACCATGTGCGAGTGGACGTCGACGAGCCCGGCCGACGTGAGGCCGGGGGACGCCGATGCCATGGCGGAGGTCAAGGTCGAGAGGGCAACCCCGGAGATCGTCGCGGCACTGAGAGTGCCCAGCAGCGTTCTGCGATCGATCACAGTGGAGGTCCTCGTTTCGATGCCACCGACTCAACTGACGTTATCGTCACATGTGAGATAATCCGCAGTCAACGGTGAGATGTACCAACGAAGATCGGACTAGCATTGCGCGATGACCACCGAACGTACGAAGCCGAGCCCGCTGCAATTTCTGGGGTATTCGTTCGGTCGCACGCTGCCCGAGTCCATGCAGGAGTGGGTACGCAAGGACTTGGTGGGCAACGGAGCGCAGGTCCACTACATCGCGCGGTTCACGGTGCCCGTCATCCCGCTGCTGTTGTTGTTCTTGTTCATCCCGGGACCGCTGTGGATGTCGCTGGCGATGATGGCCTTGCTGTTCATTCCGCTCGTCTACTTCGCGATCGCATTGATGAACGTCTACCGGCGGCATCGCTTGTTGATCCACGGCCTCGATCCGCAGTTGATCAACGCGAAGGCGCAGAGCCGCGCCGACCGCACTCGAAACGACTACGAACGCCGTCACGGCCGCGGTTGATGTATGGGCGATAGTCTGTGCCGCATGACTTCACCTGTGGAATTCAAGGCAACAGCTGATCTGGCCGATGAGATCGGTCCCGACATCCGCAGCTGCGACACCCAGTTCATCCAGTACGGCAAGCACACCGAATTCGCGGGCCCCATCACCACCATCCGCTGCTTCCAGGACAACCTGCTGGTGAAGCAGACTCTGAGCGAACCCGGTAACGGTGGCGTTCTGGTGGTCGACGGCGACGCCAGCGTGCACACCGCACTCGTCGGCGACATCATCGCGGGCCGGGGCGTCACCAACGGTTGGGCCGGAGTCATCGTCAACGGCGCGGTCCGCGACTCGGCGATCCTGCGCACGCTCGACATCGGCGTCAAGGCACTGGGCACGAATCCGCGTAAGAGCACACAGACCGGCTCGGGCGAGAAGAACGTGCCGGTCAGCTTCGGCGGCGTCACCTTCACCCCGGGCGAGATCGTCTACAGCGACCACGACGGCGTCGTCGCGGTCTAGTCCGACGCAGAAAGGGACGGCGATTTCGCCGTCCCTTTCTGCGTTTGCCTCTACTTCACGAACGCGAGCAGCGCGTCGTTGACTTCCTGGAAGTGCGTCCACAGCAGTCCGTGCGGTGCGCCGTCGACCTCGACGTACGTGGCCTCCGGGAACACCTTGCGGAACTGACGGCCGGTGGAATCGATCGGCAGGATGTTGTCGGCCGTGCCGTGCAGAATCAGCGTGGGCTTGCCCGATTCGCGTACCTTCTCCACATCGCCGCGGAAGTCCTCGAGCCACGTGGGCACGACGGCGTAGGCGGCCACGGGCGCGCTGTTGGCCGCGGTGTTCCAGCTCGCACGTACCGTCGCCTCGCTGATACGGCTCCCGAGGTTCTCGTCGAGGTTGTAGAAATCCTTGTAGAAATTGTCGAACCAGGCGAAGCGATCCTCCCGCGCGGCACTGTCGATGCCGTCGAACACCGACTGCGGAACTCCGGTTGGGTTGTCGTCGGTCTGCAGCAGGAACGGCTCGAGTGAGGCGAGAAATGCGAACTTCGCGACGCGATCCGTGCCGTACTTCGCCGCGTACCGAGCGAGTTCGCCTGTGCCCATGGAGAATCCGACCAGGATGACGTCGCGCAGATCCAGTTCGGTCAGAACCTTGTCCAGGTCCGAGGCGAAGGTGTCGTAGTCGTATCCGACGGTCGGCTTGCTGGATTGGCCGAAGCCGCGGCGGTCGTAGGTGATGACGCGGTAGCCGGCGTCGAGCAGCGCCCGTGACTGACGTTCCCAGGAGTTGCCGTCGAGTGGGTAGCCGTGGATGAGGACGACCGGCTGACCGGAGCCGTGATCCTCGTAGTAGACCTCGACGGGGGTGGAGTTCTCGGTTCCGACGTTGATGTACGCCATGATCCTGCCTTCCTGTGTCTTGATCATCGAGCGGGAGAACGGTCGTTCTCTGCGCATGTGAACTACAGTAGAGAACGTTGGTTCTCTCGGCAAGGGGTATGCGATGACCAGTACGGAAATCGGACGCGCACAGGTGGTGAACGCCGCGGACGCACTGTTCTACGCGCGCGGTATCCAGGCGGTGGGGATGGACGAGTTGCGTGCCAAGGCCGGTATCTCCCTCAAGCGCCTGTACACGCTCTTTCCCTCGAAAACTGCCATCGTCGCCGAGGTTCTTCGTGGTCGTACTCGGCAGTGGAACGACGGCATCAACGCCGAGGCCGCGGCCTACGAGTCACCTCGTCGGAAACTGCTGTCGATCTTCGACTTTCTGGACCACTGGTTCCGGGAGGACGACTTCCGCGGGTGCGCCTTCATCAACTCGTTCGGTGAACTGGGTACAACCATGCCCGAGGTCGCCGACGCGGCACAGCAGCACAAGAAGAACTTCATCGACTACGTCACTCGATTGGCCGTCGAAGCCGGATGCGCTCCGTCGGTGGGACTGCAGATCGCGTTGCTCGCCGAAGGTGCGCAAACCACCGCAGCCATCACCGAACTCACCGAATCTGCCACTGCAGCAAAGGCTGCGGCCGAGGTGCTGCTGGATTCGGGTAAGCAGTAGCGCAGCCCTGGTGTAGGCGGCGCCGAACGTGCCACACTCGATGCCATGACGGCATTCGGCCCCGCTGTTCCGATTCTGCGCATCTTCGACGACGTCGAAGCGCGTGCGTTCTATCTGGACTATCTGGGCTTTTCGGTCCAATGGGAACATCGATTCGAGCCGGATCTGCCGCTGTACATCCGTCTTTCGCGCGGGGACTGCACCCTGGATCTGTCCCAACACTACGGCGACGGCACTCCGGGAACCTCCGTCTGGATACCGATCACCGATGTCGCGTCCTTCAATGCCGAACTGCTCCAGAAGAACAACGCACGCAGCCGACCGGGAATCGATCACGACGCGCCGGGCGGTCCTACCATGACGGTCATAGACCCGTTCTCGAACACCCTCCGCTTCTGCCAGGTGAGTCGCTGACTCATCGAAAATCACTGACATTTGACACTGAAATCATCTGCGGGGCGTCGTTAGCGTCGACGACATGAGCAAGCTACGAATCCTCGCCGCCCTCACAGTGTCGACGTCCCCGCTGGTCGCCGGGTGCTCGTCGACCGATCAGCCGTCGACCGTCGAGCCGAGCACCACCGCACCCTCGAGCGGAACCATCGAGACCGACGACGTTCAGGCAGCATTGGACGCACTGGTCGACGCCGGTTCCGTCGCCGCGGTCGCGCAGGTACGCGACGGCGAGAGTTCGTGGTCGGGAGCCGCAGGGCTCGTCGAGCGCGACGGCACCGAGGCGGCGTCGGCCGACGACCCGGTCCGGATCGCCAGCGTCACCAAGGCGATGGTTGCGGCCGTCGTGCTGCAACTGGTCGACGAGGGGAAACTCGAGCTCGATCAGCAGGTGGACGAGTTGCTTCCCGGGGTGCTACCCAAGCCGGTGACCGTCCGCCAACTGCTCGATCACACCAGTGGGGTTCCGGACTACTTCACCGGATTCGACTCTGCGGAGCAGATTGCCGCCCGTGCGAACGACGCCGTCGCCGACGACGAGTTGATCGCGCAGGCTCTGGCCATGCCCTGGACGAGCGAGCCAGGCCAGGAGTTCAGCTACGCGAACACCAACTATGTTCTTCTCGGACGGATCGTCGCCGAACTGGACGGCAAGTCCATCGGACAAGCGTTGCAGGACAGGATCTTCGATCCTCTGGAGATGGCCGACACGACGTACCCCACCGATTCCGCTCTGGACGAGAACGCGTTGCACGGCTATGTCCTCGAGAACGGAACCTACACCGACGTCACCGATTACGACGCCGGCATCTGGTCATCCGGTGCCGCCGTGGTCTCGACCGTCGGCGACATGAACACCTTCTTCAGAGCACTCTTCGACGGCACACTGATCCCGCAGAACTTGATCGACGAGATGCAGGTCGTGACGCCGTCGACGTACGGACTCGGTCTGCTGCTGGGCGGAGACACGTGCAACCCGGGTTCGGGTGAGCTGGTGTTCGGCAACCGCGGCAACGGCTTCGGATACCGCACCTACGCGTTCTCGAGCCCGGACGGTCAGCGACAGGTATCGATGGCCTGGACCACGGCCGGTCCCAACCCGGCCGCCGATCCACTCGAACAGCCTGCCTCCGAAGCATTGATCGCCGGACTCACCTCCACCTGTCCGGCGTAGCACTCACAGCACACTCACCCAGCCGTGCACTTCGTCGCTGGTGAGCGCGGCCTGGTGACGCTTTCGCAGGGTGAGCGTCACCGGGCCCGACTCCTTCGTTCCTATTGCGCGACCGTCGATTTCGTACACCGGGGCAACTCCCGCCGAGGTGCCGCAGACGAAGACCTCGTCGGCGATGTACAGCTCGGTGAGATCGACGGTGCGCTCCTGAACCGTCAGCCCCTCTTCGCGGGCGAGCGTCAAGAGCGTCCGACGGTTGATGCCGTCGAGGATGTCACTGGTGACGTCAGGGGTGATGAGCGTTCCATTACGGACGAGGAAGATGTTCGCGGCACTGAGCTCGCAGACGTGACCGTTGATGTCGAGGAAGATGCAGTCGTCGAACCCACTGTCGATCGCATCCTGTTTGGCCAGAACAGAATTGACGTAAGCTCCGTTCACCTTGGCGCGCGAGGGAATGGCATTGTCCGGGATGCGTCGCCACACACTCGTTTTCAGACGCATTCCGTTCTGCGGAACGATGGGGGTGGCGTCGTACAGGAAGATGGACACGGTGGTGTGCAGGCCACGGACCCGAGTTCCCGGGATCGACTCGTCCACGTGGACGGTGGCCCGAACGTAGACCTCGGTCGTCGGAGCGTTGGCGGCGACCACGTCGCGCGTCGCCTGGACGAACCTCTCGAAGGTCCACTGCGACGCGAAGGTGTCGATGCCGATGATCTTGCAGGACTCGACCAGCCGCTGGTAATGGTCGAGCAACCGAAACGCGGTACGCCGATCACCGTCCACCTGCACCGGGAAGACGGTGTAGACACTGAGCCCGTACAGAACGGCCGAGGTGGCGACTCCGAGAGTCGCGTCCTGCGCGTCGACCAGACGGTCGCCGAAATACACCTTCGAGTGTGGAAGAGCCATGTGGCGATGCTAGCCGCCCATCGAATGCGGGCGACAACGGTTTTTCTTCTCTATCGTCGAGTGCATGAGCGCACGCACCGTACCGACCCGAACCCTGTGGAACGACGGCCCCGAAGTCGGTGCCATAGGCCTCGGATGCATGGGGATGACCTGGGCATACAAGGCCGACGATCAGACGCAGAGCCCTGATCGAGTGATCGGTCATGCCCTCGATCTGGGTGTGAACTTCATCGACACGGCCGATGTGTACGGGCCGTTCACCAACGAGGAAGTTGTCGGAAAAGCCATCGGGAACCGGCGTGACGAGGTGATCCTCGCGACCAAGGGCGGTCTCGTCTCCCACGTCGGCGACGCCGGTGAACCCGTCATTTCGGGCCCCAACGGCAAGCCCGATCACCTTCGGCAGGCCATCGACGATTCGCTGCGCCGCTTGGGCGTCGACCATATCGATCTGTACTACCTCCACCGTCCGGACCCAGAAGTGGACGTGGAGGACAGCATCGGCGCGATGGCCGAGGCCGTGCAGGCTGGAAAGGTGCGTGCACTGGGGGTCTCGGAGTTCAGCGTCGAGCAGCTGGATCGGGCCCAGCAGGTGCATCCGATTTCGGCGGTGCAGTCGGAGTTGTCGCTGTGGACACGCGATCACCTTGCCACGTCGCTGAAGTGGACGCAGGACAACGGTGCGGCGTTCGTCCCGTTCTCACCGTTGGGCCGCGGATTCCTCACCGGCAACTTCCGCGGAACCATCCCTGCCGCAGACGATTTCCGATCGCGATTGCCACGCTTCAGCCAGGACAACCTCGATGCGAACCTCGTGATCGTCGACGCCATCGCGGGTGTCGCCGACGACCTCGGTGCGACGCCTGCACAGGTGGCCTTGGCTTGGGTGTTGGCGCAGGGCGAGCACGTGGTGCCGATTCCCGGTACTCGACGCACGACGCGTCTCGACGAGAACGCAGGAGCGGCGACGCTGACCTTGAGCCCGGATCACCTTGCGGCACTGGACGCTCTGCCTGCACCCGCCGGTGGTCGCTATTGAGATCGTCCGCATCGACCCTGCCGCCGATCGGGGGCTCGCCGAACGGATTCTCGCGGTGCAGAAGAGTTCGTATGCAGTCGAAGCGAGACTGATCAACGACGAGCGAATCCCGCTGCTGCACGAGTCGGTGGACGATCTGTGCGCTGCGCAGGTCCACTGGCTCGTCGCGCAGGACCAGCACGGAATCCTCGGCGCTGCAGCGTGGTCCGAGGCTGAGATCGACCGCCTGGTCGTTGCTCCACACGCCCATCGGCGAGGCATCGGTAGGGCATTGGTCGGCACAATGCTGGAATCGATTGTCGCACAACGCGTGTGTGTGGCCACCGGGCGAGACAATCCACCGGCACGCACGTTGTACGAGGCCTTCGGCTTCGTGCACACCGAGGACACTCAGGTACTGCCCGGGCTGTGGCTCGCCTGCTACGAACTCGTCCGCTGATCAGAGTCAACGGCTTTGGGTCCAGCTGGCCTGTCTCCACCCGACTCGGCGAGGATCATTCCGATGTTGGAGCGGTACCGAAGATGGGCCAGCAGATTTCGGTTGCGGTGAACGCATACGGCTCCGATGGCGTTGCGCCGAGGTAGTGTTCGCGGATCGGTCCTCGGCCGCTCACCAGTCGTTCGTTCACGTACGTCCCCAGGGCCGCGTAGCTGCGGTCGATGCCCTCGTGACCGCCGGAGTGTGTGAGGACCGCGAACTGGGCCTCAGGTAGGACCTGGGCCCGGATACCGTCCGGAGGGTCCGCCGATCCTGGAGCTGCGACGAACAGCGTTGCTTCGCCCCGGGATTCGAGGAAGAGTGCCCGGTCGTACAGGCCGCCCGGCACGACCTCGGAGTCGTCGCCTGTCGCCGCTGCGACTGCATCTCGTAATTTCCCGACCGTCACCGCGAACCAACTGTCGATCTCGGCGACCTCGATGGTGGTGCCGATGGACCACACGGCGAGGGCCGGCTCGAGGCGCAGTTCGATCTCGGCGGGTGCGTGCACGGGCGAGAGTAGTTCGCGCAGCGCGCCGACGGTATCGCGAGTGTGCTGTAGCTGCATCTCCATCCGTTCGAGATGACTCGTGAGGATCGCGGTGCGGGCCGCGGCGTCGTCTGCACTCAGCAGCGCCTTGATGTCCGGGATGGACATGCCGAGCGATCGGAATCGGCGAATGATGTGTGCGTGATCGACTTGGCTGGTGTCGTAGAAGCGGTAACCGGTGTGTGCGTCGACGAGAGTCGGTTCGAGGATCCCGATCTCGTGGTAGTGGCGTAGCGCTTTTCTGCTGAGGCTGGTCATCACTGCGAAGTCGCCGATCGAGACCTGTGCGCCCATGGCGTCCTCCTGTCCGTAGCACCGTTCGCGTTGTCGGCTGGGCCCATCGTGAAGTTTCCCCCTAGGGCAAGGTCAACAGGAAGCCGGGACCGAGTGTCGGGCACGGATACCGGTGCAGACCCAGTGTTGACATTCCCCTTGGGGGAAGCATCACCGTGGGGTCATGACAACAGAATGGGATGGACTCCCGGACAACGTGAAGACGTTCATGACCGCACTCGACGCCCGACAGGGCGCGCGAGCGCTCACCGTGTTCACCGCGGACGCCGTGGTGACCGATGAGGGCCACGACCACTCCGGCCGTGACGAGATCGAGGCATGGCTGACCGCCTCGGTCAGCGAGAGCGAATACACCTACACAACAGCGTTCACCGGGGCGACCGCGACCGGCTCGACAGTCGACGTCGTGCAGCACCTGGAAGGCAACTTCCCCGGGGGAGTCGTCGACCTGCACTACCGCTTCACGCTGGACGGCGCGCTGATCGACCGCTTGGTGATCGAGCCATGAGCAAGCGATGGTTCATCACCGGTGGCACACCGGGCGGCTTCGGCATGGCCTACGCCGAGGTGGCGCTGGAGGCGGGAGACCGCGTGGTACTCACCGCCCGGCGTCCGGCGGAACTGACGTCGTGGGCCGACCAGTACGGTGACCGCGTTCTCGTCGTGCCCATGGATGTCACCGCCGCGGAACAGGTTGCACGAGCAGTACGAACAGCCGAAGAGCACTTCGGCGGTATCGACGTGCTGGTCAACAACGCCGGCCGCGGCTGGTACGGATCGATCGAGGGAATGAGCGAGACCTCGATACGGGCGATGTTCGAGCTGAATTTCTTCGCCGTACTGTCCGTGACCCGCGCAGTGCTACCAGGTATGCGCGCCCGCGGAAGCGGGTGGATCGTCAACGTGTCCTCGGTGGCCGGACTCGTGGCGGCAGTCGGATTCGGCTACTACAGCGCCACGAAATACGCGATCGAGGCCGTCACCGATGCACTGCGCCAGGAGGTCGCCGAGCACGGCATCTCCGTGTTGGCGGTCGAACCAGGGGCGTTCCGCACGAACGCGTACGCCGGATTCGCCGAAGAGCCGGTCGCGGAGGTGATTCCGGAGTACCACGACATGGTGCAACAGGTGCGGGCCGCCTTCGTCGACATGAACGGGGTGCAACCGGGAGATCCGCATCGCGGTGCCCATGCGGTGATCGCAGCGATGACCCAGGACCCGCCACCACGCCGACTGATCCTGGGCAACAGCGGGTACGACGCCGTCATCGACGCGTTGGAACAGAACCTGAGCGACATACGATCGAACGAGACACTCTCTCGTAGTGCGGATTTCCCCGCATAGCGGGACCGCCGAAGCAACGTACGACACCGAGCATCCGGCGCATCCGGGCCTGAATGTTGCTCGGATGGCGACGGATTCGAGGGTGGGCGTCGACCGGAGCCACCCGGCGTAGCTCACCTTCGCGACGAGACGGATCGAGACTGTTCCGAGTGGTGGCTGAGCTACCGTCTCGGGTATGGCTTCTGCCGGTGGTGCCGTCACTGTCCTGCTGTCCTTGGTGGCGTTACTGTCGATCGCCCGTGACCGCACCATGGGCTATCGGCCGAAGCTGGCATGGACATTCGTAGTGGTGGTCCTGCCGATCATCGGGCCGATCCTGTGGTTCGTAGTCGGCAAGCGCTATCCCTACGGACCGAGCGGCGGCAACAGATGACAGTTCAATATCCAGTCGCGTTGCGCAGGTCGATGTTCACCAGATGACTCACCTGGTCGCGTAGCCACTCCACGGTCTGCGGATCGGGCACGGGCGGGTGGCCCAACAGCGTCCAGCGCAACCGGGTTTCTGGAGTCAGGTCGAACTGAACGAGGACGCCGGGGAGGCTCGGCCACGGCGAACTCCACACAACGCGGTCGAACTCGCTGCTCTCGACGATTCGAGGCAGAGCGGTACCCTCGAACATCACCGGCCAGGCGAACCCCTGGTTCTTCGGATGCACATCTGGGCGCATGAGCGCCTTCCACACGAAGCGGACCGGCGGCGACAGTACTGCCGTCCTGCTCGCGAGAACCATCATGAACCCACCGTACGCAACTGCTTTCGACGATTCCTGCCTGGAGCTGGGTCGATCTCCCGGCTTACAGCACGCCGCCCGTCCGGACGTACGCGCACGCTCGACATGGCCGCGCGTTGCGCTGGCTCCAGGCAGGGCTGTGCCCCGAGACTGGTTCGGACCGTCAGGCGGGTTGTCGTGGTTCTTCGTCGCCGGTGTCGTTGTGGTTGTGGTTGTGCTGGTCGGGTGGGTAGAGGACTTCTTCTGGGTGGTGGGCGTGATTGATCAGGCCTCGGCGTTTTGGGTCCATTCCGGTGGGTGGGTGCCACAGGGTGCGGCCCGGGTACCGGTGTCCTGCTCCGGTTTTGGTGGTGGCCCATGTGCCGGGTCCGGTGCCGACGAGTGCGTGGTGCATGTCGCAGCCGAAGGTCAATCCGTCGATGTCGGTGTTGCCGCCGGTGTTCCAGTCGGTGACGTGGTGGGCTTGGCACCAGGTTGCGGGGCGGGTGCAGGAGGGGAAGCTGCAGCCGCGGTCTCGGGCGATGAGCACGATGCGTTGGTCGGCGGAGGCGATGCGTTTGGATCGGCCGAGGTACAGGGCTCGGCCGTGGTCGTCGAAGATGGTCAGGTAGTGGTGGGCGTGCGAGGCCATGCGGATCGCATCGCGGATCGACACGCGTGATCCGGTGGCGGTCATGGCGTAGCCGCAGCCGGATTCGAGGTCTTTGAGGGTCATGGTGACGATGGCGGTGACGGGTAGTCCTCGGTGGGTGCCGAGTGTCCCGCAGGCCAGGGTGTGCCGGAGCGCGAGTTTGAGGGCGTCGTGTTGGCGTTCGCGTTGGGTGCGGATATCCCGCGCGGCGGCAGCGTCGCGCGTTGCAGTCTTGTCCTGCGCTGCCGTGTTCGGGCCTGCATCGTCGCCGTCGCCGTCGCCGTCGGTATCGGTTTCGGATTCGGAGTCGGCAATGTCGTCGGGTTCGGCTGTGTCGTCGTGTCCTGTGCCGCAACCGCAACCGCAGTCGATGCCGTCGCCGCACCGGCCGTCACCGTCGCATGGACCGTCGCCCCACAGTCCCGCATCGCTCGTCGGACCATCGTCCGGCTGTGGGTGCGGTGGGGTGTCGGTATCGCGGACACCACCCGATGGAGGCGAATCCGGTTCGGTGGCTGCAGGGTCGGGTCGCGCACCGTCACTCTCGGCACCAGGGGTCGTGCTGTCCTTGCCGCCGGAAGTGCTGTCGGTCTCGTCGGTCTCTTCATGGACGACGGACGTCGGGTCGGCGGGGTTGTTCACTCCCGGTTTCGCGGCTTTGGAGAACAAGGCTTCGAGGTAGGCCCGTAGTTCGGGGTCGACGCAGAATTTTCCTTCGGACATTCCGTCGGCACCCTGCTCACCGAGGTAGAAGAACGCATCCCTGCGTTTCGGTGGTCTCGGTGGCTTCCCGTCCTCGTCCTCGTCCTCGTCGTGGTCGCCGTCGGGATTGAGGATCGAATCCAGGTGCGCCACCAACGGTGCGAAATCGTCGGGTCGCCTGGTCGAGGCGTAGCCCGCCAGTTGCTCGTCGGCGAGCTCGCGCGTCTGCGGATCGACATCCCGGGGCAGATGGCGGAAGAACTCGCGGATCATCTGCACATGCTTGGCATCGAGCAACCCCGCCCGCAACGCAGCAGCAGTGTGCGGCAGCAGCGAAGGCAG
This sequence comes from Rhodococcus sp. 15-725-2-2b, assembly GCF_002259075.1. Classification (NCBI taxonomy): domain Bacteria; kingdom Bacillati; phylum Actinomycetota; class Actinomycetes; order Mycobacteriales; family Nocardiaceae; genus Rhodococcus; species Rhodococcus sp. 15-725-2-2b. Next base: position 715,891 of record NZ_NPFL01000006.1, on the reverse strand, counting down.
CACTTCCCCGGAGAAGGCGGTGCGGTCACCCAACTCGGCAGCCAGACGGACCCGTGCTCCTGCTGCTCGTGGGGTGATCCGCAGCATCCACGCCACCGACGACGGCAACGATCCCGGGTATACATCGAGGCCGTGCTGAGAGATGAGTTCGTTGAGCCAGGTGTACGAGTGCGCCGTCAGCGACCTGGTCGCCGTTTCCATCCGCTGAACCACCGCGCGCCGGTCCGCGTTCGTCCACGACACCGACGCCTGCCCGGCCAACTCCGCGATCGCGGATTCAACTCGGTCGACCAACACAGACAAGTCGGGATCGGACACCTCAGGGGCGGGCGGCACCGTCTCGATGCCGTCCACCCCTGATCCGCCGTCCCCCGAAAGCATGCACAGAATCTATCGCGACCCACCGACAAACTTTCGAACAGACGTTCTCCGTATGGCCGTACCGCAGATCGGTAGCGTGGTGACATATGCATTGGAGCGGTTCGCGGGCTGAGGCTCTGTATCGACCGGAACGAGTAAGGACACACAATGACCGTGCGGGCGTCCAGCGATCCTTCGGCCGCCGACTGGCTCGTTCAAGCAGAGCGCGATTGGTGGGACCTCGCGGTCCGAGGTCCGCTGGGGTACCCGAGCTATGCGCGGCTACGGTTCATTCCCGATCCGACGTACCCCGGTCAGCGTGAGGGCGAAGCAGACGCTCCGTACGACGAGCGTTCGGAGACCGAACAATTGGCGACAGTCGTCGCTACGCTGTCGAAGCACACGACCAAACCGGAGGACTGCTACTTCTGCGTATGGGAAGGCTGGGGCGGACTCGAGGTTCATGGTGCCGCGCGAATTGCCCTCCCGGAACGGGAAGCGTTTCTGTTCAGGGGACCTGCCCTGGACTTACAGCAGTGGGAGCAGGCACTCGATCCCCCGGGTCCCGAAGGATTGCCGATTCCCTCGTTCGTCTGGCCCGGCGACCGCTCCTGGTGCATTGCAAACGACGTCGACCCTCACTTCGCCACCATCGGTGCCAGCTCAGCGGCGATCGAGGACGTTCTCGCGGACCCTCGAGTCGACACTGTCATCGACGATCCTGCCAGACCACAACCTTGGTACAGCCATTGAATACCGACGGCACAGAATGGTTGAACGACGATCTGCAGCAGGATGTCTCGGACGCAAGGTGGGTGAACGATGGTCTGAAGGTCGTCCCCCAAACTACGGTGGGCTCGCTGGTCCCCACAATGTTCGACGCCTATGCCCGCGTCCAGTACCCGCTACGCGACTCCGGACACGTTGCACGCTGGCACGTTCAGCAGACAGCCATCATCGAAGTACTCGCTCGAAGCACAAATGCACCGAACGAATGCTGGTTCGCCGTCTGGGAAGGCAACACCGCGCTCAACGACATTCGCGAGATGGCACCGACCGCGAACATCGCCGGTTACAACTACTTCCTGTTGAGAGGACCGGTCTCGCGCGCAACCGACACGCTCAGAGGACTCTCACCGAATCTGTGGTGGCCCGCCGACCACGCATGGTGCGTGGCTCAGCACTTCGACTTCCCGTGCGCATATCTCGGCAGTAGCGCGGAGACCATCGCGGACATTCTCGCGCTCACCGGGATCGAATCCTCGCCGGTCGGCGTCGAACAAATCACCACTGCATGCCACGACGAGAACGACTAGCCACCCGACCGGAAAATCTCGACCACCGACGCCGCGTCAGAATTGCGCCCTCGGCGCACCCATACCCGGGTCGATTTGGAACGGTCCGCTCGCAGAGGGCGCTATCGGGAAATCGAAGATCGCCGTGGGGATGTACACGGTGGCACAGGAGTTCGGAATGTCCACCACCCCGGACAGGCGTCCTTCGATCGGAGCCGATCCCAGTAGCAGGTACGCCTGCTCGGGGCTGTAGCCGAACTTGGTGAGGTAGTCGATCGCGTGCATGCATGCGTTCTGGTACGACAGGTCGGAATCCAGATACTTCTGCTCACCGTCGACGGTCACCGAAATGCCCGAGAAGGCAATCCATTCCGAGTACTGCGGCGCAGTGTTTCCGGGCATGAAGATCGCGTTCTCGCTCACCCCATAGGTTTCCATACCGCCCTTGATCAGGTCGACGTGCAGGTCCATGAAGCCACCCATCTCGATGGCACCGCAGAACGTGATCTCCCCGTCACCCTGCGAGAAGTGCAGATCACCGAAGGACAACTTCGCGCCCGGCACGAACACCGGATAGAAGACGCGGGTTCCTTTGGTGAGGTTCTTGATGTCCTGATTTCCACCGTTCTCCCGGGGCGGCGCTGTGCGTGCGGCTTCACCTGCGACACGGGTGAATTCGTCGCCGCTCAAGGAACCGAGGATTGCACCGTCGAGCTCGGGTGCAAGGGCCAGTGGCGGAACCCGATTGGGATCTGTCGCGATCAACGCACCTTCACGGGCGTTCCACTTCGCCAGCAGGGCAGCCGACGGCGCGGTCCCCATCAGCCCGGGATGGGTGATGCCGGTGTACTTCACGTGCGGCACGTGGCGAGATGTGGTGGTCTGACCGGAAAAGTCCCAGATCGCCTTGTACGCATCGGGGAATCGATCGGTGAGAAATCCGCCTCCGTTCTGCTTGGCGAAGATCCCCGTGTAGCCCCAACCCTGACCGGCCAGCGGACCCGAATCCTCCTGCGGTATCGGACCCACGTCCAGGATGTCGACGATCAGCAGGTCACCGGGCTCTGCACCCTCGATGTGGAAGGGCCCTGACAGTGTGTGCACGTTGTTGAGCGGCGCATTCAGGATGTCCTCGGCGGAATCGTCGTTGTGGATGGCCCCGTCGAACCATTCGCGACAGTGGGCCCGAAAGGACGTACCGGGTTTGACTGTGACCGCCGCCGGGATATCGGGATGCCATCGGTTGTGGCCGACGACCTCCTGTTCGGTGAAACTCTTCGTCGAGTCGAGCGGAAACAGCAGTTCGGGCACGAGGCACCTCCGGTTGCGCGGATTCTCCTGCCTCGATCATTGCACCGTCACGGTCCATCCGGTCGGATATGGCATGTAAACCTTGTATGACGTTGTGCCGGAACGTTGCTGATGCGCCACATCGCGCTACTCTCGAATGCGTGCCCACCTACAGCTTCCGCTGCGCGCGACGATGCGCCCCCGTCGAGCAGAGATTCTCCATGGCGGACGCGCCGTCCGAGGTGACGTGCCCGGAGTGCGGTGACGCGGCCCCACGACAGATCTCCTCGCCTGCTCTCGGACGTGGGAACAGCGCTGCGATGAAGGCACACGACGCCTCGCGCGCCACAGCGGACACACCTGCCGTGGTCTCGTCTCTACCTCCGGCCGGCAGATCCGCAACAAGGACCACGTCCAATCCACTGCATCGCCGCCTGCCGCGCCCCTGACGACTCCGCGTTTCCCTTTCGCTACGACAGGGAAGTCCGACGCCATGCCCACGATTCCAGCTCCCCCGTCGATTGCCGACGGCTCCACCACCGAGGACGTCGTCGACTGGGTCGCCGAGCATCTGGGGGATCTGACTCGCGAGGGTCCGGATGCCATCACGGCCGGCGGCATTCGCGGCGGGCAGTCCGCTGCTGATACCGCGCTGGCCGGACTCGACATCACCGGATATGCGCGCGATCGCAGCACCGTTCTACCGGTGAATCGCCGAGGCGCAAGCCGCATGTCGCCGTACATCCGACACGGGCTGCTGACGCTGCGGGAGGTATGGGACGCGGTCGCCGACGCTCCCCCACGCGACCGTTCCCGCTATCGCGACGAACTGATGTGGCAGGAATACGCGCGTCATCTCTACGCGCGCACCGGATCCGATCTCGGTCGTTCGCTACGCCGTGAGCAGCCGCGACCCCAGGGCTGGACCGCGCAGCCGTGGCCCGAGGAGATGAACTGCATGTCCTCGGTGGTGGGTGAATTGCACCAGGACGGCTGGCTGGTCAACCAAACCCGCATGTGGCTCGCCTCCCAGTGGGCAGTCCGTGCCGGGGCGACGTGGCGCGACGGCGAAGACGAGATGTTCGCCCATCTACTCGACGGCTCCCGCGCAGCCAACCGCCTCGGCTGGCAGTGGACCGTCGGTACCGGAAGCGGCAAGGTCTACGGATTCAGCCGGTGGCAGGTGAACAAGCGAGCACCGTCCCTGTGCCGCAACTGCGCATTGAAAGATGCGTGCCCCATCGAGAATTGGCCCGACGACGAGCTCGGCCCGGCGGTCGACGGTCCCGACCTGAACAAGGCACCGATTCCCGCCGGCCCCGCCCATGCGGAAGGCACTGGCGCAGAACAGGTGTGGATAACGGCAGAGTCACTCGGCACCGCAGACCCGGCACTGGCCGCCGACACCGATCGACCCGCGGTGTTCGTCTTCGACGAGCCGCTCCTGCGGAAACTCAGGCTCTCCGGCAAGAGGCTGGTCTTTCTCGCCGAGACGCTCGGCGAGATCGCGTCGACCCGCCCGTTGGAGGTACGTCGCGGCAGAGTGTCCGACGAGCTCTCCGGACGCTCCTTGGCTACCACCTGGGCACCCGTTCCCGGCTTCTCCCGCATCGCCGACGCCATAGCCCCGGTCGAGTTGCATCCGTGGCCGTGGCTGTTCCGACCCACCACATCCTCGGTACGGTCGTTCAGCGCGTGGCGACGCAGTCATTGAACGGCGGTCCTCGACCGGAGCTATCTCCGCAGCACCGAAATCCGGCCTTCTTCACTGCTGACCGATACCGACCTCGGAGAACTCGGATCGTCGACGACGTCGATCTCGACATCTCCCTTCTCCGACGTCGCCTCGACGTCGTACAACTCGGCCGGCGGGAGTTCGATCATGCTGTCGCCCTGTATGTTCTGCACACGTAACGAATCCGGCGGCAGCCTGGAATCAACGGCGACCCGACCGAACGTCGTGTCCACCTCCAGTGCCGACACGGCCGCATCGGTGATGTCCACGTCACCGAATCGTGTTGTTATGTTCAGGGTTCCGGCAGATCCCCGAGAGATCACCGAACCCGCCGAGGTGGACACCGATGTCTGCGCGTCGACGTCGACGAGCTCGACATCGGCTGTGGTGCCATCGATATCGAGTGTCAGGCCCGACGGTATCCGTAGTTCGAGACCTATGTCGCAACTGCTGCGCTTCCGGTAGGAGCATTCCACAGCGATGTTCGACCCGTCGTCACTGATGTCGACGGTCGGAGTGTCGCCTCGATAGGAACCGTCGGCCCGCACGTGCACCTCCGAGTCGGGACTCATGGACACCGACACGTGGGCGAAACCGGTCGTGAGCGAGAGATTCTTTCCGGTGATCGCTGCGTCGGTGGCGTAGTCGAACGACTGCATCTTGGGCATGGTGAATCCGTAGGCAATCGTGGCCGTCGTCGCCGCACCCGCCACGCCCACGACAGCTATGGCGACCGACACCGCAACGACGTTGCGCCACAATGACTTCTTCACTGAATCGCTCCCAGATATCGTAGGACGGCCATGACGCGGCGGTGATCGGCACTGTCTCCGAGTAGCCCGAGCTTGGCGAAGATGTTTCCGATGTGCTTCTCCACGGCAGCTTGACCGACCACCAATGCAGCGGCGATTCCGGCGTTCGACTTGCCTTCGGCCATGGCGGTCAACACGTCCCGCTCCCGCGGGGTCAGCGAATCGAGTGGATCCGACCGTGGGGCCCGCGCCAGGATCTGCTGCACCACCTCGGGATCGATGACGGTTCCACCGGTCGCAACGGCGCGCACCGCATCGGCGAACTCGTCCACGTCGGCCACCCGGTCTTTCAGAAGGTATCCGACGCCGTCCGTGCTCTGCCGGATGAGTTCGGCTGCGTACCGTTCCTCCACGTACTGAGAGAGCACGAGAACTCCTACAGCGGGCCACCGTTGGCGAATGACCAGCGCTGCGCGCAGACCTTCGTCCAGGAAGGTCGGCGGCATGCGTACGTCGATCACGCACACGTCGGGAAGCGGATCGGCAGCGGACATGGCCGCGAGCAGTTCCGACGCATCGGACACCTTCCCGATCACGTCTGCTCCGGTATCGATCAGCAGGCGAGCCACACCCTCTCGCAACAGAACCGAATCGTCGGCGATGATCACTCGCACGGGATGCTCACCTCGAGCCGCGTCGGGCCGCCGGACGGCGACGTGATGGACATGGTTCCGTCGATTCCGCTGAGCCTGTCCTCGAGCCCGGCCAGACCGCCCCCCGGTGCCGGATGCGCTCCCCCACAACCGTCGTCGACCACCGTCACTCGTACGGCGGACTCGACTTTCGAGACATCGACTCGGACGTGGGCGGCCTTCGCGTGCTTGCTCACGTTGGTCAGGGCCTCGGAGACGACGAAGTAGACCGTCGACTCGACCGTCGCGTCCGGGCGTCGATCACCGGAAAGGGCGGGGTCGATACGAACAGTGACCGGTACCGCACACAACGCCGCGACGGACGACAGAGCGGCGTCGAGACCGCGGTCGGTCAGAATCGGCGGATGCAGACCGCGCGTGAGGGTACGGATCTCGCCGATCGCGTTCTTGGCCTCCCGGTGGGCATCGTCGAGCAGTTCTTTCAGTACCGCATCGTCCGTCGCCGAGGCGCGCGACTTCGCCTGCCCCAGTGACATTGCCACCGATACCAAACGCTGCTGGGCCCCGTCGTGCAGATCGCGTTCGATGCGGCGGCGTTCGGCATCGGCAGCGTCGACGACGCGAGCACGACTCACCGTCAATTCGTCGACCCGCCTACTGGATTCGGATCGGCCGAGAAGGGCTGCGGCACTCCACCAGTCGAGCCGCGCCAGAGCTGTGAGCAGCAGTGGAACCCCCGCGACGAAGGTCACCAGCGAGGCGAAGCCGACCAGCGCGACGAACGGATAGCCCACCCGATCTCCGATTTCGAGCTGATTACCGACCGGGTTCGTCACGATCCAGGCGACCGGTGCCGCCGCCAGAACCGGCAGGACCACGAACAGCGCCGGCAGCAAGAACAGCAGAACGGCCGAGACCGGAATCCGAAGGAGCCAGTAGCAGAACGATTTCCACAATCCGATATCGCGGAGGCACCAGATGAACCTGCGCCAACTGGTCGGGTACACGGTCGGTTCTGGGCCCTCGATGGAAATTCCACCGGTAAAACCGATTCCGGCACGCGCTGCACGGTCCATCCACCGGAGCGCCACTATCGTCAGCGCGAAGACGAGCACACCACTGAGCGCAAACGGCAATGCGCACACCGCCAGTACCAGCAGTCCCAGGATCATCCAGCCGCCGAGCCCGGCGACCGTCGATGCCAGCAGCGACGCCACCGCCAGCCACCAGTTCGGCGAGATCCATGCCCTGAGCGGATTCAGGGGAATCGGTAGTGCCTCGTTCATGCGGATCAGCCTAAGTCGGGTGTCGTCGGCTTGTCCGCACTGTGAACCCACGGCCCGAGGTAGGGCCAGCCCTACCGTCGGTCCGTGGGTCGATCGTGGTGTTTTCCGCGGTCCGGACGACAAGATTCGACAGGTATGAACCTGAACATCCTCGATGTGGACCGGTTGTCGTCCGTGCCCGTGTGGGTCGTCTTTGCCGTCGTCTTCGCACTGCTGGCATTCGAGTCTGCGTCGTTGCTCGGTCTTTTCACACCGGGAAACAGCGTGCCGATCACGCTCGGGGTGCTGACGTCGATCGGTGTGGTGCCGTGGCTGCCTGCCGTCGTCACCGCGGCGGTGGCGTCGAGCATGGGTGCGCAGTGGGCGTTCTGGCACAGTCGCCGCACCGGCACCGTGTTGGGTCTCGGACGAGCGGAGTCGGCGCTGCCTGCCGCGGTGATGAGGGTCGTGCTCGGGCTGACCACACAGGCGCGATCGAGGCCGCGCGCTGTCGCCTTCGTCGGACACCTCATCGGGGGTATCCGCACCATCACGCCCCGGCTGGTCGCGACGTCCTCACTGCGGCACCGCGAGTACACGGCGCTCAGCCTGCTGGCCGCAGTCGTGTGGGCGGGTGTACTGGTGTCGGTCGGAGCGTGGCTGGGTGACCGGACGGTCATCAGGACCGCGCTCGGATACGCCTGGATTCCGGCTCTGACCATCATGGCTGCTACCCAGCTCAGGCGTCGAACACGCTCGTCTTCTCCCGAACTTGTCGGAGCCCGGTGATATCAAGGAGGTAGAGAGATACGACAGAAAGGGATTCGCATGTCCGCACGCTTCGATACCTGCAACGGCACACTCGTGATCCACGCGGTCGGCGGTGCGGAGTGCACGGAGCCGGACTGCGTGGATCTCGAGTACGTACGTCACTTCCTGGTGCTCGAATGCGAGGAAGTCACCGGCGGTTGCCAGTGCACCGCCCTCGTGGAGTTCGCTCAGGCGTCCTGACGTCGAACCACCGGCTGCTGCAGTTCGGTCACCCAATTCTCCTGCGGCTGCGGCTCGGACACCAGGTAGAACTCGCGGCAGATGCCAGAGAGTTCGTAGCCGTTCGCCTCTATCCATGCGATGAACTGCTCCCAGGTTTCGCTGATCGTGGCCATCGAACCGTGGTGGACGGTGGTCACCGCGAACTCGACGGGCGGTAGCTCGCGCACCTCGTAGCCCTCACCGCCCACGACCTGGGGTTCCACCTCGAATGCGGCATGCACGGTGACGCCGCTGCCGTCTCCGTCGTCGACGGCCTCGTACATGGCGATGGACGACGGTCCGAACGTTACGCCGTGCCCGGCGAGTGTCCGGGCGAGCCGGGCGTACATCGGACCGATGATCGGTCCGATGTTCTGGGGGCCGAAGCCAGCGGCGGTCTCGGTGAGAACGGCAATACGGGTGGCCGGCAACGACTTGGTGTCCACGGTGATCATCGAAATCCCTTCGGTGTGGGAGAGTCGCGCTTCGATGCGGCGCAGGCGAGCGGCGTCGAGATCGAGCCGACGAGCGACATCATCGCGCTTGGCCGTGAGCATCTCGCGTAGCCGATCGTCATCGACCTGGCCGTGCACGATCTGTGTCACCTCGTCGAGCCTGAACCCGAGGTCCTTGAACATCAGAATGCGTCCCAGAACCTCGAACTGCGAACCGTCGTACGAGCGATACCCCGTGAACGGATCAACCCGCGCCGGCGTCAACAACCCGATCTCGTCGTAATGCCGAAGCATACGAACCGACACCCGGCCGATCGATGCGAACTCTCCAATGCTGAACATGACCCTCCGAGGTTCTCGTCTCACACAGTGTGAGGGTCAAGCGCAGGAAGCCGGAAGCGAACCACCGACCCGATGCAGTCGACTTGCTCGCCTCCGGCACGCTCCAGAGTCGCTATCGAGGCCGCGTTGCTCACCTCGCAGACTGCCGTTACCCGGGTCATGCCCATGCCCGCGGCGAGCGTCAGCACCTCGCGTACCGCCCACGATGCAACTCCCCGACCTCGTTCGGACGGGCGAACCCCGTAGCCGATGTGCCCGAGACGGGCGGCGAACTCATTGCTGTCGTGTCTGAGCGCGATGCCGCCCAGGACTCGTTCGCCCGCCACGATCCAGCGGTACGTGCACTCCGTATCGTCTCGAAGCCGCTCGATCCAATCCGAAAAGCCCTGTGCGGACGCGACATCATCGTCAGCCGTCAACCCGAATCCGTCCTCGTGAAACCCCGGCCCCCATTCGGCGTGCGAATCCCTCCACGCAGCAGCGAGTTCACCGGAGGGAACGACGAGGTCCACGGGCAGACGGTAACACCGGCGTCAGACCCGACGCATGGTCGGTGGTGGCGTCGTTGCCACCAGCGACAGAACTACCACCGCCGATCCGGCGGCCGTTCATCCTGGGCTGATGGAACCGAGGAAGGAGGTAGTCCAGATCGCCGAATTGGCCGAGCCTGCAGCATCGTTCGTCGGAACCAGACCGTTGAGCGTCACCTGGCCACCGGTCAGGCCGAGAGCCGGCTGCGGCGGCAGGGTGAAGCCACAGGACTGCTGTACGGTGCCCGGTTCGATGGGCAGATCGGTACGACGGCACTGCCCGGTGGACGTGGCCGTGAGCGCAGGCGTGACGCCGTAGCTGGTGATGCTCAGCGATGCGCCGAAATCCGGAGTCGACGGGTTCTGATAGCAGATCGATGCGGTGGCGGCCACGTCCGCGGACGGCTCGGTCGATGCCGCGCCAGTGGCAGCGTCCACGGACACGGCGTGGATCTCGGTGGTGCGCACGCCACCCGGACATGCGGGAGTGCTTCCGTTCGAAACCGAGTTCACCTCGCGTCCGACGCTGTACTTCACCGACCCGGTCGGTTGCGGTGCTCCTGCAACGGGTTCCGGCACGGGGGCAGTGCCGTCACCGAGTGTGTAGAGGGTCCACAGCGAGCCGGTGCGACCGTCCGGCAGGCGAAGCGGGTTGACGATGGAGTTGCTGGTCGCGACGCCGTCGACGACCCCGGAATCGTTGGGGTTCACTCGCATCACACAATCGACGGCCGCGCGTCCGGGCGAACCGATCAGGAACTCGAGTCCGCACGGGCCGTACATGGAGAGCGTGCCGAGGCCGGGAGCCGTCAGAGCACCCCACTGATCCAGGAAGGCCTGACCGTCGAGCAGGGGCCCGTCGCACACGTAGATCGGTCCGACGTTCTGGGCCGTCGGGTTCTGCAGAAAGCCCGTCGACGGATCGTTGGTGAAGGTGTACATCCGTGCGTCGAGCCGTTCCACCACGGTCAGCGAACGCGGGGAGCCGAAGTAGTCGTTGCACGCAGCGTTGTCCTCGGCGGTGGGGCGCTGACCACTGTCGACGGTACGGAAGACGCTGAAGCTACCCGGCCCGTCGTCGATGGACCCCATGATGGTCGCTGGTGCCTGGCTCGGCGCAGGATCCGCCGAGACCGTGGCGATCGGACACAATGCGACCGCCACTGCAGACACCACGACGCCGCGCAACCACTTCTTCGACACGTGTTCCCCCGGAACATCTGGATCCGCAATCGGTGCAGATCGGACTCACCCCGCCGAGGACAGTAGCGCAACAGACGTTGAGAAGCGAGAGTTGGAGGACCACAGCGGTAGCTGAGACTTCGCCGGAAACTTCCAACCCGGCGGTACGACACGGCTAGGGTTCGACCTGCGCACTCACCGACCGAGGAGAGACTTCATGAACAAGCGTCTGGCATCGTATTCGGTTGCAGTACTTGCTGCTTCCACATTCTTCGTGGCCCAACCCACCGGTGTGGCGAACGCTGCCCCGTGCTCGGATGTCGACGTGGCCTTCGCCCGTGGAACCGCGGAGTTCCCCGGCCTCGGTATCACCGGCGGGCCGTTCGTCGATCGGCTGAAGTCGGAGTTGTCGGACCGCTCGATCAGTACGTACGCGGTGAACTACGCGGCCGACGTCACACAGGCCAGCGCCGGACCGGGATCACGGGACCTCGTCGAACACCTCACGTCCGTCGCAGCGTCGTGCCCGTCGACGACGTTCGTGATCGGGGGATACTCACAAGGGGCCACCGTGGTGACCAACGCTGTGGGTCTGCGGACCAGCAGCAGCAACACCGGAGCCGTCATCCCGGCGGAGATCGCCGACCGCATCGACGCGGTGGTGGTGTTCGGCAACCCGCTCGGGCTCCGCGGCAGCAAGATCGAGACCGCCAGCGCCACGTACGGCCCGCGCACGCAGAGTTTCTGCACGGTCGGCGACCCGGTGTGCCAGATCGGCAGCTTCGATGTTCTCGCGCACCTTCGGTACGCAATCGACGGATCCACCACCGCCGGTGCCCAATTCGCAGCGGCTCGAGTTCGTAGCTGACCCGATCTCAGCGGCGCAGGTTCAATCCCGTCGTGGTCGAGAAGTAGTGGGCCGCCTCGGCGCGAGGGGCGATGCGGAGGACATCGCCCTGCGACGGGGTGGCGATGTCGGGGATTCGCGCGATGATCTGCGCCCCGACGGTACCGAGGTTCGACGCGTCCTCGACGGTCCGGCCGTAGATGTAGGCGTCCGCGCCGAGTTCCTCGACGACGTCGACGACGATGTCGGTACCGGAGTCGGAAAGCGTCCACGCTTCCGGTCGGACGCCCATCGTGACGCGGCTGCCGTCGATTCGATCGGAGATCGTGCGCTCGATGGGCACCGACAGCGATCCGAGCTTCGCGGCACCGGCGACGACGTCCACCTCGAACAGATTCATCGCGGGCGATCCGATGAATCCTGCGACGAATGCGTTGACCGGGTGCTCGTAGAGCTCCTTGGGGCTGGCGCACTGTTGCAGCACACCGGCTTTCATGATGGCGACGCGATCACCCATGGTCATGGCTTCGACCTGATCGTGGGTGACGTACACGGTGGTGGTGCCGAGCCTGCGCTGCAGCAGCGAGATCTGAGTGCGGGTCTGCACGCGGAGTTTGGCATCGAGGTTGGACAGCGGCTCGTCCATGAGGAACACCTGCGGATTGCGCACGATCGCGCGGCCCATCGCGACTCGCTGCCGCTGACCACCGGAGAGCGCCTTGGGTTTACGGCCCAGATAGTCGGTGAGATCGAGGATCTTCGCAGCCTCCTCGACGCGTCGGCCCACCTCGGACTTGTCCATTCCGGCGATCTGCAGCGCGAAACCCATGTTCTTGGCGACGGTCATGTGCGGGTACAGCGCGTAATTCTGGAACACCATCGCGATGTCGCGCTCCTTGGGCGCGAGTGACGTGACATCCCGGTCTCCGATCTTGATGGCACCGTAGTCGACGTCCTCCAGACCGGCGAGCATCCGCAGTGAGGTGGACTTACCGCAACCGGAAGGCCCGACGAGCACCAGGAATTCGCCGTCCTCGATGGCGAGGTCCAGCGATTCGACTGCCGCGACGTCCGATCCCGGGTATAGCTTGGTGGCTCCTTCGTACGTGACCTGTGCCATGGGAGAGCTCCTTTGTGTGGGTTAGAAGAATCGATGCGCGGAGCCGGCGGGCTCGGCAGTGAGAAAGGTGGGTTCCGGCAGTCCGGATCGTGCTGCACTGGAGGCGATCTCGTTCGCCACGGTCTCGACGAGTTCCGAGGGCACCAGCGCAATGGCCGATCCGCCGAATCCGCCGCCCGTCATCCGAGCGCCGTACGCGCCTGCCCTCAGGGCCGCGTCGACAGCGCTGTCGAGTTCGGGAGAACTGACCTCGTAGTCGTCACGCAACGACCTGTGCGATGCCGTCATCAACTCACCGAGCTCGGCACCTGCTGCACCGCGGTCGAGGAGTTCGGCAGCCTGCTCCACGCGCCCGATTTCACTGATGACGTGGCTGACTCGGGCGATCAACGTCTCGTCGCCGAGTCCCGAGACCGCCCGCTCGAGATCCAGACCTCGTAACGTCGTCACCCCCAACTCGGCGTACGCCGTATCCAGGGCGGCGCGCCGGGCTCCGTACTGACCGTCGACCAGACGGTGCGGGGCGTTGGTGTCGATCACCAGCAAGCGCGTTCCCGACGTGGCCAGATCGAGGGGGATCTGACGCGTCGAACCGTCCAGGCAGTCGAGCAGCAGCGCGTGTCCCACCTCGGCCGACATCGCGATGTTCTGATCCATGCCGCCCGTCGACGCGCCGGCGATCTCGTTCTCGGCGCGAATACTGGCGTCGATCAGCACCTTTCGGTCGAGCCGAAGACCGAACAGATCGTCGAGCGCGAGGGCGAACGAGCATTCCAGCGCCGCCGAGCTCGACAGCCCCGAACCCACCGGCACCGAGGAATGCACGGCCACGTCGACTCCGCCGACTCCATGCTCACCGAGTGCCCAGGACACTCCCGCCACATAAGCCGCCCAACCCGACGGGGTGCCCGGACCGATCTCGTCGAGCTCTCCGGTCCACGACTGCTCGGTGTGCGTCGACACGGCCCGCACGGTCGTGTCCTCGCGGCGACGCACGGCCACCGCGGTGGCATACGGCAGCGCGAAGGGCAACACCAGTCCCCCCGCGTAATCGATGTGTTCACCGATGAGGTTGACGCGACCCGGAGCGATCCAGACGCCGTCGGGTTCACCGCCCAGTGCACTGCGGAACAGCGCGGCGGCACCGTCGGCGAGATCCTCGTCGGCAATCACGTCGAGCCAGTTCACGCGAGCACCTCGCGCATCCGGTCTGCGATCCGCTCGGGAGTGGTGTCGTTGATCCAGGCCCCCATCGCAGATTCCGATCCGGCGAGGAACTTCATCCGACCAGGTGAGCGCATCATCGAGAACAGTTGCAGATGCAGGCGTCCCAGTTCGCGATCGGCTCCGACAGGGGCCTGGTGCCACGCCGCGATGTACGGCACCTCGTCGACGCCCTCGAAGAACGCGTCGACTCCACGCAACAGATCCCGATAGACCACGGCCAGCTCGTCCCGCTCGGCACCGCTCAACTCGGCGAGATCTGCAACGTCGCGACGCGGAGCGAGATGTACCTCGACCGGCCACCGCGATGCTGCAGGCACGTACGCAACCCAATGCTCGGCATCGACGACGATGCGTCGCCCCGAACGCAGCTCGGCGGCCAGCACATCGGCCAGCAGAACCCGGCCCGTGCTCTCGAAGTGCTTGCGAGACTGACGAATCAGCGCATCGGTGCGCGGCGGCAGGTACGGGTACGCGTAGATCTGACCGTGCGGGTGGGTCAGGGTGACGCCGATCTCCTTACCCCGGTTCTCGAAGCAGAACACCTGCTGGACACCGGGGATCGCGGACAATGCGGTGGTGCGATCGGCCCAGACGTCGATGATGGTGCGGACGCGAGAGAGCTCCAGCGCGACGAAGGATGTATCGGGGTCACTCGCGAAGCAGATCACCTCGCACCGCCCGGTGCCGGGGGCCATCGGCCACAGCGCTTCGCCGTCCACCTCGCTCGGAAGTGATTGCTGCGCTGCCGTTTCGGACAGGGACGGGAAGCGGTTCTCGAACACCACCACGTCGTAGTCGGCCGCCGGAATCTCCGTGGCCGGACGGTCCGGTCGGCTCGGTGCCAACGGCGACGCGTCGGCCGGCGGCAGGAACGTGCGGTCCATTCGCTGCGCCGCGATGACGATCCATTCCCCGGTGAGGACGTCGAATCGCATCTGCGACTGGGACATCGACGGTGAGAGGGCCCGGGTATCGACCAGATCGCGGGTGGCTCCACCGGAGAGATAGGGCTCGGTGTCGTCGTAGTAGATCAGCTCACGGCCGTCGGCCAAGGTGGTCGACGTCTTGCGCATCGAGTGCGTCGTGGCGTCATGCGCGGTCATCGAGTGCTCGTTCCTCGTTCGTGTCGGGGGTGTGCTCTCCGGCGATCACCACGTCGTCGACCGTCTCGGACAACGCCTCGTGAACGCCGGGGTCGAGTCCGGCATCGGTGACGAACACGTCCACGCGTGCGAGCGGGATGGTGTTGGCCAGCGCGCGAACACCCCACTTGGTGTGGTCGGCGAGCACGATGACGCGACGAGACGACGCGACCAGCGCTTGGTTGGTCTGTGCTTCCATGAGATTGGGGCAGGTGAGCCCGGATTCGATGTCCACTCCGTGTGTTCCGAGAAACAGCATGTCCAGGTGGATACTCTGCAGGGCACTGACCGTGAGCGGTCCGACGAGCGCGTAGGACGGCGTGCGCTGTCCGCCGGTGAGCAACACCGTCTGATCCGACCGGCCACCGGTGTGAAAGACATCGGCGACGGGCAGGGAGTTGGTGACGACGGTGATATCCGGAACGTCGAGCAGTTCCTGCGCGAGTGCGTGCGTCGTGGTGCCACCGGAGATGCCGATGGAGGTCCCGGGCCGCACGAATCGTGCAGCGGCACGGGCGATGGCCGCCTTGGCATCGCGATCGAGTTCGGACTTGGCCGAGAACCCCGGCTCGAAGACGCTCGCCGATCGCGGCAGCGTCACGCCGCCGTGCACCCGCTCGACCAGACCGCGGGCGACGAGCTCGTTGACGTCGCGTCGGATGGTCATGTCCGACACCGACAGTGCAGCACCAAGATCCGCGACCTTGACCGCGCCCTCGGCCGTCACCTGGTCCAGGATCTTCTGCTGACGCTGGTGGGCGAGCATCAGCGGTTCTCGGCGATCACGGCACTGCCGCCTGCGGCCAGGATGAGTTCGCCGTCGATCTGTGCGCCGCCGACCAGATCGGTACCCGAGGCGGGCACGCTGACCTTGTCGGTTCCGTGGTTGAGCACGAAGAGCCAGGACTGCTCCCCTGCCGACCGTCGGACGATCTCCACATCCGATCCGAGATCGCGTCGGGCGTCGATTCCGGCTGCGGCGCAGAGCTTGTCGGCGAGCGTCGCCCAACCTGCCGCGTCGGGCACGGTGGCGGCGTACCAGGCGGCACCGGTGCCGACAGTGCGTTTGGACAGCGCGGGAACGCCGCGCAGATGCCCCCGGGTATGGCGCGCCAGCACATCGACGTCCTCGGTCGTGGTGAGGTATTCGCTCCAGATCTCACCAACGGTCTCGTCGTCGAGATTCAGCGTCTCGCCGTCGGCGAGCGGGAAGAACTCCTCGACTCGGACACCGAGCAGCTCGCGGAATGCGCCCGGGTAGCCGCCGAGTCGCACGTGGTCGTCCTCGTCGGCGATTCCCGAGAATGCGGTGACCAGTACCTGCGCACCCGCATCGGCCGCGTCGGCTATCCGCGCCGCGGTCTCGTCGCTGCACAGATACAGAGCCGGCACGACGACGATACCGTAGCCGCCGAGATCCGTGGACGAAGGAACGACGTCGCAGGTCACGCCTGCGGAGGTGAAGCCGCGATGTGCCCGTCGGGCAATCTCCATGGGCTGCATCGCCATCGACGGATGGCCCTCCTGCTCGCATGCCCACTGCGATGCCCAGTCGAAGAGCACGGCGACCCGGGCATCGACGGTGCTTCCTGCCACCGGGGCCATACGACGCAGCGCTGCGCCGAGCTCGACGACCTCACGCCAGCGGGCGGAGTCCTCACCGGCATGCGGCACCAGTGCGGAATGGAACTTCTCGGCCCCGGCCTTGGAGGCACGGAACTGGAAGTACGCGATGCCGTCTGCGCCTCGGGCCATGTGCGCCAGGGAGTTTCGCATCATCTCACCGGGCACCTTGGCCCGGTTGATGTGCTGCCAGTTGACCGCGCTGGTGGAATGCTCCATCAACAACCAGGGTCGACGGCCGGCGACGCCCCGGGTGAGGTCGGCCGAGAACGACAGCTTGTGATGCGCTGCCGCGTCGCCGGTCTCGGGGCCGACGAGGTAGTGGTCGGTGGAGACGATGTCCTGCTCGGGGGCCCAGGACGCGTAGTCCATGTTGCCTGCGAGCGCGGGGCCCTGGCCCATGCCGACCATGAAGTTCGTGGTGACCGGGACGTCCGGGGTGATGCGGTTCAGCACGGCCTTCTCGGCGCGGTACTGCTCGAGGAGAGCGTCGGAGCAGAAGCGGCGCCAGTCGAGCTGGTGCGTCGGGTTGCCGAACGTGGTGCTCACCGACGGGGGAACGATCTCGTCCCAATCGCTGTAGCGCTGGCTCCAGAAGTCGGTTCCCCAGGCGGTATTGAGGGTCTCGAGGTCGATGTACCTGGCGCTGAGCCATTCTCGGAATGCATGCGCACTGTCGTCGGAGTAGCACAGTGCGTTGTGGCAGCCGAGTTCGTTGGAGACGTGCCACATCGCCAGTGCTGGGTGCTCACCGTAGCGATGCGCCATCTTCTCGACCAGCACGAGCGAATGTTCGCGGTACACAGCAGAACTGGGGCTCCACGTCTGACGGCTTCCGATGGCGTAGCGGTAGCCGCGCTCGTCCACCGGGCGCATCTGCGGGTAGGCGGTGGCCAACCACGGCGGGGGCGAGGCCGTCGCCGTTGCGAGGTCGACGCGGATGTCGCCCTCGTGCATCAGATCCATGACTCGGTCGAGCCACTCGAAGTCCCACGTCGACGCGGTCGGCTGCAGGCGCGCCCAGGAGAAGACACCGACGGTCACGAAGTCGACGCCGGCCTCGTGCATCAACTCGACGTCGCGTCGCCAGACGTCCTCGGGCCACTGCTCGGGGTTGTAGTCGCCGCCGAAAGAGATTCCCTGGGTCGGCCAGGTGCTGCGTCGCGCTGTGTCCATGCTCACAATATGAACGAGCGGTTCTCAGATGTCAACATGAATGAACATTTTCTTACTGATGCAGGTGAGCGGCCCTCCAAAGGCTTGACAGACGTCGTCGCGTCGTGCTTCTGTAACCTGCATCACCCCGAATGGTCAGAGAAGCAACGCGGAACCTACCGCGTAGATGTTCATTTCTGATCGTTATCGATACTTCTCGTCGAAGGACTTCCATGAACCCACACGAGTGGCCGCGCACGTGGCAGCCGTCACGACGCGATTTCCTGCGGTCCGCGCTCGTCGCCGCGGGTGCGATCACCGCCGGTGGCGCGCTGTCGTCGTGCTCGAACAGCGTCGACCCGAACGTCACCACGCTCGGGTCACGCTTGTCCGACCCCAACTCCAAGCTGGGTGTCGAGGACTTCGTCGCGATGTATCGACAGCAGACCGGGCGGCAGCTCGCCGTCAACACCGTCGACTCGACGTCGTTCCAGGAGAACGTCAACAACTACCTCCAGGGCACGCCCGACGACGTCGTCACCTGGATGGGCGGGTATCGGGTGAAGTACTTCGCCGAGAAGGGGTTGGTGGAGGATCTGTCGCCGATCTGGGCGAACCACGGCGGTGGCTTCAACGACAGCTTCCGCGAGAACTCGACCGGTATGGACGGCAAGCAGTACCTGATCCCGTTCTTCTACTACCCGTGGGCGGTGTTCTACCGGCCGAGCCTGTGGGCCGAGCGCGGGTACGAGCCCCCGGCGACCTACGACCAGTGGGTAGCGCTGAGCAAGCAGATGCAGGCCGACGGCCTCACCCCGATCGGCTTCGGGGCCCGCGACGGGTGGCCACCGTTCGGAACGTTCGACTATCTGAATCTGCGGCTCAACGGCGTCGAGTTCCACCGAACCCTGCTCGCCGGAGACGTGAGCTGGACCGACAATCGCGTGCGTTCCGTGTTCGACACCTGGCGTGAACTGCTGCCCTTCCACCAGCCGCAGCCGCTGGGCCGCAAGATCGCCGATGCGCAGATGGCGCTGCTGAACAAGAGCGTCGGGTCGCTCGTCGCCGGCATGTTCGTCGCGCAGAGCTTCCCTGCCGGTGCCGAGCGCGACGATCTGGACTTCTTCACCTTCCCCGAACTCGATTCAGCCGTCGGAACATCCACGGTCGAGGCACCGATGGACGGGTTCATGATGCGCACCGACCCGCGCAACCGGCCCGGAGCCGAGGACTTCCTCACCTACATGACCGGACCCGACCCTGCCGTCGCATACGCGAAACAGGATCCGCAGGCCATTCCCGCTCACCGTGACGCCGACCTGTCGAGTTTCCCTGCGCTGGTGCGCAAATCGGCTGATCTGGTGCAGAACGCCGAGGAGATCACCCAGTTCTTCGACCGCGATACCCGACCCGATTTCGCCTCGATCGTCATGATCCCGGCCCTACAACAGTTCATCGGCAACCCCAACGATGTCGACGGCCTGGTACGCAGTATCGAACGCCAGAAGTCGGCGGTGTTCGGAACATGATCGTGCGCAGTGTGATTCGACCCCCATCATCCACTCGACATCGAGATCAGGTAATGCCATGACCGCACCCGAACGGGTCAAGTCGCCGAAGATTCGGCGCAGTGTTCGCGAGAAGTGGACCATCGCGCTCATGCTCGGAGTCCCCGCGCTGATCGTCATCGGTCTCGTCTGGATTCCGACGATCTTCACGGTGATCCTGTCCTTCGCCCGCTGGGACGGCATCGGCGGCACATCGAGCATCGAATGGATCGGCACTCGGAACTACGTCGATGCCGTCGAGGCCTACCCACCGTTCCAACAGGCCCTGCACAACAACGTGCTCTGGCTGGTGTTCCTGTTCCTCGTCCCCACCGTCATCGGCATCCTGCTGGCGATCCTTCTGGACAAGAACCTCAAAGGGTCTCGGCTCTACCAGAGCATCTTCTACATTCCCGTGGTGCTGTCGATGGCTCTCATCGGCTTCATCTGGCAGCTCATCTACTCCACCGAGGGCGGCGTCCTCAACAGCCTGCTGGGCACCGACGTCGACTGGCTCGGCGACCCGGACATCAACATCTGGGCCGTGATGGTCGCCGCCGGGTGGCGTCACACCGGCTACATCATGCTCTTGTACTTGGCCGGCCTCAAGGCCATCGATCCATCCGTCCGCGAAGCCGCGGTGATGGACGGTGCCGGGCCGATCCGCACGTTCTTCAGCGTCATCTTCCCGCTGATGAAGAACACCAATCTGCTCATCGTCGTCATCACCGTCATCGAGGCACTGCGCGCCTTCGACCTGGTCTGGGTGATCAACAGGGGCAGAAACGGTTTGGAACTGATATCGGCGTTGGTCACCGCCAACGTCGTCGGTGAAGCAGGCCGCATCGGCTTCGGCTCGGCCCTGGCGACCGTCATGCTTCTCATCTCTCTCGTCTTCATCGCCCTGTACCTCGCCATCGTTCTTCGGAGCAAAGACTGATGACCACTTCACTCACCCGCACAGCACCGCCCGAGCGCGATCCGTTGACCCGCAACCGCGCCGCCGTCGCCAACCGTCGGCGCGCCGGCACCGCCCAGATCGCCATCTACGTGCTGTTGACCGTCATGGCGCTCGTCTGGATGTTCCCGCTCGTGTGGGCGGTGTACAACTCGTTCCGCGACTACGACTACGTGTTGCTCAACGGATACCTGTCCGTCGGCGGTTATACGTTCAGCAACTACATCGACTCGTGGCAGATCGGCGGAATCCCGCACTACTTCTTCAACTCGCTGATCATCACCGTGCCGTCGGTACTGCTCATCCTGTTCTTCGGCTCGATGGCGGCATTCATCCTGGCCCGCTTCAGCTGGAAGTTCAACATCTTCATGCTCGCGGTGTTCATCGCAGGCAACCTGCTGCCCCAGCAGACATTGCTCACGCCACTGTTCCGTCTGTACAACGCAATTCCCGTTCCGTACTGGATGAGTTCGTCGGGTTCGCTGTACGACAGCTACTGGGGTCTGATCATCGTGCACGTCGCGTTCCAGACCGGATTCTGCGTGTTCGTGCTGAGCAATTACATGAAAACAGTTCCGCACGAGCTGCTCGAGGCCGCCACCGTCGACGGAGCGAGTCTGTTCCGCCAGTACTGGCAGGTGGTCATGCCGCTGTGCCGTCCCGCGCTGGCTGCACTCGCGACACTGATGGTGACATGGATCTACAACGACTTCTTCTGGGCTCTGGCCCTGATGGTCAGTGGCGACAAGCTCCCGGTGACGACGGCGCTGCAGAATCTGCAGGGTAGCTTCTTCACCGACACCAATCTGCTCGCCGCGGGCTCGGTGCTGGTGGCTCTACCGACAGTGCTCGTATTCGTTGCGCTGCAACGCCATTTCGTATCCGGTCTGACGATGGGTGCCAACAAGTGAGTTTTTCCGTCCTTCGCCGTGACGGTGTCATGGTGATTCTCGGCCCGTCGTCCACCGCCGTTCCGGCCGTGCTGCATTGGGGTACCGATCTGGGCGAGCTGTCCGAGAACGACCTGACCGAGCTGCGCAGGGCCGCGATCCCCGCTGTCCCGCATTCGAGCGTGGATGTGCCCCGGTGGCTCACCCTCGCACCCGGCAGCGACGACGCCTGGCAGGGCACACCGGCTCTGGGATTGCACCGCAATGGGTCGGTGCAGTACCCACGGTGGGGCGACGTCGCTGTTCGCGCCGACGACTTCCGTTGTGAGGTCGAGGCGTCCGACTCCGAGTTGGGAATCGCGTGGTCGATCGAGTTGTCGTTGGAGATCGGTGGCTCACTGCGAGTGCAGCAGAGTGTTCGCAACGTTTCCGGTGGACCCTTGACCGTCGACGGCGTGGTGACGCTGATGCCGTTGCCGGACAGTGCAACCGAACTACTCGACCTGACGGGACGGCACTGCCGCGAACGTACCCCCCAGCGGCGACGGTTCGATCACGGCTCTACCGTGCGCGCCTCACGACGCGGTAGAACCGGGCACGACGCCACCCTGGTTCTCACCGCCGGTAGTGAAGGCTTCGGCTTTCGCACTGGCGAGGTATGGGGTGCACATGTCGCCTGGAGCGGCGATCACCTGCATCTGGCCGAGCGTCTACCCGAGCGGGCCGGCCAGGCCTCAGGAGTGTTGGGTGGCGGAGAGCTGCTGGCACCCGGCGAGGTGATACTCCAGGACGGCGACACCTACACGACACCGTGGGTGCACTTCGTGTATTCCGATGCAGGGCTGGATGGTTCGGCGCAGTCGCTGCACCGATGGATGCGATCCCGACCCGCACATCCCACCTCGCCGCGACCGGTGGTGTTGAACGTGTGGGAAGGGGTCTACTTCGATCACGATCTCACCCGACTCCGCGGGATCGCCGACGTCGCCGCGCACGTAGGCGTCGAACGATTTGTGCTCGACGACGGATGGTTCCGACACCGCCGCGACGATCGAGCCGGCCTCGGCGACTGGCAGGTGGACGAGGGCGTCTGGCCCGACGGACTGGCACCGCTGTTCGATCACGTTCGTGAACTCGGTATGAGTCCAGGACTGTGGTTCGAGCCCGAGATGGTCAACCTGGATTCCGACATCGCTCGGGCGCATCCGGATTGGCTGCTCGCGGCACCCGGGCGACTACCCCTCGAATGGCGTCACCAGCACGTGCTCGATCTGACCCGCCCGGAGGTGTTCGAGTATCTCCTCACTGCCATCGATACCGTGCTGACGAACGAGCGGCCCGACTATGTGAAGTGGGACCACAACCGGGACCTGATTCTGGCGGTCGATTCCGACGGACGCGCTGCGGTGCATGCCCAGACCTCGGCGTTCTATCGGCTGTTGGACGCGTTGCGTTCGCGGCATCCCCACGTCGAATTCGAGTCCTGTGCATCCGGCGGTGCCCGCATCGACCTCGAGGTCCTCGAACACACCGACCGGGTATGGGCGTCGGACACCAACGATCCACTCGAACGTCAAAGGTTGCAGCGGTGGACGACGCAGTTGCTGCCTCCGGAGCTGATCGGCTCGCATGTCGGTCCGCAGATCGCGCACACGTCCGGTCGATGGTCGACTCTTCAGTTCCGTTGCTTGACATCACTGTTCGGTCACGCCGGATTGGAGATGGACGTCACCGAGCTGTCGTCGGAAGATCACGAGTACCTGCGGTCGTGGACTGCGCTGTACAAGGAATTGCGCGGACTGCTTCACACCGGCAACGTAGTACGCGCCGACCATCCCGACCCGAGTGTCTGGGTGCACGGCGTCGTGGCTGCGGACTGCTCGGAGGCCACGTACGCAGTGGTGCGAATGGACACCTCCCCCGAGGACCGCACCGATCGTGTTCGGCTTCCCGGCCTCGATCCGGCCGTCAGGTATCGCGTCGAATTCGTTCATGCTCTGAGCGATCTGGGCAACGGAATCACATTGCCGCCGTGGATCGCCGACGGCGGAGTGGTCGAGCTGTCGGGTTCGATGCTGGCTCGGGCAGGTGTGGCACTACCGGTGCTGTTCCCGCAGACGGGGGTATTGCTCAGGGTGCAAGCCGTCTGAACTGTGAATCGGCTCCTCAGTTCTGGATTTCCGACTGCGATCAGAGGATGGAATCCGAATCCCAGGAGCCGATTCGCCGCTTCAGTCCCAATTCACCCGGGATGCCATGCTCAGTAGCTTTGCTCGACGCATTTCGTTCGTTTCGCCGATTCGGGCGATGCGTCCGTAGACGTGAGCTCGGAAGTCGTTGTGGCGATGCCGATTCTGCTCGGCTGGGCCGCTGGCGATGCAGTTGTGCAGCAGTGCCCGGAGAGTGTCGTACTCCTCTCGGGGCACCGCCGGCCACGAGTTGACGACGAGTCCGGTGAGCTGTTGTCGCTGATGAGCGCGCCTGACCCTGGTCTTGTCCGGATGAATCGTGAAGCCTTCGTCGTGGGCGATCTGAGAAACCAACCACAGCAGTCTGTCCACGTCGAGGTCTGGCCCACCGGAGAACGCCAGATCGTCGGCGTATCGGCTGTAGCGGGCACCGACGGACCGGGCAAGCCCGGTGGCCCGGATATCGAGTTGTCGCGCAGCCAGATTCGCCAACGCAGGTGACGTAGGCGCCCCCTGCGGCAGGTGGGTGGCGCGAAGCCGCGCCGCCGTGGGACGGTCCACGCCGACCAACTCACGTGCCGGGGTCACCGTGGTACAGAGCGCGGCGAGATTCGCCGCGACTGTCCGCGGATATCCCACGGCCTCGAAGATCGCGACCACTCGATCGAATCCGATGGACGGAAAGAAGCGCCGAAGATCCACCGAGATCACCACGTCGCGTTCGGAATGCGGCATCGCGAATGTACGCGGACTGCGCGCCTTCGCGAAGCCGTGCGCCGCCGGATGAGCCGGGATCCGATCGAGGATGCGGCGCAGTATTTTTCGTTGAATTTCCCGTAGACGTGGCTTCGGCACCTCGAGCAGTCGGATGCCTTGACGCTTGTCGAGCCGTGCAGATCGATAGTGCTGCAACGGGAACGGCGCAGTGCGAAGCCTCCCCTGCAGATCGGCGAACCATTCGATTTCGGAGATCGTCAGGTCCAGCGACCGCGCGAGCTGACCGGTGGTCTCGTACCGCGGTACCTCGAATCGCCAGGGCTTGTCACTGTTGCGCGTCGGTCTCTGTGACGACACCGACGGCTCCGGTATGAACGGAAGGTCGCGCAGCAGAACGAAGATCGATGCCTCGTCGAACGGCGGACTCGGATACAGATTGATGACCCGATCCGCCAACCACGTCGCTTTGGCCGGGACGAGTGGCTCGAACGCCTCCGCGAGTCCTGATCGCGTCCACTCGGCGTCCGCAGCCAGGCGCGCCAGCGTCGCGGCCGCCTGTGGGGTCAATTCGCGTTCGGTCACAGGCGGTCGTCAATCGGATGCAGTGCCGTGGAATTCAACGCCGTGACATGCAACGGCGCGGGGCGACCGAAATCTTTCGTCCTCGGAGCTGCCAAGCACGCGGAGCGTGCAGACCAGCTTCGGACGCAGTGCTCGATTCTCGTGATGTACCCAGGGGTTACCCCTGAGACCGGTCCCGCGGACCAACTCTCGCCCACGCGCCGCTGCATCCCTCCACCATGCCAAAGGGACGCAGATCTGTCAGCGCGTTGCCCGCAGGACCGTCACGGAAGAAGAGACTCGACTTCGCCCATGAGGTCGGAGATCTGCGGCCGAATCTGCTGGTTCACCAGCGTCCACCGCGCGCGACTACCCGCCGATCGACTGCGATTCCGAACGCCGAGGTTCGCAGCGAAGGTACTGGAACCGACAAGAGCCGGGCTGCGTCCAAGGACGTAGACGTCCGCGAGAAATGGGTGAGGCAATGCGCAGGGCACGACAATTGATACCGGCGTTGACGGTGCTGCTCATCGCTGCGGGCTGCTCGAACACCACCGATGATGACGCCGTCGCCGACGCCACATCAAGTGGGGCGGCCAGTACGACCAACCCCGCGCCGACGCCCTGGGACCCCTGCACCATCCCCAACGAGGCCATCGAACGAGCGGGATTGAACGTGGACACCAAGGAGTCCGGGGTGTTCGGGCGGGATCAGAATGGATTCAAGATCTGTGGGTGGGAGAGTCGGCCGCCGAGCAGCAAGTACTACGTGCGAATTTTCGTCGGTTTCGAGACCATGGACTTTGTCAACGATCCTAGCTACTTCAACCGACTCGAACCTGTTCGGGTGGGTACGCGCGACGCCACGCAATATCAGCAACTTACGGCCGATGCTGGTCTGAACTGCGGTGTCGCCTTCGTCTCAGGTAACGAATTGATCAGGGCAACAATCATCACGGGCGCAGGGGTCGGAGACCCGCCGTACGACCCGTGCACCGAGTTGAACAAGGTCGTCGCCGCTCTCGATTCTGAACTTCCCACCTAGACCACGCCCATACGAAAGGGATCGAACTAGTGGCCAATCCCCAATCGGATCCGCTCACGTACTGGAAGGACCTGAATACGCAAGCCGACGAGGGCACCTTGGCCATTCCCGCTGAAGTCGCTGCCAAGTGCGACGCGGCCTGTGTCATTTACCTCGCGCACCTCGAGAAAATGCAGATCGACGCGCTCGCGTTGGCAGAAGCCAAGAGTTGGGGCGACTTACCGTCCGCGCAAGCTCTGCAAGCCCGGTTCGGTCGTCTCGCCACCGGCACCGATCGGTCTCTCGACGTGATTCTTCAGCAGCACATCGAGGTCATCGAATCGATGCGGATGCTCTTTCGGCGCTACTTCGACGAGACCGAGGCTACCGATACCCAGACGTCTGCGAACATCACCGCACTCGCTCCGGGAAGCTAGCAGCGCAACACTTTTCGATGGACTTCGACCTCGCGTTTGTCGTTGTCCAGTCGCCGTTCGACCGGCAGATAGCCGTGTGAACGCCACCATCCGATGCTCTCGACCATGCTGACCATCGGACCCACGAACACATGGGTCCACCCCTGCGCCGCAAGCCTGCGCTCGAGCTCCGCCAGCACCGGATTCGCCACACGATCGTGGCCCTCGTCCGCGTCGACGATCAGACTCCCCACCCATGGCTGTCCCTCGCGCGGATGCGGAACAAGCAACGTCACCACTCCCACGATTCGTTCTGCTACACGAATCACCAGGCACTGGGAGTTCTCCATAACCGTGTTGTGCCACAGGAACTTCTCGACATCCTCCGTGGTGAATGCGGTGACACCGGTGTGCAACGTACTCGCGTCGAGGAACTCGGGATTGCTGTTGAACACCGCCAGGAGGTCCTCAGGACCATCGCTGCCCTCGACCTCCCGGACCGCATACGAACCCACGTCGAATCGGATTTTCATCACGCCACGATAAGTCCACTACCCAATCCACGCCCTTCATCGTCATTCACGCCCGCTACAGGCGGTGTGAATCCCCACGAGGGGCGTGAATCCGCGCGCAAGCACTTCTGGCAGGCGATGCGTTTGCAGGCAGCTACCCGCAAGACGGTCGTGCTTCGCAACCCCTACCTCGAAGAGGCGTCGACGCCAACCTGCTACGGTCCGAAGCCGAAGTCGCTGCAGCTCGAGTCGACTTCTGCTGGTCCCTGGGAAGAATCAGCCTCCGTGCGCCTCGACGGCCACGGGCTGCCATTCGCGCCAGCTCGCGAGCCTCGACTCGTAGTCCTTCGTCGCGATCTGCAGTGGTGCGTCGCCGAAAAAGACTCGCAGTGGCGGCTTTTCGGCGTCGACGACCTTGAGCAGTGCCGACCGTGTTGCACTCGGATCACCGGGAGTCGCCTGCCGGGCACTGCGCAGCTTCGCAGCCTTGTCTCGAATCGAGTCGTACGCGGCGATGTCGGTGGACTTCTTGGCAGACGGGCCGGACCAGTCGGTGGAGAACCCACCCGGCTCGATCAGCGTCACATGGATGCCGAAGTCCTCGACCTCCTGGGCCAACGCCTGACTGAACCCTTCGAGGGCCCACTTGGACGCGTGGTACGCACCGACATTCGGGAATGCGGAGATTCCACCGATGGACGACACCTGCAAGATGTGGCCACTCCCCTGCTCACGCATGAACGGCAGGGCCGCCTGCGTCACCCACAGCGCGCCGAAGACGTTGGTCTCGATCTGCGCGCGGGCATCTTCCTCGGAGAGTTCCTCGATCATGCCGAACTGGCCGTAGCCGGCGTTGTTGACGACGATGTCGAGCGAGCCGAACTTGTCGTGGGCCCGCTGCACAGCCGCGAAGTCGGCCGCGCGATCGTTCACGTCCAGTTCGATCGGCAGGATGGCGTCGCCGTACTGCTCGACCAGGTCCTTCAATGTGTCGGTGTTGCGGGCGGTTGCCGCCACTCGGTCTCCGCGCTCGAGAGCTGCGATAGCCCACTCACGACCGAAGCCCTTGGAGGTGCCGGTGATGAACCATGTCTTCGCTGCCATGAATCTCGTCCCTTCGCTACACGGACAGAAGTAGGGACGACGCCCGCTGCAAACGCCTCTCGGCGAGTGGTCGCTCGAAGCGACAAATGGGGTGAGGCCCGGGGCTTGCCAAGCGGACGCCGTCAGGGGTTCCAACGAGACACCCCCGCCGACTATTCCCCACCCGTCAGCTGTGTTCGGTGATCATCACTGCCATGGTGTTCGGCTCCAACGCTTCGAAGATATGCGGCACATCGCCGGGGTAGGCCACGTAATCGCCCGGAGCCAGCTCGACGGCCTCGCCGAGCGGCCCGACCATGGCTCGTCCCGCGCTGAGCACCACGTGCTCGACGACACCCGGCGAATGCGGATCCGAACGCCTAGGTTCGCCGACGTCCGCGCTGATCAAGTAGATGTCTCGGCGGGCGTTCGGCGGAGACGACGCCAGCAGGGTCGCCGTGTAGTCCGCTCTGTCCGACGCGAATCTCGGCCCCTCCCCCGCACGGATCAGGCGGACCGACTGCTTCGCGGGCTCGACCAGCCTGGAGAACGGCACGTCCAGCGTGACGCTGAGTGCCCACAGAGTCTCCAGGCTCGGATTTCCGGTACCCGATTCCAGTTGCGACAAAGTCGATTTGGCGATGCCGGCACGGCGGGCGACTTCTGCGAGAGACAGGCCGACGCGTCGTCGCTCCTGCCGGAGAGCGGCAGCGATGGCCGCAATCGGTGGACCGGTATCCGCCATTCGTTCACTCCATCGGTACGTCCGTTTGATTTGACGAACAGACTAACAGGGTCCACTATAACGACCATGCGTTCGACATGGCGAACCCTGCAGGGGGTCAACATCCGCGACATTGCGTTGGTCTGCTTGGCCGACGCCTTGGTCGGGGCATCGTTCGGTGCCATCTCCGTAGCCGCGGGCCTGCCACTGTGGCTTCCGGTCGTGATGTCACTGGTGGTCTTCGCGGGCTCGTCCCAGTTCATCTTCGTCGGAATTCTGGCGGCCGGGGGAAATCCTGTTGCCGCTGTGGCCAGCGCGTTGCTCGCCAACATCCGACTGGTTCCGCTCGGCTTCTCCATCGGCGAGGTGTTTCGGAACGTCGCACCACTGAAGCGGCTACTCGGCACTCACCTCATCACCGACGAGGCAGTGGCCTTCAGCGTGGCCGAACACGACGAGGGCAGCCGTCGAACAGCGTTCTGGGTGTGCGGGATCGGACTGTTCGTCACCTGGAACATCGGCGTGGCGATCGGCACCCTTGGCGGTGGAGCGATCAGCGATACCGCCGCACTCGGTCTCGATGCCGCATTCCCGGCGATTCTGCTGGGACTGATCATGCCTGCGCTCCGAGACCGGGCAACCCGCAACGCAGCCCTCGCCGGAGCGTGCATTGCGCTCGTCGCGTCGATGTTCCTGCCCAGCGGACTACCCGTTCTCCTGGCACTGATCGCCGTCGTACCGGCCATGTTCTCCAATACCCCTGCCGCACAGAAGGAATCCGCATGAACCTCACGATTCCCCTGCTCGCGTTGATCATCGGCACCTACGCCCTCCGCATCGCCGGCCCGGCACTCCGAACCCGAGTCACCATCTCCCCTCGCATGGACAAGGTGATGACCACCGCAGTCGCCGTGATCTTCGTGGCACTGGTCGCCACCTCGACGCTCCTCGTAGGCAAGGACTTCGCCGGATTCGCGTTACCCGCAGG
Source organism: Rhodococcus sp. 15-725-2-2b (assembly GCF_002259075.1). Classification (NCBI taxonomy): domain Bacteria; kingdom Bacillati; phylum Actinomycetota; class Actinomycetes; order Mycobacteriales; family Nocardiaceae; genus Rhodococcus; species Rhodococcus sp. 15-725-2-2b. The sequence goes on along the minus strand of NZ_NPFL01000006.1, from coordinate 686,277 downwards.
AGTAGCTGTCGCTGCCGTACTCGCCTGGCGACGAGCGCCGTTCGTGGTCATCGTCCTCGCCGCAGCCGCCACCACTGCGGGGCTTCGATGGGTCGGCGTCGCCTGAGTCTGCAACACTGGGTTGGTGTCCGAGTCCCCTGTTCAGTCCGTCGATCGCGCGATCGAGGTGCTCGAATACCTTGCCGACCACGGCGAATCCGGTGTGCAGGACGTTGCGGCGCACCTCGACGTGCACAAGTCCACGGCGTTTCGCCTGCTCAGCGCACTGGAGTTTCGCCGACTCGTCGAACAACCAGGCGAGCGCGGCAAGTATCGCCTCGGCATCGGTTTGATCCGCCTCGCCACGTCGGTATCCGCGCAACTCGACATCACCCGCATCGCCCGACCGATCCTGCAGGAACTCGCCGACACCATCGGCGAGACCGTCAACATCGCTGTGCCGGACGGCAACGTCACCGTCAATATCGATCAGGTCCGCGGCGGTTCGTCGATCATCAGTCACAACTGGCTCGGTGAGAGATCTGCCCTGCATGCGACGTCCAGCGGGAAAGCACTGATGGCGTACGACGACTCGCTTCTGAAAGCCGGAGTCGACGGTCATCTCGAACTGTTCACCGCCAACACCATCACCACCAAGACCGCTCTGCTCGACGAGATCGAGACGGTCCGGTCCACCGGAATCGCCTACGCGCGCGAGGAGTTGGAGATCGGACTGAACGCGACAGCGGCCACCATCCTCAGCTACGACGGCTCCGCGGTGGGTGCGATCACCGTCTCGGGCCCCGCCTACCGACTTGACGAGGACCGCCTCACCGCGGCAGGGGTGTCCGTTCTCGCTGCTGCACAGCGCGTCTCGACGCTATTGGGTTGGTCCGGCCAAGCGTGATCCGACCCAGTCGTGAAACGCCCTGATGTGATGCTCCGCCGGCACCAGCACGCCGCCGTCGCGATACATCCGTGACGACATCGCCGGCTGGCACCGCTCGCACGCCTCGAAGTCCTGCTCGTTGACGCGATGGAACAGCTCCACACTCTTGTCCATCGTCGCCGCGCTGTGCGGATCTGCCACGACTGCAGGGGCATAGAGCCAATCGCATTCGACGACCGTTAGATCGACGGACATCGGGAACATGCGATGGATGATGACGTGGTCGGGAACCAGGTTGACGAACACCGTCGGCCTGATCGTGATGGCGTAGTACCGTCGATCCCGATCCTCCCCTACCCCGTCGAGGGCGTCGAATCCGTGGGAGCCGTCGACGGTGAAGCCGGCTATGTCACTGCCGAACTCTGCACCGTGCCCCACGTACGTCTGTGCTGCCATGCCGTCGGCGAACTCGGGTAGCACCTCGGTGAGCTCGGGATGAATCGTGGCGCAGTGGTAGCACTCCATGAAGTTCTCGACGATGAGCTTCCAGTTGGCCTTGACGTCGTAGACGATCCGGCGCCCGAGGGCGAGTGATTCCACGTCGTACGAATCGATGGCACCCACACCTCCGAGTCGTTCGCGAACGTCGCCCTGCACCGTGTCCTCGAACGACGGGGCCTCCTCGGCAACGCACACCCAGACGTATCCGAGCCATTCCCGGACATGCACCTTCCGGAGCCCGTACTCCACCCGATCGATCATCGGCATATCGATCAGGTTCGGAGCTGCGATCAGCTTGCCGTCGAGATCGTACGTCCATGCGTGATAGGGACATTGAAAGTTTCGACGCACCGTGCCCGACGCCTCGGTGCACAGAGTCGCGCCGCGATGTCGGCAGATGTTGAAGAACGCGGTCACGCCGCCCTTCCGATTGCGGCTGACCAGGATCGACTCTCGACCGACCTGAACCGTGCGGAATTTTCCGGGCGCTGCGATGTCGTCCGATCTGACGGCGCAGAACCACATCTGCTCGAAGATCTGCTCCTGCTCGCGAACGAAATATGCTGGATCGACGTACGTTTCGCCGCCCAACGTCGGGAGCAGAGTGGGCTGCAGTTCGGGATCGACCATGGTCATGCCGACACCGCGCATCTCGCCGGGTCGAACAGCGCTATCGGGTGTGACGTGGCCCCGTCGATCGCGAGGTCGGCCAGAACCTCTCCGATGACGGGAACGAACTTGAACCCGTGGCCCGAGAACCCGCACGCCACGGTGACATTGGCGTGGTCCGGATGCTTCGCCAGTACGAAATGCTCGTCCGGCGTCGTGGTGTACATGCAGGTCTTCGCATCCAGGTGTGGTCCCGACAGTGCCGGGAACGTGGTGACGATGCGCTCCTGCAGTCGAGCGATCTCTTCGGGATGCACTGTGCGGTCGATGGTGTCGGGATCACACGGTGTCCCGGCGCGGAAGAACGAGATCTTCACACCGCCGCCGTCCCCGTCGATGGCCGGAAAGCCGTAGATCTGATCCGGCCCGTCCCCACAGATGTAGACGGGGTGATGCGAGCTGTCGAAGGCCGCTTCGCCCGATTCCGGGGTGACCCAGTGCATCACCTGCCGTTCGACCACCAGCGGTACGCCGATCTCGGCCAACAGCTGCGGTGCCCACGCTCCCGGTGAAATGACCAGTGCTCCAGCGGTGTACGTTCCGGCGACCGTGGTCACGGTCACCGAGGAGTCGGTGGATTCCCAACCGAGCACCTTCTCGTCGTAGCGCAGTTCGGCACCGGCAGCCTCGGCGAGATCGAGATGTGCGGCCACCGTCGCCTCCGGTCGCGCGATGCCCGCCTTCTCCTCGAACAGGGCGAACTCGTCGGACCTGAGTCGGACCGTCGGGAAGCGTCGCTGCGCCTCGGCAGGGTCGAGTACGTCGTGCTTCAGACCCCACTTCTCCGACGCCCGCAGGCTTCCGCCGAACGTGAGCCCGTCGGGCCTTCCCACATAGAGGCCACCGGTTTCGGTGAACACATCGCGCCCACTGTCCGCGGCGAGGTCGTGCCACAGTTCGTACGCGCGCAGGAGCAACGGCACGTAGGCCGGGTCCTCGAAGTACGACTGCCGGTAGATGCGGGAGCCGCCGTGACTCGATCCCAGCGCATGCGCCGGTCCGAATTGGTCGATACCCAGCACCCGCTGCCCGCGTCGGGCGAGGTGACATGCGGCGGCGCTACCCATGCCGCCGATACCGAGGACGATCACGTCATACGTCATATCAACACCTGATCTTGTTCATGTCGGGATCCACCAGCGGTTCGGCCATGACCGTCGCGGGTAGCAGGTCTCGGAAGTACTGCACTGCAACATGATCACCGGGTTGCAGCCCTGCCGGTAGCCAGGCGTAGGCCACCGTCCTGCCGACCGTGTATCCGTACGCGGCGCTGGTCACGTACCCGACCACGGTGCCGTCGCGCAGTACCGGTTCCTTACCCATCACCACGTGAGACGGGTCGTCCAACGTCAGGCAGGTCAGCACCGGGCCGTCGCCTCCTTCGTGCAGCGCCGAGGCTCCGACGAAGTCACCCTTGGCTTTTCGCACCGCGAAGCCGAGGCCCGCCTGATACGGATCGTGTTCGGTGGTCATGTCGGTGCCCCACGACCGGTAGCCCTTCTCCAGTCGGAGGCTGTTGAACGCACTCCGTCCTGCGGCCACGACGCCGTGCGCCTGCCCGGCCTCCCACAGGGTGTCCCACAGGCGCAGTGCTGTATCGGCATCGGTGTACAGCTCCCAGCCGAGCTCTCCGACGTACGACAGTCGCAGCGCCAGGACGTCGATCCCGCCGACATGAATGGTCCTGCCGTTGAAATACTTCAGCCCTGTGTGCGAGATGTCGGCCGAGGTGAGCGGAGCCAGTACCTTCCGCGCCGACGGTCCCCAGAGCCCGATACAGGCAGTGGCACCGGTGATGTCGCGAACGTACACGTCACTGCCGGCATGACGCAGCATCCAGTCCTCGTCGAGCGGACCGTTCACTCCCACTTGGAACCGATCCTCGGCAACTCGGGCGACGGTCACATCGCTGCGAACACCACCGGTCGCGTCGAGCATCAGTGCGTAGGTGACGCTGCCGACCTTCTTGTCGAGCTGGTTGGTCGTCAACTTCTGCAGCAGCGCGAGCGCACCGGGTCCGGCGACCTCGAGGCGTCGCAGCGGCGTCATGTCGTACATCGCCACCGCCTCGCGGGTGCGCCAGGCCTCGACGGCGCTGATCGGTGACCAGAACTTCGCCGACCACGGCTCTCGCTTCGGTGCCTGCCACTGTTCCGGAAGTTGTTCGAGCAGAACGCTGTTCGACTCGTACCAGTGCGGTCGCTCCCAGCCGGCACCGTCGAGGAACATCGCGCCGAGCTCCTGCTGACGACCGTAGAACGGGCTGACGCGGAGCGGTCGCGGTTCCACCTTGGGCTGCAGTGGGTGGATGATGTCGTACACCTCGACGAAGTTCTGCGCACTGGTGCGCGCCACGTTCGACGGCACCAGGTCGGTCTTCTCGAATCGGTAGAGGTCGCACTCGTGCATGTCGATCTCGCTGTGCCCGGTGATCATCTGCTCGGCGAGCGATTTCGCGACGCCGGCAGAATGCGTCACCCAGATCGCCTCGGAGACCCAGAGCCCCTGCACTTCTCGTGATTCTCCGACGATCGGTGCGCCGTCGGGTGTGAAGGAGAAGATGCCGTTGAACGCGTGTTGTATTTTCGCGTGTTCGAGCGTGGGAAGGAGCTCGGTGCTGCGCTGCCAGGCGTCGGCGAAATCGGCTTCGGTGAACGGCATCGACGACGGCATGTTCTGCGCGGTCACGTTCTCACTGGAACCGAGTTCGCGAGAATCGACGGGCATGGGACGGTGGTGGTACGAGCCTATTCCCAGGTGATCGCCGTGTTCGCGGTAGTAGAGCCGCTCGTCCTGATGACGGAGGATAGGCAGAACCGCTTCGGTACGAGCTCGACGCGACGGTAGGTCCAACTCGGTCGTGTGCGCGTACTGATGCGCCAGGGGCTGTAGCGGCACCGTCATACCGAGAAGCTCGCCCAGCTCCGGCCCCCAGAATCCGGCGCAGCAGACGACGATATCGGCCTCGAAGGTGTGCTCGCCCGCCCGCACGGCCGTGACTCGACCGTTGCTCCGGTCGATCGACGTGACGTCCATGCCGCCGATGAAGCGCGCACCGCGGGCGGTGGCCTGCTCGGCCTGCGTCGCGCTGGCCTTGACGGCCTTGGCCAGTCCGTCGTCGGGGGTGTGCAGGCCGGCGAGTATGCGGCCGCGATCGAGCAGGGGGTAGAGCTCGAGGCACCGTTCGGCGTCCACCACCTCCGAGGTCAGTCCCCAGGACGTGGCGAAACCGTGGCGTCGATGCAGTTCGTCGACGCGCTCGGGCGTCGTCGCCACCTCGAGGCCACCGACGTCGAGGAAGCAATCGAGGCTCTTGAACTTGGCGGCCGTGTAGGCCGCGAAGCGCGACATCGATCGGGACGAATTGGTGGCGAACACCAGGCCCGGCGCATGCGAGGTGGAACCTCCGGTGAGCGGTAGCGGGCCCTTGTCCAGGACGGTCACGTCCGTCCAGCCGCGCGCGGTGAGTTCGTCGGCGAGGCTGCAGCCGACGATTCCGGCACCGACGATCACAACCCTCGGGATGCTCGAGGACATGACACGCTCCTAGGGGGTGTACGCCGAGTTGATTTAGTTGCACAATACGAACTGCACTTCGTATAGCGCAACAGATTCACACGATCGAAACTCGAGCGTTCCATCGCCGCAACGGGGTGATCCCACGCTGGGTACAACACGAGCACTGCACACCCTCAGGTCCCCGGAGGCCCGACCATGACCGCAACGTTCTCCACCCGCGTCCTGCTCGACGTCGGTCGCGCCGAGGATCTCCCCGACGGCGAGGCCCTGCGCATCACCCCGGCCGGAGCACCGCCGATCGCGATCTTCAACGTCGGAGGTGAGTTCTTCGCCATCGACGACACCTGCACCCACCAGGACGCCTCATTGTCCGAAGGCTGGGTGGAGGATTGCGCCGTCGAATGCCCGCTCCACACAGCATGTTTCGACCTACGCACCGGAGCGGCACTGGGTGCTCCCGCGAAGATCCCCGTACGTACGCACGCCGTACACGTCGAGGACGGAGTCATCCGCATCGCGGTCACTCCGTGAAGTCGGTGACCGTGGTCGGAGCCTCGCTCGCCGGGGTGGCCGCAGCCCGCGCACTGCGCGATCAGGGTTTCGACGGCCGCATCACGACGATCGGCGACGAAGTGCACCTGCCGTACGACCGACCGCCACTGTCCAAGAGTTTCCTTCTCGGTGACGAATCCGCACTGCCACTCGACATCGACGGTCTGGACGTCGAGTGGCGTCTCGGTTGTGCGGCCACCGGCCTGTCGGGGACCACGGTCTCGACCGCATCCGGCGATATCGGCGCCGACGCGGTGGTGATCGCAACCGGAGCTGCGGCCTGCCGGCTCCCCGGCACCGTCGGGATCGACGGAATTCATGTGCTGCGCAGCCTGGACGATGCGCGTGCACTGCGGTCTTCGCTGTCGTCGGGAGTTCGGGTCACGGTGGTCGGAGCCGGGTTCATCGGCAGCGAAGTCGCTTCCACTGCAGTAGGAATGGGCGCTTCGGTGACCGTCGTCGAAGCCTCGGAGACTCCGCTCGCTCGCGTGTTCGGCAGTGAGCTGGGCTCACTCATCGCCGGGTGGCACCGCAATGCCGGTGCGGCACTGCTGACCGGAGTATCGGTAGCCGGATTCGTCGTCCAGGCGGGCCGGGTACGTGCGGTGGAATTGGCGGACGGTTCGATGATCGAGTCCGACGTGGTCGTCCTCGGCGTCGGTTCGACGCCGAACGTCGGCTGGCTCGACGGATCCGGCCTGGACATCCACGGCGGAGTGGTGACCGATCACCGCGGCATCACCTCCAACCCAGCCGTCGTCGCCGTCGGGGACTGCGCTGCAGTGCGAGATGCCGCCGGGGTGATTCGGCGCGACGAACACTGGACCTCCGCCGCAACCCGCCCTGCCGTCGCCGTCGAGGCACTGCTGACCGGTGGGTCCAAGGGGTTCACCGGACTGCCATACGTGTGGTCCGACCAATACGCCGCGCGAATCCAGTTCGCCGGACATCACGGACCCGACTGCATCGCCGACATCGTCGAGGGCGACCCCACCACCGGGCCCTTCGTCGCTCTCTACCGACACAACGACCGCCCGGTCGCCGTGCTCGCGGTGTCCTCGCCGCGATCCTTCGGCAAATGGCGCCGTCAGGTGGTCGATACCTCGACCCTGATGACCTGAGCGTTCCCTGTTTCCCTCCGCCGACGGCGCTCCCCAGGTCCACTCGATGTGACATTGACCCCCGAAAAGGCCACCGAATGTCACATTGAGTACCCACCAACGGGAACAATGGTGATCGAACACGGGAATCGATTGTCGACTTTGGGAGCAGCAATGACCGCGCTGGATGCAGTACGACGACGGTGGCCGAAGACGATGCCGCTGCAGCCGCTGCCGTCGGAGTCGTGGGCCAAGCAGGAGCCCACTTGGAAGGGTGCGAATCCGCAGGTCATCGAGTCTGCTTTGAAGCGTGCGAAGACGCGGACCTCGGGCAATTGGTTCGTGTTCGCTGCCAGTCGTGACGTCAAGGCCGACAAGCCGTTCGGCAGGTATGTCGGCACCACCGAATTGGTGGCCTGGCGGGACTCTGCGGGCAAGGTGCACATCGGGCCGGGTGCGTGCCCGCATCTGGGCGCTGCGTTGGATACCGCGAAGATCGAATGCGACACATTGGTCTGCCGCTGGCACGGTCTTGCGCTCGGGCCGAAGGGCAAGCCCGGTTGGCGTCCGGTGCCCGCGTTCGACGACGGGGTTCTGGTGTGGGTTCGGCTCGACGAGCTCGGTGGTGAGGAGCCGACGCCCGTCCCTGTGGTTCCGATCCGCCCGCCTGCTTCGACTGCCATCGCCGGTGTGGTCACTCTCGTCGGCAAGTGCGAGCCCGACGACATCATCGCCAATCGACTCGACCCCTGGCACGGTGCGTGGTTCCACCCGTACTCGTTCGCACGGCTGAAGGTGGTCAGCGCACCTACCGAGATCGATGTGCCCGAGGAGGACGATCGCTTTCTCGTCGATGTGACCTTCCGCGTCAGTCGTGGCGTCGGTGTGCCGGTGCGGGCCGAGTTCGTCTGCCCCGGTCCCCGCACCATCGTGATGCGCATCCTCGACGGTGAGGGAGCGGGCAGCGTCGTCGAAACCCATGCGACGCCGTTGGCCCCCGCACCCGACGGCACACCGCGTACCGCCGTCATCGAAGCCACGATCGCAAGTTCGGATCGACCGGGGTTCCAGATGGCGCGCAAGGCGTCCGGTCTCCTGCGACCGGCGATGAACTTCACCGCTGCGCGGTTGTGGAAGGACGATCTCGACTACGCCGAGCGACGCTACGAGCTGCGTTCGCAGGGCCGGGCTTGATCTAGCCTTCGACGAACTGGGCGAGTTGAGCGATGACGGTACCCCAGCCGTCGTGGAAGCCGTACTCCTCGTGCATCTTTCGGTCTTCTTCGTTGCGGTGCATCACGTGGGCGTTGTACTGGGTTCCGTCGGGGTGGTCGGACAGGGTGATCACCGCGGTCATGAACAGCTGCGGTGCCGGCCGCCACCCTTCGACGAGGGAGTTGGTGAACACGATGCGCTCACCGTCGTCGACGGCGAGGAAGCAGCCGTCGATGTGCGGAGCGAAGTCGCCACCGGATTCGCTGATGAGGGTCCGGAAGGCCCCACCCGGTCGCGGGTCCCAGCCGTCCACCCGGCACTGAGCAGGCGCAGGGATCCACCACTTCTCGAATTTCGACGGGTCGATCCACGCACTCCACACTGCTGCGCGTGGAGCCTTGATCACGCGTGAAATGGTCAGGTCGAGGGAAGGATCGATCGATGTCATTGCGCTTCACTTTCTTTCGCGGTGTCGGTGACGAACTGTTCGAGGCGATCGGTGCGGGATTCCCAGACGGCTCGTTGCTCGCGTAGCCAGTGATCGGCCACGTCCAGGTTGGCTCGCTCGATCGTGCATGCACGAACACGGCCCACCTTGCGCGTGCGAATCCAGCCACTGCGCTCGAGCAGATGAATGTGTTTCATGAACGACGGCAGAGTCATGTCGAACGGTTCGGCGAGTTCACCCACCGTGGCCGGTCCCGATCCCAACCGACTGAGCACTGCCCGCCGGGTCGGGTCGGACAGTGCTTGAAAAACGTCGTCGAGAACGGTCGAATACTGAGCCATAAGGCATACTATCTTCAGAGCAATATTGAGCACAAGAGCTGAGTATCAGAAGTTGCCGCTGTGATCACGACCCTCTCTGCGGCACAGCACTATTGGATCTGAAAAATTTCTGAGAACCTCCAGAAAACCCCTTGGCACTCGAAGGGTCAGAGTGCTAATTTCTGATCTGCACAGTTGAGGAGCGACTCGCCACAGGGGTGAGCGCATCTGGGTACAGGAGGTGGTTGCTGTGCTTCGTTTCGATCCGTTCCGTGATGTCGATTCCCTCACCTCGGCCATGCTGGGTGCCTCTTCCGGTTCGGACCGCGCCCCGCGATTCATGCCGATGGACCTCTACAAAGTCGACGACCACTACGTGCTCAGTGCCGATCTTCCCGGCATCGACCCCGGATCGATCGATGTCGACGTCGACCGCGGTACGTTGACGCTCACCGCTCATCGATCCGCTCCGGAAAACACTGGGGTGCAGTGGATTACCTCGGAGCGATTCGCCGGCACGTTCCGCCGCCAGGTCTCGTTGGGTGACGGCGTCGATACCGAGCGCATCTCCGCGGCGTACGACAACGGCGTTCTGTCCATCACCATTCCCCTCGCCGAACGCGCGAAACCACGCAAGATCGACATCGCACACACCGAGCAGAAGTCCATCGAACACGAATCGACCTGACCCGAAACGGACAGCCGAACAGATCACGAAAACCATGGGGTGATGCACTATGCCATCCGAGGCGGTGGTGTGGACGGAATCGGCCGACCGTGAGCAGTGGTGGCGCACGGTGGTGGGTGTCGAGACGAGCATCAGGGAATGCTCGACGGCGGATGTGCTCGATCAGTGTCGAGCCGAGCCTCTCGACGACAATCTCTACCCGCACACACAGCAAGCAGCGTGACGAGAAGGGCCGGTACCGAATACTCGGTGCCGGCCCTCCGTCATCGGGACCTCTACAGAGACAACGAGAAGAACGTGCTCGATGGATCGAGCACGTAGTCCCCGAACGGCGGGCACTCGACGAATCCGTGGCGCACATACAGCCTGCGTGCCGCAGCGAAGTAGTCTTGGGTTCCCGTTTCCAGGCTCACCCGCCCGTACCCACGTCGACGCGCATCGTCGAGAACATGCACGAGCAGGCGCGAGGCGACACCCTGCCCCCTCGCCGCCCCCGTGGTCCGCATCGACTTCAGCTCGCCATGATCCGGGGTGAGCTCCTTCAGCGCTGCGATACCGCACAGTGTGTCGGCATCCCAAGCCGTCCACACGCAGACGTCGGACCCCCGCAGACCCGACAGATCCAGGGCATGCACACTCTCGGCAGGCGAGGTGGCGTTCATGTCCGCGAGATGCTCGGTGAGCAGCGCCTGCACTTGCGGACGCGACAGATCGTCGACCTCGATCCGCATTCCGGAACTCACCTGTTCATGAGCCTCTCGATGGCGTCGAACATCTTGAATCGTCCACTCGTCGGCACTGTTTCGATGTCGTGACCGGTGACGCCCCAGCTCGCCAACAGTGTGTTCGCGGCCTGCAGCCCGGTGGTGGCCGCACGTTCCATCAGCGCCACCGGCAGATCGATACGGATTCCGTCGCCGGCAAGTACCAGTGCGGGTTCGGGGGTACGGACGGTGGGGCGCTCGGCGAACGCGCCGAGGCCGAACATGGGGCAATCGTCACGCCACTCGGATCGTTCTGCGATCACCTCTGCATCGGCGGTTTCCGGATAGATCTCGTGCATCCGATCCATCAGCTGCTGACGCGTCACCTCCTCGGATTCCTCGGCGGCGTAGGCGTGCAGTTCGACGACGGAGCCGCCGGTGCGGGCAGCCCACTGCGCGGCCTCGTCCTCGAACCGTTCGAGCACGCTGATGTTGTCGATCGGGGGCATGCCACCGGTGCCGATGAAGGCGGGGCGATCGGCGTTGACGGCCTTGCTCAACCATACGCGGTGCACCAGGAACGGCGGTGTGTTCTGCAGTGCAGCAACCTGTTTGCGCCAATCGGGCGTCCCCAGCTCGGGTGACTGCTCGAGCACTCGCTGCAATCCGGCGATGTCGGTCGCCAGTACCACCGCGTCGGCGTCGATGATGCCGCCTGCGTCGACGCGAAACTTTCGCAACCCGCCGCGGCTGATCTCGCCGCACGGTGTGGAGGTTCTGATGTCGACTCCGAGTCCGGTGAGGTACTCCCCCAAGGGGTTCCACAGAGCCTGCGGGTACGGGTCACGGGGAACGTCGAAGATCAGGCCCTCGGAGGAGCCGAGGAAGTAGATGTGGAACATCATGGCGAGCTCGGCGGCAGACATCTTCTCGGGGTCGGCGAAGAAGCTGCGGGAGAACACTCCGAACGCCAGGTGCCGCGCGGCCTCGGGGAAGTTGATGTTGCGCAAGAACTCTGCGGCGGGAGTGATGTCCAGCTCGTCGAAGGTCTTGGGCACGCTGACCGTCATCAACGGCAGTGCCGCAATACCGTTGAGGTCGGTGAGGTCCTTCCACCGAAACGTCGGACTACGTTTGACGAACGCGAAGGCGTTGAGTGGCGGCGTTTCGGGCAAGCCCTTGAATCCGTCGATCCGGCCGTCACCATCGATCAGTGGGTAGTCGTCCACCGGACGCAGCCGAGCCAACTCGGGGTCGGTGCGGCGGAGCAGGTTTCGCAGGTTGTAGTACTGCCGAAAGAACGCATGGAAGCCGCGGCTCATGGTGGCGGGTGAGCCGTCCTCGAGCGTCGTGTCCCATCCGCCGACGCGGCCGCCGAGGTAGCTCTCGCGCTCGACCACGTGCACTTTCACCCCCCGCTCGGCCAGCGCGGTCGCAGCACTCAGACCCGCGATGCCACCGCCGACCACCACCACCTGCGGAACGTCCGCCAGCTGTGCGGCGTCGGAATATCCCTGCACCGCAGCATGAGTGACTCTCTTGGAATCGGTCAACGCTCTTCCTCCACGGGACGAGAGCCGAGGAACGTGTGCACCACACCGTTCTGCCAACCGGTCATGGTCTCTTTGGCCACCCCGGTGTAGCCGGCTCGCTGCATCCGCCGCATGAAGGCCGAGGCACCGTCGAAGGTCACGACGCTGCGCCACAGGTGCCGGTACAGGGTGGCGTCGCGCGTCGCCAGCCAGCCGAGAGGAATGATGATGCCCCAGCTCACCACGTTCCAGGAGATCCTTGCCCGCAGCGAGTCGTGCACCGAGTACTCGTGGAATGCGATGGTCGAGCCCGGACGCAGCAGGGACAGAAGCGATTTCAGCTCCGTGTCGGGATCGTCGACGTTCCTGATGAGGTACGCGGCGAGTATCGCGTCGAACGGACCGTCCACCCCGTTGATCGCCAGATCTTCGACGCGTGAGTGCACGAACGTCACGTTCGACGGCCAGTCCTTGCTCCGCGCGACCTCGAGCATCTCGGCCGACGCGTCGGCGGCGACGATCTCGGCATGCGGCGCGGCTTCGAGCAGCGCTGCAGTGGATGCGCCAGTGCCGCAACCGATGTCGAGCAGACGCAGGCCTGCACCCAGGTTCGGGATCCGCAGCCGCTTGGCCGACTTGAGCAGGTGTTCGTGGTAACCGGGGTTCGCTCCGACGAGCCGGTCGTACGCCTTGGCACCGACATCGAATGCCCCGGGAACTTCGTTGCGCGGCAGTCCGCCCTTACCGACCTTCACAGTGCCTCTTCCTTGCTGACGCGGGCCGAGGGCCCACCCTGGACCGATACGACATCACCGTGCTGCAACTGCCGTCCGCGCCGCACATCCACATCCCCGTTGACACTGACCAGACCGTCGGCGATCACGCCCTTCGCCTCGGCACCGGATTCGATGAGGTTGGCGAGCTTGAGGAATTGACCCAGTCTGATCGATTCGTCGCGGATGGGGACATCGTGTGCGTCGGACATGTCTCCATCCTGTACTAGCAAGCCGTTCGCTGCTACCAACCGGTCACATCGACGAACGGAACCGGCGCAACCGCAGGCTGTTGCTCACCACGAACACCGACGACAGCGCCATCGCGGCACCGGCGAGCATCGGGTTGAGCAGGCCCGCAGCGGCCAGCGGCACAGCGGCGACGTTGTAGGCGAAGGCCCAGAACAGGTTGCCCTTGATCGTGCTCAGGGTGCGCCGGGAGAGCCGGATGGCATCGCCCACGGCCCGTAGATCACCGCGCACCAACGTCAGGTCGCTGGCCTCGATCGCCACATCGGTGCCCGTGCCCATCGCAAGACCCAGATCCGCCGTGGCGAGGGCGGCCGCGTCGTTGATGCCGTCGCCGACCATCGCCACCACCTTGCCCGACGCCTGCAGTTCCCGAACGGCATCGACCTTGCCCGTCGGCAGGACACCGGCGATGACCTCGTCGATTCCCACCTCGGCGGCGATCGTGCGAGCGGTGGCCTCGTTGTCGCCGGTCAGCATGACCGGGGTCAGGCCGAGTGCCCGCAGTTCCGCGACGGCCTGCTTCGAAGTCGGCTTGACCGAGTCGGCGACCACCAGCACTCCGCGGGCCCTGCCGTCCCAGCCGAGAGCGACGGCGGTGCGTCCCTGCCGTTCGGCGGCCTCGAAAGCATCTGCGAGTTCGGTGGGTAGAGGCATCGACCAGTCGGCCAACAACGAACGACGCCCGACGACCGCGGCGCGACCGTCCACGACGCCCTGCACCCCGAGGCCGTCGAGGCTGGTGAATTCTTCGACGGCCATGGACTGGGTCGAACCCGCGATGGCGCGGGCGATGGGGTGTTCCGAACCCGATTCCAACGCTGCCGCCACGGCACGGACCTCGGTCTCGTCCTCACCGTCGGCCACGTGCACCGACTGCAGCGTCATCTCACCGGTGGTGACGGTCCCGGTCTTGTCGAGTACGACGGTATCGATGCGGCGCGTGGATTCGAGGATTTCCGGGCCCTTGATCAGTATCCCGAGTTGCGCGGCCCGGCCGGTACCGACCATCAGCGCAGTCGGTGTGGCCAGGCCGAGTGCGCACGGGCACGCGATGATGAGCACGGCGACTGCAGCAGTGAACGCGCCCGCTGCGGAACTGCCTGCACCGAGCCAGAATCCGAGGGTCGCGACCGAGATCGCGATGACGATCGGCACGAAGATTCCGGAGATACGATCGGCCAATCGCTGCGCCTGCGCCTTGCCGGTCTGCGCGTCCTCGACGGCCTTCGCCATCTGCGCGAGCTGAGTGTCGGAGCCGATTCGCTTGGCTCGGACGGTGATTCGGCCACCGACGTTGAGCGTCGCGCCAACCACTGCGTCGCCGACGCCGACTTCCTCGGGCACGGATTCGCCCGTCAGCATAGATCGGTCGACGGCCGAGGAGCCGCTCTCGACGGTGCCGTCGGTGGCGACCTTCTCGCCCGGACGAACGACGAACAGATCGCCGACGGCCAACTGCTCGATCGGAATCTGTTGTTCCGTATCGTCTTTCAGCACCGCCACCGTCTTGGCACCGAGGTCCATCAGAGCGCGCAGCGCCGCGCCGGCCTGGCGCTTGGATCGGCTCTCGAACCATCGTCCGGCCAGGATGAAGGTGGTCACGCCCGCTGCGGCCTCGAGGTAGATGTTGCTTGCCCCGTCCGTACGCGCGATCGTGAACTCGAACGGATGCGTCATACCCGGGGTGCCTGCGGTGCCGAAGAACAGAGCGTAGAGCGACCACCCCAACGCCGCGAGGGTGCCCATGCTGACGAGGGTGTCCATGGTCGAGGTGCCGTGCCGCAGATTGGTCCATGCGGCGCGGTGGAACGGCAGCGCGCCCCATACGACCACCGGCGCGGCGAGAGTCAACGACAACCACTGCCAGTTGGTGAACTGCAACGCCGGAATCATCGCCATCGCGATCACCGGCACGCTGAGCACCGCCGAGACGATCAGTCGCTGCTTCAGCGGGTCGGCGGGAGGCTCATCGGCCGGTTCGGCCGCAGGCAGAGAGGCGGTGTAGCCGGCAGCTTCGACGGCCGCGATCAGGTCCTCGGTGGCCACGCCGTCACTGGTGACGCGTGCCTTCTCGGTGGCGTAGTTGACCGTCGCGGATACTCCGTCGAGCTTGTTGAGCTTGCGTTCGATGCGGTTGGCGCACGACGCACAGGTCATGCCGCCGAGGATCAGTTCGGTTTCCTGGCTCATGCCTGCCCCTCCCGTGCTTCGATGGTGAATTCGGCTGTGTGCACGACGCCCCCGTGCTGAAAGTCCAGGAAGAGCGCATATGTTCCCGCGGTCGGCGCGGCGACGGTGAAGTCGACCGTCGGTCCCGGCGGCCCGTCCTCGGGGTGAACGTGTAGATAGGCGAGGTCGTCGGCGCGGAGGGCCACCAGGTGTCCGTAGGCACCGAGATACGGCTCGAGATCGGTGACCTCGCGGCCGTTCTGCGCGATCGACAAGGACACGATGGAGTTCGAGCCTGCGGTGACCGCTCCGGTGAGCGTCACCTCGTAACCGTCGACCCTCGATGTCACATTCGGTGTACTCAGGGGCTCCGGCCGATAGTCGCCGGGAACGGTCAATTCTGCCCCGAGGGTGATGTTCTCCCCGCCGGCCGGGGTGAAGTCGGCGAACAGGCGGTACGGCCCGGATCGGGTGAGATCGAGAGTCGTCGACCATGTTCCCGACGCGTCGCGCGTCGGATGGACGTGCTGGAAGTCGGTCAGATCGCGCCGAACGACGATGAGGTGCAGTTCCTCGGTGTGCATGAGGTCGTAGTCGGTCAGTGCCGCCCCGTCCGGTCCGCTGATCGTGAAGGCGACCGGTACGTCCGGTCCCGATTCGACGACCGATCGTTCGAGCGAGAGTGTGTAGCCGTCCTGGGTGGCCTGAAGCCCGGCTGGCACTGCGGCCGGGGCAGCCGTCTCGTCGTGCGCGTCGTGGCCGGTGTGCGACGCGGCTGCGGTCGCCTGGGCGTCGGGTCCGATCTTGTCCCCGACGAACAGCGCCGCCAGGAACAGGAACGCGATCCCGACGAAAAATCCGGCGAGCTTGGTGGGTGCGTCGAGCTCCTGCCGTTCTGTGTTCACGGCACTACCCTACCCCCCCAGGGTATCTATTCGGTAGTTCCGAGTGTCATCTTGTATCCGACGTGGGCGAGCCCGGGCATGACGGTCTACTGCAGCGCTCCCACCACCTCGTCACCGTGCACCGCCACGACCTGCAGGTTTCGCGGGTCCGATGAGATGTCGTCGAAGGCGGTGCGATACCGATCCATGTCATCGGCGCGCTCCCGCGTGAGACCCAGCGGGTCGGCGACGAGCAGAGCCACGATCGATTGGAGGTCCGACGCCACCGCCTCGCGCACGACGCAGGTCGACCCATCGGTCAGGTCGAATTCCGTCGATGTCATTCGTCGGTGAAAAGCCATGCGTACGACGGTAAATGATGCGGTTTGTAACGCGAACGACCCGACCGACGAAACCCCGGGTAACCCATTGGCAACTGCAGTGGGGATCGGTTCGGGCGGACATGATGGGGATCGAAGACATGAATGTTGGCAAGTCGAAGCGTGCGCGCGTCGCGTTGAGCGCGTTTGCGATCGGAGCCCTCGGTGCCGGAGTAGTCGTTGCCGCACCGTGGTCGACTCCGTCCACGAGCACCGAGGCATCGATCGAACTGGTCTCGACCGCAACCTGCTACGACATGGTGAGCATCGCTATCGGCGGCCGCGGCGACACCCCGCGCGAGGGCGTCAAGTGGCTCACCACCCCCGAGGGCGAGCGGCTCCCCGCAGCGATGTCCGGCGACTACTCCAGCGACTGGATCGACCAGGCCGTCCGTGCGCCCAACAACGGCAACGTGGTTCCGGACTCCTACGCCGCGGTGTACGTCGAATACCCGGCAGACCTGGCGAGCTACGAGAACGCCGTACAGACCGGCGTCACCAACTCGCAGACCATCATGAGGACGATCTCGGCGTCCTGCCCCAAGACCCGCTTCGCCATCGTCGGCTACAGCGAGGGCGCAGACGTTGCCCGCCGCACCGCGATGGAGGTCGGTAACCAGGTTGCGTCCGCCGACGGCACCTACGGAATCGTCGACCCCAACCAGGTCGTCGGTGTCGTCATCTTCGCCGACGCCGGCCGCGTCGCCGGGGAAGGACCGTTCCCCGGCGCCGAGAACCCGTTCAGCAATCCGGACGGCTTCGACACCCGGTACCAGAACGGCAACAACGCAATTCCCGGTCAAGGAGCACTACCCGGTACGTCCGGTGGATTCGGAGCGCTCGACGGCCGAGTGGCGTCCTTCTGCTCCGACGGCGACCTCACCTGCGCACTGCCCGCCAACACGTCACTGATTCACCTCGCCGCCAACGTCGGTCGCCAGGTCAACGCCGACGCGCTGCAGAACGAGAACCTCAACCCCGCCACCGGTGCCGATCTGGCGCTGGCACTGGGACGCATCGCCGTCAATGCCTTCAACGACATTGCTTCTCAGCCCAACTGGATGCAGAGTGACGAGACGTTCCTCGACGTGCTGATCAAGGTGTCGGAGCCCGGCTACAAGCCCGGCACAGTGACCACTCCGGTCTCGGCCAAGGTCGACGGCGAGCAGGAGCCCATCGAGACCGGTCAGATGGTCGACATGGTGTACCTGCCGCAGAAGATCTTCAAGGAGATCACCGGATTCATCTCCTCGAACCAGAACACCATCCCCGTCGTGATGAACGACCCGTACGGCCTCACCCTGGCACCCGGATCGGGACACCACTTCGACTACTGGCGCGACGCCGACGCCGCCAACGGCAAGCCACTGACCTCGGTGCAGTACGCAGCGGCCTGGCTGACCCAGCTGGCCGAGCAGGCCAACCGGGGCGAGCCGGTGAAGACCAAAGAGGTGCAGGAGAAGGCCGGACGTGCAGCGGTCGAGACGATCGTGGCACCTGTGACCACGTCGGCAACCACGACTCCGAAGGCCACCACGACCACCCCGGCAACCCCGTCGCCGATCGTGACCACCACCGTTCCGGTTGTGCCTGCACCCGTCACCACCGCCGAGACACCGGCACCCGCCGTCGTCGCGACTCCCGAGTGCACGATCCCCGTCGAGGGTGAAACCCCCGTCGAGGGAGCACCGCCGGTCTGCGTCACCGCAACCGAGACGGCTGCCGAGTCCGTGATTCCCACGACCACCGAGGTTGTACCTGCGCCGTAGTCCAGTGCATGCAGAACGCTCACGAGCCCGTCCACCGCGTCATTCGGTGGGCGGGCTCGTGCGCTGTCGCATCAAGCGATTCGCCGTCGAATTCACCGGACTCAGGCCGTGCCGCGTAGCTTCCCTCGGATCACGATGCCCACGATCCTCGACATGCACCATGGCAATCGACAGAGGTACCGCTACGACCAGCCACAACAGCGGGGACAGCGGCAGTCCAACCCGGCCGAGCAGCGCGTCGGTGATGAGCGTGGCACCGAAATACGAGGGCAAGAACATCGCCACGGCGAGGAAGAACCCCAATGTCACATCGGAGACGTCGTCGGGCAGATCTCTGTTCCGGTTGTGATCGGCCATCCCATGCAGGCTACGGCCACGGTGCCGTCGCGGGAATGGCCGCTGTCGGCAGCTACCGCGCCGCCGGATTCTGGGTGGGTCTGCGCATCAACACCGCACAGGCAACCGTCACCACCGCAACGACCACGAGCCCGGCCAGCGACAACACCAGGTGGTCGGGCTCGCTCTTGCGGGTGGCGACCGCGTTGTCCGAAGACAATGACAGCCCCGCTTGGTAGCTCGCGGCGAACACCGTCACCGGCAGCGACATGGTGAACAACGCAGGCAACGCGACGGCCAACGAACCCGGCGCCGTCGACAACACGGACACCAGCGCGTACGCGACGACGAACGTCAGAGCGAACTGCGACACCGACGGCAGAGCGACGTAACCCTCGATCAGAGCTGCACCGGCAACGACCAGCAGCCCACCAAGTCCGACGTAAACCTGCGGCCACCGGTAGCCGATCCCGGCTCCGACGACCAGCAACGCGGCACTCACGGCCAACTGCAGCGAATCCTCGACCGCGAATCCCATCGACCCGATCGTGGCCGACGCGAACAGCACCAGCAGTACGCGCCCGTCTCGCCCGGGCAATGCGAACGCGGCCACCACCGCAAGCACGGCCATACCGGCAAGTGCACCGAGCCAGACGGCATCCCCACTGTCGTGACCGTCGGCGAACCAACTCACAACACCGGCAGCTATGGGCAGCGGAAGTCCGACCAGCAGAGTCCGTCGGGTCTCGTGCGACTGCAACGCCACATCGCGGTGTGCCTGGTAGAGCGAGAGCGCCGTACCCAGTGCCGCAATCACCATGACGATCGCTCGCTCCGGAACCACCGCATCCTCGGCACCGACGACATCCCACACGAACACTGGACCGTCGTCGGCTTGCAACAGGGCATCCAGCGCTGTGCCGAGAAGACCGGCTCCGATCGCGGCGACGGCCAGCGATGCCTGCGTTCCGCGATGTCGCCCCGCGAGTACGGCGGAGGCGCCGAGCAGGGCACCTGCGCCCACTGCGCCGGCCCAGTCGCCGAACATCCCGGTCACCATGCCGACTGTCCGGAACACGACGACGAGTACTGCTCCGATCGCCACGACAAGCACACCCCGCGCACTCGAACGCGCGAGCGCGACGCTCACCAGGCAGGCGGTCAACGCGAGGACGGTGAGCCCGTTGACGATCGTTGTCGGTGAACCGAATTCGGCCGTGCTGCTCAGCAGGGAGTCGAAGGGTCGGATATCACTGACCGCATAGCCGACGACGAAGCCGGCCAGGATCATCGACAGTACTTTCATACTGTCGATCATGCCGTCAGCCGAATTTCACTCCCTGCGCCAGGGGCAGTTCGTTGGAGTAGTTGACGGTGTTGGTTGCGCGGCGCATGTATGCCTTCCATGCGTCCGAACCGGATTCACGTCCGCCGCCGGTTTCCTTCTCTCCGCCGAATGCCCCGCCGATCTCGGCGCCGGACGGTCCGATGTTGACGTTGGCGATGCCGCAGTCGGAGCCGGCAGCGGACAGGAAGCGCTCGGCTTCACGCAGGTCGGTCGTGAAGATCGATGACGAAAGACCCTGCGGCACATCGTTGTGCAGTGCGATGGCCTCGTCGAGGGTGTCGTACATCAGCACGTACATGATGGGGGCAAACGTCTCGTGCTTGACGATGTCGGTCTGCGCGGGCATCGTCACGATCGCAGGCTGAACGTAGAACGAATACTCGTCGACCACGTTCACCCGCTCCCCGCCGACCACCACTGTTCCGCCGTCGGATACCGCGGCTTCGAGCGCCTTCTGGTACCCCGCGAACGCACCGGCGTCGATGAGCGGGCCCACCAGAGTGTCTGTGGCCAAGGGAGATCCGATGGAGAGCGTCTCGTATGCCGCGACCAGCTTTGCGACCAGTTCCTCCGCGACCGAGGAATGCACGATGACGCGTCGCAGCGAGGTGCAGCGCTGACCGGCCGTCCCGGCGGCCGAGAACACCAGTCCACGCGTCGTCAGATCGAGATCGGCCGACGGCGTCACGATCGCGGCATTGTTTCCACCGAGTTCGAGCAACACCCGGCCGAATCGCTCGGCGACCCGAGGTGCGACGGCACGGCCCATTCTCGTCGAACCGGTGGCCGACACCAACGCAACTCGCGAATCGTCCACCAACGCTTCGCCGGACGCGCGATCACCGATCACCAGCTGTGCGATCTTGGGGTCCACTCCCGCGGCAGCGGCGGCACGCTCGAACAGCGCCTGCACTCCGACGGCGGTCAGCGGAGTCTTCTCCGACGGCTTCCAGATGACGGTGTCTCCCGCGACCAGCGCAAGAGCGGTATTCCAACTCCACACCGCGACAGGGAAATTGAAGGCGGTGATGACACCGACGACACCGAGCGGATGCCATTGCTCCATCATCCGATGCCCGGGCCGTTCGGTGGCGATCGTGTTGCCGTACAGCTGACGCGAGAGTCCGACGGCGAAGTCGCAGATGTCGATCATCTCCTGCACCTCACCGAGCCCCTCGGAGACGATCTTTCCGGCCTCGATGGACACCAGCGCGCCCAGATCCTCTTTGTGTACGCGCAGCAGTTCGCCGAGTTCCCGAATCACCTGACCACGTACCGGAGCGGGCACCTGCGACCACGACACGAACGCGGTGCGCGCGTCGGCGACGACGGCCTCGACGTCGGCAGCCGAGGCCGACGCCAGCGACGCCAGGTTCCCTCCGGTGATCGGCGATCGCGCGATGATCGCGTCGGGTCCCGCGGGGGCGTCGAGCGCGATCGTGGCACCCAGCCGGTCGAGGATGGCGCGAGTGCGCACACTCAACTCGTCGTGGGTGATGGATGCAGACATGCGCGTACACCTTCCGTGAAGAGAACCGAACCGTCGGAGATCAGCCTACCGACGACGGCCACGACAGTATAATTTCCTGTCATGTGGGGTTGCTTACGGACTTTTAACGCGTATCTTCGTCTTCATGACGCAAGTATTACAGCGCACCGGAGTGACCATCGATGCCTCCAACGTCCGCGACGTGATCGGCGAACACCTGTTGGCCGACGGTTTCGAGTTGGTACTGGACCTCGATGCTTCGACCGGGTGCACCCTGGTCGACGCCAGAGACGGCACCCGCTATCTGGACCTGTTCACCTTCTTTGCGTCCAATGCGCTGGGCATGAACCATCCCGCCCTGATCGACGACCCGGAGTTTCGGGCCGATCTCATGCAGGCGGCGATGAACAAGCCCAGCAACTCCGACATCTACACCGTGCCCATGGCCCGATTCGTCGACACGTTCGCGCGGGTTCTCGGTGACGCTCGCCTACCGCACCTGTTCTTCGTCGAAGGCGGCGCACTGGCAGTGGAGAACGCGTTGAAGGTCGCCTTCGACTGGAAGTCACGGTGGAACGAGCGCAACGGCATCGATCCCTCGTTGGGCTCGCAGGTGATGCACTTCGAGCACGCATTCCACGGACGCTCGGGCTACACGATGTCGCTGACCAACACCGACCCGAACAAGGTCGCCCGCTTCCCGAAATTCGACTGGCCGCGCATCCCGTCCCCCTTCATCAGATCCGACAAGAACATGGACGAACTCGAGGACGCATCGCTGGCGGCAGCCCGCATGGCGTTCGAGGCCAATCCGCACGACATCGCTTGCGCCATCATCGAACCCATCCAGGGCGAGGGTGGAGACCATCACTTCCGGCCGCGCTTCCTGCAGAAGCTGCGCGAGCTGTGCCACGAGTTCGACGCGCTGTTCGTGATGGACGAGGTGCAGACCGGTGCCGGAATGACCGGCACCGCATGGGCATTCCAGCAGCTGGGCGTCGTCCCCGATGTCGTCGCCTTCGGTAAGAAGGTTCAGGTCTGCGGCGTCATGGCCGGCGGTCGCGTCGACGACATCGACGACAATGTCTTCGCTGTCAGCTCCCGCATCAACTCGACGTGGGGTGGCAACCTCACCGACATGGTGCGGTCGCGTCGAATTCTGGAAGTGGTCGAATCCGAGAAGCTCATCGACCGGGCCGGTGAGCTCGGAGCAGTGCTGTTGAACATGTTGCAGGAGCTGGCAACTCGACACACGGCTGTATCCGAGGTCCGTGGACGCGGGCTGATGTGCGCCTTCTCCCTACCCGACGCCTCCACCCGCGACCGAGTGATCGAGCTGTTGCGCACCGAGGAACATGTTCTGGCGCTCGGCTGCGGCGAGTCGGCAGTGCGATTCCGCCCTGCACTGACGATCACCGAAACCGAGCTGACCCAGGCCGTCGACTCCATCGACCGGGTGCTGAGAATGCTCTGACATTGTCAGGTAACTCTTGACAACATCGGCGGCCTGCTGTCAGGATTTTCCTGACACAGGAGGTCAGTCATGGATCCCATCACCCTCGCAGCCGAGGCTGATATCACCGCTGCAACGCGGGCGGTCGTAACAGCGGCAGCCACCGAAGCGGGCCGTATCGCAGACGAGATCATCGGCACCGGTCCGCTGCCGGGCACCCCGGAATGGGAGGCCGATCAATCTTCCGATCTGCCTGCACGTCGGAGTCTCGCGTGGCATCTACTCAGCCTGCGCGTGCAACTGGCGGCAGGCCTGGACGGCATCGAAACCGTGGTGGTGCTCCGAGTTCAGGGTGCAACGTGGGCGACGATCGGGACGGCCGTCGGCATGTCGCGGCAATCCGCGCACGAGCGGTGGGGTGCCCGCTCGGCGGCGATTCTCGATCCGGTCGGCGACGGTCTGCCCGAGATCGTGCCGAACGACAGTCCGGCCTGAATCACAACAACATTCGCTCTGCGCCCTCTGCCACGGCATCGGCTGCCCGTTGGAGTGCGGCAGACGACAACGACCACTGCTGCCAATACAGCGTCACGTCGTCGATTCCGTTGTCGTCGAAGCACATCAGCGTCTCGCGGGCCTGAAGATCCGGAATCATGCCCCAGCCGAAGCCGAGGTCGACGGCCCGTGCGTAATCCGAGGACGCAGGCACCAGATGTCTCGGCGGCTCATGCGGTTCGACATCGAATCGCTGTAAGTAGTGGTCCTGCAACCGGTCGTCGGCATCGAACACCACCACCGGCGCGGAGCGCAAGGCCTCTGCCGTCACTCCTGCGGTGAACCACCGTTCGATGAACTCGGGTGTGGCCGACGGCCGGTAGCGCATCGCACCGAGGCGTCGGACGGTGCAGCCACGAACCGGATCGGCAACGGACGTTATTGCGGCAGAGACGATCCCGTCGTGCAGCAACTGCGCCGTCCGGTCCTGATCCTGTCGATGCAGATCGAAGGTGGTGTTGCGCGCCAGTGAAGAGAGCGCGGGCAACACCCAGGTCGCCATCGAATCCGCATTGACGGCGAGCGAAATCGGCGCGGCGACGCCGTCGTCACTCAGTTCGGCACGAGTCTGCTCGGTGAGAGTGTCGATCTGGCGCGCCAGACGCAGCACTGCGACGCCCGACTGAGTTGCGACCACCGGCTTGCTCCGCTGGACCAGAGTCCGGCCGAGTGATTGCTCCAGTGACTTGATGCGCTGACTGATCGCCGAGGGCGTCACGTACAGCGCGCGGGCCGCGGCTTCGAACGTTCCGCTGTCGACCACGGCCCTCAGGGCTCTGAGCTGCTCGATCTCCATCAGATGAAGCTACGCTAATTGTTCCTGAAATACATTCGCTGGACCTAATGACGGCTCGCTCCTAACGTTGCCGTCATGACCTCCCTTGCGGCCGCACAATCGACCCTCACCGGACTGGGCGTCGGACTTTCCCTCATCGTCGCCATCGGAGCGCAGAACGCCTTCGTGCTGCGCAAGGGGCTGCAACGAGCCCACGTATTACCGGTGGTCGCGGTGTGCGCACTGTCCGATGCGGTCCTCATCCTGGCCGGGGTGGCTGGAATCGGTGTCCTCGTGGATCGATTTCCCGTGGCTCTGCGGATCGTGACCGTCCTGGGTGCTCTGTTTCTCCTCGTCTACGGTCTGATGGCGTTGAACCGCGCCCGAACACCTGCTTCCATGACCTCCCAGGTGGAGGGAACGGGTTCGCTGATCGCCGCCCTTGCCACCTGCCTGGCCCTGACCTGGCTCAATCCGCATGTCTACCTCGACACCGTGGTGTTTCTCGGCTCGATCGGCAACCGACAGCCGGGGGACTTGCGGTGGTGGTTCGCCGTCGGCGCGATGCTGGGCAGCGTCCTGTGGTTCACCGCCCTGGGCTACGGATCACGGGTGCTGAGTCCGCTGTTCGCCAAGCCCGCTGCGTGGCGGGTACTCGACCTCGGCATCGGAGCGATGATGCTGACCCTGGCTGCTCTGCTGGTTTTCGGCTGAGCCACGACACTCGAGACGTTCGCAGCACTTGATCGGTGGTACAACGAGTGATCTGATAGTCGCGAAAGACCGACCGCACGGTCTCGAAAAGACTGGAGGATTCTCCGTGCCGTACCTCGGCCTGCTGATCATGCTGCTGTCGATCTTCTGTTTGATCGACGTCATCACCGCCGACGATTCGGGAATCCGGCACCTCCCGAAGATCGTCTGGCTGCTGCTCGTCATCGTTCTGCCGCTCGCCGGGTCCATTGCGTGGCTCATCGTCGGCCGGCCCGAGAACGGCGGCATCTGGGGTGGCAGCGGTGCACCGCGTACTGCGTCGGCCTATCCCGAGTACGACGCAAGACCCGGACGGGCCGTCGCCCAGTCGCAGGAAAGCGACGAGGAGTTCCTACGCCGCTGCCGCGCCCGCGCCGAGGAGCAGCGTCGCATCGCCCGCGAACAGCGCAAGAGCGAATGAGCCGACAACTAGAGAAGCCATGGCCAAGCTGACGACGTTTCCCGAACCGAACTCCGCCCTCTCCGATCCCGCCGACCTGTTTCGCGAGTACCTGCGCTTCTATCGCGGCGAGTTGGTTCGGCGCATCACTGCACTGAGCGGCGATTCCTTGACCACCACAGCCCTACCCTCCGAGTGGACCCCACTACAGATGCTGACCCATCTGGTGCACATGGAGCAGCGCTGGTTCGTCTGGGGATTTCTCGGCAGGGCAGTCGACGCGCCGTGGGGTGACGAGAAAGACGGCTCCTGGCATGTGCCGGCCGAAGTGGACGCCGAGACCCTGCTGGGCAGACTCGACGACGGTGCCCGGCTCACCGAAGAAGTACTGAGCACACATCGGATGGACGAATTGGCAACTCTCGGTGGAAGATTCACCGATGAGCGGCCGACTCTGATCTGGATCTGCTTCCATGTACTCCAGGAATACGCCCGTCACCTCGGCCACCTCGACGTCGCAGTCGAACTGGCCGGCGGGCCGAGAGGTGAGGGACCGGCATGAGAATCAACATCACCAGCGTCTTCGTCGACGATCAGAGCAAAGCGCTGACGTTCTACACCGAGGTACTGGGCTTCGTCGTCAAGCACGACGTAGCCATGGGTGGCCCCGATCGTTGGCTCACGGTCGTCTCGCCGCAGGATCCTGAAGGCACCGAGTTGCTGCTCGAGCCCAGCGGTCATCCCGCAACCGCACCGTTCAAGGATGCACTGTTCGCGGACGGCATCCCGTTCACACAGTTCGCGGTGGACAGTGTTGCAGCAGAATACGATCGGCTCATCGGCCTGGGCGTTCGGTTCACTCAGCAGCCCACCGAGATGGGCCCGGTGATCACTGCGGTGTTCGACGACACCTGCGGCAACCTGATTCAGATCATCGCTCCGTCGAGCTGACGCCTCAGAGGTTCGCGTACAGATCGACGGTGGTGCCGTCGGGATCGTGTACGACGGCATAACGCTGCCCCCAGAACGCATCCCACGGCTGCAGGTGTCCGGTGTACCCCGCCTCGGTCACCGCTGCCCACGCCGCGTCCACTCCGGCGGCGGAACCGCAATCGAACGCGAGCGCGACGCGGTGGCCCCCGCTGGGCGGCGTCCACGTCGGATCGAACGACGCGATGGTCGACGGCAGGTCGAACAGCAACCTGACGCCGCCGAGGTCGACCTCTACGTGCTGCTCGGCATCGGCGTCGGCCGGAATGTCCAGTCCCAGAACGCGATAGAATGCCAGAGCTGCGGCCATATCGGCGACGACGATCTCGATTCCTGCCAGACGTGGTTTCACGACGACAAGGCTAGCCGTGTCAGCCCCAGTTCGCGGCATTCGTCAGACAGAACGGATGCCCGGCCGGATCCAGCAGCACCCGCCAGGTATCGCCCGGCTGGTCCTCGGGCAGCGTCGCACCCAGCTCCACCGCAGCCGACGCCGCGACATCGAGGTCATCGACCGCCAGATCGAAGTGAAACTGCTTGCTGCCGTTGGCGTTGGGCCACGACGGCGGTTGGTAATCGTCGACGCGACCGAATCCGAGCGCACTGCTCGGACCCTGCAGCATCGCGTAGTCCTGCTCCGCGTGCACGACGCTCCAGCCCAGCAACGACGACCAGAATTCCGCGCTGGCCGTAGGGTCTGCACAGTCCAGGGTGACCATCTTCAGCGTGGCAACGGGTGTCTCGGTCATGGTGTTCTCCTTTTCGTGTCGGACCAGGCTCCTACACTGACGCGCGTGCCGGATAGGAAAAACGCGACAGCCACCCAGTCCGGCGTCCTGCGGCCGGATCAGCTGGCTCGATATGTCGATCTGACACGGCTGCCGTGTGCAGCGGCGTTGGAACCGTGGGTCGAGAACTACTGGCAGCTGCGATGGGATCTGCCGTCGGACATCTCGTATCGCAGCTCGACGCTCCCGCACCCGGCCTGCACGTTGAGCGTCGAGCACGGCTGGACCCGGGAAGGCGTCGTCGAACCGGTGGTCGTGACGGGCGTGCTCACCCGTCGCTTCGACGTCGTGCTCGCCGAATCCGGTTGGGTGTTCGGGGTCAAGTTCCGTCCCGGCGGATACGCGAGTTTCACCGGAACCGTGGCCCGAAATCTGCGCGACGTCTCGGTCGCGCCGCCGACCCCGTTCCGAGCCGAGACCGTTGCTGCACTGGCCGAGCTGGGAGGACATCTCAATGCCGACCACTGCCGAACCGTCGTCGACTCGGTTCTCGCGCCCTATGCCCGTGACGTGGAACCGGAGTACCGGACCGTCCTGGGCATCATCACGACGATGCTGCGCGACCGGACGCTGGTTCGCGTCGCACAGGTGGAACAGCGGTGCGCAATCGGCACTCGTCGATTGCAACGGCTGTTCGAGCGCTACGTCGGTGCGACGCCCAAGTGGGTGCTCGGGCGGTATCGGATTCACGACGCTGTCAGTGAACTCGACAACGGCTACTCGGGTCCGCTGGCAGACCTGGCCGCGCGATACGGCTGGTTCGACCAGGCTCACTTCACTCGGGAGTTCACCGAACTGGTCGGAATGCCGCCGAGCGCCTACCAACCCTGAGTAACGCCTTCGTCACGCAATGCGACTTTTGCGGATTCGTTTGGCACAGTATCCCGCGGTGCTCGACGAGCATCTCGGTGAGGAACAGCAGCACAGAGGAAGAGTGGGCTTCAACGCATGATCAACATTCTCATCGCCGGTGGAATCGCGTTGGCGGTCTCGATTCTGTTGACTCCATTTCTCATCGCGCTGTTCACCCGGCAGGGATTCGGCCAGGAGATCCGTGTCGAGGGTCCGGCAAGTCACCACGCCAAGCGAGGAACGCCGACGATGGGCGGCGTCGCGATCATCGTCGGCCTGTGGGCCGGTTACCTCGGCTCCCACCTGGTGACGATGGGCGGTGACGGACCGTCGGCTTCGGCGCTGTTGATACTCGCTCTTGCGACGGCACTCGGCGTTGTCGGCTTTCTCGACGACTACATCAAGCTCCGCATGAAGCGGAGCCTCGGACTCAAGGCGACCGGTAAGTACGTCGGGCAGATCAGTGCAGCGGTGATCTTCGCCGTGCTGGCGCTGCAGTTCCGCAATGGGAACGGACTGACTCCGGGCAATGTCGAACTGTCGCTGGTACGCCAATCCACGTTCTTCACCATGGCCCCGATCGTCTTCGTGCTGTTCTGTGTCTTCCTGGTCGTCGCCTGGTCCAATGCGGTCAACCTCACCGACGGTCTCGACGGCTTGGCCGCAGGATCGATGACACTCGTCCTCGGCGCGTACACGGTGATGACGTTCTGGCAGTACCGGCAATCCTGCGCCACCAACTCCGTGGCCGGGTGCTATCAGGTGCGCGATCCACTCGACCTCGCCGTCGTCTGCGCGGCTGCCGCGGGTGCCTGCATCGGATTCCTCTGGTGGAACGCAGCTCCGGCGAAGATCTTCATGGGCGACACCGGCTCACTCGCCCTCGGCGGACTGCTCGCAGGCCTGTCGATCGTGAGCAAGACCGAACTGATCGCCCTCGTCTTCGGAGCCCTGTTCGTCGCCGAGAGTGCCTCCGTCGTCATCCAGGTCGCGTCGTTCAAGAGCACCGGAAAGCGACCGTTCCGCATGGCACCCATCCACCACCATTTCGAGCTGGCCGGCTGGGCGGAAACGACGGTCATCATACGACTGTGGCTGTTCGCTGCCATCGCGTCGGCACTGGGGCTCGGGTTGTTCTACAGCGAGTTCCTCGCCGCCGTCGGCTGACCTCTACGATTCTGGGATGACTGACGAACTGTCTCCGGTTGCCAAGGTCGACGCTCTCGCCGCCGAACTCGAGCAACTCGATGCTCGACGCGTCGCCATCGGGGTCGAACTCGTCAACCTTCAATTCGGTCTCGACGGAGACGCCAAAATCCGCGCGACGGAGGTCTTCCACAGCGACTACCTGGGCCGAC
The DNA here is from genome assembly GCF_002259075.1 of Rhodococcus sp. 15-725-2-2b. Classification (NCBI taxonomy): domain Bacteria; kingdom Bacillati; phylum Actinomycetota; class Actinomycetes; order Mycobacteriales; family Nocardiaceae; genus Rhodococcus; species Rhodococcus sp. 15-725-2-2b. The sequence continues at coordinate 656,837 of NZ_NPFL01000006.1, read as the reverse complement.
TGTTCACCTTGGTCGAGGAACTGCGCACCGACGAATAGTTTCTGGCCCCGCTAAACAGCATCCGGGTCAGAGCGAGACACCACGGTCAGCCGGAAGTCTCGCAGCGACAGAGTGAATGCGGCCAACGCTGCAATCGCTACTCCACCGATCGGAAACACCAACCACGGATTGCCGATGGTGGGAGCGAAGGTCGACGGGACCTCTTCATCACCGAGATACGGTACAAACACTGCGTCTGTTTCATACGTTTCGGCCACGTAGGTGTCCGAAACTGAACTACCGATTGACGTCCAGCCGAAGTCAGCTGCAGGAGGCGAGTTGATCTCGATACTCAACGGATGCTCCCACCACCAATTCGACGCGACTTCAGTTGGTTGCGGTGGCCAATGCGTCCAGGCGAGTGCGCTGCCCGCTCCCAGCGCCACGCCGACCACGATCAACACCACGAACAGGTGGACGCGGCTGCGCCGACGATCCTGGACGATTCGCAGACCCGCATCGACGAGAAACGAGGCCACCACCAAGCCGGCCGCCAGTCCCGCAGCGACGAGATAGAGCGACACCGGGAACCAACTCGGACGGGCGTAGGTCACTCCCAGGTACTGCGGATCGACAACGGCGACATGCCAGACCACCGCTGCGGCTGCGCCCGTCGAGGCCCCGACTGCCGCGAGCATTGCAACCAGCATCTTCCCTGATGGGCTGTCCACGGGCGGGACTCTACCCTTGACCTGAAGTTCGGTTCAGGTTTTAGGGTCTGCCTCATGACAACGACAACCAGCAGACCGATGCAGCCGCCAGAGCGTCAGCCCGTCGGGTTCTGGACCGCGCGAGCCGGGGAAGCCATTCGAGCGCGGACCCGCGGCGCGCTGCACGAGATAGGCGTCACACAACCCGAATGGTGGCTCCTACATCAGATCTCGCTGCATCCCGCAGGAGCCGAGCGCGCCGAGACGATCGAGAAGATCGGTCACAACGACACCCCGGAGGTCATCGTCGAGGCCATCGACTCCGCGGAGTCCAAAGGTTGGATCGTGGAATCGAATTCACGTCTGACGTTCACCCCGGACGGTCGCGACATGTTCCGGCGCGCAGCCGATCTCCAGAACATGCTGCAGGAGGAGCGCATGAGGGGCATCAGTAAGGCCGACTTCGTGACCACCATCGAAGTCCTGCAACGAACGATCGAGAACGTCGGAGGCAATGCCTGGCATTGGTGACGATCAGGCGGTGCGGGCCACCTCGCGCGGGATCGGGTTACCCTCGAGCCCTCGACATCAGCACGCCTACAACTAAGCCGACGACTGCTCCCAGAACAGGCAAACCGACTACGAGTGCGCCCAGCGGCCCAGGCATACCCAGGAACTCCGAGTACTGCGAATGGCCTGCGACGAACGCGTAATTCACTCGACGCGGTGCGCCCGTCCACAGGACGATACCGATCGACGCGATGAGCCCGAGTGAGAGTCCAATCAGTGCGGAGACCTTACGCATCCGAGCGGGCTTCGCGGGCCGCTGCTGCGAATGCGGCCATGCTCGGGAATTTCATGTCGACGCTGTATTGCTCGGACGGCTCCGGTGTTGCGCCCCATCCGGGGCGATCGTGTCGCCGATCGATCCACACCGAGGCGATGCCGTGCCGTTTCGCCGGTACGTGATCGTGGAACAGGCTCTGCGCAACATGGAGTAGCCGTGATCGTGGAACACCCAGCGTCTCGAGGACTCCATCGAGCGCGTCGAAGTGGTTGTCGGCCGGTTTGTAGGCCTTGACGTCCTCCGCGGTCACGATGGCATCGAACTGCACGCCGAGCCGGCGGTTGCTACCTGCGAAACCGTCGCGGTGCACATTGGACAGTATGACGAGCTTGCAGCTCTCACCGAGGGACGCCAAGGCGTCGGCGGAGTCCTCGAATGCCGGCCAGTCCGAAACGGAGGCCCCGAGCTTGTCCGCCCACTCGGCCGATACAGGTATTCCCAATGCGCGCCCGGTCTGCGCGAAAGCATCGGCGAGTATCCGCGGGTACAGCGCAGAGGGTGAATCCCGCTGCGCCTGAGATTCGTTGACGCCGTGCATCTCGAGAAGCTCGTCGTCGGACAGCGGAGAACCGGCCTGCTGCGCCCATGGTCTGAGCACCTCGAGGATGCCCGCTTCCCAATCGATCAGCGTTCCGTAGCAATCGAAGCTCAGGACGTCGTAGTCGGCGAGATTCATGCGGCCGGTCCTCCTTGCGACAATTCGATGACGGCCGACTGTTCGTGCCGATACCGTGTTCAGGTCACCAGCAGCCTACTGCTCTTCGTCTGTTCTCGAGCGTCCGACCGTCGCTGCGACCACCGGACCGGACGCCGACCGATTCGAGATCAAACGTGTTGCGCAGCAGATGTATCGGGTTGTTCACCGTGGTCTCGTCCGGGAAAGTGTCAGGCGGGGTGAGCTCGTTCGCAGCGATCCGTGCGGACCATCGCCGGGTCACGACGCAGGTAGAATTTCATCGAGCCGACTCGATCGACGACGAAGGGCAGCCCTGTGAGCATCGACCGCGACAGTGCCGACACCAACAAACGCAATGTCGACGACGCACTGAACAAGATCGACAAGCCCTGGCAGCCTCACCGACTCGTCAGCGTCAACGACTACGACGTGAAGGTCGTCAAGCTGCTCGGCGAATTCGTCTGGCACACACACCCGGACACAGACGAGATGTTCTTCGTCCACCGTGGGGAACTGATCATCCAGCTGCGCGACCGGGACGTCGTTCTCGGACCTGGTGATGTCTTCGTCGTCCCGGCAGGCGTCGAGCACTGTCCCAAGGCCGTCGAGGAGGTGTCGGCGTTGCTGTTCGAGAGGGCGGGCACCGTCAACACCGGGGATGTTGGCGGAGAGATGACTTCGCAGGTCCACGAGTTGTGACTCGACTGAAGCTGCGCGCTGCTGTCCCGTCCGACGCCGATTTTCTCTTCTCGATGGCGTCGGACCCGGAGGTCGTCCGATGGGTCGGTGATGGAAAACCCTGGAGTAGAAACTATTTCGATGGTCGATTCTCACGTGCCCTGAACGCCGAGGACACCCGAACGCCGGACGTGCCGAGGTGGTTCATCGGCACCGCCGAGGATCGACACCCCGTCGGCTTGCTCAGCCTGACTCGACGATCGGACCACATCGAAGTCGGGTACTGGGTGCATCCGACCCATTGGGGTCGTGGCTACGCCGGCGAACTGATCGACCTCGCGCGGGATCACACGGATGGTCTCCCGATGGCGGCGCAGGTGTATCCGGCCAACAGTGCCTCACGTCGGGTGCTCGAGCGTGCCGGGTTCACACTCGTCGACGACGGTGATCCCATGATCTTTCGACGTCCTCCGACGTAAGGATTCTCCGGTTCACCAGGTCCTGATGGGACGGGGCCGAACCGAGGTGCGGCCGGTGGTGACGCCGCGCACCATCGGTCGCATCAGGAATTCGTGCGGAAACCCCAGGTCGATAACGCTGGCTGCGTGCAGTGCATCGAGGTGGGAGTCGTCGAGGGTGACATCGAGCGCAGAGATGTTCTCCTGCAACTGTTCCGGAGTACGCGCGCCGATCAGCGAGCTGACGACCGACGGATGCCTGAGCGTCCATGCCAGCGCTACCTGAGACGCGGACGCCCCAAGTTCGCGTGCGACACCGACGACGGCGTCCGCGACTGCGAGCCCCCGCGTGGTCAGCGTTCCGTTCGCCTTGGCGTGATCGCGACGGGTTCCCACTGGGCTGTCCGAGCCCGCCGTCGCAAGGTCTGCGGCAGAGTATTTGCCCGTCAACACGCCACCGCCGAGGGGAGCCCAAGGAATCACACCGAGGCCCAAACTCGCTGCCATCGGCAACAATTCCCGCTCGGTTGTTCTCTCGATCAAGCTGTACTCCACCTGAAGTGCCGCGAACGGCGGCCACCCGCGCAATTCCGCGGTGGTCTGCATTCGCGCGACTTCCCATGCCGGTGTGTCCGAAATTCCTATGTACAGAACCTTTCCCGAACAGACCAGCTCACCGAGCGAAGCGATGATCTCGTCACTCGGCGTCATACGGTCCCACGCGTGCACATACAGCAGGTCGATGTAGTCGGTACCGAGATTCCTCAGGCTTGCTTCGACGGACCCGCGGAGACTCTTTCTACCGCCCCCACCTGCGTTCGGATCCGACGGATCACGCGTCGCCGCATATTTCGTCGCGACGACGACCGAATCGCGGCGGCCCCGGAGAAATGTACCCAGGTACCGCTCCGACTGTCCGTCGGTATAGATGTTGGCGGTGTCGACCATGTTTCCGCCGGCGTCGAGGTAGGCGTCGAAGATTTTCCTCGAGTCTTCCTCGTCCGCACCCCAACCCCACGCATCGCCGAATGTCATGGTTCCCAGCGACAGAGGTGAAACTCGCAGACCAGAGCGGCCCAGCAGTCGGTAGTCGTCCAAACGTGTCATCGGTCATGTCTCCTTCGTGTCCGGTCCCACTCACCGTCCTGGCACCGAGGGGGAACGGAAAGGACCAGATCATCCTGGGAAGAGCGATACCAGGCCGATCGCGCCCGAGTGCCCTACCGTGGATCGGGTGAGCGGGCAGCTGGGTCGAGACGAACTGGCGGCATTTCTGCGCGTCAGGCGCGAGGCGCTGATCCCGTCGGACGTCGGTCTACCACCTCGGATAGGGGCATCACGTACGTCCGGTCTGCGGCGTGAGGAGGTCGCTGCGTTGGCCGGTGTGAGCGTGGATTACCTCGTTCGTCTCGAACAGGCACGTGATGTCAGGCCGTCCGCCCAAGTGGTGCAGTCACTGTCGAATGCGCTGAAGTTGTCTGCTGATCAGACGGGCTACCTGTTCACGCTCGCCGGCCATCGCGCACCCGACCGACCCGCCGTCCAGCAGGTGCCCGACGGCATCCGAGCGTTGATCGACGACATCGGTCCGTTGCCAGCGATGGTACTCAACCACCGACTCGACATCCTCGCCGCGAACGACACCATGGCCGCACTCCTCCTCGACATCGACGAACGCCCGGTGTCGGAGCGCAATGTTCTACGAATGTGTTTCCTGGACAGCCGATTCGACGGATTCTACGAGGCACGCGACGACGTCGTCCGAGGCGCGGTGGCAGACCTGCGTGCCGCATGGGTGAACCACTCTCACGACCAGGAGCTCGCCGCCTCGATCGACGAACTCGAACGAGGCAGCGCAGAATTCGCCCGCTACTGGCAGTCCCGTGAAGTGTCGGTGCGCAGCCGCGGTGACAAACCGATGCGACATCCGCTCGTCGGACCGGTGACCGTGACGTTCGATGTCCTCACTCCACTCGGCGACCCTGATCTACGTTTGATCGTCTACCGGCCTGTCGATGCGCAATCTCGTTCTGCGCTGGACGAACTCGGCCGGTTGCGCTCTCATCGAAAGCAGCGGCACCTGCGCACGATCTGAATCCGACCTTTCGCGGCACGGAAAGTCGAGACTCCATCGGTCCAGTGCTCCTATCGTTTCGGGCAGAACGAAGGAAGGTCACCGGCACATGCTCGAACGATGGAACGCAGCACTGGACTACATCGAGAAGAACCTCGACCGCGAGATCGATCCGACCGAACTCGCTCGGATCACCCTTACATCGGAATATCACTTTCGACGCGTGTTCTCGGCGCTCGCCGGACTACCACTGTCGCACTACATCCGACAACGCCGAATGACGCTGGCAGCAGCCGACATTCTCGACGGACAGGGCGTACTCGACGTCGCGACCAAATACGGATACACCGCGGACGCGTTCACCCGCGCCTTCCGAGACCTACACGGCATCACACCATCTCGAGCACGCCGCCCCGGAGCCATCCTTCGTTCCAGACAAGCAGTGACATTTCACCTGACCATCGAAGGACGAAGCACCATGCGATACCGCATCACCGACCTGCCTGCATTCCACATCGTCGGCAAAACCACCCGAATCCCACTCCGATTTCACGGCGAGAACACCGCCATGACCGAATTCCACCGAAACCTGGCCCCCGGAACCGGCGACGAATTACGTGAACTTGCCGACCTGCCCGAACTCCCCGACATCCTCTTCGTCAGCGACGGCTTCGAACCCGAACGCGAGGACGGCAGTCTCTTCGACTACTACTTCGCAGTTGCAAGCACGTCGGCCGGAACACCCGACTGGGACACCCTCGCCGTGCCCGCATCGACCTGGGCGGTATTCGAGACGAGCAGCAACACCGCACTCGCCCCCGCACTCCAACAACTCTGGGCCGACGCCTTCAGCGAATGGTTCCCCTCCAACCCCTACGAAACAATCCCGGGACCGGAAATCCTGACCGTCACCGAAGCCTCCCCCGACTGGTCCTCGGGAGCGGGAGAACTATGGCTCCCCATCCAACGAAATCCATAGCCGTCCTCATCTCCTCCCCTCCCGGCGCTGCCCCCCCGTTGACCACTCAATGTGACGTTCAGTGGCCTTTTCGGGGGTCAATGTCACATCGAGTGGACTGCTGGAGGGAGCCCAGCGCACGGCCAATCGGTCTCGGCCGCCGTGCTCGGTAGTCTGACGACATGTTGGCCGGCCGACGAGAGGGGTTGCGTCGGCGATATCTGTCGCTGGGGATCGGCGAGCTGGTCGCAGCCGTAGTCTTCCTGACGCTTGCCCTCACCATGGCGATACCGCGGCTCGACGACCGACAAGACCGTCTCGCGTTGTGGTCCGCCCTTGTTCCGTTGCTCGTCGTGCTCGTACAAGCGGGGGTCTACTGGCTGCTGGCGCGTTCCTGGGTCGAAAACCACCCGATGCCCGTCTTCCTACGCGGGACCTACCGGGTGTGTCGAATCGTCGACGTCGCGTTGCTCGCTGCCGGGTTGGTGGGCATCATCGTATGGCTTCCCGCCGGGATCGGTGCGGCTCTCGCCGTCGTCGCGGTATGGCTCTTCGGAGTCATCGAGTTCGTCAACTACTTCGTCGTCCGGCTTTCCTATCCCGTACGCCATTGGCTGTCGACTGTTCGTCAGCTGCGCACTCCTCGATTGGTTCGCGACATGAACACTGTTGCCTGACTCCACCGTCGGCGTACCCGGTAGACACTCGATGTGACATTCAGTGGACTTTTCGGCAGTCAATGTCACATCGAGTGGACTGCGGTCGACTGGGCGAAACGCTCAGGACGATCGACGAGCCAGGATTTCCGTGATGTCGGCCAGAGCAGGGATTGCCGCAGAGAGTGCTCGACGGCTGTCCACGGTCAGCTCGTCGAGTGCGTCGGAAAGGACCTGCGAGCTGACTGCGTCGTATTCGGCGAGGAGGCGGAGGGCCTTGGTCGACGCCGTCAGGGTCGCTCCCCGGAGGTCGTTCGACGAGATCGATCGTTCGACGAGACCCGCGTCGACCATTGCCTTGATCAGGTTGCTCACGGTGGAGCGAGCGAGGTTCAGATGTGCCGCGAGGACGCCGGGGCTCATCGACGGCTTGTCGACCAGCGCCCTCATCACCTCGACGTGCGAGTCGGGGAGGTCAGGCAAATCCGCGGCCTCGCGGGTCGCGCGGAGCAGCGAGCGTCGCAGCGGCCCCAGTTGTCGCGCGAGCTCGATTGCGGAGGAGTGCATCGTTCGATGATCGCACATGTAGTTTTGCCGCAAACATAGTTTTGTGACAAAATGTCCTTATGGATATAGAGACCTCGGTTCAGAATCCGGTCCCGAATCAGGACCTCAGCGGCATCGTCGGGCACCGCTTCATCTACACGTACGCGAACAACTGGCAGTACGAGATGTACGTCAAGAACGCTACGACGATCGACTACCGCATCCACACCGGCATGGTCGGTGGTCGATGGGTCAAGGACCAGGAAGTCGATCTGGTCCAACTCGATGACGACGTCTACAAGATCTCATGGAACGAGCCCACCGGAACATCCGTCGTCGTCAACGTCATTCCCGGCAAGCGGCGTCTGCACGGCACGATCTTCTTCCCTCAGTGGATCGAGTTGGACGGTACGAAAACTGTTCTGTACCAGAATGATCATCTCGACGAGATGCGCGCCTATCGTGATGCCGGACCGACCTACCCCATTTACGTGGTCCCCGAATTCGCCCGAATCACTTTGTTCGAGCACGTCGGCATCGACGACGAGACGATCGTGTCGCTCGCGCCCAGCGATCTGCCCGACGGATTCGCCGACCGAACGAACTGACGTGCGCCCCGATCTGATCTTCGTCGCACATCTGTCGGTAACCGTGGGCGAACCGATCGACTTGGGCGAGGTGGTCGATGGTCACCGCCGCATCGTGCCGATCCTCGGCGGGACCGTCGAGGGCCCCCTACTGCGCGGCCGAGTCCTGCCCGGCGGAGCGGATCACCAGATTCTCCGCACCCCCACAATCACAGAACTGGACGCCCGATACGCCCTCGAGACCGATGCGGGCGAACGAGTCGCCGTACACAACATGGGCATACGAAGTGGTGCCGAAGAGGACATCGACGCACTTGTCCGCGGCGAAGATGTGCCCGCCGATCGCGTCTACTTCCGAAGCCAACCGCGCCTGTCCTCCGCCGCAAGCCGCCTCGCATGGATGAACGAACGACTGTTCCTCGGATCCGGCAAACGACTGCCGAACTCGATCGAACTGGACATCTATCAGATCACCTGACCGACGTTATTTCGCGCAGTCAATGTGACATTCGGTGGCCTTTCGGGCAATCAATGTCACGTCGAGTGGACAGGGAGGGGTGTCAGGCCATCGATTGGCCGTAGACGTGGGTCACGGAGATAGTCACCAGAACTCGTCGGTCGGCGACCATGACTGCTCGGTATTCGTTCCAGTCAGGGTGCTCACCGGCCGCAGCGCGGTAGTAGTCGACCAGTGCCTCGACTTCGGGGCTGTTCGGTGACGATCCCGGACCGGTGAGGGTGACGGTGCCCTCCGCCGTCGCCCATGCCCTACCGTCGGGACTGGTCACTTCTAGTGCGGCGCGTGGATCTCGACGCAAGTTGGCCGTTTTCGCTCGTCCTTCGGTCACCGAGATTCGGATGGTCTCGGCAGCGCGATCGTAGAACGGCGTCACCGGCGAGAGCTGCGGAAGTCCGCTGGCCTTGATGGTCGCCAACACTCCGATTCGGCTCTGTTCGAGAAGGTCGTGTGGATCGAATGCGCTGTCGGTCATGGATTCCCCTCAGGTCGTGTTGACAACTCGGCCGCGTAGGCCCCGATTGCTCGACGATATTTCCCCATTGCAGGGTTCGCTGCCTGAAGCGCACTCCGAAGCGCCTGCGCTACATCCCCGATATCCCACAGGGCCAGCGCCACGAATGCGTCACGTGCGGAGATGTATTCGTTCGCGAACTCGAACTCTCGGAGCACATGCAATGCATCGTGCGGTCGCCCGACATTGCGCAATGAACTCGCCAATTGGATCCGGGCCTGATTTTCCCGGTCGCCCTCGAGACCAGCCGACAGGGAGGCTTCATACAACGGGACTGCGGCCGCACCGTCGCCCAAGAAGTCTTCCAGCGATGCACGCTCGAACAGAGTACGAGCATCCGAATAGGATGCGGCCGAGAGCAAGTCCGCCATCTCGACACGCATACGGACGGGGTCGGTGTCATCCGCTTCACGCCAGAACGCCACTAGCGGGTCCACATTGCCTCCACCTGTCGTCACGCGCTCCATCGTCGCAGACACCGCTTAGTCTCGACAGATGGATGTGGACCTGTCCCTACTCAAGTTGCTGGTGGAAATCGACCGCAGCGGGTCGATGACGGCCGCTGCCGAACGGCTCATGTTCACCCCCTCAGCTGTGTCCCAGCAGGTCAAGAGACTCGAGGCCGTCGTCGGAACCCCGGTCCTCGAGCGACACGCACGCGGAGTGCGCCTCACCGAGGCCGGTCGGCTCGTTGCGGGGAGAGCGGCGGCGATCGACACGCAACTGTCTGCCCTGCGCGCCGACCTCGACGATCTGCTCGACGCCCGCAGCGGCCACGTCACCCTGGGCGTCTTCCCTTCCTTCGCTGCATCTCTTCTGCCGGACGTCATGAGTGCATTTCGCTCTGCGCATCCAGGGATCGATTTGGGCATACGGTCGTCGCGGCTGCGCGACCTGCACGCGATGCTGCTGGGCCGAGAAGTAGATTTGTCCTTGGCATGGGACTACCCGGAATTGCCGATGGTGGTCGACGACGTCGAGACCGAAGTCATCGCCGAGGACGCCACGGTCCTTCTCGTTCCCGCGGGTTGGTCTCGGAGAGGCCCCGTTCCACTCCAATCGCTCGAAGGCGAACAGTGGATTGTTCGCGCGTCGCAGCACTCCATCACCACGATGTTCCGAACAGCCTGTCTCAAAGCCGGTTTCGAGCCGAAGATCCTGATCGAGTCCAACGACTACATGGAATCTCAGGCGATGGTTGCTGCCGGGCTGGGACTCACCGTGGCACCCGCGATGACCACTCGCTACCTTCGCGAGGGCGTCGAGTCGATTGCCTTGGATGAACTCTCGAGGCGGCGAATCCTGCTGTGCCGCCTCGAGCAGCGGGCGCCGTCCCCTGCATCGAATGCCATGACATCGGTGCTCGTCACGCTCTTCGAAGCTATGAATTCTGCTTGAGTCAGATGTAAGAAACGATCTCTGGTCTTCACGCTGCGTAGGCGGCAAGGTATGCCACAGGTCACATCGGTGACCTAGTCCGCAACAGTGCGGACGTGAACACCTGGAGACATCGTGACTACCGGACACCCAGCGCCAGCCCCAGACAACACAGTCGAACTGGTGGTTCTCGCCGGCGACGGCATCGGTCCCGAGATCAGCGCGGCGACTGCCTCGGTGGTCGAAAGTGCGCTCGCGCACAACGGAATCACCGCCAGGTTCACCGATGGAACCATCGGTTTCGATGCGCTCGCCGCCTCGCGGACAACCATGCCCGACGCCATCGTCGATCTCTCGCGTGCAGCAGACGGCGTCGTTCTGGGCCCGGTGTCGCACCTGGACTACCCACCGACCTCCGAAGGCGGCGTCAACCCGTCGGGAATACTGCGGCGAAAGTTGGACCTGTACGCCAACATTCGGCCCGCCAGGACTGTCCCGGCTCTCCCGAATCCTCTCGGCAAGAACTTCGACCTCGTGATTGCCAGAGAGAACACCGAAGGCTTCTATGCCGATCGGACGATGTTCGCCGGTGGTGGCGAGTTCATGCCCACAGAGGACCTCGCACTGGCCATTCGAAAGGTGACTCGTCACGGTTCCGAACGCATCGTGCGCCGAGCGTTCGAGCTGGCACGGACGCGTAGATCGAAAGTCACCGTGGTGCACAAGGCCAACGTCCTCAGGCTGAGCGACGGGCTGTTCCTCGAGGCGGCCAGAGCCGTCCGGCAGGACTTTCCCGACGTCTCCTACGAGGAGCTATTGGTCGACGCTGTCGCCGCGCTGCTGATACGTCGACCGGAGTCCTTCGACGTGATCGCAACCACCAACATGTTCGGGGACATCCTCTCGGACGAGGCCACCGAGCTCTCCGGCAGCTTGGGATTGGCGGCGTCACTGAATGTCGGTGACAAGCACGCCGTCGCGCAAGCACAACATGGATCGGCACCCGACATAGCAGGGCAAGGAATCGCCAATCCCGCGTCGCTGATCGGTTCTGCCGCAATGCTCCTGGACTGGATCGGACAGCAGCGCGGCGACGAAAGACTGACTGCAGCGGGCAGATCGATTCATCGAGCCATCGACACGGCCGTGGGTATGCCCGAGACCCGCACGGCGGACCTCCACGGAACCGCAACCACCGAGCGCTTCACGCTCGCAGTAATCGAGCACCTCGAATCGGAGCGCTGAATCATGTTGGCAGTGCTCGGATTCGTCTCACTCGCATCCTTCATGCTGGTGGTGATCAAGAAGTGGGCGACGGCACTGGTTGCCGTCGTCACCATCCCCATCGTTGTTCTGTTGATCAGTGGACAGGGTGCAGCGCTACCGGACATGGTCACGAAAGGCATCGAAACCGTTGCTCCCACAGCAATTTTGCTGCTCTTCGCGGTGCTGTACTTCGGGATCATGATGGACGCCAAACTGTTCGACCCCATTTCGCGCGGCATCATCCGACTGTCCGGCGGAGACCCAGTCAAGATCTGCGTCGGCACAGCGGTTCTCGCACTCCCGGTCGCACTCGACGGCGACGGCACCACGTCATACATGATCATCTGCTCCGCGTTTATCCCCATCTATCGCAAGCTCGGAATCAACCCCCTGGTGATCGCCACGATCGCGACCATGGCTCTCGGGACCATATCCGGTACTACGCCGTGGGGCGGAGCCGCGACCCGAGCGATCAGCGTGCTGCAGATCGATGCCACCGAGTACTTCGTACACATGCTGCCGGCGATGCTGCTGATGTCCGCGGCGATCGTCGGCCTCGCGTACCTGTTGGGGCGCAGCGCACGTAAGAAGATCTCCCCTGAGCGCATCGCCGAAGTCACCGCGCACGTGTCTGCTGGCGGGCACGAAGAGGGCTCGGAGGGAACACTTCTGACGAAGGCAACCTGGCGAACGTGGGTGAACGCAGCACTGACGGTCACCTTGCTGGTGCTGCTGGTGCTGGGAGTCGCGGACCTATTGGTGCTGTTCATGCTGGGATTCATCATCGTGCTCGTCGTCAACCACCCCAAGCCCTCCGATCAGGGCGAGGTGATCCGATCGCACGCTGCCAACGCCGTCCCCGTCGTCATATTGGTCCTGGGTGCCGGCGTGTTCACCGGCATCCTCACCGAAACCGGTATGACAACCGCCATGGCCGACGCGCTGATATCTCTGATTCCGGACGGTGCCGAGGGCATGATTCCCGCCGCAGCCGCGCTGATCGGCATACCGCTGAGCTTCTTCATGGCCAACGACGCCTACTTCTTCGGGATAGTGCCGGTACTCGCGGAATCGGCTGCGCAGTACTCCATCCCACCCGAAGAGATGGCGCGTGCCGCCGTGATCGGCCAGATGGCTCACTCGATCGGACCGGCGTCGGCACCGTTGTGGGTTCTTCTCGGCCTGGTCCGCGCGTCACTGGGCGACTTCCAACGCTTCGCATTCCTGTGGGTGTTGGCCGCGTCGCTGATGTACATCGTGTTCGCGATTGTCACCGGAGCCATCTCGGTGGGTCTGTGACCTATTGTGCTGCCACGAATTCGATTCGATTGCCCACTCCGTCGCGGGTATGGAACCGTCGTCGACCCTCGATCCCCTCAGGGTCGGCCCAATCGACCGGGTAGCCGGCAGACGTCAACGCCGCAGCGGTTGCATCGACGTCGGCAACGAAAGCCGGGTGCGCCTTCACTGCCGGACGAAAGTCGTCGTCGACGCCGACATGCAACTCACCGTCGGGACCACCTACACCCGGCACCCGGAACCAACAGCCCCCGCGAACGGCCAACAACGGCGGCTTCGGGACCTCCTCCCAGCCCAAGGCTCCTGAGAAGAACGCTCGCTCTAGATCCTCGCCGCCCGCCGGACACGCGACCTGCACATGATGAATCATCGACAGAACGTACCGCCGACTCGATTGACACGTCGATGAACGGTAGGCAAACGTATGGGCATGCAACTGAGATTTCTGGCCGGCATCTCGACGGCCTTCGCATTCAAGCTTCTGCTGATGCGAGCGCTGACACTCAAGCTGCAGCGAGACATCGAAGCGCTGAACAACGGCGACTACCGTCCCCTGCTCGCGTCGTTCCACCGAGACGCAGTGCTCAAGTTCGCCGACGGAGACAGCCGCTGGTCGGGCACCCATCGCGGCCGCGCAGCCATCGAAAGATTCTTCCAGGACTTCGTCGCAGCCGGGATACAAGGACAGATCAGCGAAATCTACAGTGGCGGCGCACCCTGGCGAATGACCCTGCTCGTGCGGTTCGACGACCGAGCCCACGCAGCCGACGGCACCCAGATCTACAACAACCGCACCGTGCTCCTGGTCCGCACGAGCTGGGGGAAAATCATCTCGCAAGAAGACTTCTTCGAGGACACCACACGCATCGACGCATTCGAGAAGAAACTGCGGCAACTCTAGATCACCCGGCCCGGCATCACACCGTGTGCCATCCGCCGGTACTCAATGTGACATCCAGTGGCCTTTTCGGCGGTCAATGTCACATCGAGTGGACTCCAGGGTCGGAGGGGGTGGGGCGGCGATAGGTCACCTGGGGGTAGTTGTCGGCATTCGTGACGCTGGCGTTCACGTTGTATACCGTGCGCACGAGGTGTTCGGTGATCACTTCGTTCGGGGTTCCCGATGCAACGATGGTGCCGTGATCGAGGACGATGATTCGGTCGCAGAACATGGCGGCGAGGTTGAGGTCGTGCAGGGCGATGTAGCTGCTCAGGGGTAGGCCTGCGACGAGGGTGAGGATGTCGAGTTGATGTTGGATGTCGAGGTGATTGGTCGGCTCGTCGAGCAGTAGTTCGGTGGGTTGCTGGGCGAGGGCTCGGGCGATCTGGACTCGTTGGCGTTCGCCGCCGGAGAGGGTGTGCCAGCGTCGGGTGGCTTTCGATGCCATGGCGGTGTCGGTGAGTGCTCGTGCGATGGCGGCGTCGTCGTCGGATGCGTCGCCGCCGAGGATGCCGTGATGTGGGATGCGGCCGAGGCGGACGACGTCGCGGACGCTGATGTCGACGTCGGTGTCGGAGTGTTGGTCGACCATGGCCACCCGTCTGGCGACGCGACGTCGGCGCAGTGTTCGCAGGTTGTCTCCGTCGAGCAGCACGTCGCCACTGTCGGGTGCGACGATGCCGGCAAGAATGCGCAACAGGGAGGATTTGCCCGAGCCGTTGGGGCCGATCAGGCCGATGGTCTCTCCCGGTTCGGGCGCGAAGCTGATGCCGTCGAGGATCGGGTGTCCACTCCGGGTCCATCGAATGTCTCTGGCGTGCAGTGTCATCGAGATCTCCTGAGCCGAAAGAGAATCAGGGCGAAGGCCGGAACGCCGATAAGGGCCGTGACCACTCCGACCGGAATTTCCTGTGGTGCGAACACCGTTCGAGCGATGGTGTCGACCCAGACCATGAATATTGCCCCCATCACCACCGTCGTCGGAAGCAGTCTTCGATGGCGCGACCCCACGAGGAAACGAGCAGCGTGCGGTAGCACCAGCCCTACGAATCCGATGGCACCGGCGGCGCTGACGAGGGCGGCCGTGATCAATGCGGTCATGACCAGCAACAGGATTCGCACGTACTTCACCGGAACGCCGAGGGATGCGGCCGCGTCGTGCCCGAAAGTGAAGGCATCGAGGGCCGAGGTGTTGAACAGGCACACCGCCATGCCCAGCAGTGCCACAGTGCCGCACAGTGCCACGTCCGTCCAGTCGGCGCCGCTCAAGGAACCGAGCAGCCAGAACAAGACTCCTCGGGTTTGCTCGGCGTCGGCCGAAGATATGACGATGAACGACGTCAGAGCCGAGAACAGTTGTGTACCTGCCACTCCCGCCAGCACGACGCGGTCGTTGCCGCCGCCCGCACCTGCGGCGAGCAGCATGACCAGCACGAACGACAGCAGCGCTCCGGCGAAGGCTCCGGTGGACAGCGACAGTGCACCGCCACCGACGCCGAGCACCGCGACGACGACGGCACCGGTGGATGCGCCCGACGAGATACCCAGTACGAACGGGTCGGCGAGGGGATTGCGCAGCAGCGATTGCATGATGGCTCCGCACAGCGCGAGGCCTGCACCGCAGACGGCGGCGAGCAGCGTTCGGGGCAATCGCAACTGCCAGACGATGCCGTCCTCGATGCGGCTCACTTCGGCCGTACCGATCCCGATGTGCCCCAGTATCACTCGATACACATCGGATACCGACACGCTGGCCGGACCGATGGTCACGGCCACGCCGATCGAAAGCACCAACACCACGAAGCCACCGAGCAGAAGCGGGATCAGCAACCCGCGATCGGTCCGGCTCATGGGGTGGTCGATCCCCAGTTCTGCAGAGCAGCAGCAACTTTTTCGACCCCGTCGATCGTACGGATCGACGGGTTGAGGTCGGCACCGTTGACGACGATGTACCGCTTGCTCTCGACGGCGGTGAGCCGACTCGTGACGGGATTCGATTCCAGGAAAGCGATCTTGCTGTCGAGAGCATCACCGGCGATGCTCCGTCGGCTCAGGTCCGCGAGCACGAGCGCGGTGGGATCACGATCGAGAACACTCTCCCAATTGACCTGTGGCCATTCGTCGGTGGTGTCGGCGTAGATGTTCTCGGCACCGACGGATTCGGTGATGATGCCCGACGATCCACAGCATCCGGCCATGTAGGGGGTGTCGGTGTCGGCGAACCAGTACGCCAGCGACACACCGGAGGCGTCGACGGCTCCCGATGCCTTCGCGAAGCGATCCTGCAGTTCGGCGATGAAGCGTTCACCGCGATCACGCACGTCGAAGATGGCCGCGAGGTCGCGAATCTCCTGGTAGACGGTCTCTATCTCGAGTGGCGACGTACGCGCGCCGTCGGAGTTGACGCTGTCGTCGGTCTTGCCGTTGCAGTCGGTGGGAGAGAGGTAGCTCGGCACACCGAGCTGCTCGAACTGGTCTCTGTCGGCGACGCCTCCCGGTCCGAGGGTGCCGCCGAACGACGCGGTGACGAAGTCGGGCTCGGCGTCCAACACCACCTCGAGGGAAGGTTTGTTGTCCGCCAACCTGGGCACCTTCGCGTTCTCCGACTCGAGGTTCGCACGGACGGGGTCGGTCCAGGTAGCGGTGCCGACCATACGGTCGGCGAGGCCGAGCGAGAGAAGGATTTCCGTCGAACCCTGATTCAACGAGACCGCACGTTGCGGCGGGGCGTCGACGACGACGTCGCGACCGCAATTGTCGATGGTCAGCGGATAGTTTCCTGTGGTCGGGGTGGCCGCGTCGGTCGTCGCCGTGGACGAACAGCCGGCGAGAACGAGGAACGAGACAGCGCCTAGTACGGCGAGGGTGGTGCGCATCGTGAAAAGCTTCCTGCTGAGGGCTCGTGTCGCGGAGCCGCGGTTGGAGGTGGATCGCGACGTCCGAGCATTCGGACTTCGAGCTCTCACTCGTCACCGTTGCGCGCCAGCTCCGGAATTGCACCGGATTCCCTCGTTCGTCGCGTGCTGACCCTATCGTGCGGGGTACCTCAACGGTCAGCGTGCCGTTGCTGTCACCGGCTCCTGTGCGTAGCGAGTCGGAAAGGTTCTGCGCGCCACCACGACCACGGCCAGCGCTGCGGCGACCAGGGCTGTTGCAGCAGCGGTGACGGCCCCGATGCCGCTCAGGTCGATCACCACACCGCCCAGCAGTGCGCCCGTCGCGATCGCCAACTGGAAGGAAACGACGTAGATCGCCGACGCCTTGTCCGCATCGGCCGGGGCGGCTCTGACCACGGCCGATTGAATACACACCGGAAGGGTGGTGAAGGCCAGCCCCCACAACGCGATGGCACCGACGGCGAACACGGCCCAGCTGCCCGGAGCCCCGCTCAGAGTGCACCAGAGAATTGCCACTGCCGCTGCGACCGCACCGAGGGCCGCGATGGTCGAGTGCCGGGGCCACCGGTCGTAAGTTCTCCCGATCACCCAGATGCCGACCACCCCGAACAGTCCGTACAGCATCAGCATCAAGGTCAGGGTGGTTCCTGCCGATCCGATGGCACGGTCGACGATCACCGAGAAGTAGGTGTACGCGGCGAAATGACCGAGGACGGCCAGGAACGTCACTGCACACAGAACGGCCAGGGAGCCGTCGAGCACCCGCGGTGTCTTCTTCGTTTCCGAGACCGCTCGGGTGACCGGTAGTGCCGGGAGGACGAAGTACAGCGCCACCGCGATGGCTGCGGCGACGATGCCGAGAATCGTTGCTGCGGTGCGCCATCCGAGCCACTGGCCCAGTGCTGCCGTGAGCGGGTTGCCGGCAACCAACGCCAACGAGGTACCGGCATACACCGTCGCGATGGCCTTGCCCTGCTTACCGGGTAGTGCCAGCGATGCCGCGACCGGAGCGACGACAGCCCAGAAGACTCCGTGCGTTGCCGCGCAGAGCATTCGAGAGATCACCAACATCGGATATCCGACCGATACCGCCGAGAGGAGTTGCGAGAGTGCCAGTGCGGCAACGGTGATGACCACGACGCGTCGTCGGGGCCACTGCCGCACGAACCGGATCAACGGCATCGTCATCACGGCGACGCCGTACGCGTAGAAGGTCAGTAGGAGACCCACGGCGGATTCGCCGACGCCGAGGTCCCCGGATATCTCGGGGAGCAACCCCACGGGCAGCGTTTCCGCCGTGACGTAGATGAATGCGGCTGCGGCGAGCACCAGCAGCTTCGGTAGCGGCGACGACATGCTGTGTATCGTTACACATCATCGGTGCCGCGCGCTACAGTGGGCCGGTGAACACTCGGGTGACCATGGCCGACGTCGCAGCGTCCGCAGGCGTTTCCACCATGAGCGTCTCGTACACCTACAACCGACCGAGCCGAGTTTCCGCGGCCACCCGCGATCGCGTGCACGAGGCAGCAGCGGCCCTCGGATACGCCGGTCCCAACCGCACCGCGCGGTCGTTGCGCAGCGGCAGGCACGACAGCATCGGCGTCGTCCTCGGCGAGAAGCTCACCTACGCCTTCGAGGATCCCCAGGCTCGACGCTTTCTGTCCGGCATCGCCGAAGCGTGTCTCGACGCCGACACCGCGCTGGTGATGCTGCCGAACCTGCACCGCGACACCGACAACGCTCGCATCCGAGACGCACAGGTCGACGGGTACGTGGTGTGGACAACGGAGATCGACGACCCCTTGCTCGACGTGCTCGTCGAGACCGGCCGCCCCACGTGCATCCAGGGTGGGCCCGACCACCCCGGCCTGAACTCGATCGCCATCGACGACAGGGCGGCAGCCGACGCGGTGGCCACCGCCGCATTGCACAGCCGATCTCGACCTGCCATCGTCGCTCTCAGGCCCGATACCCGACGCGAATCGACGATCGTGCGTGGCGCGGACGCGTCGGACATCTCGATGCCGGTGACCCGAGCTCGACTCGAGGGTTACCGAGACGCATGCCTGCAATCGGGGATCGAATGGTCGACGGTACCGACACTGTTCACCACCAACAACGCCCGCCCCGAAGGGGACCGAGCAGCGCAGGTGTTGTTGCAGGACAACGCTATCGACACATTGCTCGTGATGAGCGACGAACTTGCCCTCGGGGTGCTCGATGCTGCGGCCACGGCCGGAATCGACGTTCCGGGGCGACTGGCCGTGACCGGGTGGGACGACTCCCCTGCCGCGGCCGAGGCCGGATTGACCACCGTTGCGCAGTCGCTGTTCGATCAGGGCCGGTCGGCGGCTCGGTGGGTGCTCGGACTCAGCGACAGCGTGGACGACGCGATCTGGAGCGTCGAAGAACGAGCATCGACAGGACGCGCAAACGGCCCACAAACCAAGGACACCGTGATCTAATAGTCCTAAAAAAGGGGATGCCCCCTGTTTATAGCGTTCAAGCAGACTCTTCGGCTAGTATCATCCATGGCTGTCCGGCCATGAGGGGGAACAGTGAGCCGAGAGCACGACGCGCCGCCCCGTCATGTCGCCGCGGTTACCTCAGCCGCTGCCGTAGGCGGAACAGCTGCCCAACGCGACGCGCTGACCGGTCTTCCGAACCGCGTCGAGATTCTTGCCCTCATCACCGACGAGCTCGACCGACGCACCCCGGATCGTCAGTTCAGCGTCCTGCTGGTCGACATCGACGGATTCCGAGAGTTCAACGACGCTCTCGGCCCCGCGCAGGGCGACAGCCTGCTGTGCATGGTCGCCGACCGACTGCTCGCCTCCACCCGCCCCGGCGACACCATCGGCCGACTCACCGGCGACGAATTCGTCGTCATCGCGCGGGGCTGCCACTCGATAGCCGCGCGCGCCCTGGCTGCCGGATTCGCGAGCATCTTCGAGCCCGCCTTCGAGCTCTCCGGCCGCCAACTCACCCTCACCGCCAGCGTCGGAGTCGCCTCGAGTACCACCACCGACATCAGCGCCACCCAACTGGTCCACAACGCCACCGCAGCCATGCACGCCGCCAAAGCCGTCGGACGCAACGAACACCACGTCTTCACCGACGAGCTCCACCACACCAACCGCACCCGACTCGAACTCATCGAACGACTACGCGGCACCGCCATGGTCGAGCGCGAACTGACGATGGTCTACCAACCCATCGTCGAACTCGCGACGGGAACGGTCGTCGGGGCCGAAGCACTCATCCGATGGAACCACCCCGAACTCGGCCTGCTGATGCCTGACACCTTCATCCCCCTCGCCGAGGACGCCGACCTCATCGTCCCGCTGAGCATGTGGATTCTCGCCGAGGTCGCACACACGATCGCGGACTGGCAGACCCGCAACATCCACCTCCAAGTGGGCGTCAACATCAGCCCAGCCCACTTCGCCACGGGAACCCTCGCCACCGACGTCATCGACACCGTCGACACCTACGGCATAGAACCCGGACGACTCGCCCTCGAACTCTCCGAATCACAGACACTCCACGACCTCGACGCAGTCCACTACCAACTCCGCGACGTCCAACGCCACGGCGTCCTCATCGCCATCGACGACTTCGGCTCCGGCTTCTCCTCCCTCGAACGACTCGCCACCCTCCCCGTCGACACCCTCAAGATCGACAAATCCCTCACCCAACACCTCGACAGCGACAACCTGCACCGACGCCGCGCCATGACCACGCTCTGCACAGCCCTCGTCGACGTCACCACCACTCTCGGCAAAGACACCGTCATCGAGGGAATCGAGACACCGGAACAACTCCAGATCTGCACCGACATGGGCGTAACCTTCGGCCAAGGACACCTACTCGGACGCCCCATGTCCGTTGCGGCACTCGAACAATTCATCACCCGACACAGCACCCACAGCGAATCCGCATAACCCGAGGAACCGAACGTGAAGATCGACAACGAAGTCCAACGCTTCACCGCCGCACCCCGAGCCCAACTCTCCACCATCAACCCCGACGGCACACCACACCTGGTCCCGATCGTCTTCGCCGTCGCCCCCACCGGCGACCGAATCTTCACCGCCATCGACTGGAAACCCAAGACAACGCAGAAACTCCAGCGACTCGACAACATCCGCGCCGACCCCGCCGTCAGCCTCATCGTCGACCACTACACCGACGATTGGTCCCAACTCTGGTGGATCCGCGCGGACGGATCCGCCCACATCGTCGAAACCTCCAGCGCCGAAGGCACATCGGCCACCGACGCCCTGGTCGCGAAATACAGTCAATACAAAAACAACAGACCCGAAGGTCCGGTCATCATCATCGACAAACTGTCCTGGAGATCCTGGTCGGCTTCCTGAACCCCGCCCTTGCCGCTGCCCCTTGTCCACTCAATGTGACCTTCGGTGGCCTTTTCGCCCGTCGATGGCACATCGAGTGGACTGCGAGCGGGTGACAGTGCAACGAAATTCGTTGGCAGATCGGGTGCACTGTTGACACACTGCTGGCCATGCTGGATGTACCTCCCGATCGGATTGTCACCGGCCGACTTCTCATTCGTCGCGAGTCGGCCGGCGATGCCGTTGCCGTTGCCGACGTGATCGGTCGCAATCTCGCGCGCCTTGCGCCGTGGATGGGGTGGGCGACCGAAGAAGCGGCCCAGCCTTCGGTGCAATCGGCTCGCATTGCGGAGGCCGTCGAGCAGTGGAATGCCGGGGAGATGTTCGATTACGGAATTTTCGAGCGCGACGGCGCTGCGTTTCTGGGCAAGATCGGGATGCATCGCCGGATCGGCCCGCACGGCATCGAATTGGGTTACTGGCTCGACGCCCGGGCCGAGGGACGTGGGGTGATCAGCGAGGCCGTCGCCGCCCTCATACGGGAGGCCTCGAGGCTGGACGGAATCAGTCGAGTCGAAATTCATTGTGACGCAGCGAATCTCCGGAGCCAGGCCGTACCCAAGAGGCTTGGATTCGTGCTGGACAGGATCGAGCATCGACCGATCGCAGCTGCGTCCGAGACCGGCAAGCACATGGTGTGGGTGTATCAACCCGAGCGACTACGAGCCTGATCCGCTCGCGGTCGGACCGTGACATTCGGTCGCGGTCGCGCC
Organism: Rhodococcus sp. 15-725-2-2b; assembly: GCF_002259075.1. Taxonomy (NCBI): domain Bacteria; kingdom Bacillati; phylum Actinomycetota; class Actinomycetes; order Mycobacteriales; family Nocardiaceae; genus Rhodococcus; species Rhodococcus sp. 15-725-2-2b. The sequence goes on along the minus strand of NZ_NPFL01000006.1, from coordinate 634,724 downwards.
TTGGCCTGCTCGTAACGCGCCCGAAGGTCGGACAGAACGCGTTCCGGATCGTCCCGAATATCGCTCGGCAGATGTGTCACCACGATGAGGCCGGCATTCTGCGCTCGTTCCCGACGCGCCACCGTCGCCCTGTGCGCCGCGGGCGAGAGATGGTATTCGAGCGAGTCGATCTCCCAATCCAACGCGACATCGTCGAGCCAGTTGTCGGCTATCAGCAGGAACCTGCCCTGCTCGTCGTGGACAGCCACGTTGTGCTGCATCGTCGGAAGTCCGCTGCGCGCGTACAGCTTCTGGGCCTGAGCCTCCGCCACCGAGTGCGCACCTGCAGCCAGTTCCCTCAGAACTCGACGTGGCATCGCAGTTCCCCGCGTACTACCGGCGTTCAGTTCCTTCATGATCGCGTCCACGGTGGCCGCACCTCGCTGCACGACACCGGCAATCAACGCCATGCACTGCTCGGCATTCTTCATCCGTCGAACTGCATCGCACAGACACCGAACGATCGGGGCGACGCGAAGTCCCGACTTGATTTCCGCCGTCGGCATTCGCCACGTCCGCTCCACGACAGCGAAGCCCACGGACTTGCGATGTTGCGGCTCGGGAATCAGTGCGAACGTCTCCTCCAACGAACCCGACGTGCCCAATCCATGCAACGCCAGCCCTGCCCGACCGCTGATGAGAGCATCCTTGCCGCAGTAGATCGCCACCGCGGTGGCGCGTTCGATCGGCGTCAGCGAACGATTCTTCAAGAACACCAACCCAGGTAACGCCCGTGACCAGCTGCCGTCCGGCTGGGTGCGTCGAACGATGGTCTTCGAGGCCACCCCGAGCTCGAGTAAGTGCGCTGTCCTCATGAACCCGCGATCCGACGCAGCCGCGATCACCTTCGCATCGACTCGTGCTCCACCCCGCTTCATGGCCATGATGATGCACAGTCCGCGCACCCCGAATCCGCCGCGACGACGGGAAACGAACTGCCCTGTGGATAACTCACGCCCTGTGGACGAACTTTCACCCACGCGCGCCGAGGCGACGTCGTATCGAGATCCAACGCACCCGAAGATCCGCCGCCCGCAACCGACCCGATGTCCACTCGATGTGACATCGACTGTCGAAAAGGCCACTGAACGTCACATTGAGTGGGCGGGGGTGCGGGCAATGGGCACCTGACTCGCCTTGGCGGGGATACCGTCTACGGTGCAAGTGCATTCTGACTTCGGGAGTGAGATATGACGGCGACAGCAGTTTCCTCGGAGCGGTCCGGGTCCATGGTTCCGCGGTCGTTCGTGCCACCCGAGCGCGGTCGTTTGAGTGAGGTTCCGCATATCGCGGGTCTGGTGCTCGGTGTGTTCGCGGTGTTGTTGTTTCTGTGGAGTCTGTCGCCGACTCTTCGTTTCCTGATTCACGTTCCGCGTGAGTACGTCGACAGCTATTACTTCGATGCTCCCGATACGAGTTTGTCGTGGGCGCTGGTGGTCGGTTTGTTGGCGGCGGCGTTGGCGAGCCGTAAGCGCATTGCGTGGTGGTTGCTGACGATCTATCTGGTGTTGTTGGCGATCACCAATGTGGTCGAGGGGATCACGGACAAGAGCGTCAATTCGTGGATTGCGCTGGCTGTCCATGTTGTGGTGACGGGGGTGTTGATCGCCGCGCGCAAGGAGTTCTACACGCGGGTGCGTCGTGGTGCGGTGTGGAAGGCACTCGGGGTGCTCGTGCTCGGCGCGGCCATCGGGACGGTGATCGGGTGGGCGCTGGTTGCGTTGTTCCCCGGGTCGTTGCCGGAGAGTCAGACGTTCCTGTGGGCGTTCAATCGCGTGACGGCGTTGGCGACGGTGGACAACGAGCAGTTCGACGGCAGGCCGAACGGCATCGTGAACACGGCCCTCGGGCTGTTCGGAGCGTTGGCGTTGTTGGGGGCTGTCGTCACGTTGTTTCGGTCGCAGCGGTCGAGCAACGCGCTCACCGGTCGCGACGAGTCCGCGCTGCGTGGCCTGCTCGACAAATGGGGTGCCGACGATTCCCTCGGCTACTTCGCCACTCGCCGCGACAAGGGCGTCATCTTCGCCACCAGCGGTAAGGCGGCGGTGACGTATCGCGTCGAGGTCGGCGTCTGTCTGGCCAGTGGTGACCCGATCGGCAATCCCGAGGCGTGGCCGCATGCGATCTCGGAATGGTTGGACCTGGCCGAGAAATACGGCTGGACCCCAGCTGTCATGGGCGCCAGCGAGATCGGCGCGACCGCGTACAAGCGGGCCGGACTGAGTGTCCTCGAACTCGGCGACGAAGCGATCCTGAAAACCAAGGATTTCAACCTCAATGGACGCGAGATGCGCCCCGTGCGTCAGGCGGTCAACCGGGCTCGTAAAGCGGGTGTCGTGGTCACCGTGCGTCGTCATCGTGACATTTCGTCGGAGGAGATGTCGGAGATCATTGCCTGCGCGGATGCGTGGCGCGATACCGAAACCGAGCGTGGGTTCTCGATGGCGTTGGGTCGACTGGGTGATCCGCTCGACGGCGATTGTCTTCTGGTGCAGGCAGTTCAGGGCGAGAAGGTGATCGGCGTCCTCTCGCTGGTGCCGTGGGGTCGCACCGGTGTGTCCTTGGATCTGATGCGTCGTGATCCGGCGTCGCCCAACGGGGTGATCGAACTGATGGTGACCGAGCTCGCCACCAGCGCCGATCAATTCGGGGTCGGCAAGATCTCGCTGAACTTCGCGGTGTTCCGCGCGGCGTTCGAGGAGGGCAGCCGGATCGGTGCCGGGCCGGTGTTGCGAATCTGGCGCAGCGTGCTGGTGTTCTTCTCTCGGTGGTGGCAGCTCGAGGCCCTGTATCGCTCGAACGTGAAGTACCTTCCGGAATGGGAGCCGCGCTACCTCTGCTTCGCCGACAATCGGGTGTTGCCCAAGGTCGGCGTCGCGTCGGCCATCGCCGAGGGCTTCTTGACCCTGCCGACCTTCCGACGCGCCTCGAAGCACACCGGTTCTCACGTTGCGGTGCCCGCGGCTCTGGCCGACGCCGACGACATTCATCCCGACGGCAGCGGCCCCGACAGCGTCCCGGACGAGCCGACACCGGGCCGTAAGCGTCCCGACCAGGTGCGCGTACGCATGTCGAAACTCGATCGTCTCGAACGCGAGGGCACCGAGGGCTATCCCGTCGCCTATCCCCCGACGCATACGGTCGAGGCGGCGGTGGCCTCGCCGCAGGGCACAACGGTACGAATTGCCGGACGCATCCTGCGGATTCGCGACTACGGCGGTGTCGTATTCGCTGTGGTGCGTGACTGGTCGGCCGATATCCAGGTTCTCTTCGACCGCGATCGCGTCGGGGATTCGATCGAGAACTTCGACGCCGATTTCGACCTCGGCGATCTCATCGAGGTCAGTGGCGCGATCGGCCGCAGCAAGCGTGGGGAGCTGTCGCTGCTCGCGACGGACTGGCGAATGAATGCCAAGTGCTTGCATCCACTGCCGGACAAGTATCGCGGACTCACCGACCCGGAAGCTCGGGTGCGGCAACGCTACGTCGATCTGGCGATCAATCGCGATGCTCGTGCACTGATGATCGCCCGATCCAATGTCGTGAAGTCACTTCGTGATTCGCTCGGCGAGCGCGGATACATGGAGGTCGAGACACCGATTCTGCAGCAGGTTCACGGCGGTGCCAACGCAGCACCGTTCGTCACCCACATCAATGCCTACAACCTCGACCTCTACCTGCGGATCGCACCGGAGCTCTATCTCAAACGCCTGTGTGTCGGCGGCATGGAGAAGGTGTTCGAGATCGGCCGCGTGTTCCGCAACGAAGGCGCGGACTTCAAGCACAACCCCGAGTTCACGATCCTCGAGGCCTACGAGGCCCACAGCGACTACGAACGCGCAATGGTGTTGTGCCGCGAGCTGATTCAGCGAGCAGCCGTTGCCGCGCACGGACGCGAGATCATCCTGCGCCCGGACGGCCCGAACGGAGAAATGATCGAGATCGACATCTCCGGCGAATGGCCGGTCAAGACGTTGCACGGTGCCGTCGCCGAGAAGTTGGGAGTGCCCGTCGAACCGGCGACTCCTCTGGAGGAGCTGCAACGCCTGTGCGACGAGAACGACATTCCGTACGAGAAGACCTGGGATGCTGGGGCCGTCGCGCAGGGAATGTACGAACATCTCGTCGAGGACTACACCGAATTCCCCACTTTCTACAAGGACTTCCCGACGTCGATGTCGCCGTTGACGAGGCCGCATCGGAGCATTCCGGGCGTCGCCGAGAAGTGGGATCTCGTCGCGTGGGGTGTGGAGCTGGGTACCGCGTACAGCGAGCTGACCGACCCTGTCGATCAGCGACAGCGCCTCACCGAACAGTCGCTGTTGGCGGCCGGCGGTGACGAGGAAGCGATGAGCCTGGACGAGGATTTTCTGCAAGCACTCGAGCACGGGATGCCGCCGACCGGCGGTCTCGGCATGGGAGTCGACCGGGTCGTCATGCTCATCACCGGTGGCAGCATTCGGGAAACGCTCGCGTTCCCCCTGGCCAAGCCGCGTCAATGACCTTCCCTCGTGACCGATCCACGCACACGAGTGTGCAAAACGGGGAAAATGATGGAAACTGGAGCGTGAAACAGTCGACAGGTCGGTAGAGCATCGTGGAGTACCAAACATGGACAGCGGGGATCGAGCCGAACGCAGTGCGTTGTTTCCCGTGAAACATCCTCCCGGTCAGTACGTCGAGGTGGACGGGCAACGTCTGCATCTGTTCGTACGCGGAACCGGCCCCACGGTCGTCCTGTGCGGAGGCCTCGGCAGTAACTGGTTCGACTGGAACGACACCGTCGACATCCTGAGCGCCCACCATCACGTGGTCGTTCTCGACCGCCCCGGCTTCGGACTCAGCGACCCCTTGCCCGCCGGTGCCACACCCACCGTCCGCGGGGAGGCAGACCGAATCATCGGTGTCCTCGACGCACTCGGAGTCACCGACCCGGCCGTCGTGGTAGGTCATTCGATAGCCGGCTTCTACGCAGAAGCTGTGGCCCGGCTGTACCCGTCGCGCACCCGCGGAATTCTGTTGCTCGATTCCAGCGCCGAATCCGACCCCAGACGCTTCGTCCCGACCGTCGTGCGCGTCGAGGCTGCCCACGTCATCGCCACCGCGCTCAGCAAGACCGGCCTGCAGAAGCTGGTCGGACCGCGTGTGCGACGCGTCCTCAATCAGGCGACACCGCCCGACGGCACACCGCAGGAGACGTTCGACTGGGTCGACGACATCTATCGACGACCCACCTACCTCGCCGCCGCCCTGGTGGAGGACGTCGTCTACCCGGACCTCGCCGCCGAACTGAACAGAATGCGGAAGCGTTCGCCCCTCGTCGTTCCGGTCATCGTCGCCGCAGCCCACACCGGACGACCCTCCCCGTGGGGCAAGCGATGGATCAAGACTCAACGCAAGCTGGCCGCGTATCTGCGGGCCGACTTCACTGTCGTCATGCCCGCCCACCACCACGCCATGATCGACAAGCCCGCCGAGGTCGCAGCCCTCATCACCGAACTGGTGTGAACTCCTCGAGGCGACGCACGTAACGTGTGTCACCGAGCCCGTAGCCCAAGACCCGAGCCGAAGCTCGGCGATGGCGCGGTAGCACGAGAGGAAATTGAAGATGGGTGCGATCAGCACGACGCAGGGACGACAGTCGAAACTACTCGGACTCGGCGTTCACCGCCCCGAGAGAGTCGTGACCAACGACGAGATCTGTGAATTCATCGACTCGAGCGACGAGTGGATCCAGACGCGGTCCGGAATCAAGAACCGGCGCTTCGCCGATCCCAAGGAAAACGTCGTCGAGATGTCCATCGCGGCAGGTCGTAAGGCCCTCGAAGCCAGCGGAATCACCGCCGACCAAGTCGACACCGTCATCGTCGCCACCTCGACGCATCTCGAACTCACACCCCAAGCAGCTGCAAAAGTAGCGCACGGACTCGGCACCAAGGGGCCGGCCGCATTCGACATCTGCGCCGGCTGCGCGGGCTTCTGCTACTCCCTCGCCGTCGCATCGGACCTGGTCAAGGCCGGAACGTCCAAGTACGTCCTCGTCATCGGTGCAGAACAGCTCAGCGTCACCACCGACCCCTACGACCGCACCACCCGCTTCATCTTCGCTGACGGCGCCGGTGCCGTGGTCGTCGGCCAGAGCGACGAAACCGAGATCGGACCCGCCGTCTGGGGCTCCGACGGCTCGCAATCCGACGCCATCGTCCAGACCACCGACTGGTACGACTACATCACCGAAGAAGGCCTCGAGCGACCCTGGATCCGGATGAACGGAATCTCCGTCTTCCGCTGGGCCGCATTCGAAATGGGCAAAGCCGCGCAGCGCGTCCTCGACGTCGCCGGGATCAAAACCGACGAACTGCACGCCTTCATCCCCCACCAGGCCAACAGCCGCATCACCGAACTCCTCGCCAAGAGCCTGAACCTGAACGAGGACACACCCGTCGCCAACGACATCGCCGAAACCGGCAACACCTCGGCAGCCTCGATCCCCCTGGCCATGGAAGAACTACTGCGCACCGGCAAAGCAAAAGCAGGAGACACAGCACTGCTGCTCGCCTTCGGTGCCGGACTCTCCTACGCCGGACAGGTAGTCAAACTCCCCAACCTGTAGTCGCCGATCCACATCGGATGCACCCGATTCTCGAGTGCACACCCTTCACCCCAGTGCACTCGATGTGACATTGAGTGGCCTTTTCGGCAGTCAATGGCACATCGAGTGGACTCCGGGGGACGCTGTGGGGCGATTCGGGACCCAAGGCGGGGGTCGAGTCGTACTGTTGTCGTATGCCCAAGCCTCCGTTGCCCGATGCCGCTGTCGAATTGCTGAAGAAGGCCAATCCCGCGGTCATGGCGGTGGTTCGTGCAGATGGGACGCCGATCACCGCACCCACGTGGTATCTGTGGGAGGACGGGAAGGTCGTGCTCAATTTCGATGCGTCGCGGAAGCGTCTCGAGCACATCAAGGCGAATCCGAAGGTCTCGATTTCGGTGTTGGACGAGGCCAGTTGGTACACCCATGTGACGGTGCACGGTTCGATCGAGTTGCGTGACGATCCCGATCTGGTCGACATCGATCGCATTTCGACGCATTACACCGGCGATCCGTATCCGGTTCGGGATCAGCCGCGCGTGACCGGATACGTCACTGTCGACGCCTATGTGGGGTGGGGCAAGCTCAGCACGTAGCGCCGAGGGAGAGCGGTTGCGACTGCTGTCTCCAGGTGCCACACTCCCGCCATGGGCTATCCGCAGGGTGAGAGCAACGATCCGTTCGACGCAGCGAACAAGGATCAGCCGTACGGCGGGCAGCAGTACCCGCCCTATCAGAACCCGAACCCCCAGTACCCGAACCCGCAGCAACAGTATTCGCAGTACGGGAATGCGCCGTATGCCGGCGGGTATCAGGCTCCGGCGTCCACCAACACCTTGGCGATCGTGTCACTCGTGTTGGCGATTCTCGGTCTGACGTTCATTCCGTTGATTGCGTCGGTGTGCGCGGTGGTGTGTGGCCACATCTCGCGCGGTCAGATCAAGCGCACCGGCGAAGGCGGATCGGGTTTTGCGACGGCGGGCCTGATCGTGGGTTACGTCTCGATCGCGCTCTTCGTCGTCATCGTGGGTGCGATCGTCATTTTTGCCCTCGCTGCCGCAAACACGTCAACCTACTGATACCGGCTTCGCCAATCGGCCGTTCATGCACGCGGCCCACACGCCTGCGATCACTGCCAACGCAATGACGAACAGCGCCAACGCGTTCCATCCCTGGGATTGGAAGACGACGCCGCCGATCCAGCCGACGACGGAGGATCCGCCGTAGTAGAAGAGGTTGTACAGCGATGTCGCCTGGGCTCGGCCGTGGACGGCTCGTTGTCCGGTCCATCCCGACGCGATGGCGTGGGCGGCAAAGAATCCCATGGTCAGGATCACCAAGCCGGTCAGAATGACGGCGAGATTCGACGCCATCGTCAGGGCAACTCCGGCGATCATCGTGGCGGTGGATCCGGCGAGCACCACCGATCTGCCGTGCTTCGTCGCGAGATTGCCCGCTACCCGTGAGGACACTGTACCGCTGAGGTACGCCACGAAGATCAGGCTGATCAGAGACTGCGGGAGCCCGAAAGGCACGGCCTCCAAACGAAATCCGAGGTAGTTGTAGATCGCGACGAAGCCGCCCATCAGCAGAAATCCCTGGCCGTAGAGTGCCGCCATCCCCGGCTCGCGCAGGTTCACCCACAGCCGTCCGGGTAGGTCACGAATTTGGCTGTGCACGAGCGTCGTTCGCGGGTTCGGTGCGAGCCAGACGAACAGTGCTGCGGCCAACGCAGCGATCATCGACACGGTCAACGTGCCGATCCGCCAGTTGGTGTATTCCGCAACGGGTCCCGCGACGATGCGGCCGAGCAGTCCGCCGAGCGTCGTACCGGACACGTAGGTCGCCGCGGCCAGGGCTGTGTGCTTGTGATGGATCTCTTCGCTGAGGTACGCGATGGCGATGGCCGGAAGACCGCCCAGTGCAGCACCTTCGAAGAATCGAATCACCAAGAGCACTTCGAGCGACGGCGCGAGCGGAACCAGCAGACCCAACGTCGTGGCGGTGAGGATCGACGCCGTCATGGCCCGAACACGACCGGTACGGTCGGCCGCCACCGACCAGGGAATGACGGACACCGCAACGCCGACCGTCGCGAGCCCGACCGCGAGCGAGGACTGCGACGGCGTGATGTCGAGATTGGCGGCGATGAGGGGCAGGATGCCCTGCACCGAGTAGAGCTGAGCGAACGTTGCGACTCCGGCGAACAGCAGTGCCAGCACGAGCCTGCGGTATTCGCGCGATCCCCTGGGGTGTCCCTCCCATCCGAGCACCTCGGGCTGCGTCGTGGTCATGCAGATCACGTTAGAAGCGCTCACGATATTCGTCCAATGCATGAGACCGGGCAAACCGATACACCAGCGATATGATTCGGGAATGCGTCGTGAAGCGATCGAACTCCTGCCGCTGCTACCGACTCTCGTCGCAGTGGCCGACACCGAACACATCACCGACGCCGCGCACGTCCTGGGCGTCCCACAGCCCACCGTCAGTCGGCAGGTCGCCCGCGCCTCGGCAATTCTGGGCGTCGACATCGTGGAACGACGCGGCCGCGGGATCGTGCTCACCAGCACCGGCCGAGTGCTCATTCCTTATCTCCAGCGGGCGTTGAGCGACATCGACGCCGGCATCGACGCCATGACCGAGCACGACGCCAGAGCCCGCGGCCGTATCGCGGTGGCGTTTCAGAACACCCTGGGCGAGGACGTCGTACCGGCGCTGATCCGCCAGTTCCGCGTCGACCACCCGGCCGTCACGTTCGATCTGGATCAGGGTGCCCGGGCACGCTGCCTCGACCGTCTCGCCGACGGGGTCTCCGACCTGGCGTTCGTCTCTCTCAGCGCCGAACACACCGAGCACAATTCGTTCCAGCTCTACGACGAGCGACTGATGCTGGTGGTTCCGGCCGATCATCGGCTGGCCACGCGCAGGTCGGTCGATCTGGCCGACACGGCCGACGAGAACTACATCGCGATGGGCCACGGCTTCGGGATGCGCTCGATCTGCGACGAGTTGTGGGCGGACGCCGGCTTCAGCCCGCGCATCGCCTTCGAGGGTCAGGACACCCACACGGTGCGCGGACTCGTCGGAGCCGGTCTCGGTATCGCCATTCTGCCGCGAATACGCGCGCACGGCGGTGAGGGCGGAACCGTGGACATCGGACTCACCCAACCGGCCGCGCGCAGGCGAATCGGCATGGTGTGGGATCCGCAGGCCGATTCGCCGCGTCAGGTGGCGGCATTTCGATCGATGGTGCTGCGCAGCGGCAGAACACTCGTGATTAGGTGAGTCGATGCAATTGGTTCTGGTGCGGCATGCCCTCCCGCAACGGTCGGAGACCTCGGCCGATCCCGCTCTGGCCGAACTCGGCGTCGAACAGTCCCAGCGAGTGCCGGGTGCCGTCGCCCGGTTCCCGATCTCGCGAGTCGTCTCGAGCTCGCAGCTACGCGCCGTCCAGACCGGGCAGCCTCTGGCCGATCGGCTCGGTCTGACCGTCGAGCCCGACGATCGCCTGACCGAATACGATCGCGACTTCGGCGGCTACGTTCCGATCGAGTCGGCCAAGACCGAATTCCGTGAGGCATTCGATCGCATCAAGGCCGGGTATCTCCCGGAGCAGGTCGACGAGCAGGCGTTTCGCCGGCGAGTTCTGGACGGTGTCGCCGATGTCGTCTCGGCGAGCGCACACACCGACACCGTCGCGCTGTTCGCTCACGGCGGCGTGATCAACATCCTGCTGCAGGACATTCTGCAGACCCCGAAGGTGCTCGGCTTCCCGATCGACTACTGCTCGGTGACGCGGGTGCTGTTCTCGCGCAGCGGCGCGAGGTCGGTCTCCTCGGTGAACGAAACCGAGCACGTGTGGGACCTGCTGCCCCGCAATCGGTAATCCACAGAGACCTCTTAAACTCCCAGGTCGAGGGCACAAAATGGGGCGTCGCCGGTCGTCGACTGGTCGGCGACGCTGCACCGTGCGGTTAGCCTCGAACTCATCATGGGTGAATTGCGTATCTTCCGACGTCCTGCCGTTGCTCTCACTGCGCTGGCGTTTCCTCTGGTAGCGGTAGGTGCATTTGCACTGGGCACCGGCTACGACCTCGGTGGCGAGCCCGCGGCAACCACCACCGTCGTCGCCGACACCGAGCAGGCACCGGCAGCGGACCAGCAGACGGCCGATCCCCTGGCCGCAGCCAGGAGCAGCCTCAACAGCGCATCGCTGCCCATCACGTTCCTCTCCAGCGGTATCGGCCAGCTGACCGACGGCGGAACGCAGCTCAACGACGGCGTCGGGCAGCTCGCCGACGGCATCACCCAGGCACACGACGGAACCATTCAGCTCGCCGATGGATTCGGGCAGTACCGCGACGGCATCGGTCAGCTCGGGGACGGCGCGTCCCAGATCAGCGGTGGCGTCGACCAGGTCGTCGATCAGCTCGCCGGCTTCGGCGCTCTGCAGGCCGATTTCACCGCCAAACTCGCCGCCACCGCTGACCAGGTCGATCGATTCCCGCACCCGGGATCGGACGCCATCTCCGGTGAGATCCGCGGGGTCATCGACACTCTGAACACGCAGGCTTTCGGGCCCGACACCCTCGCCCAGCTGCAGACCCTCAAGAGCGGTGCTCAGCAGCTGTCCTCCGAACTCAACGACCCCAACAGTCAGTTCCTCGGAGCCACCGCCCAACTCGGCGACGCGACCGTGCAGTTGCGTGACGGACTGGGCCAACTCGACGACGGCGGCCAGCAGCTCAAGGCCGGCACCGATCAGCTCGTGACGTCGGTCGAACCGGTCGAGGGAATCGTCAACGGCATCGCCACCAACGTGCGCGACGCCTCCGCGGCACTTCCGCCGGGAACCGCTGCCGCCACCGACGACGCAGCGTCGGACCAGAACATCGCGGCCACGTCGTCGAGCACCGGAACCGGTGCCACCCCGTATCTGATCGCTGCCCTGATCGCGCTCGGTGCTCTCGGGTGCGTCAGTCTCGTGCGGGTTCTGGGCAGAGACAGCAAGCCCCGCTGGCTCGCCGTGGCCGCAGCGGTCGCCGCAGTGGGCATCAGCGCCGCCGTTGCGTTCGCCTTCGCCACCGACGCCGCCCTCGGGCCGGTCCTGGGAGCGGGTGCGTTCCTGATCGTCTCGGCTGCGGCCTACCTCGCCGCAGCGGGAGCGATCCAACGGGTGCTCGGTGCCGTGATCGGCCAGATCGTCAACGTCGCCGCGCTCGCGGTGCAGGTCGTCGTCTGTGGCTTCGCATACGCGTCGACGGCACCGATCTGGGGCGATCTCGCCGCCTTCATGCCCATGAGCTACACCGCCGCCGGAGCCCGCGTCATCGCGTCGGGAGAGATGAGCGGGACCGGCTGGCTCGCGATCGGTGCCACGATGGCCCTGCTCATCGTGTCGACACTCGTCTACGCAAGCGTGCGGGGTGAGTCAGCCGACCGGCCGGAGGGGATGAATGGCGGGCGCAGCCGCGAGGTGGGCCCCGAACTCGCTTAGCGCCTGCTGCAGGTGCGGAGTCTGCATGTGGCCGTCGAGGTCCTCCTGCGACTTCCACACCTCGACGGTGATGAAGGTTCCCGGCTCGATCGCGGACTCGAACAGCTCGTACGAGAGGTTGCCGTCTTCCTTCCGCGATTCGGCAACCAGAGCGGAGAGGCCGTCGCGCACGGCGTCGATGGCATCCGGCTTGGCGATGATCGTCGCGACTACCTTCAGATCGTTGGTCATGAGGTGATTTTTCCTTCGTTCGGCGAGAGACATGTTTCTCCACCGAACGTACTCCCGATCCCCCTAAGCTGAGGTGTCCATTCGGGAAGGGAAACCACAGTGAGCCAGACGGCAACCGACCAGCGCGCCACCGGTAAGGAGTGGCTCGGCCTCGCAGTGCTGGTGGTGCCGATTCTCGTCGTGTCGATGGACATGTCGGTGTTGTACCTGGCCCTGCCGTTCATGACGGCCGATCTCGAACCCACCAGCAATCAGTCGTTGTGGATTCTCGACATCTACGGATTTCTGCTTGCCGGCCTCCTGATCACCATGGGCTCGCTGGGCGATCGCATCGGCAGGCGCACCCTGCTCATGATCGGTGCCGTCGTGTTCGGAGTGGCGTCTCTGGCCGCGACGTTCTCCACCTCTCCCGAGATGCTGCTCGCGGCGCGCGCTCTGCTGGGAATCGGCGGAGCCACCATTGCGCCGAGCACATTGTCGTTGATCCGCAACATGTTTCACGACCCCACTCAGCGAAAGGAAGCCATCGGCCTGTGGACTGCCGGCTTCGCCGGTGGAGCAGCAGTGGGCCCTGTCATCGGCGGTGTTCTGCTCGAACACTTCTGGTGGGGCTCGGTGTTCCTGATCAACATTCCGATCATGGTGGTACTTTTCGTCGCCGCCCCGTTTCTGGTCCCCGAGTTCAAGGACTCCGACCCCGGGAAGTTCGATCCCATCAGCGTGATTCTCGCGATCTCCTCGATGCTCTCGATCGTGTTCGCCATCAAACACGGTGCACAGGAGGGGATCGACGCGGCAACGATCGTCACCGCCCTCGTCGGGCTGACGCTCGGTGCAGTGTTCGTCATCCGGCAACGGAAGGCAGCACACCCTTTGATCGACGTCACGCTGTTCGCCGAACGTGCCTTCAGTGCAGCCGTCGTCGTGCAGTTCCTGGTGATCTTCGCGATGACCGGCTTCAGCCTGTTCGCCGCGCAGTATCTCCAGCTGGTAGTCGGGCTCGGGCCGCTCGAGGCCGGATTGTGGTTGTTGATTCCCGCCGCGGCTGCAGCGACCGGAGCTGTGTTGGCACCGACGATGAGTAAGGTCATCCGTACGGGCACCATCATCGCCTGCGGCCTGGCCTTCATCGGATTCGGTTGTGTGGCAATGGTCTTCGTCACCAGCGACTCGGGCCTACCGTTACTCCTGACCGGGATGGCTCTGCTGACGTTCGGCATCGGCGCGGCGTCGACGCTCAACTCCGATATCGTCCTGACCGCCGCGGCACCCGAAAAGGCCGGTGCCGCATCGGCACTGTCGGAGACCGGAGCCGAACTGGGCGGTGCCGTGGGTATCGCGATCCTCGGCACGATCGGCAGCACCGTCTACCGGCACCGCATGGACGACGCCATCCCCGCGGGCACCCCTGCCGAGATAGCGGACCCCGCACGAGAAACCATAGGCGGTGCCGTCGCCGTCGCGGACTACCTGCCCGAGCCGTTCGCCTCGCAACTGACCACCGTCGCGAACTCGTCGTTCGTCGACGGCTTCAACCTCGCGGCCGGCTGGAGCGCCGGTCTGATGGCCGTCAGCGCTGTGGCGGTTTTCGTGCTGCTACGCCGTCAGACCGCATCGGCGAGGTAGCGCGCCAACCACCGAGTCGCGGACTGGCCGCCCCCGACGTCGTAGCTCTGGTACTCCTGGTGGATACCCGAACGGTAGAACGCCTCGATCTCACGCTGACGCTGAGCGTTCGCCTGGTCGGTGAGCTGGCCCTGCAACACCGGCAGACCACCGGCCGCGGCGAGGTCCGCGATCAGGGACTGCGCTTCCTGCGAGTACTGATCGGCGACGTTCGGCGCGGGGTTGGACGAGACGGCCAAGAAGCCGGCCAGCCGCGCGACGTAATCGTCCTTGGGCGTCGAGCAGTACAGGTCGCCGACGGCACAGAACGTCCGCACCACGGGGCTGACGTAGCCGAATCCACCGACGCGGGGTCCACCGACCCCGGTTCCGACCACGGCGGGCCCCACGAGAGCGTCGGTATCGGAGCGCTTCGGGTCGGAGATCAGCCCCACGGCGACCACCTTGTCCGCGGGCACCACGCCCACTCCGGTGCCGATGGCCGCGGCGAGATCGCCCGCCGCGTCGGCACCCTGGCTGTACCCGATGATGCCCAGTTTCGTTGCGCCACAACGATTCGCCATGGCCTCGAGCATGCCGCCCGCGTTGGCGACGGCTTCGGCACGCGATTGCCCGTACACCTCGCCCTCCCATGGGAACGCGGTCGCGGGATACGAGACGTAGTCGGTGCGGATGTCGCCACCGAGACGATCGGTGACGTCGGTCAGCATGCCCGGCTTGGGGGCCGCACCCGAGCTGGTCTCCCAGGTGCCAGGAATGGCCACGACGTACATCGCCGGGCAATCGGCCGGGTCTGCGGCGGCGGGCGATGCCGTTCCGACGACGATTCCGGATGCAACAGCTGCAGCGACGCCGATACCGGCGCAGATCTTCTTGACACTCATGGGAGGGGGCCTCACTGGTGGTCGAACGCGCTTCGTTGTTCGATCACCACAATGACAGCGGCCTGTGACCATCAGATGCCTACATGGTTAACGGACGTAACCGTGTGTCGAATGGCAGCGGAAAGCAGACGAACTCGAAGTTGTGGACGGAATCGGACCTCGATCCGTCCACAACTTCGAGCTCGGCGGAGAAACGCGACTTACCGCTGCGGTGCCTGAGTGGGCACGATCGGCGCCGGTAGCGCCGTTGCTCCCTGCAGGAAGGTGTCGACGGCGGCCGCGCAGGACCGGCCCTCGGCGATGGCCCACACGATGAGCGACTGGCCGCGGCCCATGTCGCCGGCGACGAACACGCCGGGGACGTTGGTGACCCACTCGTTGGTGCGCTCGACGTTGCCGCGCTGGTTGAAGTCGACACCCAGGTCGGTCAGCAGGCCGCCCTTCTCCGGTCCGACGAATCCCATGGCGAGCAGAACCAGATCGGCTTCGAGGGTGAATTCACTGCCCTCGACCTTCTCGAACTTGCCCGCCTTGAACTCGACCTCGCAGGCTTCGAGTGCGGTGACCTTGCCGTCCTCGCCGACGAAACGCTCGGTGTTGACGGAGAAGACGCGTTCGCCACCCTCTTCGTGAGCCGAGGCCACCCGGTACATCAGTGGGTACGTCGGCCACGGGGTGGACGTCGCACGCTCCTCGGGCGGGCGGGCCATGATCTCGAACTGGTGGACGCTTTCTGCGCCCTGACGGTGCGAGGTGCCGAGGCAGTCGGCCCCGGTGTCGCCGCCGCCGATGATGACGACCTTCTTGCCCTCGGCGCTCACCGGCGGTGCGGCAAAGTCGCCCTGCTGGACGCGGTTGGCGTGCGGCAGGAACTCCATGGCCTGGTAGATGCCGTCGAGCTCGCGGCCCTCGATGGGCAGGTCGCGCCATGCGGTGGCGCCGCCGGAGAGGACCACGGCATCGAACTGCTCGCGCAGTTCGTCGGCCGAGATGTCGACGCCCACATCGACACCGGTGCGGAAGACGGTGCCCTCGGCCTCCATCTGCGCCAGGCGACGGTCGATGTGGCGCTTCTCCATCTTGAACTCGGGGATGCCGTATCGCAGCAATCCGCCGATGCGATCTGCCCGCTCGAACACCGTGACGGTGTGCCCGGCGCGGGTGAGCTGCTGCGCTGCAGCGAGTCCCGCGGGTCCGGAGCCGACGACGGCGACGGTCTTGCCGGTCAGATGCGTCGGGTAGACCGGCGTGACCCAGCCCTCTTCGAAGGCCTTGTCGATGATCTCGACCTCGACCTGCTTGATGGTGACCGGATCCTGATTGATACCCAGGACACACGCCGCCTCGCACGGGGCGGGGCACAACCGACCGGTGAATTCCGGGAAGTTGTTGGTGGCGTGCAGTCGATCGATGCTGTCGCGCCAGCGGTCCTTGAACACCAGGTCGTTCCACTCAGGAATCAGGTTACCCAGCGGGCAGCCGTTGTGGCAGAACGGAATACCGCAGTCCATGCATCGACTGGCCTGCGTGCGCAAGGTGTCCTTCGAGAAGTCCTCGTAGACCTCTTTCCAGTCCATCAGGCGCAGGTCGACGGGGCGCCGCTTCGGCACTTCGCGGACCGTGTTCTTCAGAAATCCCTGTGGGTCACCCACGAGCTGCCTCCATGATCGCTTCGTCCACGTCCGCGCCGTTCTTCTCGGCTTCGGAAATGGCCAGCAGTACCTTCTTGTAGTCGCGAGGCATGACCTTCACGAAATGGTTCACCTGCTGTGACCAATCCGCGAGGATCCGCTCGGCCACCTCGGAGCCGGTCTGCTCCTGATGGCGGGTGACGATGTCCTTCAGCCAGGTGAACTCGTCACCTTCGAGCTCCTCGATGTCGACCAGCTCGGTGTTGAGGTTGGCCTCGAACGTCTTGTTCGGATCGAACACGAACGCGACTCCGCCGGACATACCGGCACCGAAGTTGCGGCCCGTCGAGCCGAGGATGACGACCTTGCCGCCGGTCATGTACTCGCAGCCGTGATCTCCGACGCCCTCGACGACGGCAACGGCACCGGAGTTACGAACGGCGAAACGCTCGCCGACGACGCCGCGGATGAGAGCCTCACCGCTGGTGGCACCGAACAGGAACACGTTGCCACCGATGATGTTGTCCTCGGCGACGAATCCCTTCGGAGCATTCAGCGACGGACGCAACACCAGATGTCCACCGGAGAGTCCCTTGCCGACGAAGTCGTTGGCATCGCCGTTGAGTCGGAGCGTCATACCGGAGGGCACGAACGCACCGAAACTGTTGCCGGCCGAGCCGGTGAAGGTGATCTCGATGGTGTCGTCCGGCAGACCGACGCCGCCGTACGCCTTGGTGACCTCGTGCCCCAGCATCGTGCCGACGGTGCGGTTGACGTTGGTGATCTTGGACTCGAACGCGACCTTCTCACCCCTGTCCAACGCATTGCGGCTGGCCGAGATGAGCTGCTGATCGAGAGCCTTGTCGAGACCGTGATCCTGGACGCCGGTGTTGTAGAGATTCTGGTTCATGAACGCCGACTCGACCTCTTCGAGGATCGGTGCCAGATCCAGCTTCGACGCCTTCCAATGCTCCTTGGCCGCGGTGGTGTCCAGCAGACCCACCTGACCGACGGCCTCGTCGAGCGTGCGGAACCCGAGCTCGGCCATGAGCTCGCGAACCTCTTCGGCGATGAACATGAAGAAGTTCTCGACGAACTCCGGCTTGCCAGCGAACCGCTTGCGCAGCAACGGATTCTGAGTTGCAACACCGACGGGGCAGGTGTCGAGGTGGCACACGCGCATCATGATGCAGCCCGAGACGACGAGCGGAGCGGTGGCGAAACCGAACTCCTCGCCGCCGAGCAGAGCGGCCACCATGACGTCGCGGCCGGTCTTGAGCTGACCGTCCACCTGCACGACGATCCGATCGCGAAGCCCGTTGAGCAGCAACGTCTGCTGCGTTTCGGCCAACCCGAGCTCCCACGGTCCACCCGCGTGCTTGACCGACGTCAGCGGCGTCGCGCCGGTGCCGCCGTCGTGGCCTGAGATGAGCACCACGTCGGCGTGCGCCTTGGACACACCGGCGGCGACCGTTCCGACGCCGACCTCGGAGACCAGCTTGACGTGAATGCGGGCCTGCGGGTTGGCGTTCTTGAGGTCGTGGATCAGCTGCGCGAGATCCTCGATGGAGTAGATGTCGTGGTGCGGCGGCGGCGAGATCAGGCCGACGCCGGGCGTCGAATGCCGAACCTCGGCGACCCACGGGTACACCTTGTGCGCCGGAAGCTGGCCGCCCTCACCGGGCTTGGCTCCCTGCGCCATCTTGATCTGGATGTCGGTGCAGTTGGTCAGGTAGTGCGAGGTGACGCCGAAACGTCCCGACGCGACCTGCTTGATGGCACTGCGTCGCCAGTCACCGTTCTCGTCCGGCTCGAACCGCGAGACGTCCTCGCCGCCCTCACCGGAGTTCGAGCGCCCGCCGAGACGGTTCATCGCGATGGCGAGGGTCTCGTGCGCCTCGGCCGAGATGGAGCCGTAGCTCATCGCGCCCGTGGAGAAACGCTTGACGATCTCGCTGGCCGGCTCGACCTCGTCGATCGAAATAGCCTGTCGCTCTTCGGTCTTGAAGCGGAACAGACCGCGCAGCGACGCGAGGCGCTCGGACTGGTCGTCGACCATCTTCGTGTATTCCTTGAAGATGTCGTACTGACCGGTGCGAGTGGAGTGCTGCAGCTTGAACACCGTGTCCGGGTTGAAGAGGTGGTACTCCCCTTCGCGACGCCACTGGTACTCACCGCCGGTTTCGAGCTCGCGGTGCGCACGCTCCTGACGGTTGTCCAGGTACGCCACCGCGTGCCGCGCTGCGACGTCGTCGGCGACCTGATCGAGATCGATACCGCCGAGGTGGCTGTTGAGGCCGGTGAAGTACTCGTCGACCAGTTCCTGCGAGAGGCCGATGACCTGGAACAGCTGGGCTCCGGTGTACGACGCGAGAGTGGAGATGCCCATCTTGGACATCACCTTGAGTACACCCTTGCCTGCGGCCTTGATGTAGTTGGCGACGGCCTTGTCGAACTCGATGTCGGTGAGGGCACCGCGCTCGATCATGTCCTCGATCGACTCGAACGCCATGTACGGGTTGACCGCTGCCGCACCGAATCCGATGAGCAGAGCCATGTGGTGCACCTCGCGGGCGTCACCGGCCTCGATGATCAGACCGACCTTGGTTCGGGTCTTCTCGCGGACGAGGTGATGGTGCACTGCCGAGGTGAGCAGCAGCGACGGAATCGGAGCGAGCTTCTCGCTGGACTCACGGTCCGAGAGCACGATGATCCGCGCGCCGCCCGAGATGGCAGCAGACACCTGAGCGCGGATGGCCTCCAACGACTTTCGGAGGCCCTCACCACCCTCGGACACCGGGTAGAGACCGCGCACGACCACCGAGCGCAGCTCTTCCTGCGTGCCCTCGTCGTTGATATGGACGAGCTTGGCGAGGTCGTCGTTGTGCAGGATGGGCTGCGGAAGCACGATCTGCTTGCAGCTCTCGGCACCCGGGTTGAGCAGATCGCCCTCGGGTCCGATGGTGCCGCCGAGGCTGGTGACGATCTCCTCGCGGATGGCGTCGAGTGGCGGGTTGGTGACCTGCGCGAACAGCTGCGAGAAGTAGTCGAACAGCATCCGCGGACGAGCCGACAGCACGGCGATCGGGGTATCGGTACCCATGGAACCGATGGCCTCGGCACCGGACTTCGCCATCGGCGAGACCAGCACGTTCAATTCCTCGGTGGTGTACCCGAAGATCTGCTGACGGATGAGCACGCGGTCGTGCGGCATGTGCACGTGCGGACGCTCGGGCAGGTCGTCGATCGAGGTCAGGCCCTCGTCGAGCCACTGCTGGTACGGATGCTCGGCGGCGAGCTCGTCCTTGATCTCGTCGTCGGAGACGATGCGGCCCTGCGCGGTGTCCACCAGGAACATGCGGCCCGGCTGCAGGCGAACCTTGCGGACGACCTTCGACGGATCGATGTCGAGCACGCCGACCTCGGAGGCCATGACGACCAGACCGTCGTCGGTGACCCACAGCCGGCTCGGGCGCAGGCCGTTGCGGTCGAGAACCGCGCCGATGACGGTGCCGTCGGTGAAGCACACCGAGGCCGGTCCGTCCCAGGGCTCCATCAACGAGGAGTGGTACTTGTAGAACGCCCGACGTGCGGGGTCCATGGACTCGTGCCGCTCCCAGGCCTCGGGAATCATCATCAGCACGGCGTGGGGCAGGCTGCGGCCGCCGAGGTGCAACAGCTCGAGCACCTCGTCGAAACGTGCTGTGTCACTTGCGCCGTGGGTGACCACGGGGAAGATCTTCTCGAGAGCCTCGGAGCCACCGAACACGTCGGAGGTGATGAGTGCCTCGCGGGCGCGCATCCAGTTCTCGTTGCCGGTGGCGGTGTTGATCTCGCCGTTGTGGGCGACGCGGCGGAACGGATGTGCCAGCGGCCACGACGGGAACGTGTTGGTGGAGAAGCGCGAATGCACAAGTCCCAGTGCGCTTTCCACACGCTCGTCCTGCAGGTCCAAGTAGAAGCCCTTGAGCTGAGGCGTCGTCAGCATGCCCTTGTAGACGAACGTCTGCGAGGACAGCGACGGGAAGTACACGGTTTCGCGGCCGGGGCCGTCCTTGCCCGCGCCCTCTTCGCCCAGCTCGTGCTCGACGCGCTTGCGGATGACGAACGCGCGCCGCTCGAGGTCGAGGTCGGTGACCGACGCGTCGGGGGCCGCGAGGAACAGCTGACGGAAGGTCGGCATCGCGTCGCGCGCCAGAGCTCCGAGGGAGGAGTCGTCGGTGGGGACCTCACGCCAACCCAGAACCGACAGGCCCTCGCTCTCGACGATGCGCTCGACACCCTCGCAGGCACGCGCGGCATCGCTGCGGCCCTGGGGAAGGAACGCGACACCGGTCGCGTACGCGCCGGCAGCGGGGAGCTCGAAATCTACGACGGCGCGGAAGAACGCGTCCGGAACCTGGATCAGAATGCCCGCACCGTCACCGGTGTTCGGTTCGGAGCCGGCAGCACCGCGGTGCTCGAGGTTGACCAGTGCGGTGATCGCCTTCTCGACGATGTCGCGACTGCGTCGACCGTGCATGTCCACCACGAACGCGACACCACAGGAGTCGTGTTCGTTGACGGGATCGTAGAGGCCTTGCGGGCCCGGAGTGTGCTTCATACCTAGCCTTCGGATAAGTCCAGCCTTGATACTCGTCGGCGACGGTGTGGTGTAACCGGCTGCACGAACGGCCTGCGGTGCGTCCTCGCCGTTGAAGCAGCACCTGTCGATCGTCGACGCTTTCCCCTGCACGAGCGGGTGAGCTCATGGTAGAAAAGTGAGGGTCTCGACGGATCCGGCCGTGGTGAGGCCGATCCAACTACGAACGATAAGTCAGCACCTGGGTGCCCCCGCAAATAAGGTAAGCCTATTATTGGCTTTCACCTGCGAATTCTCGTATACGAGACGCCATCGAGACCGGGTACTGGACCACCCGGCCGACATCGGCCGAGAATCACACGCCTGTAGGACGATTCGAGGATCGGGCCGCGAGGAAACCGACCCGGAAGAAACTACTGGCCGCAGCGATCGAATCAGCTGCGGCCAGTGTGGTGGGCGGAGGGGGACTTGAACCCCCACGTCCCGAAGGACACTGGCACCTGAAGCCAGCGCGTCTGCCATTCCGCCACCCGCCCGGGTAACGGCGAGAACACTAACACGCACCATGCCGCGCTCGAAAATCGCCGCGTCGGGCAGCCGGGAGCCGACCGCGGCGGGCAGTCCCCGTCGGCGGCACCGTATATCATGCTTGCAGCGCGACTTCGTGATGACACGCGGCCGTCGCGTCCTGCACACCAGCAGGCACCACACGGTGGAAGAACACAGTGAGAGGAGGGGTCACGATGGGCATCGTTCAACGTTTCGAACGCAAGCTCCAAGGCGCTGTCGGCGACGTCTTCGCCCGCGTGTTCGGCGGAGGCGTCGTACCGGCGGAGGTGGAGGCAGCGCTCCAGCAGGAAGCGTCGGATCTGGTTCGGCCCCTGGACGGCGGGCATCTGCTGGCACCCAACAGCTACGTCATCACCATCAACAGTTCGGACCACGACGAACTCGCCGGCGACCGAGAACTCACGGTCAAGGCGTTCTCACGCCACCTCGACGATTACATCCGCGATCAAGGCTGGCAGACCTACGGCGACGTGGTGGTTCGATTCGAGCCGTCGCCCACCCTGCACACCGGACAGTTCCGTGCCAGTGGCTCGGTCGATCCCGATGTGGGACGATCGGCGACTGCTGGCCGCAACGCGCAGCAGGGTGCCTCGGCCCCGAAGAACGTATCGGCTCCGCCGGCACCCAGTCCCGTCCCTTCAGCTACGCAGCGACCGTCTGCCCCACCGATGTCGATACCAGGAGCCGGCCACATGACGCAGAACCCAGGCTACGACCCGCAGCGCGATCCCGCGGACGGCCATCGTCCCGATCCGCGCACGCGCAACGGTTACGCCGGTGGCCAGGATCCGCGCTACCCCGCACGTGAGCAGAACGGGTACGACGCCCAGGCCTACGCGCCTGCCGATCACGATCCGCGCTACGACCAGCAGCCGTACAACGGTGGCTACGACGAGCAGTCGTACCCCGAGCAGGGTCAGGCCTACAGCGCGGCCGGCCAGGAACAGGGCTACGACCCCAACGCCTACGGCGCGCCCGGCGGCCAGGATCAGGGCTACGGTGCCCAGGGTTACGACGCGCAGGGGTACGACGGCCAGGCATACGACGCGCAGGCCTACAACGCGCAGGGCTACGACTACAACGCCGCCGAGCAGGGTGCCGCGTACTCCGAGGCCCCCTACCAGGAGCAGGCGTACAACGACCCGGCCGGCCGGTATGCCGAGCCTCAGGCCGCCGGATATCAACAGCCCGGCTACCAGCAGCCCGGCTACGACTACCCGCCTGCACCGGCCGCCTACGGCCGTGGCTACCCGCAGGGTGCGGGCGACCGCGGGGACGGTTACGGCTACGACCAGCCCGCCTCGTACGCAGGGCGGAGCCAGGCGCTCGCCGCCACGCTGCAACTGGAGGACGGCAGCGGCCGCTACTTCCAGCTCCGTGACGGTCAGAACATCATCGGCCGTGGCCAGGATGCACAGTTCCGGCTCCCCGACACCGGTGTCTCGCGTCGACACATCGAGATCCGGTGGGACGGCCGCGTGGCCATGCTCTCCGACCTCGGTTCCACCAACGGCACCACCGTCAACGGCGCTCCGGTGCAGGACTGGCAGTTGGCCGACGGCGACGTCATTCGGGCCGGTCACTCCGAAATTCTGGTTCGGATCGTCTGACGATCGACGTGGGCTCGGGTGGGGGTTCGACTCGCACTCTCGTCCACCCGTATGTCGTCGACACGAGCTGCTTCACCCTATGATGCTGCGAGGCAACCATGTCTGCCGCGCCGCGACTTTGCGCGTGTGCGGAACACGGGTCGATTGCGAAGGAGGAGGTGAATCGTCGTGCAGGGATTGATTCTGCAACTTACAAGGGCGGGCTTCCTGCTCTTGCTGTGGTTCTTCGTCTGGGCCGTCCTTCGCACCTTGCGCAGTGACATCTATGCGGCCGCAGGCATGCGAGTGCCTCCTCGCTACTCCGGCGGCTCGAAAGTTCTCCCGTCGTTCAACAAGCAGAAGGTGGCCAAGTACCTCGTGGTGACCCAGGGCGGTCTCGCCGGAACGCGCATATCGCTGGGCACGCAGCCCGTCCTCATCGGGCGAGCAGACGACTCCACTCTCGTTCTGACAGACGACTACTCGTCGACGCGGCATGCGCGCATCTCGCCCCGCGGCGGAGATTGGTACGTCGAAGACCTCGGCTCGACCAACGGCACCTACCTCGACCGCGCGAAGGTGACCACCGCCGTTCGCGTCCCCCTGGGAACCCCTGTCCGCGTCGGCAAGACCGTGATCGAGTTGCGCCCGTGACCCTCGTCCTTCGCTATGCCGCCCGCAGTGATCGCGGTCTGGTTCGATCCAACAACGAGGACTCCGTGTACGCCGGGGCTCGCCTACTGGCGCTGGCCGACGGCATGGGCGGTCACGCCGCCGGTGAAGTGGCCTCGCAGTTGATGATCGCCGCATTGGCTCATCTCGACGACGACGAGCCCGGCGAGGATCTGCTGGGCAAGCTCGAGGCAGCCACCCGCGAAGGCAACGCGTCCATAGCAGATCAGGTCGAGGACGAACCCGAGCTCGACGGCATGGGGACCACACTGACCGCAATCCTGTTCGCGGGCAAGCGAATCGGACTGGTACACATCGGCGATTCGCGCGCGTACATGCTGCGCGACGGCTCGCTCACCCAGATCACCCGAGACGACACCTTCGTTCAGTCTCTCGTCGACGAAGGCCGCATCACCGCCGAGCAGGCGCACACACACCCGCAACGGTCCTTGATCATGCGTGCCCTCACCGGCAACGAGATCGAGCCGACGCTCACCGTTCGGGAAGTGCGCGCAGGCGATCGATATCTGCTGTGCTCCGACGGTCTCTCGGACGTCGTGAGCGACGAAACCATCGAGAACACGCTGAACGAGGGCGAGACGGGACCCTGCGCCGACCGACTGATCGAACTCGCGCTTCGCAGTGGCGGGCCCGACAACGTGACGGTCGTCGTCGCCGATGTGATCGACCTCGACTACGGACAGAGCCACCCCATCCTCGGCGGTGCCGCCAGCACCGAAGACGAGGAGGACGCCCCTCCGCCCAACACCGCAGCAGGGCGCGCCGCAGCGATGCGTCCCCCCCGTACGACGCCCAAGCGCGTCACCGCTCCGGTTGTCGCACCGGAGAAGAAATCGCACAAGCTGCGCTGGACACTCATTGCCCTGACGCTGGTCGTTCTCGCCGGAATCGGTGCGGTGGTGGCCAATTCGATCATCAAGGGCAATTACTACGTCGGTGCCGACAACAGCAAGGTGACCGTGCTGCGCGGGCTGCCCGGCTCGGTGCTGGGGTACTCGCTGCAGAGCGTCGAACTGATCGGCTGCCTCGACGACGACGGAGCCGTCACGTTGACCGCGCCGGATGCCGCCCCGGCGGACTGTGTTCCGTTCGAGATCGACGATCTTCTGCCTGCTGCACGTGAGCAGGTCACGGCCGGGTTGCCGTCGGGATCTCTCGACGATGCGCGCGGACAGGTCGAGCGGTTGGCCTCCGGGGACCTGCTTCAGGTCTGCGAGACCGAGCCGGTCGTGACCACGACCGTCGAACCGACTCCGACGGCGATCATCCCGCCGCCCGCCGCCCCGCTGCCGCCCACGGTCGAACCCACTCCTGAGGCAGCACCGACCACCACAGCGGTGCCGACACCGACGGTTCCGCAAATTCCCGGCCAGAACTGCAGGACCGGTACTCGATGAGTTCCAATCCGTCCGCGGGAGGATCCTTTCCGAGTCCGCCCGAAGGGTTCGCGCCCGCGCCGGTTCAATCCAACCGACGCGGCATCGAACTGCTGTTGCTCGGCGCTGCCGTTCTGATCACCACGATCTCCTTGGTTCTGGTCGAAGCCAGTCAGGAACAGACCATCACCTGGGATCTGGCGAAGTACGCGGTGGCGTATCTCGCGCTGATGACGGTGGCGCACCTGGCGGTACGCCGTTTCGCTCCCTACGCGGATCCGTTGCTGTTGCCGATCGTGGCGTTGCTCAACGGACTCGGTCTGGTGCTCATTCATCGCCTCGATCTGGCCGACGAGCAGCAGGCCCAGTATCTCGGCAACCCCATTCCGTCCCCCGATGCCAACCAGCAGGTGCTGTGGACGACGCTGGCCATCGCCGGGTTCGTCGCTCTGCTGGTGCTGCTGCGCGATTACCGCACCCTGGCTCGCTACGGCTACACCGTCGGACTCGCCGGACTGGTGCTCCTGGCCATCCCGGCCATGCTGCCGTCGGCATTCTCCGAGGTCAACGGATCGAAGATCTGGATCCGACTGCCCGGCTTCAGTATTCAGCCCGGTGAGTTCGCGAAGATCCTGCTGCTCATCTTCTTCGCTTCACTGCTGGTGGCCAAGCGCGAACTGTTCACCGTCGCCGGCAAGCACTTCCTCGGAATGGACTTCCCACGGGCGCGCGATCTGGGGCCGATCCTGGTCGTCTGGATCGTCTCGGTCGGTGTACTCGTGTTCGAGAAGGACCTCGGTACGTCGCTGCTGATCTTCGGAACCGTCCTGGTGATGATCTACATCGCCACCGAACGCGTCGGCTGGTTGATCATCGGATTCGGGCTGTTGCTCGTCGGATTCCTGTTCGCGTATCAGGTGTTCGGCCACGTCAAGATCCGCACCGACACCTGGCTGCACCCGTTCGACGACTACAACGACACCGGCTACCAGATCGTCCAGTCCATGTTCAGCTTCGCCACGGGCGGGTTGGCCGGCACCGGACTCGGCAGCGGTCGCCCGTCCCAGGTTCCGTTCGCCAAGACCGACTTCATCATCGCGACGGTCGGAGAGGAACTCGGCCTCATCGGCCTGACCGCGGTCCTGATCCTGTACTTGCTGTTCATCATTCGCGGCTTGCGTACCGCGCTGGCCGTCCGCGACAGCTTCGGCAAACTGCTGGCCGCAGGTCTGTCGTTCACCATTGCCATCCAGCTGTTCGTCGTCGTCGGCGGCGTCACCAAACTCATCCCACTGACCGGCCTCACCACGCCGTATCTGTCCTACGGAGGATCGTCGCTTCTCGCCAACTACCTGCTCCTCGCGCTGCTGATCAAGATCTCCGACGCAGCCCGTGAGCCGGCAACGCCCAAGAAGAAGCCCGCTCCCGCAGCGCCCATCGCGGAGGCACCCACCGAGATGGTGAAGCGCGCATGAACACTCCCCTGCGCCGCGTCTCCATCGCCGTGATGGTCATGGTCGTTGCGTTGCTCGCCAACGCCACCTATCTCCAGGTCATCAAGGCCGACGATCTGCGCACCGACCCCAGGAATTCGCGAGTACTGCTCGACGAGTACTCGCGCCAGCGCGGTCAGATCTCGGCAGGCGGCCAGGTACTCGCGTCCTCGGTCCCGACCGACGACCGCTACAAGTACCTGCGCACCTACCCGCAGAATTCGATCTCCCCCGCCAGCCCGCAGGCCAACGCGCCGATCACCGGCTACTATTCGATGCTGTACTCGAGCAGCGGCCTCGAACGCGCCGAGGATCCCGTCCTCAACGGATCCGACGACCGGCTCTTCGGCGGACGCCTGTTCGACCTCATCTCGGGCCGAGATCCCCGCGGCGGCAACGTCGTCACCACCATCGACCCCGTCGTTCAGCAGGTCGCGTACGACCAGCTGACCGCCAAGGGATACACCGGTTCGGTAGTGGCCCTCGACCCCGCCACCGGCAACATCCTGGCCATGGCCAGCACCCCCAGCTACGACCCGAACCTGTTGGCCAGCCACGACGGCAGCACCACCACCGAAGCGTGGGAGAACCTGAGCAACGATCCCGAGAAGCCGATGGTCAACCGGGCGATCTCGCAGACCTACCCACCCGGATCGACGTTCAAGGTGATCACCACCGCAGCCGCACTCGAAGCGGGCGCGACACCGGACGATCAACTCACGGCCGCGTCGAACATCACGTTGCCGGGGACCTCGACGACACTGGAGAACTACAACGGGTCGACGTGCGGCGGTGGCCAGACGGCAACCCTGCGCGAAGCGTTCGCACGCTCGTGCAACACCGCCTTCGTCGAGCTCGGCATCGACACCGGGGTCGACAGGATGCGTGAGACCTCCGCGGCATTCGGCATCGGTGAGGACTCGACCATTCCGCTCACCGTCGCCGACAGCACCATCGGGCCCATCGACGACGACGCCGCGCTCGGCCAATCCAGCATCGGCCAGCGCGACGTGGCGCTGACCCCGCTGCAGGACGCCGTCATCGCGGCCACCGTCGCCAACGGCGGCGTTCGGATGGCCCCGAACCTGGTGCAGCAGCTGCAATCTCCCGACCTGTCGGACCTGTCGAGCTACCAGCCCAAGGCCATGGGCGAGGCGATCAGCTCGGCGACCGCGGCGACGCTGACCGATCTGATGATCGGCTCCGAGAACAACACCAGCGGCGAGGGCAAGATCCCCGGCGTCCAGATCGCGTCGAAAACCGGTACCGCAGAACATGGTTCCGACCCGCGCAACACCCCACCGCACGCGTGGTACATCGGATTCGCACCCGCCGACGACCCCAAGGTCGCCATCGCCGTCATCGTCGAGGACGGTGGCGACCGAGCTCTCGCCGCAACCGGTGGATCCGTGGCCGCCCCCATCGGGCGAGCCGTCATCGCAGCCGCATTGCAGGGGAGGTGAACGTACGGTGCCATTGAGCAACGGGGCTGTCATCGCCCAGCGCTACCGACTGCTGCGCCTGATCGCCACCGGCGGTATGGGTCAGGTGTGGGAGGCGATGGACAATCGCCTGGATCGCCGCGTGGCGGTCAAGGTACTCAAGGCGGAGTTCTCCGAGGACCCGGAATTCCTGCAGCGCTTCAGGTTCGAGGCGCGCACCACCGCACAGCTGAACTACCCCGGAATCGCCGGGGTCTACGACTACGGCGAGACCCGCGACGGCGCGGGCGAATCACTGGCCTACCTGGTGATGGAATTGGTCAACGGTGAGCCGCTGAACGCGGTGTTGGGCCGGATGTCCCGGTTGCCGCTCGGCCATGCCCTCGACATGCTCGAACAGACCGGCCGCTCCCTGCAGATCGCGCACACCGCAGGCGTCGTCCACCGCGACGTCAAGCCGGGCAACATCCTGATCACCCCCACCGGGCAGGTCAAGATCACCGACTTCGGTATCGCGAAAGCGGTGGACGCGTCGCCGGTCACCAAGACCGGAATGGTCATGGGCACAGCGCAGTACATCGCCCCCGAACAGGCACTCGGCGAAGAGGCCACCTCGGCTTCCGACGTCTACTCGCTCGGAGTCGTCGGATACGAAGTACTCGCGGGCACGCGGCCGTTCGTGGGCGACGGCGCCCTGACCGTGGCCATGAAGCACGTCCGCGAGACGCCGGCACCCATGCCGCTCGACCTGCCCCCTACCGTGCGCGAACTCATCGAGATCACGATGGTCAAGGACCCCGCCGCGCGCTACGCCAACGGTGGCGAGTTCGCCGACGCCGTCGCCGCGGTCCGTGCAGGCCGTCGTCCGCCCGCACCCGGAAACTCCCGCGGTACGGGCACCGGCCGGGTCATGATGCCGGGCGTCGTGCCCAGCCCTGCGGTGCCGCCGTCGAGCACCCAGATGATGCCGACATCGCAGCGCGAGTACCGCGGACCGGTCACCGGAACGGCAGCCGCCGCAGTCCCCGAGTCCACCGGAATGTCGTCGGCGCAGAAGGCCCTGGCCTGGGGCGGCGCCGGACTGCTGCTGCTGGCCATCCTCATAGGCGGTTACGTGCTGTTGACCGGGGGCAGGGACGACACGCCGACTCCGTTCGTGCCGCCGACCACCACGACCACGCAGCCGACCACCACGACGACCACAACCACCGAACCCACGACGACCACGGAAGAAACCACCACCGAAGAAACCACGACGACCACGACGACGACCACAACCGAGGCGCCGACGACCACCGAGGAAACCACCACGACCTCGGCCGAGCCGACGCAGACGACGACGAGACGGCCGCTGATCGAGATTCCATTCCAGCAAGATCCTCGAGGACAACAATGACGACTCCCCGTACGCTGTCCTCTCGCTACGAGCTGGGCGAGATACTCGGTTTCGGCGGCATGTCCGAGGTTCATCTGGCACGTGACACTCGGCTGGATCGCGACGTCGCCATCAAGGTCCTGCGCGCCGATCTCGCTCGAGACCCCACGTTCTACCTGCGCTTCCGACGCGAAGCCCAGAACGCGGCCGCCCTGAACCACCCCGCCATCGTCGCCGTGTACGACACCGGCGAGGCAGAGACCGAGGCCGGACCGCTCCCGTTCATCGTCATGGAGTACGTCGACGGCGACACCCTGCGCGACATCGTGCGCGCCGAGGGACCCATGGCGCCGCGTCGGGCCATGGAGGTCATCGCCGACGTCTGTGCTGCACTCGATTTCAGCCACCGCAACGGAATCGTGCACCGCGACGTCAAACCCGCGAACATCATGATCAACAACGCGGGCGCCGTGAAGGTGATGGACTTCGGCATCGCGCGTGCCATCGCCGATTCGTCGTCGCCGATGACCCAGACCGCCGCCGTCATCGGGACCGCTCAATATCTCTCACCCGAGCAGGCCCGCGGCGAACAGGTCGACGCTCGATCGGACGTCTACTCGCTCGGATGTGTGCTGTTCGAGATCCTCACCGGCGAACCGCCGTTCAAGGGTGATTCACCGGTCGCCGTCGCCTACCAGCACGTGCGCGAGGATCCTCAGCTGCCGTCGCTGGTCAACGACATCGTGCCGCGCGAACTCGACTCGATCATCCTCAAGGCGATGGCCAAGAACCCCGCCAACCGCTACCAGAGCGCCGCCGAGATGCGTACCGACCTGGTCCGTGTCCTCGGAGGTCAACGCCCGAGCGCCCCGATGGTCATGAACGACGAGGACCGCACCACGATCCTCGGATCGGTCGACTCCCGGCAGGCAGACTTCTCCGGCGCGGACAAACCGGCCGCAGCCGCCGCACCCCGTGCGTCGAGGCACGCCGAACGCGAGGACGAACCCAGGAGCCGTCGCGGCCTCAAGATCGCCCTCGTTTCCGCGGCGTCGATCATCGTCGTCGCGATCGTCGGAGCATTCCTGTGGTCCCTCGGTCCCGGAGCGGAGCCCACGTCCGTCACCGTGCCGTCCGTCTCCGGACTCGTCGCGGACGAGGCCCAGCGGGAACTCGAGAACGTCGGACTACGCGTCACCGTGCAGGAGAGGCCGGATGCGTCGGTCCCCGAGGGTTCGGCGATAGGCACCAACCCGGCCGCAGGGTCACAGACCGAATCACCGGGAGACATCCAGCTCGATGTCTCCTCGGGCCCGCAGCAGGTGCAGGTGCCGCGGCTGACCGGACGAACGCAACAGGAGGCGGCAGATGCCTTGAACGAGGTGGGCCTCGAACTCGATCCCACCGTCGCCCGTGCGCCGTCGACGCCGGAGAACCTCGACAAGGTCATCGAGCAGAACCCGTCCTCGGGCGTGAGCATGAACGCCGACTCGCAGGTTCGCATCACGCTCGGTTCTGGGCCTGCGCAGGTCCGGATGCCCAACGTCGTCGGCCAGCTCGTCGACGTCGCGCAGCCGAACGTCGAGGGTGCCGGGCTTCGTGTCCAGATACAGAACATCGACTCGAGTCAGCCGGTGGGACAGGTCGTCTCGACGGACCCGACCGGTGGTGCCAACGTCGCCGAGAACACCGTCGTGACGTTGCGGGTCTCCAACGGAGACAAGATCCCGATGCCGGACCTGTCCGGCCTCACCGAGGCTCAGGCCCTGACAGCGCTGGAATCGGCGGGGTGGACCGGAACTGCGTCGAACCTGTCGACGTCGAGGCAGTCGACACTCGATCCCCTGATGGTCGGGCGAATCGTCAACCAGACGCAGCCGGCAGGCTCGGAGATCAGCAAGACCGACACCATCACCGTGAGCATCGGGGCGCTGGGAATCCCCAGCGGCAACTAGCCGCCTCGAGGCCGGCTCAGGCGAACGCCTCGGCGACCTGGGCTTCGAGCTTGGAGACCAGACCCTGGTCGGTGGGCATCCCGCAGACGGTCAGCCAGTTCGCCAGCATGCGGTGACCGCCCTCGGTGAGGATGGACTCCGGATGGAACTGGACGCCGTGAATCGGTAGTTCGGTGTGCCTCATGGCCATCACCAGACCGGATTCGGTGCGCCCGATGATCTCGAGTTCGTCCGGGATCGTGTCCTCCCGGACGGTCAGCGAGTGGTAGCGAGTGGCCGTGAACGGCTCGTTCATCCCCTCGAGAACTCCGACGCCCGAATGGTGCACCAGGCTGGTCTTACCGTGCAGCAGTTCCGGAGCCTTCTCCACCGTCGCACCGAAGGCTGCACCGATCGCCTGATGGCCCAGACAGACCCCGAGCAGGGGCGTCTTCGCACGAGCGCTGGCCGAGACGAGATCCATCGTGGCACCCGCGCGCTGCGGCGTGCCCGGCCCCGGGCTGAGCAGAATGCCGTCGAACCGGCCAGCAACGGCGTCACGGTCGGTGAGGCGCTCGTCGTCGTTGCGCCAGACCTCGACATCGGCATTCAACTGGCCCAGGTACTGGACGAGGTTGAAGACGAAGCTGTCGTAGTTGTCGACGACGAGAATACGCATGTGGACAGCGTACTCAGCGAGGCTGTGCATACCGCATGCGCACCGATTCGGAGTACGCGGGCACCGAGAGGTTCTCGGACGCTGCGACGTCGTAACGGAGGCCGTATCGAAGCGCGTACTGCTCGTACAACCGCACACCCGGCTCGTTCTTCAAGGCCGCGCGCAACCGATCCGAATCCCCGATCGCCGTCATCACGTACGGCGGACTGTACGTCCGCCCGCCGAGCAGAAGGGTGTTCCCGATGCACCGCGGAGCCGACGAGGCCACCAGGCGTTGATCCTGCATCGCGATCGCCGACGCGCCGCCGGCCCACAACGCGTTGAGCACGCTCTGGACATCGACCTGATGAATCACCAGATCGTCGACGGACGCGTCGGACGCATACGAGCCGTCCGGTCCACGGGGAGCGTCGGCCATCGTGACGGTCACACCCCCACCGGACGCGGGCTCGCGTCCCGCCGCGTCGGCCAGGGAATCGATACGCACCAACGCATCGGCAACCTCGGTGTCCCCCGTCGCAGCGCGTTGCTGGATGGACTCGACCTGCTGCTCGAGCGCGTCCCGGCTCCGCTGAGCATCGTCACTGCTGAGTCGGGCCGCATCGACCAGATCCGCGAGCCGAGTGGTGTCGCCGCCGCGCAGCTCGGAGCCGTCCGAGACATGCCTGGTGGTGCCGAGCAGCAGACCCACGACAGCGCACACCACAACGGCGAGCACCCACCAGCGCGTGTCGGCGGGGGCAGTCGATCGTCGTCTCACGGGTGCTCGCAATTTGTCCGGTGGGTCGGTGCTGGGCTCACCTGCGTTAGCGTGTACAGCAACCGGTTCGGTGACCGTCACGGTCCTCGAGGTGACAATAGCCTGGGGATGCGCGGCACCCGCCGATCCACAGGTTCCGACCGTAAGTTGTCCACAGGTACGGCCGCAGTGCCACCGGCCGCCACGAACACGAAGAGGAAGCAATGCCGAAGTCGAAGGTACGGAAGAAGAACGACTACACGATCAACCCGGCGAACCGTACGCCGGTCAAGGTCAACGCCGGGCCGTCACCGGTCTGGTACGTGGTGCTGATGCTGGGATTCATGCTGGTCGGGCTGCTGTGGCTCATCGTCTACTACCTGGCTTCCGAGGACATCGCCTTCATCGGGAACCTCGGCGCCTACAACTTCCTGATCGGCTTCGGGTTCATGGTCGTCGGACTCGTGATGACCATGCGGTGGCGCTGAGAGCCGACCGAGTTACATCGATGTCATTCATCCCCAATGTGGATAAACCCTGTGGATAACTCTACGAACGATCCACAGGGTGTGTACGAACAGCAGTGGGCGACGCCCCTCGTCGCCGTCGCAGCCCTGGTCGTGGGCGGAATTGCGCTCGGAATCGGAGCTGCACTCTCATCCACCGACGCAGCCGGAACATTCCTCGTCGGCCTCGCCGCCGTCGGAATGTGGATCATCGCAGCACTCGCCGCCGCACAACGCCCCCGACTGGCCATCACCCACGACGGATCACTGGTGATGAAACGCCTCGGCGGCAAACACACGTACACCCGCAATGACATCGTCCGCATCAAAATCGTGAAATACCCACGACTGGGCCGACGCGTCCCGATGCTCGAACTCGACGTCCGCCCACCCGGCGAAGACGACGACCGACTCATCATCTTCGGCAGATGGGACCTCGGAACCGACCCCCGAGATGTGTACGACGCACTCGAAATACACGGTCTGGTGCCCCGCAACTCCTGACCGCCCGGCCCCCAGGGGTCACTCAATGTGACATTCAGTGGCCTTTTGGGGGGTCGATGTCACATCGAGTGGACTGGCTAGAGGCCCATGTGGGCGCGCAGGTCGAGTACACGGATGGCGATGATGCCCAGTGACACCAGAGCGACGGCGATGACCGAGAGCCAGGCCATGGACACGCCGGCCATGGTTCGTTGTCGACCCGTGTCCGGGGTTCGTCGGGAGAGGAACACCAGACCGGCGGTTGCGGCGGCTCCGGCGACGAGTCCGCCCATGTGTCCCCACAGCGAGATGCTGGGGATCGAGATGCTGATGAAGATGTTCACTGCGATGACGATGAGGATGGGTGCCGGGCTTCGCTTGAGCCGCAGCAGGATGACGGCCTGCGCGCCGAGGAGGCCGAAGACGGCACCGGACGCGCCGACGGTGAGCGCCAGTGGGTTCTCCAGCAGCATCACCGACGCGCTTCCGCCGAGGAGCGAGAGGAAGTAGACGACCACATAGCGGGTTCGGCCGAGCACGAGTTCGACGTCGCGACCGATGATGTACAGCGCGAACATGTTCACGAGCAGGTGGATCGGTCCATAGTGGACGAAGCCGCTGCCGATCAACCGGAACACGTCGCCGTCGGAGACGAGCAGGCTGTTGAGAGCCCAGCTGCGCGCGAGCGCGGATCCGGAGGTGTTGTTCATCGGATCGCCGGACTGTGCCACGGTGATGCCGTAGACGATCACGTTGACGGCGATGAGGGCGTACGTCAGGGGGGTTTTGGCCGATCGTGCCATGGGTGCACCGGCGACGGTCTGCGCAGTGCGGATGTTCTTGTTGCCCTCGCGCACGCAATCGACGCAGTGCTGTCCGACGGCGGCGGCCTGCAGACACTGCGGACATGCCGGCCGGCCGCAGCGCGAACAGGCCAGGCCGGTGGAGCGATCGGGATGTCGGACGCACACCGACTGGGGTGGGTTGGGCTGGTCGCCGTAGGCGCCACCCCAGCCGGGGTTCGTCATCTTGTCGAGAGTCCTTCGGTCAGATCAAGAGATGGTGACGTTGTTGATGACGACCTCGTCCACCGGGCGATCTCCGCGGCCGACCGGCGTGCTCGAGATCGCGTCGACGACCTTCTTCGACGCCTCGTCGGTGACCTCACCGAAGATGGAGTGCTTGCGGTTGAGGTGCGGGGTCTTGCCGGTGGTGATGAAGAACTGCGAGCCGTTGGTGCCGGGGCCGGCGTTCGCCATGGCCAGCAGGTACGGGCGATCGAAGGAGAGCTCCGGGTGGAACTCGTCCTCGAACTTGTAGCCCGGTCCGCCTGCACCGGTGCCGGTCGGGTCGCCGCCCTGGATCATGAAGCCGTCGATGACGCGGTGGAAGACCGCGCCGTCGTAGAACGGTCCGGTCTTGGCACCCGATGCGTTCTGCGTCGTGTACTCCTTGGATCCGTCCGCGAGACCGACGAAGTTCGCGACGGTCTTGGGGGCGTGATTGCCGAACAGTTCGATGACGATATCGCCGCGGTTGGTGTGCAGCGTGGCCGTTTGGGTCTTGTTTGGTGAAGTCACGCCCTCCATCGTGCCATCTCGGGTGATCGGGCAGTTGACAACGGGCATCGAGTCGGGTGTATCGGGAGGGTTCAGCGGGGGCGTGTTGTGGAACAGTGAGGGTATGACGAGCACAACGAAGCCCGACCGGGGTCGGTCGACCACCGGTACCGCAGCGTCCGCGCTGCTCGGAGCCGCATCTGCCGCAAGCAAGGGTCCGGCCGGAGTGGGCCTGCTGTTGGCCAGACGGGGTTACGGGCTGGCACGCAAGCAGGCTGCGCAGCGGCGAGCGGTGACCGCGGAACGTATTGCCGAAGCGAATCGCACCCCAGCGCTGGTCACGGTCGACGCCGGATCGCGTCGGACCCGCCGAATACTGGTGTTCGGTGCCGCTGCTGCCGTCGTCGGAGGTGTCGTGTTCTTCCTCGGTCGCCGTCGCAACGAGGTGCCCCCGCCTGCCGACGTTCCGCCGAGTCTGGCCGACTACGACGACACGCCGTCATAGGTACAGAGCTTTCTGCAGCAGGTCGAGCAGACCCGGCCTCGTTCTGATCACGGCCTCAGCGCCGCGGTCGGCGACGACCAGTGCCGTGTTGTGTCCGCTGGTGGTGCCCTCGGTGAGATAGTCGCTGTGACCGATCGAACCGCGGGCACCGTCGGACGGCTCGGTGGACAGCAGTGTGACTCCGTCGAGTGCGCCCGGATCGCGGCCGAACGCGGCGAGATCGGCGACGATATCGCCCTGGGCCTCCGCTGCGAAGGCGTGTCCGACGGGAAGCTGAAGGTCTACGAGGCTGTGGGTGCCGAGCCCCGGTGACCCGAGAGCTACGAACTCGTCGACTCCCGTGTCACCTCGGAGCGCGGATGCTGCCGTGAGGGATCCGTAGGAGTGGGCCAACACCGACAGATGCGGATCGCTCGCACGCGCGGCGTCGAGACCGTTCAGAAACGGAACCAGTCGATCGGCTCCCGCCTGCGCAGCCGCACCCGAGACCACGGTCCGATTCGGATCGAGCAAGCTCCACCCCACCTGAGGGGCTTGGTAGTCCAGCCAGGTCACGGCAGCCGCAGATTGCGGTGCGTCTTGCGAAACAAGTTGCTGCACAGTGCTTTCGAGGTCCTCCATGTCGCCGTCGTAGCGGAGAAGATGACCGTGCACCGTCGAGCCGAGACCGGGCACGAAGACGGCGACATGGGTTGCGGTGTCGACATCGCCGACCGCCACGGCCGCCATCGTCTCCTCGTACGAGGAATTGTCGAGGACAAGAAGCTGTCGAGCTCCTTGCGCCAGCGTCGCGTCGATCGCATCGAGTGATGCCAGCCGTGTGCGAGTCTGCTCGAGTCCGGCATCGGCGTCACTGAAGATTCCGCCGAACACGTTGTCGTCCAACTCTTTCTGCAGTTCGGCCTCGACGGCGCGGAGGCGGATACGCTCGGCGGCCAACACTCGGCGGTTGGCGCTGTCCCGTACCCGTCCAGGCAGGCCGTCGAGATTGCCGATCAGCGCGGGCTGTTCGACGAGCAACCTGGTTCGTGCCGCAGGCGAGAGCGCGCTCCAGAAGGCAGCATTGGCCGCCGGTGACCCGTCGCGCGGCACCGAAGCCGCAACTGCCGCCGCGACGGAGGCTGCGGACGTTTCCCCGGCGAGGCGTCGGGCAAGGAAGTCGTCGAAGTCCGTGGCCGTACGAATCAGCTGCGCGATTCGCTCGGCGAGCTCGTCACGGCACCGCCGCCGCTCTCGCATCGTCGACCACAGATCCACGAGCGCAACCGAATACGACGCTGCAGCGTCGGACACCGAGCCATCGGATTCGACCGCGAATCGCTCGTCCGCCGCTCTCTGCTCCACCGAGCGGAGGGCAGCGACCAGACTCTGCATGTCGATCGAGGCATCCGCGGTACAGGTCGCGATCCGAAGCAACTCGGCTGCGACGTCTGCCAGATCGGATCGGATGCGGCTCATCGCCTCACGCGTCGCCTCGGCCGCAGGACCGTCCCACCCTGTGCCCAGGGCCGCGTCCGCTACCGAATCGTGCACGGCAGTCACTTCACGCCAGCGCCGCATCAGGGCTTCGGACGCGGCTGCCAGCACTCGGCCGTCCCATGTCCTGAACTCGTCGATAGTGACCATCGAGTATCCCCCGCAGCATCGTCGTTGTCGACGAGTCAACGCGAGAAGTGCACCGCGCGGGAAAATCTATCCCCAGCCTGTGGATGAAATCTGGGGATCAACGCTGCATCGGCGGAGTGCTACTGCGCGATCCTGCGAATCGGGCCGCTGTACCCGGCGTCGGGATCGGACGGCCGACTCGTCCTCGGCGGCCGGCTTCGCTTCGCCCGGTACAGATCGGCGTCGGCTGCCCGATAGATCTCACCCCAGCGGCGACCCGCGGGCATGCAGGCCAATCCGACGCTCCACTCCGCACGATGAGCGCGGCGCAATCGCTCGATGATCTGCCAGGCCTCCGTTTCGAGAACCCCCGGCATGAACAGCACGAACTCGTCTCCGCCGAGCCGACCGAGAACGTCACGTCGGGTCAACTGCCCCTTCCATGCCTTCGAGACCCGGGCGAGCAGGACATCACCGGCAATGTGGCCGTACTCGTCGTTGATCTCCTTGAAATTGTCCAGGTCGAGCACGGCGAGGCTGACCGACAATCCGCGAGCGGCACATGCCGGCAACATCTTCTCGATCTTGGACTCGAACCCGAATCTGTTGAGCAGGCCGGTCAGAGCGTCGTGCGTCGCGGAATAGCGCATTCGGCGCGCGAAGACACCGAACACCTCCGTGGCACCGACGATGCCGAGCGCCACGAGGATGTAACTGATGAACGGCGTGCCGTACGGCGCGATCGCGGCTCCGATGACCGCTGAAACAGCAAGCACTGCAACCCAAATGCCTGCACTGCGTTCGGACCAGAACGCACCGATGTGCATGCCGAGGAACATGGCCGCCTGGACGCAGATCAAGAACGCCGGCATGGTGTCGCTGCTCCCCAGGGCACAGGCGAGGGCCATCACCGACAATGCGGTCGCCAATCCCACCGCCTGCTTGGGGCTCGGCACACCCGCCCTT
This sequence comes from Rhodococcus sp. 15-725-2-2b, assembly GCF_002259075.1. NCBI lineage: Bacteria > Bacillati > Actinomycetota > Actinomycetes > Mycobacteriales > Nocardiaceae > Rhodococcus > Rhodococcus sp. 15-725-2-2b. Next base: position 596,125 of record NZ_NPFL01000006.1, on the reverse strand, counting down.
GCCAGCACCACGATCGCCGTCGGACCGAGTATCAGAGCCAAAGCGGCCAGAACCTGCTGCGCACCGGTCAGATTCGACCACGACGCTATCGCGCTGGCGGCGTACAGAACCGTGGTGACCGCCGCGAACACGGCGAGCATGCGTCCGGACTCGTCGAACCTGAGCCTGCTCACCAGTCGATTCCAACCGTGCAAGACCATGATTCGGCCGACTGGAGGCAGCATTCACCGAAAGGAACACCACCACTCACCCGATACCCCCCAGGCACCATCGGCCCTCCCCACGCACTACGGCCATCGCCTCACATGACCCAACGATGCCCGGACTCTAACACCTCCGAGACGTGATCACGACTCTGGCCGGCGAAGACGTAGCAGGTCAGGACGCCTTCTCGGCGCGTGCCGCCTCCCTGGCAAGCAGACGATCGCGAGACTCCTCGAACTTGGTCGCCTTGACTGCCAGGTCTTCGACGAAGGCTGCCAGCCGATCACGATCCCGCTCGCCCTCACCCGTGAAATCGTTGCGCTCGAAGATCTTCCACTTGCGCAAGACAGGCATCAACACCTCGTCCAGATGCTGCCGCAGGTCGTAGATCCCGTGCTTGGCCAAGGTCATCGCATTCTTGCGGAAATTGGGCATGTTCAGACCGGGCATCTGGAAGTCGGTCGCGACATCGGTGATGGCGCGGACCATCTGATCGGGCACCAGATCCAGCGACGCCTCACCGAGGTTCCGATAGAAGATCATGTGCAGGTTCTCGTCCGCGGCAACACGAGCCAACATTCGATCCGCCACCGGATCTCCGCACGCCAGACCCGTGTTCCGGTGCGACACCCGCGTCGCCAACTCCTGAAACGTCACATACGCCACCGAATGGAGAAAATTCGCGCCATCCATCGGCGCATCGACGCCCACCGTCATGTGATGCATTCGAGCCCGCTCCAGCTCCACCGGGTCGACCGCTCGGGTCACGACCAGATAGTCGCGCATGACGATGCCGTGGCGATTCTCTTCCGCAGTCCAACGCCCCACCCACGTCCCCCAGGCACCGTCCAACGAGAAGTTGTCTGCCAACCCCCGGTGATACGACGGCAGATTGTCCTCGGTGAGCAAATTGGTGATCATCGCCGTGCGAGCCAGTTCCGACAACGACGACTGCTCCAGAGACCAGTCCTGCCCACCCATCGCCGCGAAGTTCCGACCCAGATCCCACGGAACGTAATCATGCGGATGCCATTCCTTCGCCATCGACAGATGGCGATTCAAATTGGCTTCCAGAGTGCCGTCGAGTTCCGTCAACAGCTCTTCATGATCGAGAACACGCGTCATCTGCGGGACTCCTTAGAGATTCGAGATGCCCGAACCGCCAACCGATTCGAGACAGTGGCGAACAGCGTCCGCCGAGATCGGACGACGGCACACCCCCCTGCGGTGCGCCGTCGCGACCATCCACATCGATCCGAGAACCGACGTGCTTTGCACAGCGACCACGCTAAGGATCGAAATACGGATACGACACAGAACCGGCGACTGTCTGGACATGTGGGCGCCGAAGCACAGACCGCCTTGGGTCCGATCACAACCGGGCCGCCGAATCCGCTTCGAACCTCTCGGCACTCAAGGGCACTCGATGTCACATTCAGTGGACTTTTGGGGGGTCGATGTCACATCGAGTGGACGTGGGGCCGGGTGGAGAAACGAAAAAGGACGCCCACCGAAGTGGACGTCCTATTTCTTGTGGAGCCTAGGAGATTCGAACTCCTGACATCTGCCTTGCAAAGGCAGCGCTCTACCAACTGAGCTAAGGCCCCGGGTGTTGCCGGTAATCGTAGACGAACCTTACACGTCCACTCCGAGCGATTGTCACGCGGTGGGGATGCTGTGCCAGACGCCGTCTGCGCTGCGCTGCGAGCGCACCTTCGATAGTGTCAGCACTGCAATCACCGCCGATGCGACCAGAAGAAGGATTTTCACGTCCTGCCTCTTTTCGTTCGTTCGGTGTGGGCCTAGGAGGACTTGAACCTCCGACCTCTTCCTTATCAGGGAAGCGCTCTAACCGCCTGAGCTATAGGCCCTCATCACTACTTCGGACCGAAGAAAACCTCTCCTCGAACCGAGGGATGAGATTACCGTATCGGGCCGCTGTCTTCCAAAACGGCCCGATACGGCTGTCGATGATGCAGGTCAGTCGCGGTCTGCCAATGTCACTTCGACGCCGCCGACCAGGTCCGACGACAGGTTGTAGATGAAGGCGCCGATGGTGGTCAGAGCGGTGAAGAGTACGACATTGATCACACCGATCACCGCCGCGTAGCCGAATACCTGCCCGGCGCTGACGAGTCCGCCGTCGCCGGATTCGTTGACGATCTCGGTGAACGCACTGTTGAGCCGTTCCCAGACGCCCATGCCGTCGAGCACTGCGTACAGCAGGCCGACCGACACCATCCACACGAAGAACAGTGACACTGCGATCACGAGGGCGATCTTGAGCGTCGACCACGGATCGATCTTGCGGATCTGGATGGTCGCCCGCAGGGGATCGCCGTCGGCACTGGGCACGGCCGTGATCGATGCAGGTGCTGCACGCTCGGACAGGGACGGCTCCGGGTGCCGCACCGCAGACAGATCCGGCATGTCCTTCGCCAGATCCTTGCGTTCGATGTGCCGTGTCGGTCCGTCGATGACCGCGGCCTTCGACCTGGCGGCTTCTCGCCGTTCGGTCTTGTCCTCGGTCGATTCGCGCTGGATCGGCTCGGCGGACGTGCGAGCCGATCGATCGAACTCACCGGTCGGAGGCAGTGCCGCACCGCGTCCGGAGAGGTTGGTCTGCGGCTGATTCTGCGGCTGCTGCCGATCGTCGGTTCCCTGCGATGCGGGACGCTGACCGCGCTGCCAGGGCGGGGTTCCCGAGCCACCTTGCGGACCGTCGTTCTGCTGGGCCGGCATCGCCTGAGTTGCTCCCGGACCGGCCTGGTCCTGACCCCGAGCGGCTTCCGGCGCGCGTGACGCCTCGCCGGTGGCCGTCGACTCGGCGGAGACCTCCGGAGTGCGCACGGTCTCGCCGGGTGCCGATCGCTGTGGAGCGGAGGGCTGTGGTGCCTGCTGTCGTGGAGGTTGACCGCCCGGTGCCTGCCGCTGTGGCGGCTGGCCGTTCTGCGGCGGACCACCGTTGGGTCGACCGGCCGGTTGCTGACCGGGTCCTGGCGGACGGCCGGGAGCCTGGGACGGCTGGGCCTGCGCCGGACCGGCAGGAGCCTGTCCCTGCCGAGGCGCACCCTGCTCGGTGGCCCCCGGAGGAGCCTGAGGCGGCGGTCCCTGAGGTGCAGGCGGCCGCTGCGGCGGGGGTCCCTGGGCCGGACGTGCCGGACCGTTCGGAGCACCCGGTGCGGGTCTCATCGGTGGGCGTGCACCCCCCTGCGGGGCCGGACCACGGCCTGCGGCGGGCGCGGGACGAGTGGCCGGCTGCGGGCGGTTGCCCGGGCGAGCTCCCTCGGGCGGCGCGGGACGCGCGGGCTGCTCGGCCCGCGCGGCATCCCGGCTGTCCGGTCCACCGCTGGGGCCGGGCCTGCTACCAGGCCGGTTGGGAGTGCTCACTTACGACTCCTTCGCTGCATCGTCTTCGGTGCCCAGAGAATCCGGTTCGATCTCGTCGGCGTTGCGCGCGATCGCGAGCAGTGTGTCGCCTTCACCGAGATTCATCAACCGCACGCCCTTGGTCTGTCGGCCGGCCTTCCGAACCTGCTTGGCAGCGGTCCGGATCACGCCACCACTGGACGTGATGGCGTACAGCTCGTCCTCGTCGTCGACGATGAGAGCTCCCACCAGCGTGCCACGCTTCGGGTCGTACTGGATTGTCAGCACTCCCTTTCCGCCGCGGCCCTGCTGGGGGTAGTCCTCCATCGCGGTGCGCTTGGAGTATCCACCCGAGGTCGCGACCAGCAGGAACTTGTTCTCGCTGACGACGTTGAGCGAGAGCAACGCGTCCTCGCCGTTGAAGCGCATGCCCTGCACGCCCGAGGTGGCGCGGCCCATCGGGCGCAACACCTCGTCGGTGGCAGAGAACCGGATGGACTGTCCCTGCGCCGAGACCAGCAGCAGATCGTCGTCCGAGGACGCGAGAACGGCCCCGACCAACTCGTCCTCGCCGCGCAGGTTGACGGCCACGATGCCGCCGCTGCGGTTGGAGTCGAAGTCGGTCAGTCGTGACTTCTTGACCAGACCGCCCTTGGTGGCGAGCACCAGGTACGGCGCATCCTCGTAGGTCTTGATCTGGATGACCTGGGCGATGCGTTCGTCCGGCTGGAAGGCGAGCAGGTTTGCGACGTGCTGACCGCGGGCGGTCCGGTTGGCCTCGGGCAGTTCGTAGGCCTTGGCCCGGTAGACGCGCCCCTTGGTGGTGAAGAACAGGATCCAGTCGTGCGTCGAGCAGACGAAGAACTTGCTGACGATGTCGTCCTGCTTGAGCCCCGCTCCCATCACGCCCTTGCCGCCGCGCTTCTGCGATCGGTAGAGGTCGGTCTTGGTGCGCTTGGCGTAACCGGTCTCGGTGATCGTGACGACCACGTTCTCCCGGGCGATCAGATCCTCGTCGTTGACGTCCCCGTCGGCGGCGATGATGCGCGTGCGACGGTCGTCGCCGAACTTCTCGACGATCTCGGCGAGCTCGTCGCGCACGATCTGTCGCTGCCGCTCCGGCTTGGCCAGAATGTCCTGCAGGTCGGCAATGGTGCGTTCGAGTTCGGCCAGCTCGTCGATGATCTTCTGACGCTCGAGGGCTGCGAGGCGCCGCAGCTGCATGTCGAGGATGGCCTGGGCCTGAATGTCGTCGATGTCGAGCAGCGAGATCAGGCCCTGCCGCGCGTCGTCGACCGTCGGAGATGCCCGGATCAGCGCGATGACCTCGTCGAGCGCATCCAGAGCCTTGACCAGGCCGCGCAGAATGTGGGCGCGCTCTTCGGCCTTGCGCAGGCGATACCGCGTACGTCGGACGATCACGTCGAGTTGGTGAGTGACGTAGAAGCGGATCATCTGATCCAGGCGCAGCGTCCGCGGAACGCCGTCGACGATCGAGAGCATGTTCGCGCCGAAGCTCGTCTGCAGCTGCGAGTGCTTGTAGAGATTGTTGAGCACGACCTTCGCGACGGCGTCGCGCTTGATCGTGACGACGATGCGCATGCCGACACGGTCGGAGGACTCGTCGTCGATCTTGGAGATGCCCGAGAGCTTGCCGTCTCGGACCTGCTCGGCGATCGAGGTGATCAGGTTGTCCGGGTTGACCTGGTAGGGCAGCTCGGTGATGACGATCGTGGTGCGACCGTTGGAATCTTCTTCGATCTCGACGACGCCGCGCATGCGGATCGAGCCACGGCCGGTGGAGTACGCATCCTGGATGCCCTGGCCACCGACGATGAGGCCGTGGGTCGGGAAGTCGGGGCCCTTGACGCGTTCCATGCAGGCCGCGAGCGTCGCTTCTTCGTCGGCCTCGAAGTTGTCGAGGGCCCAGAACACCGCGTCGCCCAGTTCACGCAGGTTGTGCGGCGGAATGTTGGTGGCCATACCGACGGCGATGCCGTTGGAGCCGTTCATCAACAGGTTCGGCACGCGGGACGGAAGGACCGTCGGCTCTTGGGTTTTGCCGTCGTAGTTGGGGATGAAGTCGACGGTTTCCTCGTCGATGTCGCGCAACATCTCCATCGCGAGCGGAGTCAGCCGGGCCTCGGTGTAACGCATGGCAGCGGCACCGTCGTTGCCGCGGGATCCGAAGTTGCCCTGGCCGTCGACCAGCGGGTACCGCATCGACCACGGCTGGGCCAGACGCACCAGTGCGTCGTAGATCGAGGTGTCGCCGTGGGGGTGGTAGTTACCCATCGTCTCGGCAACGGGGCGTGCGGATTTGACGTAGCTGCGGTCGGGCCGGAAGCCGGAGTCGTACATCGCGTACAGCACGCGGCGGTGCACCGGCTTGAGTCCGTCACGCACCTCGGGCAGTGCGCGCCCGACGATGACGCTCATCGCGTAATCGATGTAGCTGCGCTGCATTTCCTGCTGGATGTCGACCGGATCGATCCGGTCGCCGCCCTCGGCGTTGGTGGTCGAACCCGGCGGGGGTCCTACCGGCGGTTCGGTGATGTCAGACATGCAAATCTCCTCGAGAAACGGTCACCGTCACGCACCGAGAGAACTCATCGGTGCGTGAAGGGAAGTGACTAAACGTCAAGAAAGCGAACATCTTTCGCGTTGCGGGCGATGAAGCTGCGACGCGCGGACACGTCCTCGCCCATCAGCACGCTGAACAGCTCGTCGGCTGCCGCCGCGTCGTCCAGTGTCACCAGACGCAGGACGCGCACCGACGGATCCATGGTGGTCTCCCACAGTTCCTTGGCGTTCATCTCGCCGAGGCCCTTGTAGCGCTGGACGCCGTCCTCGACGTTGATCTTGCGCTTGTTGGCGATGCCGGCCTCGAGCAGACCGTCGCGCTCGCGGTCGGAGTAGGCGAAGTCGGGTTCACCCCGGCTCCACTTCAACTTGTACAGCGGCGGCATGGCCAGGTAGACGTGGCCGTGCTCGATCAACGGTCGCATGAAGCGGAACAGCAGCGTCATCAGCAGGGTCGAGATGTGCTGGCCGTCGACGTCGGCGTCGGCCATCAGCACGATCTTGTGATAGCGAAGCTTGGTGATGTCGAACTCGTCGTGGATGCCGGTGCCGAAGGCGGTGATGATCGACTGGACCTCGTTGTTCTTGAGGACGCGGTCGATGCGAGCCTTCTCGACGTTGATGATCTTTCCGCGCAGCGGCAGGATCGCCTGGAACATCGAATCGCGTCCCGATTTGGCCGAGCCGCCGGCGGAGTCGCCCTCCACGATGTAGATCTCGGACTTGCTCGGATCGTTCGAGCGGCAGTCGGCGAGCTTGCCCGGCAGGCCTCCGATATCGGTTGCGCTCTTGCGGCGCACCAATTCTCGCGCCTTGCGTGCGGCCATCCGGGCCTGCGCGGAGGAGACGGCCTTGTTGATGATGGTCTTGGCGTCGGCAGGGTTCGATTCGAACCAGTGCGCCAGGTGCTCGTTGCATGCCTTCTGCACGAACGACCTGATCTCGGTGTTGCCGAGCTTGGTCTTGGTCTGTCCCTCGAACTGCGGCTCGCCGACCCGCACCGAGATGACTGCGGCCAGACCCTCACGGATGTCGTCGCCGGTGAGCTTGACGTCCTTCTCCTTGACGAGCTTCTTCTCGAGTGCGTACTTGTTCACCGTCGAGGTGAGCGCGGTTCGGAAGCCCTCTTCGTGGGTGCCGCCCTCGTGCGTGTTGATGGTGTTGGCGAAGGTGTGTACCGACTCGGAGTACCCGGCGTTCCACTGCATGGCGATCTCGACCTCGTGGCCCTCACCCTTACCGGTGAAGCCGACGACCGAATTGTGGATCGCGGTCTTGGTCCTGTTGATGTGCTTGACGAAGTCGACCAGGCCGTCCGGGTAGTGATAGGTCCGCTTGCGCACCTTGGCCGGCTTGGCGACGGCCGCGTCGGCCTGTTCTTCCTCGGCGGTCTTGGGTGCCTCGGCCGTCTCACCGAGTTCTTCCTCGGTGGCGTCGGTGGCTGCCACCCGCTCGTCGGTGAAGTTGATGGTCAGTCCCTTGTTCAGGAACGCCATCTCCTGCAGGCGACGATGTACGGTCTCGAAGCTGTAGTCGAGGGTCTCGAAGATCTTGCCGTCGGCCCAGAATCGTACGGTGGTGCCGGTCTCGTCGGTATCGCCGACGGTCTCGAGCGGGCTGGGCTTGGCGTAGTCGTAGGTCTGCTTGTAGCGATGACCGTCGCGCGCGATCTGCAGTTCCACCTTGGTGGAGAGTGCGTTCACCACCGAGATGCCCACGCCGTGCAGTCCACCGGAGACGGCATAGGAGTCGGAGTCGAACTTGCCGCCTGCGTGCAGCTGTGTCATGACGACCTCGACGGTGGGAACACCGGAGGCGTGCATGGCGACGGGAATTCCTCGACCGTCGTCCTTGACCTCGACGCTGCCGTCCTCGTGGATGGTGACGTCGACGGTGGACGCATAGCCGGCCATGGCCTCGTCGACGGAGTTGTCGACGACCTCCCAGATCAGGTGATGCAGGCCTCGTTCACCGGTGGAGCCGATGTACATACCGGGCCTCTTACGAACCGCTTCCAGGCCCTCGAGGACCGTGATGGACGAAGCGCCGTAATCCTTGCTGTTGTCGTTGGTACCTGACTTCTGGGCAGCCACGGTTAGCTGGTTCTCCTTCTACGCGTCCACTACCCCGCTCACACCCCGCAGGGTGCTACCGCAGGGATGGGCGCAGTCGGTTCCGGCCGCGCCCGAGTCCATGCGTTTTTTCCGGGCTTGATGTCGTACCGGTCCATAGTACTGGTTGCCTGCGACAGCATGGGCACGATGACACCCCTAAAAGGCCCCTGATTGCTTCACAGACGCATTTTTTCGATACCGGACGGCAAAGATGAAGGGTAAAACCGGCGATTCGGCTACAGATCGAGCACGATCCGTTCGCCCTCGGAACGCGACACGCAGATCAACATCTCACGCTGCTGCTCCTCGGCCGTGAGCCGATTCTCCCGATGCTGCGGTGTTCCGCTCAGTACTCGAACGCGACACGTCCCGCAGAAACCCTGCTGACAGGAGTACGCCACATCCGGGCGCAGCCGCCGAATGGCATGCAGCGCAGTCTCTTCCGGGCCGACCGTGACGATGTCACCGGAGTCGACGAGTTGGACCTCGAATTCGGCACCGTTCTTCACCGGTGGCGGCGAGAACCGCTCGAAGTGCAGATGCGTTGCGGGCAAGGAGTCGAACGAGGCCCGAACCAGGTCGATCATCGGCGGCGGCCCGCACACGTAGACCGAACCACCCGGTGCCGCGGCACCGAGCAGATCCATGCTCGACGGCATGCCGTCCACATCATCGGTCCGCACCGTGACACGCTCGGCCTCCCAGCCGGCGATCTCGTCGAGGAACGGCATCGATTCACGCGAACGGCCACAGTAGACCAGGTGCCAGTCCATTCCCGTCCGGCGAGCGCGACGGACCATCGAGATGATGGCAGTGATACCGATTCCTCCGGCCACGAACAGTGCATGCTCGGACTGTACGAACGGAAAACCGTTGCGCGGCCCCCGAATCGAGACTTCGGTGCCGACCGGGAGACCGTGCATCTCGCGCGACCCGCCGCCGCCGTCGGGCACCAGGCGCACCGCGATGGAGTACGAGTCGGCATCCGGATCGCCACACAACGAGTACTGCCGACGGCGGCCGGACGGGAGATAGAAGTCCAGATGCATTCCCGGTGCCCACGCAGGCAACACCGCTCCGTCGGCCGCGGCGAACGTCAGTCGGACCACGTGCTCGTCCACGCAGAGCACTTCGCGTGAAACCAAGGTCAGTACGCGGGTCCGTACGACGGGTGGTGCCGCGAACGACGCGTCGTAGTCGTCACCGTCGAGCAGCGCGAACCATTTGTCGAGCGCGTCGGTCACCAGTGACACGGTCTGATCGGGCTCGTCGCGTCCGTACAGATTCTTCGGAATCGTGCGTCCCAGTCGGAACGAGTCCACCTTCTGTGCCATTGCGCCGAGCTTGCTCCGCAACGTGCGTTTGGTCATCGATCGGCGGACCGAGCTGCCGGTGAGGTGGCCAGATACTGCACTGCCTGCGCCGTCGACCCTTCCTGCGAAGGGTGGTACGTGCGCTTGAAGTAGCGCAGCGACGCTTTCACCATCGACATCGGGGTCGGAAACAGACCCGCAGCGGCCACTCGGCGAAACTCTCGGAACGACGGTGTGCGCTGCTTGGCGGGAAGGTGCGCCAGCGTCGGATCCTGGCTCATGAGAAAGCGAACACCGCGGGTCCAGAACCACACGAGCGTGGGCGCGATGACGACGTAGGTTCGGATCCGACGGGCCGGGCGGACGTCGAAGTACCGCATCACCTCGTAGGCCACCGATCGATGCTCGACCTCTTCGGCTCCGTGCCACCGCAGCAGGTCCAGCATGATCGGATCGATGTCCGCCTCGTCCAACGCCGTGGCATTGAGAACCCAATCGCCGAGAAAAGCGGTCAAGTGCTCGGCGGCGGCGATCAGGGCGAGACGTTCGACCAGGCTGTTCTGGCCGTGACCGGACCGGTTTCCGAGAGCACGGCCGAACAGGAACTTCATCTGATCGACGTACGGATCGACGTCGATGCCGTGGGCCCGAAGCTGATCGTGCACATCGGTGTGCGCCTGCGCGTGCATCGCTTCCTGACCGATGAATCCGATCACGTCGTCGCGCAGCTGATCGTCGTGGATGAGTGGCAGCGCCTCCTTGAACGTGCGCACGAACCACTCCTCACCCTCGGGCAGGAGCAGGTGCATCACGTTGATCAGGTGCGTCGCGAGTGGGTTGCCGTCCATGTAATGCAGCGGCAGCGAGTTCCAATCGAACTCCACGTTCCGCGCGTGCAGGATGACGCGATCTTCGGGGGTTCCGTCCACATCGACGGCTGCTGTCGATGTCTTCTTCGTTGGTGCAGACACAACTTCTCCTCGTCCGATGCGCACAGAACAGTAAATCGGTCCCCCGACCGTTGCGTGTCCCGAATCACGCTACGCACATCGACCATGTCACAGCAACACTGGCCCCAACATCTGTTGAGAATCACCTGGACCAGGAGGTTTCGAAAGCGAAGGTTGGGACCTCTCACTATCCGTACGTGTCGCGCGGCCCTCGTCCCCGGACGTGCCGTTCGCCTTTTCTCCAACTCTGGGTCGTCGGACCGGTGATGCGTAGCGAGGTCACCACGCCGTGACCGACGGCGGCAGCGATCTTGGCCAGAATCTGCGACTGCATCAGCCTCAACTGGGTCGCCCACGCCGTGGACTCGGCGGAAATACTCAACACTCCGTCCTTGAGACCGGTGGGGTCCGCATGAGCCGAGATGTCCTCGCCGACCACGCTCGGCCACCGGCCGAGCACCGCGCCCTCCGACACCTTCGCCGACCATCCGCGCTTGGACGCGATCGAGTTCGCCAGCGCCCCGAACGCCTGGGGATCACGGTCGTCCGGCCCGGCTCCCGACCAACCCCGGCGACGACGCCCCCGCAGTGCTCTGACTCCGCCTGTCGGTGACGACCGTCCCTGTCCCACCGATTTGCCGCTGGCCTTGGCTGCGGCCCGGGCGTCCTCGAGTGCTCGACGCGCCAGATCCACGCCTTTCAGTTCCGGTACGTCACCGTTGTCCGTGGGAGCCGCGTCGTCGTCGGTCATCGATCCTCACCTTCCGAACGTGCGATGTCGATATCGTCCGACAAGTCCGAGATACGCGAGATACGTCCTGCTGCACCGGAATCCGGGATCTGCTTCGCTTCCACTCCGTAGCGACGAGCGTCCAGCTCGGGTGGTACGTCCTCGGGTACCGCGGCCGTGATGAGCACCTGCTCGGCACCGGCTGCCACCGTCGCCAGCGCGGCACGCCGTTTGCGGTCGAGTTCGGCGAAGACGTCGTCCAGCATCAGTACCGGATCGGTACCGTCCTCCCGCAACAAGGCAAAGGAGCCGAGCCGCAGAGACAATGCGTACGACCACGATTCACCATGGCTGGCAAAGCCTTTCGTCGGTTGGTCACCGAGCATCAGTTCCAGGTCGTCGCGGTGCGGTCCGACCAGGCAGACCCCGCGTTCGATTTCACGCTGTCTCATCACCGAAAGTTGGTGGAGGAAGGCAGCTTCGAGAACTTCTGTGTCGTCGGGCTCGGGTGCACGGTCGGCATCGGAGAACTCCGGTGGGAGCGCCTCGGCCAGACTGCAGCGATAGGCGACGGCAGCCAACCGCGACTCGGGTGCGATCGAACAGTAGGCCTGTTGCACGAACGGCATCAGCTCGTGCACCAAAGCTATTCTGGCAGCGAGCAATCGAGCTCCGTGCACTGCCAGATGACCATCCCAGACGTCCAGGGTGGCGAGCGCACTCGCGCCGTCGCCCGAGGACGATCCGCGACGCAACGATCCACTCGCCGTCTTGAGCAGAGCCGATCGTTGCCGCAGCACCTTGTCGTAATCGGCACGGACGGTGGCCATTCGAGGAATCCGAGTGGTCAGTAGCTCGTCGAGATAGCGGCGTCGCTCGCCAGGATCGCCGCGCACGAGCGAAAGATCCTCGGGAGCGAACAGCACACTCTGCAACACCCCCAGAATCTCACGGGGGCGCCGCAGCGGAGACCTGTTCATCCGAGCCTTGTTGGCTCTGCCTTCGAGGAGCTCGACATCGATGATCAGTTCGCGACCGTGATTGACCACGGCACTGCCCACGAAGGCCTTGGCAGCACCGGCTCGAATCATGGGAGCGTCCGACGACACACGATGCGAGGACAACGTCGACAGATAGTTGAGCGACTCGAGCAGATTGGTCTTGCCGTGTCCGTTGGGCCCCACGAACACGGTCGAGCCCGGTCCGAGGTCGACGGTGAGATCGTCCCAGGATCGAAAATCGTGCAGCTGCAGAGACCGAACGAACACTTACTCGGTGTTCTTCGGCGCCGGGGCGCGCAGGGTCTCGTCGGCATCGGCCTTCTTCACCGCGTGCCCGCCGAACTGGTTGCGCAGTGCGGAAACAGCCTTCATTGCCGGTGAATCCTCTTGCCGCGACGCAAATCTCGCGAACAGGGCCGCGGAGATGACCGGCGCGGGGACCGCGTGGCGAATGGCCTCCTCGACGGTCCAACGACCCTCACCGGAATCCTCGGTGTAGCCGGAGATCGCACTGAATTCCGGATCCTGGCCCAGCGCTTCGACCAACAGGTCGAGCAGCCACGATCGCACGACCGTGCCCTTGCTCCAGGCTCGCAGTACGCCCTGGACATCCTGCACGAGTTCTTCGGCCTCGAGGATCTCGTAACCCTCGGCGTACGCCTGCATCAACCCGTACTCGATGCCGTTGTGCACCATCTTCGAGTAGTGGCCTGCACCGACCGGACCGGCGTGCACGAAACCGTCCGCACGCTCGCCTTCGGGACGCAAGGCGTCGAAGATCGGCATCGCCCGAGCGACGTGCTCATCCTGACCGCCGACCATCAGGCCGTAGCCGTTCTTCAGGCCCCAGACCCCACCGGATACTCCGGCGTCGATGTAGCCGATTCCCTTGGCGTCCAACAGCTCTGCGTTGGGCTTGTCGTCGGTGAATCGAGAATTTCCGCCGTCGATCACCAGATCGCCCGGCTCGAGCACATCGGCCAGACCGGTGATGGTGTCGCGGGTGATCTTGCCCGACGGAACCATCACCCACACCACACGAGGCGCCGTCAGCGCCTGGGCCAGACCGGCCAGTGACGGAGTATCGGTCACCTCCGGTCGGGGGTCGTAGCCGACTACCTCGTGACCGTGCTCACGCAGTCTCTCGCGCATGTTGAAGCCCATTTTTCCGAGACCGACCAAGCCCAGCTGCATGATGAGGCGTCCTTGTCTGTGTCAGGTGCGAAAGTTCGCGCGGGTTCAACAGTAACCAGACCGGATCAGCCCGGCAGCCTGACCGGCATCAGCAAGTACGTGTACTCGGACTGCGGCGCCGCGAACTTGCCCGCGTCGTCGGGCACCAGTTCCTCGTCCGAGGTCGGCCGCAGCACTGCGGGTCGGCTCGGCGTCGTGAATCCGAACGTGACCTTCTCGCTGTGCAGCGACGACAGGCCGTCGATGAGGTAACCGGGGTTGAACGCGATGGTCAGAGCCTCGCCCTGGAAATCGGCAGGCAGCGCCTCCTCGGCGCGACCTGCATCGTCTCCACCTGCGGAAAGCAACACACCCTCGCCGTTGAACTCCAGTCGAACCTGCGCGCCACGCTCGGCGACGAGAGCCACACGCTTGATCGCCTCGATCAGCGATGCGATCTCGAGGGTCGCCACCGCAGTGTGTTCGGCCGGCAGCAACTGACGGAACTTCGGGAATTCGGCGTCGAGCAGACGCGTCGTGGTGCGGCGCCCATCGCTGACGATGCCGAGCAGCCCGTCACTACCGATGGTCGAACCGGAACCGAGGGCCAGTTCGACGGGTGAGCCGGAGTTACCGCCGAGGGTTTTGGCCGACTCTGACAGGGTCTTGGCCGGGATAAGCACCGCGGTGGTGGTATCGGCACCGGCGGGAGTCCACTCCACCTCTCGAACAGCCAACCGGAAACGGTCGGTGGCCGCGAGAACGACGTTGGTGCCGTCGATCTCGACGCGGATGCCGGTGAGCATCGGCAGTGTGTCGTCCTTGCCCGCCGCCACTGCGACCTGGGCAATTGCCTCGGAGAAGACATCGCCGGCCAGCGAACCGGTGTTGTTGGGCAGCTCGGGGAGCTGCGGGTAGTCCTCCACCGGCATCGTGGGCAGCGAGAACTTGGCGCTGCCGCAGTTGACCAGAACGCGGGTTCCGTCGACGGTGACGTCGACCGGCTTGTTCGGCAACGACTTGGTGATATCGGCAAGTAGCTTGCCCGACACCAGAACTCGGCCGGCAGTGGCAACTTCGGCGGAGACCTTGACCTGAGCGGAGACCTCGTAGTCGAATCCGGAGACCGTCAGACCCTGCTCGTCGGCGGCAAGAAGAACTCCACCGAGAACGGGAACGGGTGGCCGGGACGGCAGGCTACGAGCCACCCACGCGACGGAATCGGAAAAATCTTCACGAGCAACGCGAAACTTCAAACTTCCAAGCTCCATCGCTCGGCATTTCCTCTCGTTCGGTGGCGTTCGTCTTCACGATCCGGCGGTGCAACCACGATGGTTGCCGCTCGAACCGATGCAACGACGAGTGTGGCACATCCAGCGCAAGCACACCGTATGCCCTCCGAACCGGAGACGGAAGCGCGAGGGTCTCGCCGAACTCGGGATTCGGGTGTCCCCGAGGGGCCTGTGAACGGATCGTTCCCCAACACCTGTTTTCAAAGAAGTTCTTTCAAGGAGAAAACAGAAGTATTAATAGGTCCTGTGGAATCTGTGCACGGACCACTCGATCCGCTGGTGGCCGAGCGTGGTGTCGTGGGGATGAACTCGGGACCAATTCGTGGTTGACGAACCGCTGCCTGTGGACGAATCACATCGGTGCACAGGCGCCCACACTCCATCCCCAGAACTTCGATGTTGTCCACATGGTTATCCACAGGTGTGAATCAATGGTCGACGCCTCGAAAAATCACCGAATCCGCGTCGGGAATCGGTCCGCCGAACGACGAGAAAAGCACGACGGCACCGAACCCGCGATGGGATTCGGTGCCGTCCGACGAGTCGGTCCATGCCGGGTCGTCTACCTCTTCGAGCGCTGCTTGATCCGCGCCGTCAGCTCCTGAACCTGGTCGTAGACCTTGCGACGCTCGGTCATCTCCTTGCGGATCTTCTTGTCCGCGTACATCACCGTCGTGTGGTCGCGACCGAACGTCTGGCCGATCTTGGGCAGCGACAGATCGGTGAGCTCACGGCAGAGATACATCGCGATCTGCCTGGCCATGGCCAGTGCTCGGGCCTTACCCGGACCGCACAGGTCCTCGATGGACGTGTTGAAGTACTCCGCGGTCACGGCCATGATCGTGGCCGCGTTGATCTCCAGACTCGACGAATCGGGGATGAGATCGCGCAGGACCACCTCGGCCAGGGTGAGGTCGAGTGCCTGTCCGTTCAGCGATGCGAAGGCCGTCACTCGAATGAGGGCACCTTCGAGCTCACGAATGTTGCGTTCGATCCGGCTGGCGATGAGC
Organism: Rhodococcus sp. 15-725-2-2b; assembly: GCF_002259075.1. Taxonomy (NCBI): domain Bacteria; kingdom Bacillati; phylum Actinomycetota; class Actinomycetes; order Mycobacteriales; family Nocardiaceae; genus Rhodococcus; species Rhodococcus sp. 15-725-2-2b. The sequence continues at coordinate 580,386 of NZ_NPFL01000006.1, read as the reverse complement.
TCGAGCACGTCGTGCGGCACATCGAGCCGATCCATCCGAGCCTTCTTGCTCAGAATTGCGATTCGCGTTTCGAGCTCGGGTGGCTGCACATCGGTGATCAGGCCCCACTCGAAGCGGGTACGAAGTCGCTCCTCGAGCGTGGCCAGTTGCTTCGGTGGCCGGTCGGACGAGACGACGATCTGTTTGTTCGCGTTGTGCAAGGTGTTGAAGGTGTGGAAGAACTCCTCCTGGATGCCTTCCTTGCCTTCGATGAACTGGATGTCGTCGACGAGCAGCACGTCGGTCTCCCGGTAGCGGCGCTTGAACGCCACCTTCCGGTCGTCACGAAGACTGTTGATGAAGTCGTTGGTGAATTCCTCGGTCGAGACGTACTTGACGCGCATGCCCGGGAACAGCCGCTGCGCGTAGTGGCCGGCCGCGTGCAGCAGATGCGTCTTGCCCAGACCCGACGCCCCCCAGACGAACAGCGGGTTGTAGGCGCGAGCAGGTGCCTCGGCGATGGCCACCGCGGCTGCGTGTGCGAATCGATTGGAGGCACCGATGACGAACGTGTCGAAGGTGTACTTCGAGTTGAGGCTGTTGGCGCCCGAGGACGGTGGCGTCGAGTCGGGAGGCTTGGTGAAATACGTCGGCCAGGAGTTCTGGACGCTGGCCAAGGCCTCGCGTTCGTCGTCGACCTCTTCGTAGTCGGCGGTTTCGGAGTCCGACGGCTCGTCGTCTCTGCTGGTCAGGATTCGGCGCCGGTAGGTAGGAGAACTGACTGCATCGGGGTACGTGGATCGCTCGGCTTCGATCTTCTCGTCCTCGGGAGCCGAGATACGCACACCGAGTCCCTCGACACCCTGTCCCAGGTGACGCCCGAGGGCGCCCAGGATGGGTTCGCGAAGATCTCGCTCGATCGCTTCCTGCGCGAAGGTCGACGGAACTGCGAGCAGTGCGAACCCCTGCGTCAAGGTCAGCGGTTTGACCAGCGCGAGCCAGGCCTTCTGGCCTTTGGTCAGCGGCGACCCACTGTGTCGGTCGGATGTGAGCTCCGCGACCACCTCGGGCCAGATGCGCGCGAGCGCATCCGGATCGTCGTTCACGTTGGGCCCTCCGTCGTCGAGCATTGGTCTCGGGCGGTGTTCGACGCGTGAATTCGTGCGTCGTTTCGTACCCGCGCAGCAACAGCGTCGGATAGCGTCGTCGTTCGTGCGTCGCTGCGGCCGAGACCAGGGTCCGTGGGTGGACCCCGCAAGGTACGAATATGCCACCTGAACTGTGTTTCCACACAATTATCCACAGGTGTGGATAAACGACAACGATGTGACCCCAGAACGCGTTTCGGTTCGTGGTATGGCGCTTGCGACAGTCTGACCTGCATCGATGCCGACTGTGTGTCGTGCGATCGGACGAATTGTGTCGCAGAGCCTGCTCGTTCGGCGACGATGTCGAGCACCGTCGCACCATCGGTGGCCCCGGACCGTCACTGCCTGTGCATGAACGACGGCACGGTGCGCTCGAGAGCGAGTTTGACCGGCAGTGACTCGATCAGTACTCTCGAACAGTCACCCAATAGCGAGGTGGCCGATGCTTGCTGGCTGCTCACAGTCTGTCTTCACTCGGATTTCTCGCTCGGGAGGCTAGCGACTTCATCCGAACTCGCTGAGAACCTTTACAGCAGGCGCCGACAGATCGGCGTCGTCGAATCTCGAGGAGTGTTGACCGTGGCCAAGGGCAAGCGGACGTTCCAGCCGAACAATCGCCGCCGCGCGCGCGTTCATGGCTTCCGTCTTCGTATGCGTACCCGTGCGGGTCGTGCAATCGTTTCCGCACGTCGCGGCAAGGGCCGTAAAGAACTCACAGCCTGATATCTGTTCGTCCGAAGCTTGGAGCTCGGGATGCTTCCTGAGCCGAATCGACTACACCGAGCACGTGATTTCTCCGTAGCGGTGCGTCGAGGACGCCGAATGGGTAGATCGGATCTTGTGGTTCACGCCGTCGTGCGTGACGAACAGGACATCGCATCGACCGTTCGCGGGCCACGATTCGGATTGATCGTCAGCAAGGCAGTCGGGCCGGCCGTAACTCGTCATCGAGTTGCGCGCCGGCTTCGGCATATCTGTACCGACGTCATCGGTGAGCTCCCCGAGACCACCGACGTGGTGATCCGTGCACTGCCCGGAGCCGCGCGCGCGTCCTCGGCAGATCTATCGATTCAACTGCGTTCAGGATTGAAGAAGCTCGGTCTTCTCGAAGCTCCGAAGGGTCCGCCGTCATGACATTCATGGGCAACCTTCGTTCCATTCCTGCTCGAACACTCGTCTACGTCATCGGGTTGTACCGGACATACGTGTCCCCGATGAGACCTCCCACCTGTCGCTTCTCCCCCACCTGCAGCGAGTACGCCATCGAGGCACTCCAGGTGCACGGAATGACGAAGGGCTCGTTGCTGGCAGTCGTCCGCCTCCTCAAATGTGCTCCCTGGCACTCTGGAGGGTGGGACCCGGTACCCGAACCCGGTAGGTGGCGCGCGATCGTCACCGAACCTACCGAAACCGAAGAACACCACGATCTCGTGCGAGTGGAAGAACAGAGGAGTACATAGAGCCGTGCTCGACTTCATTTACTACCCGGTTGCCTGGATTCTCTGGGTGTGGCACAAGGTGTTCGGCTTTGTGTTCCAGGATCCCAGCAATGGGTTCGCCTGGGCACTGTCCGTCGTCTTCCTGGTCTTCACCCTCCGCCTGATTCTGTACAAGCCCTTCGTCAAGCAGGTTCGCACCACGCGGCAGATGCAGGAGCTACAGCCGCAGATCAAAGCGCTGCAGAAGAAGTACGGCAAAGACAAGCAGAAGATGGCCGTCGAGATGCAGAAGCTCCAGAAGGAGCACGGCTTCAATCCGCTGATGGGCTGCTTGCCGGTGCTGGCGCAGGCGCCTGTGTTCATCGGCCTGTTCCACGTACTGCGCTCGTTCAACCGCACCGGTACCGGTTTCGGTCAGCTCGGGTTGACTCCCGAGGAGAACCGCGAGCTGTCGAACTACGCGTTCAACGTGGCGGACGTGCAGTCCTTCCTGGACGCCCGCCTGTTCGGTGCACCGATCTCGGCGTGGATCACGATGCCGCAGGACCAGCTCAATGCATTCGCCGTAGGACCGGATGCGACCATTCCGTCCACCTGGGTCATCGCAGCAGTCTCCATCCCGCTGATGATCATCGCGGCCATCATGACGCACCTGAACTCGCGCGCATCGGTCGCGCGTCAGAGCGCGGCGGCCGCAGCGAACCCGCAGTCCGCGATCATGAACAAGCTCGCGCTGTACGTCTTCCCGCTCGGTGTTCTCGTGTTCGGTGCCCTGCTGCCCGTCGCGATCCTGCTGTACTGGGTCAGCAACAACACCTGGACCTACGCGCAGCAGCACCTGGTGTTCGGAAAGATCGACAAGGAAGAAGCCGCGAAGGTCGCTGCCGCAGTGGAGAAGCGTTCCGAGAACGCGCCCAAGCCCGGTGTGAAGCCGGTATCGACCACCAAGCCGAAGCCAGGTGCTCGTCCCAAGCTCTCGAAGATGACGCCGACGAGCGATTCGTCCGTGGCGGAGACCGCCGATGGCAGTTCCGGTTCGACGACCGGTGCCACAACGCCGGCGAAACCGAGACCGCAGGCGAACCGGAACAAGTCGACCAAGCGCAAGCGGCGCTGACCGACACGTCGAGAGAAGGACGAACATGGCAGCGGACGTAGAAGAAGCACAGAACGACGAAGTACGGACAACCGGCGCGGTATCCGGGGATGGAGCGAGTGACGTGGTGGTCGAGGCCGATCAGGTGGGTGCAGTCGACGCGGAGGCAGATCAGGCTCCTGTGGTCGAGGAATCCGATGACTCGGGAGTGGTCGAGGACAAGACCGACGAGGATGACGAGGACGAGGACGACGAAGATTATCTGGTCGAGGAAGGCGAGATTGCCGGCGACTACCTCGAGCAACTTCTGGACGTCCTGGACTTCGACGGCGACATCGATCTCGACGTGGAGGGTGATCGCGCGATCGTCAGCATCGACGGCGGCGACGATCTCGCCAAGCTCGTCGGTCGCAAGGGCGAAGTTCTCGATGCACTGCAGGAGCTGACTCGCCTCGCCGTTCAGCAGTCGACGGGTGAGCGCAGCAAGCTGATGCTCGACGTCGCCGGCTGGCGCGCCAACCGGCGAACGGAACTCGGCAACCTCGGTGCCGAAGCAGCGCGGCGCGTTCTCGAATCCGGTGAACGCGAAGAACTGACCCCGATGACTCCGTTCGAGCGAAAGATCGTGCACGACGCGGTCGCCAAGATCGACGGCGTCGCGAGCGAAAGCACCGGCGTCGAGCCGGCCCGACGAGTAGTCGTCGTCAAGGCGTAACTGAGCCTCCCAGTCGATGGCCCCCACTTCGGTGGGGGCCATCGTCGTATCCGGATGTAGCCGCACATCCTGGCAAATATCATCGATGTAATTTGTGCGCCGAGCAGACGACGATGTTGCCGGTTCGATCGATTTCCTCGCCGAATTACCAGATCCAGGCATCCAGTGCGCTTTCGTCACTGTGACGGCAACTATGGCGGTGTGACGCGTCGGTATCGAGCGCACATTGTGCGGAATGTTTCACGTGAAACGTGCGACATCGATGTCGTCATCGTCCAACCATGTTGCGTCCGTCGCAGTGCTGTTCTCGCGGACGCTGGTTCTAGGCACCGCGCACACTGGGCCGTCGTGACGTTCGTTCTCTGATGAAGTTGAGACATTTCGACTGCTATTCGAGACGGTCCGGAGCCGGGGCGGTTTCACGTGAAACAGTCCGATGCCAGTTGGGTGTCCGGATCGAGTTCGGCGCAGCAGTGAAACTGAGTTCGAGACACTCAGCGAAGAAATTAGCGACGGGCATCGATCGCGCAGGGTGTGTGCCGACGATCCGGCCGAGGGCATATACGTGGGACAGGACATCCGGCCGTCGCTGTGGGATTCGATGTCGGCAAAGATCGGCGTTGCCGGGATTCGGAGACAGACAACAGCGGGCCCGGGCTCATGGACGATCCTTCCGACGACGATGCGACTCACCTTGGACAGTCGCGCATCGATCGTTGTGAAGGTCGAGAGAATCGTTCGACTGCTGTAGCCGCGGCGGGAACTCCAGCGCGATACGAAGTGCCCGTACCGCGAAGCCGACGATGAGGCGATACTCGCGGCGTTGTCGATCTTCGAGAGGGTGCCCGTCGACATCTCCGCGGGCTCGATTCGGGGACATGAGCGAGGGCCGACGATGTGCTCGAGACAGTTGCACGGGAGCACTCGTCCAGCGATCGACTGTGTACGACTGCTGACCCATCCGGCTGATCCACATGCAGTGTGGGTGCGTCTGGAGTTCGGGTGCAGCGGCTGGGTGCTCGAGGCGATCGCGATGTGATCGAGATCGAAACTGTGGACTCTCCCCCGTCCGTGCCCGGCCGCGAGATCGAGGATCTCCGAGACGCCATTGCGGCCGAGAATGTCTGCGGTGTGCATCGGCTACCCGCGATCGTTCTGCGATGACGTTTGACGCGGGGCTGAGCAACGGTGGGTCGGTTTCACGTGAAACCTCGTTCTCGAGGATCCGCGTCATCAAGGCGTAGCGCCACCGACTGTGATCGTTCGCCGACGGGATGGACCCGTCCCGCGGTATCGGTACGGCGACGTTGGTGTGGATCGCACCGGGCCCATTCGGTTGGATTCTGGAGGCTGCTGCCAGGTGCGGACGAACCGATCGATTGCGTCGGCTCTTCTCCCATCGACTTGTTGCTCAGTCGACGAACGTGTGCCCTATCGAGTCGGTGCGCGGTAGGCGATTGAGTGCCATCGATGGGAGGTGAAGTTTCACGTGAAACATGATGTGGGGCCGGTGGACCTCGATTCGTCGACAGGACCGAGTCCGTCGGGGATGGATAGGTCGGCCTGATTCTGATTGGGGCTGGAGATCATTGATTCGAGCGCACGGGCGGATCGGTTTGCTCGGACGGACCTGGCCGAAAACCGGCTGGCTCGCCAATCGTGACTTGCTACGGCTCGGTCCGAAGGGAGCCCGCACGGCGCCCGTGGTGTCGCCAATTCCGGTGCGAAAGTCGCAATCCGCCGAGTTACAGCGATGTCGTTTGGCGTTCCGCGCTCGGGCACGGGAAGATGTTTCACGTGGAACAAGAAGGCTCGGACAGCAACCAAGTGATGGCCGTGGCAGAGCAGATCTTCGGTGACCGGCTCGAGTTGGCACGGAGGTATCACGACTCGTTGGCAACGGCAGGCGTCGAACGAGGACTCATCGGACCGCGTGAAGTTCCACGGCTCTGGGAGCGACACATCCTCAACTGTGCGGCGATCGGTGAGCTCATCGATGAAGGCGAGACCGTCGTGGACATCGGCAGCGGCGCGGGCTTGCCCGGGATCCCGCTGGCGATCGCGCGACCCGATCTGCGCGTGACACTCGTCGAGCCCCTCCTCCGGCGGACCGTGTATCTCGCCGAGTTCATCGAGGAACACGATCTGAACATCTTGGTCGTGCGCGGCCGCGCGGAGCAGCCCGGCGTCAAGAAGGAAGCCGGCGGCGCCGACGTGGTGACGTCGAGGGCGGTGGCACCTTTGGAAAAGCTTGCAAAGTGGTCGCTGCCTCTCGTTCACGAGCACGGTCGAATGCTGGCTCTGAAGGGTTCGAGCGCCGCTGAAGAGATCGAACGTGACCGGGCTTCCCTCGCTCGGATGGGTGCTGGCAAGCTGGAGGTAGTGGAGTGCGGAGTGGGGCTGTTGCCCACTCCCACCATTGTCGTCAGAGCGGTGCGTGAGCCGCGGAGACTGAGTCGTCACTGAAGTCGATTGCGGGCTCACACGCCGCGCGCTCGACCCGATCGATCGTATTGAACACAGTCAGTTCCGCACTAAGGAGCACATATGTCGGGTGGGTCCGATCCCGCTGTTTCACGTGAAACAGCGCCCAAGAAGAACGCCTCGAGCAACTCGGAGAACAAGTCGGGGGTGACGGCCGGCTCAGGGTTCGAGTACACCAACGCGATCTCACCGAACGACACCCCCATCGGTGCCGCGGCACATCGAGCCAGCCAGGTTCTGCATCCCGGATCGGTGTCGCTGCCGAAGCCGGCGAAGCGACGCATGCTGACCATTGCCAACCAGAAGGGTGGCGTCGGGAAGACGACGACCGCCGTGAACCTGGCTGCCGCGCTCGCGCTCCAAGGCCTGACGGTTCTCGTGGTCGATCTGGACCCTCAGGGCAACGCCAGCACCGCGTTGGGCGTCGAGCACCACTCGGGTGTGCCGTCGAGCTACGAGGTCCTCATCGGTGAGGTGAGCGCCAAGGACGCCGTGCAGAAGAGTCCGCACAGCGACCGGTTGTTCTGCATCCCGGCAACCATCGACCTCGCCGGAGCCGAGATCGAGTTGGTGTCGATGGTCGCTCGCGAAGGGCGCCTCAAGACGGCGCTGTCCGTGGAGGAGCTCGCCGGCATCGACGCGGACTTCATCCTGATCGACTGCCCGCCGTCGCTCGGTCTGCTGACTGTCAACGCACTCGTGGCCGCGACCGAGGTACTGATTCCCATCCAGTGCGAGTACTACGCGCTCGAAGGCGTGGGTCAGCTCCTCCGCAACATCGAGCTGGTGCAGTCTCATCTGAATCCCGAACTGCACGTCTCGACCGTCATCCTGACGATGTACGACGGCCGCACCAAGTTGGCGGACCAGGTAGCAGAAGAAGTACGCAAGCATTTCGGGGACGCCGTCTTGCGCGCCGTCATCCCCCGCAGCGTGAAGGTATCCGAGGCTCCCGGGTACGGCATGACGGTGTTGGATTACGACCCCGGTTCGCGAGGTGCGATGAGCTACCTGGACGCCGGACGAGAGCTCGCTGCCCGATCGGCCGGCATCGACGAAGCACGAAAGAAGTAACCAGATGAGTTCGACACGTAAGGGTGGTCTGGGTCGCGGCCTGGCCTCACTGATCCCCACCGGACCTGACGCCGGACCACGCCTCGGTAACGCCGCGGCAGACGTGATCATCGGCGCGGATCGCAACGCCAAGGACCGTCCCGATACGTCCACCAAGCCGAAGCGAACCGCACCCGCCGACGATCTCACCGAGACAGCCACGGCGCCCACTCCGACACCACCGGTGCTGAGCGGAGACGACCTCTCCCCCGTCGGTGCCGTCTATCGCGAGATCGCACCGGACCGAATCGAAGCCAACCCGAAGCAACCGAGGCACGTCTTCGACGACGAATCGTTGGCCGAACTGGTTCACTCGATCCGTGAATTCGGACTCATGCAGCCCATCGTGGTCCGCCTCGTATCGGGTTCCGCTGGTGCCGGTGACGCAAAATATCAGCTCGTCATGGGCGAGCGTCGGTGGCGTGCAAGCCAGGAAGCCGGCCTCGAGTCGATCCCCGCGATCGTTCGGGAGACCGCCGACGATGCGATGTTGCGGGATGCATTGCTCGAGAACATCCACCGGGTACAGCTCAATCCGCTCGAAGAAGCGGCCGCGTACCAACAGTTGCTCGAGGAATTCGACGTCACGCACGAGGAACTGGCTGCGAAAATCGGTCGATCACGGCCGGTCGTCACCAACATGATTCGTCTGTTGAAGCTGCCGATTCCCGTGCAGCGACGAGTGGCGGCCGGAGTTCTGTCGGCCGGACACGCCCGCGCCTTGCTGTCGCTCGACGCTGGGTCGGATGCGCAGGAGTCGCTGGCGGCGCGAATCGTCGCCGAAGGTCTCTCCGTTCGCGCGACCGAAGAGGCCGTCACCCTCGCCAATCGGGAGGACGGAAAGAGCCCGGATCCGGCACCCCGTCGCAAGCCGATTCAGATGCCGGGCCTCCAGGACGTCGCCGATCGCCTCTCGGATTCGTTCGATACGCGAGTGACGGTCAGCCTCGGCAAGCGGAAAGGCAAGATCGTGGTCGAATTCGGCTCGGTCGATGACCTTCAGAGGATCGTCGAGATGATGGAAGCACAGAAGAAAAAGTAGTCGCGAATTTTCAGGACCAGTCATACGCGGTCGAAACGTCACTGTGACGTAGCTCGGTCGGAGGCGGTCACGAATGTTCGCAAAAGGGTCGAAAGATATTGTCATACAACGCATTTGAATGATTCGCTCCGCTCGACGGGTTCGACGATGGAATGGCGGGGGTGACGCCTGCGGAACAACTCATGTGACATCCTTGTCGAGGAGCGGATCGACTCCGACGGAGAATTCTCGCGTTGAACGAGTGCACGAAGGCTGAGGTAAGCGGTGTCGGCGATGGTGACCGGAGTGACGCTCGGTTCGTTCGAGCACTTGCCGACGCATTCGCGGCGGTGCAGCTTCTGGGTACTCGATCCCGCGTCGGAGAGTTCGTCGGTCGATCTCGAATTCGAGAACGAAGTATGGCTGTCGACCATCATGCTCGAGTGGGGATCGTGTGGGCAGTTGCTGTCCATCGATGGCAGGACGATCGGCTGCGCGCTCTACTGCCCACCCCGAGCAGTTCCACGCGCGGCGACGTTCCCGACTTCGCCCGTGAGCCACGATGCGGTCCTACTGACGCAACTCCGCATCGATTCGCCCGACGATGCGGATCTGCATTCGGCGACGCTGATCCAGGCGGTCGTGGGTGATCTGGTCAATCGTGGCGTTCGCGCTCTGGAAGCGTTCGGCATTCGACGCAACGCCGACGATGCTGCGCCGGTGGTTCCCAACGCCACCGCACAACTGACGTGTTCGGCATCGACGTGCATGATCGAAGCGGATTTCCTCGAGAAGGTCGGGTTCGAGGTCATCGCTCCCCACCACAGATTCCCGAGACTACGGCTCGAGCTCGATCGTGATCACGGGTGGAAGCAGGACGTCGAATCCGCACTAGAGCAGCTACTGATCGCGGCGAGTATCTCCGTCGTCGACATCGAGCAGAAGTCGACCGTCGGGGCGCGCTGAGTACTGACCGATCGACACGTTCGTGCGCGGTCGGTCAGGGGCGATCGGAGGCTGCGAGTTCTTCGGCGAGCAACTCCGCGAAGGTGAACGTTCCGGTCGGCTGATCGTCCTGCCCGAGTAGATACAGGCGTTTGACGGCGATCAGAATTGCTTCGGCGATGATGTCGCGAAACTTCGGGTCGCTGAGCACTTCGACATCGGATTCGTTGGTGAGGTAGCCGAGGTCGATCTGGATGGTCGGCATGTTGGTCAGACGCAACAGATCCCACGTGCGGCCGTGGCTACGGCAGTCCAGAAGCGGTGTGCGAGCGACGATTTCACGCTGCACGTAGCTGGTCAGTACCTGGCCGATCATCGAGGTGGATCCGTGCGAGTTACCGAAGTGGAAGCTTGCGACACCGTTGGCCATGGGGCTGGTGCTCGATGCGCAGCGCAACGAGATCATCAGATCGGCACCCCAGGCATTTGCGGTCTCGGCGCGGTCGGCAACCGAAGGATTGGTTCCGCGCGCACGGGAGAGGAACGTCTCCATGCCGGTCGCGGCCATGCGGCCCTCGAGCCGACTGGCCAGATCCCACAGAATCTCCGATTCGGAGACTCGGCCGAACGCTCCGTCGACGATGTGTCCGGTGTCTGCTCCGCCGAGATCGGGGTCGATGACGATGCGCTTGCCGGTCAACTGCGGGCCGGACTTACGAACGAGTTCTTCCTCGCTCATGGCGTGAGGGGATCCACCGGTGACACGAGTTCCGAGAAGGTCCAGAGAGCGCAGAGTCGCAGGCCCACAGATGCCGTCGGGGGACAGCCCGATCTCGCGCTGGAACGAGGACAGACCCTCGTGTGTGTGCGGACCGAAGAAGCCGTCGACGCGTTCGCTGTAGAAGCCGAGATCCTGAAGTCTCGTTTGCAACGAGGCGACGTCGTCGCCGTACAGCGGAGCGGACAGCTGATAGATGAGGGTTCGAGCGCCGAGGCGATACGACGCCTCTTTCAACGCGCGATACGTGGCCGGGCCCACCACGCCGTCGACCAGCAGGCCGCGGTGTTGTTGGAAGGCGCGCACGGCACCTCCGAGGGCACCGTCGAACACGGATCCGGGAGCGGTCCAGTGGCCGTCGGCCATCGGACCTGGGGGAACGACTGCTTCGTGGAGAAAGCCGAGTGCCGACAGGGTGCCGCGGACCTCGGCGACGGCGGGTCCGGAATCGCCGTGACTGAGTTCCTGCATCCTCGACAAAGCCTCTCGATCGTTCCGACGGCACTCGCACCTCGCGGCCGATGTGCCGATGCCGAAGCATCGGCACATCAGATGATTGTCGCAGAAAGACTGGCTTCCGCTGCAATCCACACGGTGTGCGGGTGAGTCAGATAACGCCTTCGAGGTCCTTGAGCAGCGCGGCCTTGCCCTTTGCGCCGACAATTTGCTTGACCGGCTTGCCGCCCTGGAAGAGGATCAGCGTCGGAATCGACATGACCTTGAAGTCGCGGGCGGCCTGCGGGTTGGCATCGATGTCGAGCTTGGCGATGGTGAGCTTGTCCTTGTGCTCGGCCGCGATCTCCTCGAGAACCGGGGCGACCATCTTGCACGGGCCGCACCAGGTGGCCCAGAAGTCGACCAGGACGGGCTTCTCACTGGTCAGAACATCGTCGACGAACGATGCGTCGGTGATGGTGACAGTGCTCTTGTCGTCGGACATATCTATCTCCTCGATATTGGAAGCTCGGTGCCTGTCAGGCGTTGACGGCGTCGACCGGTTGGTCGGCGTGTTCGAGTGTGTTGGTGGTGATATCGCCCTGCTCGGCCAACCAACGCTCGGCGTCGATCGACGCGGTGCAGCCCGTACCCGCAGCGGTGATGGCCTGCTGGTACACGTGATCGACGAGGTCTCCGGCAGCGAACACGCCTTCGACGGACGTGGCCGAAGTGGGCGACGCGACCTTGACGTAGCCGGCGTCGTCGAGCTCGACCTGGCCCTTGACCAATTCGTTGCGGGGATCGTGACCGATCGCCACGAACATTCCGGTCACGTCCAGGGTGGTCTTCTCGCCGGTATCGGCGTGTTCGAGCGACAGTCCGGTCACGCTCGTGTCGCCGAGGACCTCGAGCACCTTGGTGTCGGTCAGGAAGCGGATCTTGTCGTTGTTCTTGGCGCGCTCGAGCATGATGCGCGACGCCCGGAACTCGCTGCGGCGGTGCACGATGGTGACACTGCGTGCGAAGCGGGTGAGGAAGGTCGCTTCCTCCATGGCCGAGTCGCCACCACCGATGACGGCGATGTCCTGATCGCGGAAGAAGAAGCCGTCACAGGTGGCGCAGGCGCTGACACCGCGTCCGAGCAGCTTCTCCTCGCCGGGGATGGACAGGTAGCGAGCTGCTGCGCCCATCGCGAGGATGATCGCGCGAGCCCGGTAGGTCTCGCCGCCGGCAGAGACGGTCTTGATCGGGCCGGTCAGGTCGAGCTCCTCGACATCCTCGGTTCGGATGTCGGCACCGAATCGCTGCGCTTGCTCGCGCATCTGTTCCATCAGATCGGGGCCCATGATGCCCTCGCGGAACCCGGGGAAATTCTCGACCTCGGTCGTGGTCATCAGCGCACCACCGAACTGCGTTCCCTCGAACAGGATCGGTTCCAGTTCCGCGCGTGCGGCGTAGACGCCGGCGGTGTAACCGGCCGGTCCCGAGCCGACGATGATGAGATCGTGAACCTTGGGGGTACTCAATGCAGACCTTCCGATCTTGTGCGGCGTGTACGTGTCGTCGACAAGCGAGTGCTCAGCGCACACGGCTCTCGACGTACATCTGGTCAACACCACCCTAGAGGCAGTTGTTCCCCGGTGAGAGATCCGTCAGCCGATATCGCGACGCGTGAGCACGTCGGGGTTGGCGGTGCCGCAGTCGTTGCCCACCGCGAGGGCGATGAACTGTGAGGGCTGTGCTCCGGCGAGGACGAGCAGGGTTCCGTCTCGGCCGTCGACGCGCACTCGACTCGAGCCGAGAACGGTGGTGGCCGGATCCACATCGTTGGACCGAAGGCAGGCAGCAAGATCGGCCGGATCGGCGAGCGCTCCGGGATCGCGCTTGCCGATGATGCTGAAGGCGAAACCGGAATCGAGGTCGGCGGAATCGAGCACCAGAGACGAATCCGGAGGCTGCGACGGGTCGGCGGCGATCGATTCGGGTTCGTTCGGGGTGTACAACAGTGCCACGACGGCAACCGACCCGGCCACCAGAAGTGCTGCGGCAGCGGCAGTTCCGAGGACGACACGTCGTCCTCGGGGACGGAGCGGAACGACGACCTCCGGCGCGGATGCCGATCGCTCGACCGTCTGGACAGTGCGGTCGATCTGCCGGGCGACCTCGGGCGGGATCGACAACGTTCCGGTGGGGTCCTCGCCCATCTCGTGGAGTCGAGCCGAGACGGCGTCGAGACCGGCGAGGATCCGCATCGAATCCTCGTCGAGACGAACCAGTGGCCACAGTCGTCTGCTGACGTCCTCGGGAAGTGCATCCGCATGCAGATCGGCGAGCAGTTCCGGCGAGAACGGGGCTTGTGGAGCGTCGGTGCTCGACGACACGTTCCTGCCTCCCTCCGCCGAATCTGCTTTCCCTCTCACACGGTATAGACGCGAGAGGGTCAGATTCGGTTCCCTGCATCTTTCAGATACGCGAGCTGTGTCGAGAGTTTGAGCCGGCCGCGGGCGCATCGACTCTTGACGGTACCGGTGGGAACACCGAGCAACACGGCAGCGTCGGCCACCGAATAGCCCTCCATGTCCACGATGACGACGGCTGCGCGTTGGTCGGGCGGCAACGTCATCAGAGCCTGTCGAACGAGAATGCTCGTCTCCGTCTCGGAGATCCGGTCCCTGGGCGAAACGGGCTCGTGACTTTCGTTCTCGCTCAACGGAACCGACGGCCGAGCCCTGTTTCTTCGGATGCGGTCCAGGCAGGCATTGACGACGATCTTGTGTAACCAACTTCGCACCGCGGCGTCGGCGCGAAACGACCCGGCCGTGCGGTGAGCGGAGAGCAGTGCCTCCTGCAGAGCATCGGAGGCGTCCTCGGGCGTGTAGCTGGTGCGTCGAGCCGTCAGCCACAGATGTTCGTGATGTCGGTAGATCAGCGTGGCGAAGGCATTCGGCTCCCCGGCCGCATGGGCAGCAAGAAGCTCCGCATCCGTGCGCTCCCCTGGCGCCGAATCGAAACGTTCGGTCATACGAAAACGGCTCCCCCCGTGTTAACGCATTGGGGGGAGCCTAAGCCATCGAGACCGCGAAGTACGAAACAAGTCGGTATCGGCTACCGAAAGCCCGATTTAGGAGTCGAAACCGATCCCGGAGATCGAGGTGGCGATGCGGCCGCCCTGCTCGCCGAGTCGGGTGATCCAGACGAGCACGTTCCCGGTCGGCTCCGCGTCGCTCAGGGCGATGTCGGTGCGGCCGTTCTGCAGTGTGGCTTCACCGAGGAGCGTGGTGTCGCTGAGACTGGGCGAGCCGTTCGGGGCCGACCGGATCTCGACGACAGTTCCGGGAGATGTCGACTCGATCCACGCGTTCTGCAGCGTCGAGGACGGAATGGACACGAGCAGCCCGACGCCGTTCTTGAGGGCCGGGAACTGCTGGAAGTACGAGTCGGTCGTCCACGCTGTGGTGGGGTCGTTGTCGATCGCGTTGGACGCGGTGCTGGGGTTGTCGGCGGAACCCTGAGGTGAGAACACGCTGACGTCCTCCATCGCCACGGGTCCACCGGTCTCGGCCGGCGGCGCAGCGGCCGCATCGCCCGCCGGTGGTGCCGTGGCAGGAGTGGTGAGACCGAAGTCCTGGGTGTCGAGCGGAGTGTCGGTGTCGTTGCCGGCAATCGAGGTGAACAGCCAGAAGCCGGCGAATGCGAGAACCACCACCGTCAGGGCACCGAGTACCGCGATGGCGATGTTGGTGCGCATCGACTTGGCCTTCTCGGCAGCGATCTCCTCGGGATCGGCGAGCGAGTGCCCACTGGCACCTGGCGCTCGTTGGCCCAGTCGCAGCGCCGGCATCAGATCCGTCTTGTCGTTGACCACTGCTGCTTGATCGAGAACGTGCTGCACGGTGGCAGCGGTCCTGATGCCGCTGTTCTGTTCCAATGCCCGCACGGCGACGGCGGAGATCTCGAACGGAACGTCCGGACGAACCTGCCTCGGCTCGAGCGGGGCACCCTTGTCGTCACGGTCGGCCGGACGCATGCCACCGACGCTGCGTGCCGGAGCTGCATCACCGGACACGACGGCATCGCCGGTGGTGTCGGACAGCGGCCATTTGGCGGTGATCAGGGCGTAGAGCATCGCGCCGAGTCCGCGGACGTCCGAACTCGGGTCGGCGTCGGCCAGTGTCGCGGGGAATGCGAGGACGGCGTTGCCGCTCGAGCTGATACGCACCCGATCGGGGTGGTCGATCGACAGGGCGCCTCCGCTGCGGTGCGCTGCCTCGGCCGCTGCGGCGAGGACCTTGATCGCACGCGCAGCGCCGGTCGGTGAGGGCACGGTGTCGGCCATCTCACGCAGTGAGCGGCCGGGAGTCCACTCCGCAACGACGATGCCGCCGGAGCTGCCGCGTACCACGTCGAGCACGCGGGCGAGGCCGGGCGAATTGATCCGACCCAGACGCAGCGTGCGCGAGAGAATCGCTTGCGGTCCCTGCGTGCGGTCGTCGGTCGAGGCGGTCGATTGCTGATCGGCGTCGACGAACGTCAAGGCGACCTCGCGATCGAGCTTGACGTCGTGTGCCTGCCAGAACTTGAGTCCACGTGCTCCGCCGTGGGGTGCCAGCAGTCGGTAGCGGCCACCGGCAACGGAGGCACCGGGAATGAGCGTCGGGCCGCGGAGCGTGCGCTCGGGAGCGCTCGCCGGGGCTGCTGCAGTGGCACCCTCGTCGGTGCTGTTCGAGTCGGAGGCGTCGGGTGTGGCCGGTGCCGCTTCGGTCTTCTCGGAATCCGCATCCGTCGTGGAATCAGCGTCGGCCGCAGGCTTCGACTCCCGTGTGGCCTTCTTGTCGCTGTCGGCTTCGACCGGGAGATCGGCCTTCGAGATGGAGATGGTCTTGTCGGTCGGACGGGCCGCGAGAGCGGCCTTGGAGATGGAGACCGTCTTGTCGGCCGGCTTCGGGGCAGGCTTGTCGGCTGCCTTCTCTGCGTCCGGCTCGGGAGCTGCGGCCGACTTCTTCGCTTCGGGTGCAGCCTTCGGCTCGGCCGGCTTCGGTGTCTCGGCGGGCTTCGCACTCTTCGATGGCGAGGCAGCGTCGGCCTTCACGGGTTCGGTGCGGTCCTGGGTGTCGACCTCGACGCCGCCGCCGCTCGTTCGGTCGGCTTCGCTTGCTGGAGATTGTGCCGGCCCCCCAGCAACTTCGTCGTCGGTCACTGTCACTCCTTCAGGCGAATATGCCCCGTGTTGTCCTGCAAAAGGTCGACCTGCGTTGGCTTCTGCCCCCGGGTGCCGATGACCAGGGTACGGGAGCCGATCCCGCGCAGTGTCCCATGTGGGCTCGGTTCGAATAACCGGAATCACGCCGGTTTCTGCGGCGGCCGGATCGGTGTCCGTCCGAGCGGTTGTGCCGCGGAATTTCCGAACGACGCGGCTCAGGGCCACGGTGACTGCCAGGACTTCGGGAATCTTGCCGAACCAGAGTATCGAGAAGGTGATGCCGAGCATGATGACGGCGTCGATCGCGACGCGGACGAAGTTGCCGATCCAGCCGTTCGTCATGGCGTCGAGACCCAGGATCCGGTCGATCGCGAGCATGGCCGCACCGCCGGCCAGTGAGGCGATGAGGACCAGCCAGACCGTCTTGCCGACGTTGGCCATCCGCAGGCGGCCCAGGCTCTTGTGTAGCAGGTATCCGCCGATGATCGCGCCGACCGTGTACCCGAGGCCGGTCGCTGCGCCGAGGAGCAGCACCACCTGATCCGGGTCGGACGCGACGATCGGGGCGAGCAGAGACAGTCCGATCTTGACGGCGGTGATGCCGAGGATGATCCACGTCGGCGTCCAGGCCTTCTCGCGGGCGTAGAACACGCGGAGATGGATCAGGACGAGGGCGTACGGGATGAGGGAGAACGCCGACCAGCTCACGGCCTCGCCGAGTCGGGGTGCGACATCGGCGAACCGGCCGAAGCCGTACAGCGCCTCGCCCACCCACGGGCCCGCGAAGGTCAGGAACACCACGATGGGCACCAGCGCGACCATCGTCAGGCGGGTGGCGACCGAGAGGTCGTCGACGACGGACGGGGTGTCACCGTTGGCGGCGTTGCGGCTGAGTCTGGGCATGATGGCCGTCAGAACCGTCACGCCGAGGATGCCGTAAGGCAGCTGCAGGACGATCCAGGCCTGCGAGTAGATCACGTTGCTCGCGTCGTCGGTGCCCGACGCGATCCTGGTGGCCACGATCAGCCCGATCTGGCTGATGACGACGTAGAGCACGATCGCGGCGGCCATCGCGCCGAACTTCTTCAGGCGCTCGTCGAATCCCCAGAGCGGGCGCAGGTCGATGCGTTCACGGCGCAGTGCCGGGATCAGCGCGACGACCTGGGTGATGACACCGGCAGTGACTCCGAGGCCGAGAACGAGGAGTTTGGGGTTGCCCATCTCGACCGGGTTCACGCTGATCTCGCCCGGCATGAAGAAGTACAGCGCGAAGACGCCGAGCACGATCAGGTTGTTGTACACCGGTGCCCAGGCCCCGGGCTTGAAGTTCTGCCGGGTGTTGAGCACCGCCGTGAGCAGGCCGGACAATCCGTAGAACATCAGCGCGGGCAACACCAGGTAGGTGAACGCGATGGTCAGGTCTTCGTTGACCTTCGGATCGCCGTCGAGCATCAGCCGCGCCAGCAGCGGGGCCGCGATCGTTGCGGCCAGCGCCACGGTTCCGAGCAGCGCCACCGCGATGGTGAACAGCCGTCGAACGAATGCTCGCCCGCCGTCGGCGTCCTCCTGCTCGGCGCGGACCAACACCGGAACGACGATCGCTCCGAGCACCGCACCGAGGACCAGCTCGGAGATCATGTTCGGCAGGATCGTCGAGACGGTGAACGCACTGGCCAGCGCTGGGCCGAGGGTGGCCGTCATGGCGACCTGCTTGGCGAATCCGGTGATGCGGCTGACCAGGGTCGCCACCGCGATCGAACCCGACGCAGCCAGCAGTGACTTCTGCGGTTTCGGCTCGGGTTGCGGTGCCGAGTCGGACCCCTTCGGCGGAAGCTCTGTCGGCGGGACCGTTCCGGAGGGTGCCTGCGGGTAATCCTCCTCGCGGAAGCGCGGGATGAGTTGGGTGACGGTGTCGTCGGCGGCGGGCTGCCCGTCGAGCGGCGGCGGTGCCGGGTACGAGCGCAGCTCCGGCCGCGCCTGCCGTTCCCAGGGCGCGGACTGCGGTGGCGTCGTTCGTCGGAACACCTGCGACGCGGGCAGGCGTGACCGCGGCAGGTCGCCGTCGTACGGGACGTTGCCAGTCATGGTCTCTCGTACCCTTCGTCGGCCGGGTCTGGTTGACCTCTGAATCGATGCCAGAGGCGTCGACCTGCAAGTAACAGTAGGAGAGCTCCGGCGCAGGCGGTAATTATCGCCAGTGCCTGGCCGTATGCGTTCGATCGCACGGACACCGTAGACACTTCGCCGAGCCGGGAGCCGTCGAGTGTGGTGACGGAGAAGTCGACGGACAGGTTGCGCGTGTCGTCGACCTCGGCCGGGACGGTGATGGTCCGTGATCCCCGGGCCGGAAGTTGGGTGACGCCGACGTCACTGATCGTCATCTCCGGTGGTGCGTCGACCTGGAGCAGCACGTTGACCGGGACGGGGAGGTCGTTGCGGGCGACGAGCAGCAGCGGGCTCTGTTCCGAGGCGAGGGTGTAGACGCCGCCGGGGGCCAGCACGGTCACCGATCCGTAGATGGTGTCCAGTCCGATGCGGATTGCCGCGAGTCGGTCGCGCGCCATGGTGCCGGTTCGTTCGCTGGCGGCGCTCGCGCGACCTGCCGTCGACAGCGCGCGGAGCATGTCCTCGCGCAGCGGAGCGGTGTACAGGCGTGGAGTCAGCGCCGACTGCGGATCCTCGACGAGCGATTGCATCAGGGTGTCGACTCGGGCGCTCTGCGATCGCACCAGGTCGATGGTGCCGGCATCGAGTTCGGTGGCCGCGTCGATGCCGGTCACCGGAGTTCCGGTCGTGGGCTCGGTGAGCAACTCGGCCAGAGGCCGCGGCGTCGCCAGTCCGGACCGCAGCAGCGAGGACACCGTCGACAGAATCGCCGACGGTTCGTCTCCGCCCGCGGTCCAGTACTGCGGGGGCGCGACGGTGACGGTGCGTCCGGGCCGATCGGCACCGACGAGGGCGTGGAAGTTGACGGCTCCGAGCGCGTCCTGCAGGCGTGCGGTGCGCGAGTCCGTGGCGAGGTCGAAGCGTTGCTCGGAGGGAGTGAGGGCAGGCGTGGACGGCGAGGCTCCGACCCCGGCCAATGCCGCTGCGGTGGCGGCGTCGTAGTGGGTGGCGGCCAGCGGTTGGGTCTGCTCGGTTCCGGTCGATGCACTGTCGGTCGTCGCCAGCAGGGAGGTCGGTGCCGAAGTCGGCGGGCTGATGCTGTTGTCGGCGACCAGGACGGTTCCGGTGCCCGCCGCACGCAGGGCGTCGGCGGTGTTCGCGTCGACCCCACCGGTGGTGCTCCAGGTGAAGCCGCGTGTCGAGGTGATGCCGAGGATGCCGTCGACGATGTCGGCCGGGGCGCTGACGGCACTGCTGAGCAGCGTGGGATCGCCGATGTCGGCCACCGCCCCCAGATCGGTCTGGGCGAACGGCATTGCCGTCACGCAGGTGCTCGATGCGATCGTTTCCAGTCGGGACAGCCACTGAGCTGCGGCTGCGCTTCCGGTGCCCTCGCGGGTCGTGCCGGCAGGATCGGCCGGGTTGTCGACGACGAGGTAACCGCGGGTCATGTTCGAGACGGTGACGAGCAGGTCGGGGTCGAGGCCGATACACAGGCTCGACGCCAGTCGGCCGTCGGGATCGAGGCCGGGTTGTGTCGCGAACTCGACCGCCTTGAGGAGGGTGTCGAGTCGGCCACCGGTGGCCAGCTCGCCGGCGAGTTCGTCGTCGATCAGCCGAACGCGCTCGTCGACCGAACCGGGTATCCCGGCAGCGAGTCGCGGAATGTCGGCCAGCGGCCACAGAACCGTCATGGCGACGGGGTTGCGGGTGTTGGGAGGCAGTGGCATCGCGTCGGGAGCGGTGGGGTCCATCTCACCGGGGTTGCGGGGCAGTCCGACGACCGGGAGCAGAAAGCGGGCGTCGTCGAGTCGTGCGGTTCCGCCGTATTCGGGAGTGCCGTTGACGTTGAGCAGAAGCGGATAGACGCCAGGGGCCTCGATTCCCAAGGAGGGTTCGGTGGTGCTGCGCAGCTGCATCGACATGTCGAACTGGCGGCTCTCGTCCTTCTCCAGCGACTCGGCCACGGTGACGAAATCGCCGACGCGCTCGAATCGGTCCTGGTCGAGGGTCAGCGAGGTCCGCAGTCCGGCCGTGGTGTCGACGGCGTCCGCGGCCTGCATCCGGACACTGACGTCGTCGACGCGGCGGTCCCCGGTGTTCTTCACGGTGGCGCGCACCGTGACGAACGGATCGCTGCTGGTGGTGACGGTGGAGGGGGCGACGGTTTCGATACTCAGCGTCAGGAAGGGGTTGCCGTCCTGCGTCATCGGGGTGTCCGGAACGGCGCTGGTGGTACCGCTCGTATCGCCGACGGAGGAGTCGGGTTGAGCTCCGGCGTCGGGAAGTTGTGCCGAAATCAGTGCCGCGGTGCCGACCGACGGTGCCACCGCGAGAACGAACGTGGTCAATGCGGCGGCAGCGACCTTCCGGGCCCGCACGATCACTTCCCGCCGGGGATGGATGCGCCCGAGTTGCCGCTGCTCATGTCGTCGATCAGGCGGGTGGCGATGGCGGCGAGTTTGCGTTCGTCGGCGTAGGCGAGCCTGGACGGTAGTTCGGTCAGCGGAACCCACGCGACCTCGGTCACTTCGAGGTCCTCGTCCGAGAGTTCGCCGCCCAGGAATCGGAGCAGGTAGTGGTGGACGGTCTTGTGGACGCGTCGGCCCTCGGTGACGAACCAGTAGTCGATGCTGCCCAGCGAGGCCAGGACGGTACCGCGGATGCCGGTTTCCTCGGCGACCTCGCGCATGGCGGTCTGTTCGGCCGTTTCGCCCTGCTCGATGTGTCCCTTGGGCAGGGACCAGAGGAGGCGTCCGCGACGGTCGGTGCGGCCGATCAGGGCGGCGCAGCGTTTGGCGGGCGGCCCGTCGAGGCCGTCGACCACCAGGCCCCCTGCCGAGGTTTCGCGGACGGTCCTCAGCTTGGGTGCTTCGGTGTCGGCGCGTGCCTGACGCCGCCGCGGGTTGCGGCGGCTCCTGTTCGCACGTTCGGCAGCAGACACCCAATCCATACTAGTTGCCTGTGCGCACTCTTCTACCGTGCCGCACCGCGCGGTGAAGGCCGGGACAATCGTTGGGCTCGGCGCAAGTAGGCTCTTCCACCGTGGCCGATCAGTCCCTGTCCTCCGTTTCCGCCGAGCACACCGATGCCCGCCGGGAGAGGTTGCTGGCGGGAGCTGCTGTGACGCTGCGCGAACTCGCTCCGGTGTTGACTCCGCTCGGTACCTTGTTCGCCGCAGCCGGGCACGAGCTGTACCTCGTGGGTGGCACGGTGCGCGACGCAGTTCTCGGCCGACTCGGAACCGATCTGGATTTCACCACCGACGCCAGGCCCGAGAACGTTCAGGCGTTGCTGTCGGGCTGGGCGGACCATCAGTGGGACACCGGCATCGCGTTCGGGACGATCAGTGCGGCCAAGGACGGCCAGACGATCGAGATCACCACCTATCGCACCGACTCCTACGATCAGGTCTCCCGTAATCCCGAGGTGCAGTACGGCAACAGCCTCGAAGAGGATCTCGTGCGCCGCGATTTCACCGTCAACGCCATGGCGGTGCGTCTCGGAGCCGACGGCGCCCAGGAATTCGTCGATCCGCTCGGCGGGATGGATGCGCTGCTCGAGGGCGTTCTCGATACCCCGTCGGCACCGGAGGTCTCGTTCGGCGACGATCCGTTGCGGATGCTGCGGGCTGCGCGGTTCGTCTCCCAGCTGGGCTTCTCGCTGATGCCTCGGGTGCACCGAGCCATCGAGGACATGGCGGATCAGATCGATCGCATCACCGCCGAGCGAATCCAGGTGGAGCTGGACAAGCTGATCCTCGGCGCGCACCCGATCGACGGCATCGACGTGATGTGCGAGACGGGTCTGGCGCAGCGCATCCTTCCCGAGGTGCCCAACATGAAGCTCGAGATCGACGAGCACCACCAGCACAAGGACGTGTACTCGCACTCGTTGACCGTGCTGAAGCAGGCGATCGATCTGGAGGACGGCGATCCGGATCTCGTATTGCGTTGGGCTGCACTGCTGCACGACATCGGCAAGCCCGACACCAAACGCAACGAGCCGGGCGGCGGAGTCAGCTTCCACCACCACGAGGTCGTGGGTGCCAAGCTGGTGCGAAAGCGTATGCGCGCCTTGAAGTACTCGAAGAAGATGATCGAGGACGTCTCGCATCTGGTGTTCCTGCATCTGCGGTTCCACGGCTACGGCAAGGGTCAGTGGACCGACTCTGCCGTCCGCCGCTACGCCACCGATGCCGGCGAGCTACTTCCCAAGCTGCACAAGCTGGTTCGCGCCGATTCGACGACGAGAAACAAGCGACGAGCTGCGGCACTCCAGGCCACCTACGACGACCTGGAAGAACGCATCGCCCGCATCGCCGAACAGGAGGACCTGGCTCGGGTGCGGCCCGACCTCGACGGCAACGCGATCATGGAGCTGCTGAACATCCCGGCCGGACCCGATGTGGGCAAGGCCTGGAAGTACCTGAAAGAACTGCGCCTGGATCGGGGACCGCTCTCTCGCGAGGAGGCCGAGGCCGCGTTGCTCGAGTGGTGGCCCACCCACTAGGCGCGTCCCGCGCACGTGCGCGAAAGTTCTTAGCCCACTACGAATTTCCGCTCACGACGAGCGCAGCTCGGCCTTGACCAGATAGACGTTGTAGCTGTCCCACTCCGAGACGGTGAAGTACAGCTCGTCCGCCGTCGACCACGGGTGAACGAAGCCGCCGTAGGTCTTCGGGTACTCGGCGGTGTCGATCAGGGTCGCCGGCGCGGTCCACTGCCCCTGCGGCGAATTCGCCTCGCGCAGAACGATATCGCCGCGCAGTGGATCGAGATACGTCATCCGCCAGAGGTCCCGGGCCTCGTCGTGATGGACCGACAGTTCCCCGGCCATACCGTCGGCGATGGGGGTGGCCTCGTTCGAGCCGACGGGAGCCCAGGTGCCGTTCACCCAGTACTGGTAGGCCGTCTTGTTCAGCACGTCCGCCTTCGGGACGCGCGCGAGCCCCACCTGTCCGACGCGACCGTTGACGGTGCCGAACATGTACACGTACTCCCCCGCCGGGACCATCGTCGACACCTGGAACTTCGAGAAGCCGAAGACGTTGTCCCACTTGGCATGCTCGTCCTTGACCCAGGTGGACCCGTTGTCGTCCGAGTAGGCGATACCGCCGTAGTTGGTCCACCACATGCCGGGGATCGTGCTCCAGCGTCGAATGGACATGTAGGACATGTACTGTCGATCGTCGATCGCGAACCCGGAGGTGGGGATGACCGTGGTCTCCCAATTCTCGATCTTGCGCGAGGGCAGAAGTTCGGCTGCGTGGCAACGCGAGTCCTGCACCATCGAGTCCAGGGTCATGCCGTCGGACAGGTCGGTGTCGGTGCTGTGTCCCAGTGCGTTGGATCGCCAGTCGTCGCCGCCGACGACGCCGAATTCCCACCCTTTGCCGAACGAATCGCCGAATGCCACTGCGATCTCGCCGGGCTTGCTCTCCCACATGATGCCGAGATCGGTGCCGTCGACCTGCCAGCGCTTGTCGGTGCGGTTCTCCGATCCCGGTCCGGTCACCTGCGAGACGACCTCGACGTGTCCGACGGCAGGTGCCGCGGGTGGCATCGTCGTCGGTCCGGGCTCTGCTGGGGTGACGGCAGGAGCGGGCGGCGGGGTTCCCGGGGTACCGCCGGGACCGGGGATCGGGATGGGAATGGTTTCGGGTTGCGGGTCGATCTCGATGCGGGGGAACGGCAGATGGTCTGCGGAGCCCGATGCCGGTGAATCGGTGTCGTCGGTGAGATCGGGGCACGGGTCCGCACACGGGTCGGTCAGCACATCGGCCTGTACGCGGGTGTTGTTCGGGGCCGGGTCGGGCACCGGCACGAGTTCGATCGACGGGTACGGCACGGGGATCACCACGCGGTCCGGCAACGGCGGCAACTGCGGTGGATTGCCGGGTCCGATGGGCTCGGGTGGGTAGTCCCTGGGGTCGAAACCGGTTTCTCCACAGGAGTTCACCGGCGGAGGCGGGGCCGCGAACGCCGGCGGCGCAGCAAGGACGGCCGTACCTGCAGCGACTGCCAGTATGCAGCCGAGCGATGTCGTACGGCCCTGCATGTGTTGCCCCCGTGATCTCCGACGATACTCATCGGTCCGGTACGAGAAGATACACCACGTCAGAGGCGTGCGCGCCTGGTGTCGATCACCGCTGCGGCCAGGCCGAGGGTATAGATTGCCGCCCCGACGAACACCAGCGCGTGTGCACTGGGGTCCTGGCTCAGATCGGTCGTGTCAGGGCCGACGGCGAAGGCCGCAGCGGCGAGGGCAGAGACGAATGCCACGTTGAACACGGTGTCCTGCAACGCGAAGACGCGTCCGCGGTGGGCGTCGTCGATCTCGATCTGCATGGCGGCGTCCCCGCTGAGCTTGACGGTCTGCCCGGCGATGCCCAGGAGGAAGGCTCCTATCAGCAAGCTGGTCTGTGTCAGGGCGGAGACGGCTCCGAGCTGCGCCGCGATGGCGAGCACGAGAGCGGAGGCAATCGTGCGGGTGCGCCCCAACCGGGGAACGACGAAGGGGGTTATGACAGCAGCGAGGAACATGCCGGTGGCGGTGGCACCCACGGCTATGCCGAAGCCGGCGAGTCCGCCGGGCAAGCTGCTCGCTGTCGTCTCGCGAAGAATCAACACCATGATCAGGGTGTTGATGCCGAACACGATGCGGTGTGCGCCGATGCCGATCATCGCGGTCGTGACGCCGGCCGAGCGCCAGACGGCCTGTGCGCCCGATTTCAATCCTGTCGCAACGTCTTTCACAGTACTGTCGGTTCGGCTCGGGGTTCCCGGTCCCAGTGATCGGGGCCGAAACCGTGCCGCCGCGAGAGCGCCTGCGACCGAGCCGGTGGCCGCCAGACCCACGGCGATCCCCGAGCCGACATCGCCGGCACCGACGATGCCGATCACCGCGACAGCCAGGCCGGCACCCGCGGCGGCGAAACCGGAGCCGACGGTTGCAAGGACCGAGTTCATCGGCACCAGCCACGACTGCCGAACCACGTGAGGAAGCGACGCCGACGCTCCGGCGAGCACGAACCGGCTGAGCCCCACGGTGGCCAACGCCAGCAGAAGCAGTGGTGTGGAATCGACCCCACTGCACAGCAGTCCTGCCGTGGCCATGATCAGAACGATGCGAATCAAGTTGGCCCACAGCAGGACCGAGCGGCGATCCCAGCGGTCTAGCAATGCCCCGGCGAACGGTCCGACCACTGAATACGGGACGAGCAACACCGCGAATCCGGCCGCGATCTCGGCCGGGTTCGTCGCACGCTCCGGGTTGAACAGAATGGCACCGCTGAGCGCGGCCTGGAACAACCCGTCGCCGAACTGACCGGCGAACCGAACTGTGGTCAGCTTGCCGACTCCCGGGGACCGGCGCAGTCGGGTACGGAAGGACGCGTCGCTCACCGACGGGACTCTAGCCCCCGCGCGTCATGCGGAGACAGCGGGAGTCGAGGCCCACCACGCCATCGTGGCGGCCGTACCGTCGACGAGTGACGTGGGCTGCTGCCCCAGGATGCTCTCGCTGCGGCTCGAGTCGAGGACATAGGGGTAGCGGAACTGATACAGCGTGTCGCCGAGTTCCTTCATCGGGCCGGGCACCAGCCTCAATGCGCGCATCACCCAGGCCGGAATGACGCCGACCTTGGGTGCGGTGAGTCCAGCTGCAGCGGAGAACATCTCGATCATGGATCGCTGCGATACCGCGGGACCTGTCGGGGCATGCAGGACGGTGTTCCACAGCGATGGCGACGCCGCGGCGGTGATCATCGCGGCTGCCAGATCCGGGACGTAGGTGAACGAGTGGGGTAGATCGGCGGAGGCGACGACGCGGATCGGCTTGCCGGCCAGGATGGGCGCAATCACCCGCTCCCCCATGTGGGAGGTCAGCACGCGCGGTCCGTAGAAATCCGAGGCGGCGACGCTGACGGTGGGGGTCGCGTGCGCATCACGCGCAGCGAGGAGTTCGGTACGTACTCCCAATTTCCGGAACGTCGCGTCTCGGGGCGAGTCCTCGCGGATCGGTCCGTCGACCCGGCCGTAGGCGTAGAGACTTTCGGGGAACGCGACGACGGTGCCCGCGGCCGCGTCGAGCACCCGCTTTTCCATCGCTTCGAGCTTGTCCCGCCACACCTTGTCCTCGTAGGCGACGTGGGTGCAGTGGTAGATCGCGGTGGCACCGCTCAGATGGGGTCGAAGATCGTCGGCTTCGATGTCGACGGCGCGGCGTTCGATTATCGGATGATCCGGTCCGCTACCCGACCGGGTGAGGACGCGCACCGAGTGGCCCTGTGCAGCAAGTTGTTCGGCGACGGTCCAGCCGACGGGCCCGGCTCCGGTGACGACGTGTAGTTCGGTCATGACTGCTCCAATTCGATAAACGAGAGCGGTGCTCTCTGATGTATCGAGTGTGCACCCGTGGCGGCAATAAATCAAGAGCAGTGCTCTCTAAAAAGAGCGGCAGTTACTGTGAGAGCCATGGCGAGCACCCCCCGCACCCGAGCCCGTGCGCAGACCTTGGCCGACATCACGCGGATCGGACGCGAGCACCTGGCCGCCGACGGTGCCGCGGCCCTGTCGCTGCGGGCAGTCGCCCGGGACCTCGGCGTCGTGTCCTCCGCCGTCTACCGGTACGTCGCCAGCCGCGACGAGCTGCTGACCCTGCTCGTCGTCGACGGATACACCGAGCTCGGGGACGCTGTCGACGCGGCGGTGGACGCGGTGGACAGTCCCAGGGAGAAGTTCCTCGCGCTCGGCCGGACGGTTCGACAGTGGGGACTGCGGGAGCCGGCGCGCTACGCGTTGCTGTTCGGCAGCCCGGTGCCCGGCTATCACGCGCCCGCGGAGCAGACCACTGGGCCGGGCACGCGCGTGATCACCACGTTGGTGGCCGTCCTCCACTCGGCGTGGCAGACACGTCGACCGGACGTCGAGGCCGATCCGCCGGAGCTGGCGTCACTGCACGGAAGCTTCGAGGACATCCGTGCGCAGATGGAGACGGATCTGCCCGACGGGCTGATCGCACTGGGAGTCATGGTGTGGGCGTCGCTGTTCGGGGCCATCAGCTTCGACGTGTTCGATCAGTACGGTGCCACGACGTTCGCCAACAGGGACGACTTGTTCGAGTATCAGTTGGGACTTCTCACCGAGATCGCCGGGCTCCGGTAGGGCCGAGGCGGGAGTGGAGCCCGCGGAACGACCCATGGAAACTGGCCGCGGTGCTTGCGCCACATCGGCGGGTGCGCGGTGCCACAATGGCTAGCGTGGCATCGCATGCGGAGGAACCCGAGGACCAGACGACATCGGCCTTGCGCGATGTCCGCCCAGGCAGCCTGTTGGTGTCGTCCATCGAACTGGTGGAGCCCACGTTTCGGCGCACCGTCATCTACATCATCGAACACAACGATGCGGGCAGCCTCGGTGTCGTGATCAACCGTCCCAGCGACACCGCGGTGCAGAACGTGTTGCCCAACTGGTCCGAGCTGGCCGCCAAGCCGCAGGCGCTGTACGTCGGTGGCCCGGTCAAGCGCGATTCGGCGCTGTGCCTGGCGACGCTGCGGACCGGCGTGTCGCTCGACGGTGTTGCCGGTCTACGACGCGTCGACGGCCGAGTGGTGATGGTCGATCTCGATTCCGATCCTGCCGATATCGCCCCACTGGTCGAAGGTGTCCGCATCTTCGCCGGGTACTCGGGGTGGACGTTCGGCCAGCTCGAAGGTGAACTGGACCGGGAAGACTGGATGGTGTTGTCTGCCTTGCCATCCGATGTGATCGGTCCACCACGCATCGACCTGTGGGCCCATGTGTTGCGTCGGCAGCCGATGCCGTTGGCGCTGCTGGCATCCCATCCGATCGACGTCGACCGGAACTGAGTGCTACGCAGTGGTGCGGTCAGGTGCCACCCAGGGCACTCAAGCGCACCACTGCCGCAGGCACTCAGTGGGAGAAGGCCCTCGCGTTCGAGTGCCCGCCTGATTTCAGTCCGTCGATCACTTCGTCGATGGCGCTGCACAGCATTCTGCCCAGATCCGCGCTGAAACCCTCTCGGACAACGACTCTGAGAACTGCGACGTCGGTGGCGTCGTCGGGCATCGTGTATGCCGGCACCTGCCATCCACGGGCGCGTAGTTCGTGGGAGACGTCGAAGACCGTGAAGTCGCAGTGATCCTTCAGCATGAACGACAGCACCGGGATCGCAGATCCGTCGGTGACGACCTCGACGTCGGGATGTTCGTCGAGATGCCTGCTCACACGAACGGCCGTGTCGCGCAGTGCTTTCATGATGTCGGTGTATCCGGATCTGCCGAGTCGCAGGAAGTTGTAGTACTGCCCGATCACCTGATTACCCGGCCTGGAGAAATTCAGGGTGAAGGTGGGCATGTCTCCGCCGAGATAGTTGACCCGGAACACGAGGTCCTCGGGAAGATCTTCCTTGGTGCGCCAGACTGCGAATCCGATTCCCGGATAGGTCAATCCGTACTTGTGGCCGCTGGCATTGATCGACTTGACCCGCGGCAGCCGGAAGTCCCATTCGAGATCCGGGTCGAGAAACGGAACGACGAAGCCGCCGCTGGCCGCATCGACATGGACCGGGACGTCCGGGCCTCCGCTCGACGCGATCCTGTCCAGTTCCGCGCAGATCTCCTGCACCGGTTCGAGTTCTCCGGTGAACGTGGTGCCGAGAATCGCGACGACGCCGATGGTGTTCTCGTCCACTGCATCCCGAACCTGCTCGGGGGTGATGACGTAGCGTCCACGTTCGACGGACAGATACTTGGGCTCGACGTCGAAGTAGCGGCAGAACTTCTCCCACACCACCTGAACGTTGCTGCCCAACACCAGATTCGGCGCGGCCGTTCCGGTGCCCTTGGCTCGCCAGCGCCACTTGAGTGCCAACCCGGCCAGCATCACGGCCTCACTGGACCCGATGGTCGACACGCCGGTGGCCGACGACGGGTCCTTTCGGTCGAGTCCGGGCGCGTGGAACAGATCGGCGACGATGTTGACGCAGCGCTCTTCGATGGCCGCGGTGGACGGGTATTCGTCCTTGTCGATCATGTTCTTGTCGAACGTCTCCGCCATGAGCTTCTCGGCCTGCGGATCCATCCACGTGGTGACGAACGTCGCCAGATTCAGGCGCGAGCTGCCGTCGAGCATCAGTTCGTCGTGGATGTAGCGGTATGCGGCTTCCGGATCGAGTTGGTCCTCGGGAAGTCGCAGTGCGGGTACGGGATTGGTGGCGAGGCGGCCGGTGTAGGCGGCAGAGACGACGCCGTCGGTGTGCAGTTTCCTGGTCATCGTCTTCTCCCGAGTTCTCGACTGGTTTTCAATCTAGTCCGCGACGCGGGCCACGGGGCCCAGTTCCGATTCCGGCCGTCGCGCGAAATGCTGCGCGATCACGGTGCACACCATCAGCTGGATCTGGTGGAAGATCAACAGCGGCAGCACGATCAGTCCGACGGGTTGGCCGACGAACAGCACCGCCGCGATCGGTAGCCCGCTGGCCAGACTCTTCTTGGATCCGCAGAACAGCAGCACCAATCGATCCTCGAACGTGAAGCCCAACAACTTGCCTCCGTACCAGGTGATCGTGAGCACCAGGGCGAGCAACGCGGCGCACACGGCGACGACGACGCCGATGCGCCACACCGCTACCGACGACCACACGTTCTGGTTCATCGATTCGCTGAAGGCGGCGAAGACCACCAGCAGGATCGAACCGCGGTCGACGAGTTTCGTCGGCGCGCTGTGTCGGGTGAGCCATCCGGTCACCCAGGGCCGGATCAGCTGACCGACGGCGAACGGAAGCAGCAGTTGAAGAGCGATATCGAGTACCGAGCCGGGGTCGATGGTCACGGAACCCGTGGTGGTCATCAGGGCGATCACCAGCAGTGGGGTGACGAACACGCCGATGATGTTGGAGAACGATGCACTCACGACAGCTCCGGCGACGTTGCCGCGGGCGATGGAGGTGAAGGCGATCGAGGACTGGACGGTCGAGGGGACCAGGCACAGAAACAGGATTCCGGTGTAGAGGTCGTCACTGATCACGCCGGGAGCGAGAATCCGCAGCGCAAGCCCGAGCGCGGGGAACAGCAGGTACGTGCACGCCAGGATCACCGAGTGCAGCCGCCAGTGTTTGACGCCGTCCCAGGCGTCGCGCGGCGAGAGCCGCGCTCCGTAGATGAGGAACAGCAGTGCGATGGCGATGCGCGTGATCCAGCCGAGGACGTCCTCCGCCGTGCCGGTGGCAGGGAAGAGGCTTGCCAGCGCGGCGACCGCGAAGATGCCCAGCAGGAAGGGATCCAGCACGGTATCCCGCAACAACTTCACTCGGCTAACTTAATCCATCGTGGTGCTGCGGGTCCGATCGGTGAGGGTGT
Organism: Rhodococcus sp. 15-725-2-2b; assembly: GCF_002259075.1. NCBI lineage: Bacteria > Bacillati > Actinomycetota > Actinomycetes > Mycobacteriales > Nocardiaceae > Rhodococcus > Rhodococcus sp. 15-725-2-2b. The sequence goes on along the minus strand of NZ_NPFL01000006.1, from coordinate 549,542 downwards.
TGAGGGTTCCCGCGATGATCGCCGCGTCGGCAGACCCGATGGTGAGCCGGTCCCCGTTCGCGAACGTGACGAAGGCCGCGGGCCCGGCTTCGGTGGCGACGGCGTAGTTGCCGCGTCCCTTGGCCCGTAGACCCCAACCGCCGAACTCCTTCGACGGGTCCACTGTCCGAACGGACGAGCCGGTGATCTCGTCGATGTCGTAGTCGAACGCGGCCATTCCCAGACTCGATACGTACAGGCCGTCGCTGTCGACGTGCACGGTGAAGCGCAGCAGAGACAGGATGAGAATGGTCAGCGGGGCGAACAGGAAGATCGGCCACAGCGAGCTGGACAGGTAGCACGTCAGAGCAGCGCCTGCCAGAGATACCGCCGCGACGGTCGTGCCGGCGACTCGACTGGCGCCGACATGGACGACCAGGGGCAATTCGGGATTGCACCGCGGCAGATCGGAGTGCGGCGGCGAGGTGGCGAGAACGCGCTCGCGGTGGTCGCGCAGCCGCGATGCGCCGAACAGTCCGGCCGCGAAGCCGGCGACGGTTCCCACCGCCATGGCCCAACCGGGGATGGTGACGCTCTGCGCGGTGGCCATGTCGAGTTCACGGACGAGGGTCGCGATCTGCAGAACACCGATGGTCCCGACGACGGTCAGCCCGATGATCAGCATCGTGCGACGCATGATCAGCAGCACCCGAGCGAGTGATGCGACGGCACTGCACCCGCCGCCCACCAGCACGATCACGATGGCGAGGGTCCAGGCGTTGGAGAGCGGGTCGGCGAAGTCGTCGGGTTCGGTGCCGCTGAAGTGCGTGGCGACCTGCTCCGGCAGACGGTCCTGCCACAAGTACGCGAGGACGAGACCGAGAGCAGCGACGACCAGAGGTCCGAGAACACCGAAGACGACCCCGGCGGGATCGAACGTGCGGGCAGCCCTCGATTTCATCTGCTCGGCTCAGCTCGGCTGGCAGGCGTCCTTGAGGCTGCACGAGATGCACGAGCTTCCGCATCCGTCCGCCTCGGCGGGTGGCGGAACGGCCGCTGCTGCGCGGGCCCCGATGGTCCCGCCGGCTGCGGCGATGAACAGCGCGGCCACGAGGGCAACGACGACGCCGACGACAGCGGCGATACCGCTCAGTGCGAGAGCGGCCACGGCGCCGATGGCCAGTACCAGAGCCGATGCGGCGGTGGTGGGGCCTGCGACGCGGTTGGCGAGGGTGAACGTCTCGTCGTCACGCATGGCCTCGGCGGTGCGGACACCCGCGAAACGGTTGCGTGGCAGCCGGCCCAGCAGTGACGCGACAGCGACAGCGCCGACGACGAGGGCGAGCACGAACAACACAACCGAGACGATGACCACCTGGCCAGGATACGGCGCAGCAAGGTCCTGGTACCAGGCGGGCCGCGTCACACTTTAGGCTGGTAGGTGTGACCGATTCCGTTGAAGCACCCACCGAGTCCGCCCCCGAGTACCGCTACACGGCCGAACTCGCCGGGCACATCGAGGAGCAGTGGCAGGACCTGTGGGAGACGCAGGGCACTTTCGACGCGCCCAATCCGGTCGGAAGCCTCGCCGGAGACGTCCCGAAGGACAAACTCTTCGTCCAGGACATGTTCCCGTACCCCTCGGGCAGTGGGCTGCATGTCGGTCACCCCCTCGGCTACATCGCCACCGACGTCTTCGCGCGCTATCACCGCATGCAGGGCCGCAACGTGCTGCACGCGCTGGGTTACGACGCATTCGGTCTGCCGGCCGAGCAGTACGCCGTGCAGACGGGCACGCACCCGCGCAGCACCACCGAGGACAACATCACCAACATGCGACGCCAACTGCGTCGGCTGGGTCTCGGGCACGATCGCCGGCGGTCCCTGGCGACGACGGACGTCGACTTCTACCACTGGACGCAGTGGATCTTCCTGCAGATCTTCAATGCCTGGTTCGACGTCGATCAGAACAAGGCGCGTCCGATCTCCGAGCTGGAGGCGGCCTTCGCCTCGGGCGAGCGGACCCTCGACGACGGCCGCTCCTGGGAGTCGCTGACCGTCGGTGAACGCCGCGAGGTGATCGACGGTTTCCGTCTGGTGTACGAGTCCAACTCGATGGTCAACTGGTGCCCCGGTCTGGGTACGGTGCTCGCCAACGAGGAGGTCACCGCTGACGGACGCAGCGATCGTGGAAACTTCCCGGTGTTCCGAAAGAACCTGCGGCAGTGGATGATGCGGATCACCGCGTACTCGGACCGCTTGGTCGACGATCTCGAGTACCTGGATTGGCCCGAGAAGGTCAAGACCATGCAGCGCAACTGGATCGGGCGCTCCCGCGGTGCGCAGGTCTCCTTCTCGAACATCGAGGTGTTCACCACTCGTCCGGACACGCTGTTCGGTGCCACCTACGTGGTGCTCGCCCCCGAGCACGAGCTGGTCGACGGCATGGTGGCCGAACAGTGGCCGGCGGACGTCTCCGAGAAGTGGACCGGCGGAGCCGCAACCCCCGCGGAAGCCGTTGCGGCATATCGCGGTTCGATCGCCGCCAAGTCGGATCTGGAGCGGCAGGAGAACAAGGAGAAGACCGGCGTCTTCATCGGTGCCTACGTGAAGAACCCGGTCAACGGTGAGCAGGTGCCGGTGTTCATCGCCGACTACGTGCTGACCGGCTACGGCACCGGCGCGATCATGGCCGTCCCCGGACACGACGCACGCGACTGGGAGTTCGCGACCGCGTTCGGTCTGCCTGTGCGCGAGGTCATCTCGGGCGGAGACGTCACCGAGGCGGCATACGTCGGCGACGGTGAGTTGGTGAACTCCGACTTCCTCGACGGCCTGCCGGTGGACGAGGCCAAGGCCGCCGTCATCGCGCGACTGGAAGCCGACGGCACCGGCCGCGGCACCATTCAGTACAAGCTGCGCGACTGGCTGTTCGCTCGTCAGCGTTACTGGGGCGAGCCCTTCCCGATCGTCTGGGACGCCGAGGGGAACCCGCACGGGCTGCCGGATTCTGCTCTGCCGGTGGAACTTCCGGAGGTCGAGAACTACGCACCCGTCTCGTTCGATCCCGACGACGCGGGCTCCGAGCCGTCTCCGCCGCTGGCCAAGGCCTCCGAGTGGGTCAACGTCGAACTCGATCTGGGCGACGGGCTGCAGACCTACACCCGCGACACCAACGTGATGCCGCAGTGGGCCGGTAGCTCCTGGTACCAGCTGCGCTACATCGACCCCACCAACTCCGAGGCCTTCGCGGACCCGGAGAACGAGAAGTACTGGGTCGGACCGCGTCCGGAGATCCACGGACCCCACGATCCCGGCGGAGTCGATCTCTACGTCGGTGGCGTCGAGCATGCGGTGCTGCACCTGCTGTACTCGCGCTTCTGGCACAAGGTGCTGTTCGATCTGGGCCACGTCAGCTCGAGCGAGCCGTACCGTCGCCTCTACAACCAGGGCTACATCCAGGCCTACGCTTTCACCGACGCTCGCGGCGTCTACGTGCCCGCGGCCGAGGTGATCGAGCGCGACGGTGGCTACTTCCACCAGGACCAGCCCGTCAACCGTGAATACGGAAAGATGGGTAAGTCGCTGAAGAACTCGGTCTCCCCCGACGAGATCTTCGCCGAGTACGGTGCCGACACCCTGCGCTTCTACGAGATGTCGATGGGACCGCTGGACACCTCGCGGCCGTGGGCGACCAAGGATGTCGTCGGCGCGCAGCGCTTCCTCCAGCGAGTGTGGCGACTGGTGCTCGACGAGGTGACCGGCGAGGTCCGCGTCACCGACGCCAAGCCCACCGAAGACACGTTGCGGGTACTCAACCGCGTGATCGACGGTGTACACGCGGATTACGCTGCGCTGCGCGACAATACGGCCGGCGCCAAGCTGATCGAGCTGACCAACCACATCACCAAGGCGTACCCTGACGGTGCGCCGCGCGGGGTCGTCGAGCCGCTGATCCTGATGCTCGCCCCGCTGGCACCGCACCTGTCCGAGGAACTGTGGAGCAAGCTCGGTCACGAGAAGTCGTTGGCGCACGGGCCTTTCCCGCGCGTGGAGAAGAAGTGGCTCGTCGCCGACACCGTCGACTACCCCATCCAGGTCAACGGCAAGGTCCGCAGCCGCATCACCGTCCCCGCAGATGCGACGAAGGACGACGTCGAGAAGACTGCGCTGGCCGACGAGAAGATCGTGGCCCTGCTCGACGGCAAGGCCCCGACCAAGATCATCGTGATCCCGGGTCGAATGGTGAACATCGTCCTGAAGTAACCCAGCCTCCGCCGAACTCGAAGTCATGGATGAAAATCTGGCGATTTCCGTCCATGACTTCGAGTTCGCGGGGGTTTAATTGTTCCATGTCACTGGCTGGTAGAAGCTTTGCAATGAGGCTGATGGCCTCGGTCGTTCTACTCCTCGGTTCCGCATCATTCGTCAGTGTCCCTGTGGCACAAGCAGATCCGGGGCCGGGCTCACCGATTCCCGCCGACGATCCGTTCTACGAGTGGGACGGCGGCCTGGACGTCTCCCCGGGAACGGTGCTTCGGTCGAGGCCCATGACGTTCCGTACCCCCAGCCAGCCGACGCCGATCACGGGTAGCCAGGTTCTGTACCGAACCACCGACCAGCAAGGTGACGGCGTCGTCACGGTCGCAACTGTGCTGCGGCCCTTGGTTCCCGGGCCGACGCGGATCGTCTCGTACCACATGGCCTACGACGCGCTCGGCTCTCAGTGCAATCCCTCGTACACGCTCAGCGGCGGGTCGACGAGTCCCATTGCCGGCGCGGAACAGGCGGTCATTGCCGGCTACCTCGCAGCCGGCTACACCGTCGTCGTACCGGATTACGAGGGTGAGGAGCTCGAGTGGACGATCGGGCGGCAGTCGGGCTACGCAGCGCTGGACGGCGTTCGTGCGGCCCAGTCCTTTCTGGGGCTTCCGTCGAGCACGCCCGTCGGCATGGTCGGGTACTCCGGTGGATCCGTGCCGACGCAGTGGGGTGCCGAAATCGCTCCCGAGTACGCCCCCGAGCTGAACCTCGTCGGTGCGGCGGCCGGCGGGCTGCCCGTCGACCTGGCTCACAACCTGCCGTACGTCAGCGGAAACAAGCAGTGGGCGGGTGTCATCCCGGCACTGGTCGTCGCCTACGAACGTGCATACGGCCTCGACCTGAACAGTTTCATCTCCGACTACGGCCTCGATGTCATCGATCAGGTCGATCAGGAGTGCATCGCGCAGTTCGCCGACGACTATCCGACGCTCACCGACGCGTCGATGGTCAAGGCCCCGTACACCTCACTGCTGGACGTACCCGAGGTCGTGGCGGCGATCGACGACAACATCATGGGCAGTCAGGGCACTCCGCGAACGCCGATGTTCCTCGCTGTCGGGCACGCCGATCCGATCGGCGACACGATCATGATCACCGGCGACGTGCAGGGGCTGGCGTACGCATACTGCGGGCGGGGCGTCGATGTGCAGTACGCACAGTACGACGGCCTGACGCACAGTGATGCGTTCCCGGTGTTCGAGGCGCAGAGCCTGCAGTTCCTGACCGAGCGATTCGCCGGTGGGCCGACGCGCAGCAACTGTGCGACCGTCCCGCCCGGCAACGCCCTGACACCGACCACCTGATTCGGGAAGGCGCTACCGGCGCGCTACCTCAGATCGCGCCCAGATCGGCCGACAGCCAGTGCTCCGGCTGCAGGTAGAACACCACGTTCTCTTCGTGCTCGCTGTCGGCCATTTCGAGATAGCCGTCGACCTTCTCCGGCGGTAGGTAGCGCGCAGCCATGGCGCGTAGTAGCTCCGGCGTACTCGGCTCTTCCCGCGCAACCGGTCCCTCGACTGACACGTATTTGATGGTCGGATTCGTCTGCTCGATCATGAGCGTGAAACGCTGTGCAGCCCTGATCGATTCGGCTTTCCTGGACGTCTTTCCGGTGAGAACCCAGGCCTGGCCACCAGGTGTGTAGTCGTACCAGATGGGGACGGTGAGCGGACCACGATCCGGGCCCGCGGAGACGGACAGCGCGGCGACGTGAGACTCGGCCAGAAATTCTTCGCGTTCTGCCTTCGACAGTGCCATGACACAACCGTAGGACTTTCGCAGACCGAGTTCCAGACCTGGACGCACCCTCGGGTCGGGTGATGTCAGGGCGTCCTGGTCGAGACACCCGGCATCAGTACTCGCAGCACACCGGCGACGACGTCCGACGCCGTTTCGGTGGGACGCGTCAGGCATCGGAAGAGAACGTTGTTGGTCAGCATGATCGCCACCTCGGGTGCGGGTGCCTCGTCGCTGAACACACCGGTTTCGCGTCCGCGTTCGAGGATGGGGACGACGGCAGCGGGGAGGTAGAGGTTCTCGATCACGGTCGTGATCGTGCTCGGATGCTGGAACTGCTCGAAGCTCAGGGCGAGGAGCATCCCCGAGCTCATCGCCCGGTTGTCGATCACGAAGTTCCCCAGCGAGATCAGGGTCCGTTGCAGTGCGACTGCGGGCTCGATTCCGAGGCGTTCGTCGGCGCGGCGCAACCGTAGGACGCGATCGAACTCGGGTTTCAGTGCGGCGACGATGATGTCGACCTTGCTGGGAAACAGGCGGCGAAGATCCTCGACCCGGATCTTCGCCGCTGCGGCGATGTCGGCGAGCGTGACCAGGAAGTAGCCGTTGTCGAGGAAGAGCTTTTCCGTAGCCGCGATGACGTCGGCCTCCAGATCCGGGCGAAGGGAAGCGGCCCCCTCGAGCGCATCGACGGGGTCGGGTTCGGGTGCATTCCGATCGGAGTGCACCGGGTCGATGGCCCACCGCAGGATCGAGGTGACTGCGTCGGATACCTCGCCCGTGGCAACCGAACCGGGCGTGAGCATCTCACGGAGCGCGTAGCCGTCGAGGAGTGCGCCCAGGGCAGTGGACAGGGACGTCAAGGACAACGGCCGACGCACGGACCCACCCTGGGCCTGGATCGCCTGACCCACCACTGTGCGGAGGTCTGCATCGAGCCGTTCGAATTCCGGGGTGACTGCCTTGCGGGCTCCGTCGTGGTCGGCTGCGAACAGGACGGCGATGAGTCGGCGCCGCATCAATCCCGACGTCAGGTCGTCGAACAGGGCCGACACCGGCGCAGCCGCGTCGCGCCATCCCGTCGGCGGGTCGGTGGGTGGGACGGTTCCGCTGTAATTCACGGTGAGGTTGTCCAGCAGATCCGCGACGAACGCCTCTTTGCCGCCGGAGCCACCGCTGCGTGAGTTGCCTGGGTAGGCGTTGCGGAAGGTCTGATGGGACAGACCGGCACCGTCCACGACGGCCGCGATGGAGAGCGATCGCGCCAGATCGGTGGTGTCGAGTTCGTCCAGAAGCCGGTAGCCGGTCCGAAGGAACTGCTCGCGCGGGGTCGGCCTGGTGTTCAACGACTACCGCCTCTACAGACTGCACAGCTCCGGATTGGACCTCGAACCATAGCAATCCGAGTGTGTCGCCCGCTTGGTTTACAACCAACTACACGTGGGGTTAGTTGGAACACTCTGATGGAGACCTGAGTCGAATTGGTTTGTGTTGCAGGGGATTCACGCGCCGTGATCAGATGCACACGGGCCGAGAGTTCGTGTGACGGCCGATATCGCAAGGAGGCACACATGGTGGTGATCGGTCATCGACCCCCCACACAGCCGCGAGCTCTGGCACCACTCGGCACCAGGCAGCCCCTGACACGTTCCACGCACCCTCCGGTGCGAGTGCAGAGGACACCGCCGCAGGCGGTGCCGGTGTACGCATCTCCCGGATTGACCGAGCGTGAGGTCACCGTCCTGAAGGCTTGGCTGGACTGCGACTCCAAAGTCGACGTCGGGGCCCGTCTTCACATCGCACTGGGAACCGTCAACACGCACCTGACGCGAATCCGCGACAAGTACTCCCGCGTGGGTAGAGCGGCTCCGACGAAGGCTGCACTGGTCGCCCGGGCACTGCAGGACGGCATCGTGACGCTCGACGACCTCTGAACGCGATCGGAGATTCCATCCCCTCCTACGAGGCCGGAGTGGAGCCTGCGCAACGGCCGAGGGCACTTCTGCTCACCTGGTGCGCAGCACCAGCTCCGTGGGGTGAGCATCGGCGGGGGTATCGATGGCGTTGCGCACCGCGAGGGCAACGGTGCTGGGCTGCAGGAATTTCGAGCCGTCGTACTCCCCACCCTCGTGTGCGACGATCTCGCGCTGCATCTCGGTGTCGATACGTCCGGGATGAACCGAGGTCACACGAAGCGTCGGCTCCTCCTGTCGCAGTGCATCACCGAATGCGCGCAACGCGAACTTGCTCGCCGCGTAGCCGCCCCACCCCGGGTTCGCGCGAATGCCGGCACCCGAATTGATCAGCACCACATGGCCGTTGGCCTTCCGCAGCGCCGGTAGGAGCAGCCGAGTCAGCTCGACGACGGCGATGACGTTCACCTCGTACTGTCGCCGCCAGTCCTCCGCCGTCGACTCCTCGACGGTCCCCAGTGCTGCGACTCCGGCGTTGTGCACCAACACGTCGAGAGAATCGATGCCCGACGCGGCTGCGGCCACCGCGTCGGGATCGGTCAGTTCCACCGGCCACGGGGTGGCTCCCGACAGTTCCGACGAGACGGCCTCGAGAGACTCGGCCGATCGTCCGCCGAGCAGGACGTGGTGATCCGGGGCGAGCAATCGGGCGATGTGGGCCCCGAGGCCACGGCTTGCCCCGGTCACCAGCGCAGTACGAGTCATGAAGCCAGACTATCTAGAAGCTCATCCCCGCCTCGGATGCCCAGGTCCGGGTGGTGTTCGCTCCGTCGAGTTCCTCGCGAATGATGTCCGCGTGCCCTGCATGCTGCGAGATTTCGCGCAGGATGTGCAGCACCGTGAATCGTGCGCTCTGCCAGATGCGTTCGGGTGCCCAGGGTGCCGTCGGGACCGGGACGGACAGATTCAGATCCAACGTCGCCAAGGCATCGGTGGTGGAGCGCGCCACCTCTTCCCACTCGGTGATGAGCCCTGCGACAGTCTCGTCGTCCGCCATGACGTATTCGCCGCCGGCGGACTCCATGTCGAACTCGGCCGTGTCGTCGAGTTCGGCGATCACCTTCATCCAGTGCCGTTCGTTGCTGATCACGTGATGCAGCAGTCCGCCGAGGGTGAGTTCGCTGGCGGTCGTGCGGGTACGCGCCTGCTCGTCGCTGATGCCGCGCACGGTGATGAGAAAGTTCGCGCGCTGTTCGTCGAGCATTCTGGTGATGTCGGTGTTCTCGGTGGTCATCGTTTCCTCCTGGATGGGCTGGTGAAACCCACACTAGAAACAATCGAGGACATATTCGGTCCTCGATTTCAAACGAGCGGAATCACGCGCGCGGACGCAAACTGTCTGCATGGGCGATCGAGGTTTCACTTCCACGCAGTTGGCGGCGCGCGCGGCATATCTGCTCAGGGGCAACGACCTGGGCACCATGACCAGCGCGGCCCCGCGACTGTATCCGCACATGTGGAGCTGGGATGCGGCGTTCGTCTCGGTCGGGCTGGCTCCGCTGAGCGTGGAGCGGGCCGTGGTGGAGATGGACACCTTGCTCTCCGCGCAGTGGAAGAACGGGATGATCCCGCACATCGTCTTCGCCAACGGTGTCGACGGCTACTTCCCCGGTCCTGCGCGGTGGGCGACCGGCACGCTCGCGTCGCACGCACCGATGAGCCCGCAGACCTCGGGGATCACCCAACCGCCGGTGCACGCGATCGCGGTGCAGCGCATCCTCGATCATTCCAAGCGCCACGGACGTACGACGCGTGCCGTCGCCGAGGAATTCCTCGACCGCCGCTGGGGTGATCTGGTGCGGTGGCATCGCTGGCTCGCTCAGGCCCGCGATGTCGACGACAACGGACGGATCGCGGTCTTCCACGGCTGGGAGTCGGGGATGGACAATTCACCTCGTTGGGATTCGGCCTATGCGAATGTGGTTCCCGGAGAGATGGATCCGTACTTCCGAGAGGACAAGGCGGTGATCTCCGACGCCTCCCAGCGGCCGAGCAATCTCGAGTACGACCGCTACATCTGGCTGGTGGAGGAGATGAAGCAGGTCGGGTACGACGACGATGCATTGAAGACGAAGATGAGCTTCGCCGTCGAGGACGTGTTCGTCAGCGCCATCTTCGCAGTGGCATGCGATGTGCTCGCGACCATCGGCGAGGACCATTCACGTCCCCACTCCGATGTTCGGGAGTTGCGGTCGTGGGCGGAGAAGTTCCGCAAAGGCGTCATCGCGACGACGGATGCGCGCTCCGGTGGGGCCCGTGACTTCGATCTGCGGACGGGCCAGTGGATCGGCACCGAGACGATCGCGATGTTCGCCCCGTTGCTGTGCGGCGGACTGCCCCGCGAACAGGAACGAAACTTGATCCGCATCTTCGAGGGCACGCGGTTCTGCGGACATCCGGATCTGCGCTATGCCGTTCCGCCGTCCACGTCCCCGGTGTCGAAGGATTTCCGTGCCCGTGAGTACTGGCGCGGGCCGGTGTGGCCGGTGATGACGTGGCTGTTCTCGTGGGCGTTCGCGCGTCGTGGTTGGTCGGAGCGGTCACTGTCGTTGCGAGACGAAGGGTTGCGTCAGGCCAGCGACGGCAGCTTCGCCGAGTACTACGAGCCGTTCACCGGCAAGCCGCTCGGCAGCATGCAGCAATCCTGGACGGCGGCGGCCGTGCTGGACTGGCTGGGGTAGCGAGAAGGATCAGCCGAGGTAGCTGTCGACGAGAGGGCCGACGACGTCGAACGTGGTGGCGTCGGGCACGAGGTACTTGGCGACGGTGCCGCAGACGAAGGGGTGCCACGCGGAACCGGAGTCGGTACCGAGGGACGAGACGGCCAGGACGTTGCCGAAGTAGATGCCGGGCAGGTGGCGCTGGACGAGTTCGTCGTTGTGCGACGCGACGGCGAGCAGTTCCTCGACGTGGCTGCGATCGATCTCGTCACCCATGGCTCCGAGCAGATCTGCGCCCTCGGCGCGGGCCCGGACAGGGTCGCTGTCCAGCAGCGTCAGTGCGCCGACGGTGACGCCCCGGTTCTGCAGTTCGACGGCGATGGCGTGGGCGAGAACTCCACCGAACGACATGCCGAGGAGGTGGACGGTGCCGTCGGTCTGGATGCGAACGATGTCGTCGGCGTACTGCGCCGCCAGTGCTGCGAGGGATTCGGCGCGCTCACCGGACGCGGGTACCTGGACGCCGTAGATGGGGCGGTCGTCGTCGACGTGAGGTGCCAGGCCTGCGTAGCAATCGACCAGACCCACCAGCGGGTGGATGCAGAACACGGGGTCGAGGTGTCCGGTGGTTCGGATCGGCGCGATGGTCGGCACCGCATAGTCGGACGGGTCGAGATCCGTGAGAGCCAGATGCGATAGATCGTTCACGACAGTCATGGGTGCGCCTCCGAGCCAAGAGATGTAGTTCGTGTTTGCATTGGTTTGTTCGTGCCGACTCTGGGTATGTCGCTGTCGGCGGCGTGAGTGTTACCCACGTCTCATTACCGAGGACTCAACCATGTCTGTGGACCGATCGCATTAGTGACTGTTCACCATTGAGTGCCCAGGTCCGGGCCCCCTACTCTCACCCGAGTGGTCTTCTCTCGCACGTCGCGTGCTCTGTTCGGATTGTTCTCGGCCGGTGTCATCGCCTGTGCTGCTCCCGGGATCGCGTCGGCCGTTCCGCAGGGCCCGGACGTCTCGTCGTGGCAACACATCGACGGCACCGCGATCGATTGGCATGCCGTCGAGGCGGCGGGCCACGGATTCGCGATGGTCAAGGCCACCGAGGGTCTGGACTACGTCAACCCGTACTTCGTCGAGGATTCCATCGTCATGCGCACGGCGAACGTGGCGCGCGGGGCGTACCACTACGCCGATGTGACGCTCTCACCCGAGTTGCAGGGCGCGTACTACTCGGCACTGGTGCTGGGCATCAACGGCCCGGGTGATCTGCCGCCGGTGCTCGACCTCGAGGACGCGAAGGGGAGGTCGCCTGCCGAGGTCATCGACTGGACGCACCGGTACCTCGATACCGTCCAGACGCTGACCGGCCGTCAGCCGATCATCTACACGTATCCGAACTTCTGGCGGACGGCGATGGCCGACACCCACGAGTTCGCCGACTATCCGCTGTGGATCGCCGACTACAACGACGAGCTGGGGCCGCTGCCCGGCGGCTGGACGAACTGGCTGTTCTGGCAGTTCACCGACCGCGGCACCATTCCCGGAATCGACGGACGTACCGACATCAATCACTACGCGGGCACACCGGAATCGCTGCGGGCACTCGCTCGGTGGTGACGTTCCTGAAACTGCACGGCTGCGCACTCCGTCACCAGGGCACGCGCGTACCGTCCCACGACCACAGGGCTCCCGTGGGGCCGTCGTCGGCGAGGAGGGCGAGACGGACCACTCCCGTAGCCGCCTCGGCCGGGTCTCCGCCCGCCGACATGCCCGCGACGAGGTTGGTGTGGCGCAGCCCGGGTGCCAGGGCGTTGACCTTGACCTTCTCGCCGAGGGTCTGAGCGGTCAGCAGCGTGACGGCGTTGACGGCTGTCTTCGAGCTTCGGTAGGCCACGCCGCCGCCCTTCACTCGTTCCCAGTCGAACTGTGGGTTCGGGCTGCTGTTCCAGGTCAGGGATCCGGCTCCGCTGGACACGTTGACGATGCGTGGGTGCGCGGACCTGTGCAACGCAGGGAGAAATCCCTGAGTGACGGAGATGAGACCGAAGATGTTGGTCTCGTACGCAGTACGCAACTGCTCGAGCGTGGTGCCGACGACGTCGTCGTTGCCTGGGTTCACCCCGGCGTTGTTCACGAGTATGTCCAGTTCGCCGACCTGCTGCACGGCTGCGGCGACCGAAGACGGGTCCGTGACATCGAGCTGCACGACGCGCGCGCCCGAGCCCAGTTCTGCGGCTGCGCGTTGCCCCTTGTCGAGATCCCGCGCTCCGATCCATACGTTCACGCCGAGAGCCAGTAGCTGCCGCGCCGTCTCGAGACCGATGCCACTGTTCCCTCCCGTCACCAGAGCCACCGAGTTCGGCGCGGGCGATCGGATTTCTGCGGGAAGACTGTCGACGACGTTCATGTTTACTCTCCAACTCCAACGATGTAGTTGGAATGCTACCTCTCGAGCGCGGGGAAATTCCAACTCAGAAGTTGGTAATCTCGGCGGATGGCCTGGGACACGGACGGGACACGGCGTCGACTCCGCGATGCCGCGCTGGTGGAATTCGCAGCTCACGGGTTCGAGGGCACGACCGTCGCATCCATCGCAACTCGATCAGGCGTCAACAAGGAGAGGCTCTACAGCTACTTCGGCGACAAGAAGGCTCTCTGGGACCTCGTCCTGGCAACCGAGTTGGAGCGCCTTGCGACCGGCGTCGAACTCACAGGGGTCGACTTGGACGACATCGGCGAATTCGCCGGAGCGACGTTCGACTATCACGCATCTCATCCCGAACTGGGCCGCCTGCTGCAGTGGGAGGGTCTCCAGCCTGGCCCGCCGGCTCACGCGGAGGTGCGCACGACGCACTACCGAGAGAAGGTGGCGCGTTTCGCCGACGCCCAGCGACACGGCCTCATCGATTCGGAGATCGATCCTGCGCACTTGGTGTTCACGCTGATCGCGCTGGCCGCCTGGTGGCAGACCGTCCCGCAGCTCGCCGAAATGATCACCGGTGCTGGACCCAACGACCAGCAGGCACGGGCGGCACGTCGACGCTTTGTCGTGGAGGCAGCGAGGCGAATCGCCGCACAACCCGGGTCGTGAGGTGAAGCGTGACGCCTGGGCACTCGACCGATTCCAGCGCACCATCGATGGAGGTAAGTGAATGGAACCGCAGCCGTTCGTACTCGCAACGCCCGACGTACTACGCGAACGTCGAGAATCGTTCGACGTATATCGGGCACCCGACACGGCACCCGGCGAAGACGCTCCTCGGCCCGCTGTTGTCTTCGTCCACGGTGGTCCGCGTCCGCCGGGCGTCGAATGGCGACCCCGAGATCAACCGGTTTTCGTGGGATACGGATCCATCGCTGCGGCAGCAGGTGTCGTCGGTGTCGTACTCGAACATCACATGTCCTCGCTGGCCGAGTGTGCTGCGGCTGCCGATGAGATCGCCATCGGAGTCGACCAGGTTCGACAACTCCCCGGAGTGGATCCCAATCGAGTTGCGCTGTGGTTCTTTTCCGGGAGCGGGCTGCTCGCTGCCGACTGGTTGAAACACCCTCCGGCGTGGTTGACCTGTCTCGCATTGACATACCCGGTGCTGCAGACCCTCCCTGAATGGGGGGTCGAGCCGCGATTCGATTCCACTCTCGCCGTATCGGATTCGGGAGCACTGCCGATTCTGCTCACACGTGTGGGCCGCGATCGCCCCGAATTCGTCTCGGGGGTGAACGCTTTCGTCGAGGCTGCCCACGCTACGAACCTAGACATCATCGACGTACCCGACGGACAACACGGATTCGACATGCTCGATCACACCGGCGAATCGCGTGATGCCGTCAGCCGTGCGATGGCCTGGGTCGTCGCACGGCTGATGACAGATACGGCTGCCGACTGAGCGCCGCCCCCGAGGACGCCTGACACAACCGAAGCGCCCGCAGTCGACTGTCTTCGACCACGGGCGCGTTCCGATCGATGCGAAACAGCTACGGCTACGCCGACTTCCACACTGCGACGACGGAGGGCCGCGGCTGGGTGTCGTCGCCGTCGGGCCAATGCGAGATCGGTGCGTCGGCGGTGGCGTCGTCGCTTTCGCCCGGGTGCTGCACGCACACCACGACCCGTTCGTCGGAGACGATGGGACCACAGGTCTCGCCGCCCGCGGGAACCGTCAGGAACTGACGAGTCTCACCACGACGTGGGCCGTCGAGCACCACGGCGAACAGGCCGTCGTTGGAGTCGAGAGCGTTGCCGTCGGTGGAGACCCACAGGTTGCCCTTCGAGTCGAAGGCGAGGTTGTCGGGGCACGAGATGGGGCTGACCTGACTCTTGTCGAAGCCGCCGAAGTACGTGTCGGCCTCGTTCGGGTCACCGCACACCAGCAGCAGGTTCCAGGTGAACGACGTGCCCGCGTGGTCGTCGTCGAGCTCGAGCACCTGGCCGTTCTTGTTGGCGTTGCGGGGGTTGGCCTCGTCGGCCGCGGCCTTGCCCTCGGTGCCTCGGTTGGTGTTGTTGGTCAGCGCGACGTAGACCTTGCCGGTCACCGGGTTGGGCTCGAAGTCCTCCGGACGGTCCATCTTGGTTGCGCCCACCTTGTCGCCCGCCTGGCGGGTGAACACCGCGACCTCCTCGGCCGACATGCCGTCGACGAGTGACGTGCCGCGGCCGTCCTCGCCGGTCTCGAGCAGAGGGATCCACGTTCCGGTGCCGCGGAACTCGCCGTTGGCGGGCAGGGTGCCGGAGCCGTCGATCTCGTCGGGAGTGTCGCCTGTGAGGGTCGCGACGTACAGCGTGCCCGCGTCCAGCAGCGTCAGGTTGTTGCGCATCGCGGCCGCGCCGGTGCCGGGCATCATCGTGCGGCTCGAGACGAACTTGTACATGTAGTCGAAGCGCTCGTCGTCACCGCTGTAGGCGACGACGGTGCCGTCGTCGGTGACGTGGATGGTGGCGGCCTCGTGCTTGAAGCGTCCCAGCGCAGTGTGCTTGATCGGGGCCGACTGCGGATCCCACGGGTTTACCTCGACGATGTACCCGAATCGGTTGGCCTCGTTGGGCTCCTGAGCGAGATCGAAGCGCTTGTCGAAGGTTTCCCACTTGCGATCGCTGGCGGCGCCCTCGATGCCGTAGCGGGCGAGGCGATCGGCGGCGACGGTCTCGGTGACCGACTCCGCGTTGCCGAAGTACTGGTTGAAGTTCTCCTCACCGGAGAGCACTGTGCCCCACGGCGTCAGACCACCCGAGCAGTTGTTGAACGTGCCGAGCACGCGGGTACCCGTCGGGTCGGCACTGGTCTTGAGGAAGTCGCTGCCCGCGGCCGGGCCGGTGACGACGAACTCCGTCGTCCCGGTGATGCGACGGTTGTATCGGCCCATCCTCGGCGTCAGCTTGCCCGAATCAGCCTCGCCCTGAACCTGAACCACCGTCAGGCCGTGTGCGGCGAGTGCAATGTCGAACTGCTCGCGCGTCGGCTTCTCCGCGTCGTAGCCCTTGAACATCGCCGGCTCGGTGGTGTACTCGTGATTGACCGCCAGCAGGAACGCGTTCGGTGTGCCCTCCACCGGAAGCAGGCCGGCGAAGTCGTTGTTGAAGCCGAACTGCATCGCCTGCGCGGCGGCGGTCTGGTTGTCGAAGTCGAACGCGGGAGCGCCCTCGACGACCGGATCGCCCCAGCGGATCACGACGGCCTGCTCGTGGCCCTCGGGTATCACGACGGCGTCCTCGGTGTTCGGTTCCACCGCAACGAAATCCACGCCGTCGACCGGCGGGGTGTCGGCACCCGACGCGCTGGAGGTTGCGCTTCCGGTGGCGGTGGGCTCGTCGGTCGAGCACGCGGCGAGAGCGCTACCGGCACCGACCGCGAGCACCGCCATCGCACCGCCCTTGATCACTCCGCGCCGCGACATCGCGGTCTTGACGATGTCGCCGAAGTATTCACCCTTCGAGGTGTTGGGAACCTCGTGGAAACACGCATCGCCGCACTTGTACTTGCACGTCAATGCCGATCGCTTGGAGCTTCCGTCGTGAACCGCGAACAAGGGTAGTGGCTTCATGAGTGGGCACGCTGTCACCCAAAAGCGAAAGTAAAGGAACGTTCAGGTGAAGTCGCGGACAACGAGGTTGCCCTAACGTGCTACAGCACCTGCGACAGAAACGCTTTCAGTCGGTCGGTGTGCGGATCGTCGAACAACTGCTCCGGCGTTCCGGTTTCGACGGCGCTGCCGTGATCCATGAACAGCACCCTGTTGGACACCGATCGCGCGAAGCCCATCTCGTGGGTCACCACCACCATCGTCATGCCGCCCTTCGCGAGATCGGCCATCAGCGCCAGCACACCCTTGACCAACTCGGGGTCGAGAGCGGAGGTGGCCTCGTCGAAGAACATCACCTCCGGCTTCATGGCCAGTGCTCGCGCGATGGCGACGCGCTGCTGCTGTCCGCCGGAGAGATTGCCCGGACGCGAATCCGCCTTGTTGGCCAGGCCGACCAACTCGAGCTGATCCATCGCGGCCGCGCGAGCGGCCTCCTTGGACAGGCCGAGCAGCTTCTGCGGGCCGAGCGCGATGTTGTCGGCAACGCTCTTGTGCGGGAACAGGTTGAACTGCTGGAACACCATGCCGATACGTTGCCGCAACTGGTCGGGGTTGTCCTTCAGCACCGACTTGCCGTCGAGCAGAATGTCGCCCTGTTCGGGTTCGTGCAGTCGATTGAGAGCACGCAGCAGCGTCGACTTGCCCGAGCCCGACGGGCCGATGACCGTGGTGGTCGTGCCGGCCGGGACGTCGATGCTCACCCCGCGCAGCACCTTGTTGGTGCCGAAGGACAGGTGGATGTCCTTGCCTACGAGCGAAACAGAAGTCATGTCAGCCTCTTTCCACGACGACGGCCTGCTCGACCGGGTCCAGCGTCTGCTCGGCCTTGCCGGTGCGCAGTCGCTTGTCGATGTAGTTCACGAGATGGGTGAGCGGCACGGTCAGCACCAGGTAGAACAATCCGGCCGCGACGAGCGGAGACAGATTTCCGGTCTGTGCGTTGAGATCTCGACCGACCGCGAACAGCTCACGTTGGGTGGCGAGCAGTCCGAGGAAGTAGATCAGCGACGAGTCCTTGATCAGCGAGATGAACTGGTTCATCAGCGCCGGCAGGACGCGTCGGACACCCTGCGGGACGACCACCAGGTTCATCGAACGACGACGGCTGAATCCGAGTGCCCGGGCTGCTTCCATCTGACCGGCTTCGACGCTCTGGATGCCGGATCGGAAGATCTCGCCGATGTACGCGGCGGCGAGCAGCGAGAGGGCGGCGGCGCCGAGCCAGTACGGATTGCCGCCGGTCACACCTTGCACCACCGGTCCGATTCCCAGTCCGATGATCAGAATGATGACCACGGCGGGCAGTCCGCGGAAGATGTCGGTGTAGACGCGGGCGGGCCAGCGCAACCAGCGCGTGCGGGAGAGGCCGGCCAGAGCCAGCAACATGCCCAGGACCGTACCGATGATGCCCGACGCCAATGCCAGAATCAGCGTGTTGGGCAGGCCCACCTTGAACAGGTCGGGGATGGCGGACTTGTACAGCGACCAGTCGAAGAACGTGTCGCCCAACTGCGCCAGCGTCGACTTCGGCTGGACCGCAACCGCTTCGGGAGCGTTCGCGTCGTTCTGCGCGGCGATGGCGGCGAAGTCGGGTAGCTCCGGCTCCGGGGCTGCCTTGCTGCCGGGCTTGAAGCCGTCGGGCAGCTCGCGAGGAACCCAGTCGGAGTAGAGCGTGGCCCAGGTGCCGTCGGCGATCACCGCGTCGAGCCCGGAGTTCAGCGCATCGACCAGTGGTTGATTGTCACGGGCGACGGCCCAGCCGACGAAGTTGTTCAGCGAGAACGTGTTCTGTGTGATCGCGGTGCCGTCCTCGGGCTTGACCAAGCCCTCGGCCTGCTGCGACGGAGCCACCCAGGCGTCGATCTGACCGGTCCGCAGGTTCGCGTAGGCGGTGTTGTAGTCCGGGAACTTCACCGGATCGAGGCCGAGCGTGTTCACCACGTAGTCGTCCTGCACGGTGCCCTGCACCACGCCGATCCTGGTGCTCGCGTTCAGGTCCTCGAAGCGGCTGATCGGACCGCCGGTTTGAGCGACGAGGGAGAAGTAGCCGAAGTCGTATCCGTTGGTGAATCCGACGGTGTTGCGTCGCTCGTCCGTCGTCGTGATCGAGGACGACCCGACGTCGAAGCGGCGGCCCGCAACCTGGGCGAGCAGGCCCGAGAACTCGGTGCCCGAGAAGTTGATCTGCAGCCCGAGCTTGTCCGCGACGGCCTTCAGCAGTTCGTTGTCGTAGCCGGTGTACTGGCCGGCCGAGTCGAGGCAGATGCTCGGCGGGGCGTCGGAGAGAGTGCCGACGGTCAACACTCCCGGCGTCGCCAATCCCAGGGCGTTCGTGTCGACGCGGTCCAGCGGGGTGACGTTGTCCGTCGTGTATCTGTCCTCTGTCGCGGCCGCTGCGGCAGCGTCGAAGTTCGTCGGCGTGGACGACGCACTGTCGACTCCGGGAGGGGCGCACAGGTCGGTGGGACCTGCGGCCGCCTGATCATCGGAGTTCGAGGTTCCACACGCGGCGAGCGTGAGGGCCATCAACAGTCCGAGAACGAGAACCACGAGCGCGCGTGAAGCGCGTACGGCAACCATGGACAAAACCCTAAGCGGACCAGGGCCCACTCACCCAAACGGCCGACGCGCAAGGGTTTCGCTCAACGAACTGCCGTGACGTGTGACTACCGGTGCGCGTCCCGCCACGCGATGGCTTCGCCCAGTTCCGTGAGGTCGTATTCGGGGCCTCCGGTACCCACGGTGAACAGGGTGGCTCCGGCGTCGACGAAGTCCTGGGCGGTGTCCGCGCCCGGCCACGAGACCGATCGAGTGATGCCCGAGACGTCGCGCCCGACGGTGGTGCCGTGCTCGGCGAGGATCTCGGATTTGCGCTTCAACGCCTCGAGGTCGGCGAAGCTGTGCCAGATGTGCGCGTACTCGGCGACCATCTTCAGGGTCTTCTTCTCACCGCCACCGCCGATGAGAATCGGGATGTCGCGGGTGGGAGCCGGGTTTCCGACATCGAGTCGGTGTCGGATTCTGGCCAGGCTCTCCTTCAGCAAGGCCAGACGCGAACCGGCCGTGCCGAATTCGTAGCCGAAGTTGTCGTAGTCCTTCTCGTTCCACCCAGCGCCGATGCCGAGAATCAGCCGGCCGCCGCTGATGTGGTCGACGGTGCGCGCCATGTCGGCCAACAGGTCCGGATTGCGGTAGCCGCCGCCGGTGACGAGCGCACCGATCTCGACGTTCGACGTCTGCTCGGCCCAGGCACCGAGCATCGTCCAGCACTCGAAATGCGCGCCGTCGAGGTCGCCGTACAGCGGATAGAAGTGATCCCAGTTGAAGACGATGTCGACACCCGCATCCTCCGATCGCAACACCGCGTCGCGGATCAACTGATAGTCGGGAGCGTGCTGGGGCTGAAGCTGAACACCGATCTTGACGGCCATGTACATCTCCTCGTCGTGTGGGCTGCGTCTCCCATGATGCACCCGAATGCGATCAGCCGATGCGGACGCCGCTCTCGGCCATCATCGCGCGCAGTACGAACCCGGCCTCGGAGCCGACGATCTCGCCGACGAGGGTGATGTAGCGGTCGACGAATGCGCCGCCGTGCTGCTGCTCGTTCTCCTCGGCGAAATGGTGCGCGAGCTCGTGCAACACCACCAGCTCCCGCAGCGCCCAGGCCCTGTTACCCCGATGCAGGGGCACGGCAATGGTGGCGGTGTCCGATTCGTAATGCGCCGCAGCCGAACCCGAACGGGCCCGGACGGTGATCACACGACCGGCCTCGGGCCAGGTGGCGGCGACCCAATCCAGCCCGAGCACCGCATCGACGTACGCCTGCACCGACTCGATGGAGGCGAATTTGCGCTCGATCGGCAGCGTGATCTGTGAACCCATCACCTCCACCATGCGAAGACCTCGCTCCTCGGCGCGATCGAACATGGTGCGGACCAGTTGCTCGGCGTCGTAGACGGCCGCCCGCTGCGCGTCCCTCGCCCTGCTCATCGGATCAGCCTAATTTGTGTCGCCTTCCCGATTCGCCTACAGTCCTCTATCGACAACGATTGTCGCATTCATAAACACCTTCAGGCCCAGGAGAAACCGTGCTCGCCGTCGATGACCTCTGCATCGACGCCGGACACTCGCGCATCGTCCGGCACGTGTCCTTCGAGATCCCCGCCGGTCGACGCCTCGGCCTTCTGGGTGCGTCGGGATCGGGAAAGTCGATGATCGCTTCGGCGTTGGTCGGAGCGCTGCCGCCGGGCATCACCTGCAGCGGCAGCATTCTCGTCGACGGCCACGACGTCACCGGGGTTTCGACGCCCCGGCGACCGCGCACTGCCCGTCCGGCGATGGTGTTCCAGGATTCGGCCACCGCACTGAACCCGATGGTCACCGTCGGCAGGCAACTCCGCACGCCCGACGCCTCCGAGCTGCTCGAGCGTGTGGGTCTGCGCGACACCGAACGCATCCTGGCCGCGCACCCGCTCGAGCTGTCCGGTGGTCAGCGTCAACGCGTCTGTATCGCAGTCGCATTGGCGCGCGAGAGCCCGCTGGTGATCGCGGACGAACCGACGACGGCCCTCGATGTGGTCAGCCAGGCGCGGGTACTCGACGCTCTTCGTGAGGTGGCCTCGCTGCTGCTGATCACGCACGACATCGCCGTCGCCGCACAGCTGTGCGATCACCTGATGGTTCTCGACTCGGGACGCATCGTCGAATCAGGCTCCACGGCAGAGATTCTCGACAGTCCCAGGTCCGATGTCGTGGTGCGCATGCTCGATCGAGCTCGCGCCGCCGATCCGTTTCGTCAGCTGGTAGCGCGATGACTGCGGGATTGGCGGCGACGAACATCACGCGCACCTACGTTCGGCACGGATCGTCTCGTACCGCGCTGGACTCTGTCTCGCTTTCGCTACCGCCTGCCGGTCGCGTCGCCGTTGTCGGCGAATCCGGTTCGGGGAAAACCACTGTGCTGCGCATGCTGCTGGCACTGGACTCCCCCGATGCGGGCACCGTGGAACTGGAGGGGCGCAACGTCCGTCCGGGTTCCGCGAGATCGCTGCGGTGGTTTCGCCGATTGGTGCAGTACGTACCCCAGGACCCCGCCACCAGTCTCGACCCACGCCGCAGTGTCCTGGATCTGGTGGCCACACCGCTGCGACTGCTCGGCATCGACGGCGATCACCGAGCCAAGGCAGGTGCCGCACTCGCCGCCGTCGGGCTGGACCAGCGCTATCTGCAGCGCCGCCCGACGGAACTGTCCGGTGGCCAGAATCAACGCGTCGCCATTGCGCGTGCGGTGGCATGCGAACCGCGGTACCTGCTGGCGGACGAGCCGGTCAGCGGACTGGACCCCGACCTGCGTGAGCAGGTCCTCTCGGTGTTGGCCGGCCTACCGAGCGCCCTGCTGATCGTGAGCCACGACCTGTCTGCGGTCGCACGACTCTGCCGCGAGGTATCGGTGATGCACGACGGCCGGATCGTCGAAACCGGCAGTGTACGAGACATTCTCACCGACCCACAGCACCCGTACACCCGAGACCTGATCGACGCCGTACCCCGGCTCGCACCACCACAGGAGATCCATTGACCACCAACGTCTTCCGCCTCGGCACCCTGGCAGCGGTAGGAACCCTCACGCTGACCGGCTGCTTTTCTTCGGCCCCTTCCGACGACATCACGGACAGGGCCCGCGTTGCGATGCTGCAGCCGCCACGCTCGGGGCTCTCGCAGTTCAGCGACGACGCCTTCAAACTCTCGCGCTGGTCCACCGCCGAAACCCTGGTCACCCTCGACGACCTCGGTGACGCGCAGCCGGCTTTGGCCACCGCCTGGAACCGCGTCGACGAGCGCACCTGGAGTTTCGACCTCCGACCCGACGTGAGGTTCCACAACGGTGCGCCGCTCGACTCCGCCGCCGTCGTCACCGCACTGACCGCTGCCACCACCGCCGCGCCGAAGCCGCGCATCCTCGACGGCGTCGAGCTGACGGTGACCGCCACCGACGACGATTCGGTGGAGGTGACCACCGAGGACGTCGATCCACTGGTGCCGCAACGACTCTCGAGTCCTCAGCTCGCCATCCTGGCACCCGCGGCGTACTCCGCAGGCGGCAGCGACCCCGTCGGAACCGGCACCGGACCGTTCGTGTTGACCGCTGTGAACGGCACATCCAGTGCCACGCTGGATCGCAACCAGAACTACTGGGGTGAGACCGCGACGCTCGCCGGCATCGACGTCGACTTCGTGCCCGACGGTACGGCCCGCGCAGCGGCGCTCCGCAACGGCACCGCCGATGTGGTGGAGGCGATTCCGGTGTCGCAGGCCGCCAACATCGACCCGTCGCTGGTGCACGAGGTTCCGATGCCGCGTACCAACACCCTGTACCTGAACACGTCGTCCGGCGTGTTCGCCGATCCGGCCATGCGCGCCGCCGCACGGGAGTCGGTGGACAAGGATCGTCTGGTCGAGCAGGTCTACGAGGGCCGCGCGGACGCCGCGAACGGATTGCTCGGCCCGGCGCTGCCGTGGGCGACGGACCGTCCCGCGCGCACCGAGACACCGCCTGGTGATGCCACGGGCAAGACGATCACCCTCGCCACCTTCACCGACCGTGCCGAACTTCCCGAGGTCGCCGTGCTGCTGCAGCAGGAACTCGAGGCGAAGGGCTTCGTCGTCGAGCAGGTGGTGCGCGAATACCAGTTCATCGAAACCGACGCGCTCAGTGGCGCATTCGATGCCTTCATCCTCTCCCGCGCGACCGTGCTCGATTCCGGTGATCCCGTGGCATACATGTTCTCCGACTTCGCTTGTGAGGGATCGTTCAGCATCTCCCAGTTCTGCGACCCGCAGGTCGACGCGGCGTTGGCAGACGCCTCGGCCACCGAACCCGGAGACGACCGCCGCGCCGCGATCCTGGACGCCGAGAAGCTGATCCTGGAGAAGGGTGCGGCCGTGCCGATGCTGCACGAACGCGTCATCCAGGGCGAATCCGAAGGCATCACCGGCGTCGCCCGCGATCCGAGGGAACGCACGCTCATCACCAACCAGACCGCCTTCGAGTAAGCAGTGAGAACAACCGCCTCGAGGCTGGTTGCCGTCGCCGGTGTCGTCCTCCTCGTCGGAATGCTGCCGTGGCTGTCCGATCGCGATCCGGCACTGAGCCTTCTGCGGGCCCGCTCGGCCGAGCAGGAAGCAACCCCCGAGGCCCTGGCAGCCATTCGCCGCGACATTGGCCTCGATGCCGGGCCGCTGCGAATGTTCTGGGACTGGCTCACCGGCATCGCGTCGGGCAATCCCGGAACATCCTGGAACACAGGTGAACCGGTGCTACCCGGGGCCCTCGATGCGCTGCTGGTGTCGCTGACACTGATGGGTTTCGCTATGGTCGTTGCGATCGCAGCCGCCGCCCTCGTGGTCGTTCCCAGCGTTCGGGCCGGGCTCCGCGGTACGCCGAGACGGACCGGGGGCGGCGTCGCTGCCGCGCTCACGTCGATGCCGGAGTTTCTGCTCGCGTCGGTACTCGTCGTTCTCGGTGCGGTGTGGTTGTCGTTTCCGGCCTACGGCTGGAACGGTCCCGAGTACGCGGTGCTGCCTGCGCTCGCACTCGGTTTGCCTGCGGGCGGGCTGATCGGGCGACTGCTCGCCGACGCGATCGCCGTCACCTTCACCGAGGGGTGGGTCATCACGTGGACGGTGGCAGGCTTCTCGCGGCCACAGATCGCCGGTGCGGTTCTGCGACGGGCCCTTCCCGGCCTCGCATCGCAGATCGGTCTGATCATGGTCGCGATGACCGGCGGGGCTGTGGCCGTCGAAAAAGTATTCGCCATACCGGGATTGGGTCGCACCACCCTCGGCGATGCGCAGTCGCAGGATCTGCCCGCCCTGCAGATCGACATCCTGTTACTGCTGGCCGTCAGTGCCGTTCTGGGGATTTCCGCCGAACTGGCCCGACGGTTGCTGCTCGGTAGCGCACTGCACGAGAAGGCGATGCCCATCCCGTCCGGCGTCTTCCACCCGTCGCCGCGACGGTGGCTGGTGCCGATCGCTGCGGCGTCGGTCCTGCTGGTCATGGTGCTTGCCGGGCTCCCCCGCGACGGCCAGGCGACGACGCGGGAGAAGTTCGCGGCTCCATCGCCGGCCCACCCGTTCGGAACTGACGCCTCGGGTCGAGATCTGTTGGCCCGCGTCGCCGACGGCGCACTGCGCTCCATCGGACTCTCGCTGGCGGTGACGTTCGCGGCCCTGGTGGTCGGCGTGCTGCTGGGACTGATTCCGCGGGCCTCGCGTGGTCTGGTCGAGGTCACCAATGCGGCACCGCCCGTCGTCACCGGCATTCTCATCGCGGCGATCTGGGGTCCGAGTGCAGGCGGGGCGGCCGTTGCCGTTCTCATCGTCACGTGGGCTCCGCTCGCCGCGCACACTGCCGCTCTGGTCGAGGAGACTCGTGCTCGGCCGTACATCTCCATTCTGCCGACACTCGGGGCAGGCACTGCGCGAATCCTGTTCGGATCCATCGTGCCCAGCGTCGTTCCGGTAGTTCTGCGGCACGCCATGATTCGGCTTCCCGGTGTCGCTCTTGCTCTCGCGGTCCTCGGATTCCTCGGCCTCGGTCCGCAACCCCCCACTGCGGATTGGGGATTGATACTGTCCGACGGGGTCGCCGCCGTCGAGCGGGCACCGTGGGTCACCGCCGCTCCGCTCGCGTCGTTGATCGCACTTGCCGTTCTCGCAGTCTCGCTCGCCGGTGCCACCTCGGGACGCGTGCGCAAGACCGGTAGCGTCATCGAGAAAGTCGACGCAGGAGGGCGCAGTACGTGAGCACGAGGACCGACGGATCGCCGACGCGGTGGCGGTGGTCGTTTCTGGTCGATCTGCGGCGGGCCACCCCCACCGTCCGCTTGCTCGTCCTCACTCAGATGACCTTCAACATCGGCTTTTTCATGGTGTTGCCGTATCTGTCGGTGCATCTGACGAGCGACCTCGGGCTCGGTGCCGCGGTCGTCGGAGTGGTTCTCGGAATCAGAACGTTCTCGCAGCAGGGACTGTTCTTCGTCGGTGGCACCCTCGCCGATCGGTGGGGTATCAAGCCGGTCGTTCTCGTCGGGTGTGTGTTGCGGGTGCTGGGATTCGTCGGTCTCGCCTTCGCCGATTCGCTATCTGCCGTGTTGATCGCGACGGTGCTGGTGGGATTCGCAGCCGCATTGTTCTCCCCTGCAGTCGAATCCGCAGTGGCGATCGAAGCGGGCAAGAGCGAACGCGACGGCGGAGCCACGCGCGTCGAGAGCTTCGCGCTGATGTCGGTGTGCAGCCAGATCGGCTCCTTCACCGGCCCGCTCGTCGGATCGGTACTGTTGCTCGTCGATTTCAGGATCGCGTGCCTCGTGGCTGCGGCCATCTTCGTTCTGGTCATCGCCGCTCACGTGCGGTGGCTGCCGCGTGAGCGCGGCGAACATCGCGACGACCCATGGCTCTCGGGTTGGACCGACGTGGTGCGCAACCGGACCTTCGTGCTGTTCGCGGTGGCGATGAGCGCGCAGTTGGTGGCCTACAACCAGCTGTACCTGCTGTTGCCACTCGAGGTCGAACGCGCCTGGGGCTCGCAGACCGTGCTGGGCTGGTTCTTCGCGATCTCGGCAGTTCTCGTGGTGACGGCGCAACTGCCCATCACTCGACGCGTCGCGGGGGTATCACCGCGAATCACGCTGCCGATCGGATTCGCCGTCATGGCAGCATCGTTCGCGCTCGTGGCGGTGTTCAGTCCACTGGAGTTGGAAGGTCTTCTCGGGCTGATCCCGGCTGCGCTCTTCGTGCTGCTGCTCGCGCTGGGGCAGATGATCGCCATGCCCCAAGCGCGAGATCTGGTGCCGCGCATGGCCGCCGAACGTCGACTCGGTTCGTACTACGGTTTCATGGCCTCGCTCGGGGGCATCGGAGTGCTCATCGGATCGACCGCACTCGGCGTGGTGATCGACGCATCCCCCGCCACCGGTTGGGGCGCAGCCATCCCGTGGCTGGTCGCGGCCCTGTTCCCCATCGCCAGTGTCATCGGCCTGCGCGTGGTGCTCTCCCGCCTCGACTGACCCCGCCGCTCCGCCCGAGTTCCCGCCGCGCGCCGCGCCCCCGGTTTCCCGCAAACGCGCGCGCGTTTGTCATCCGCGAGCAGATTCGCCCTCAATTCGACGCGAATCCGTGCGCACCTGGCGAATGCGCGCGCGTTTGCGCGAACGACCGGCGACCCGCGAGACCTGAAGCTCGGTGGCAGCGGGGCGGAAGCTGGGGACGCGCAGAACTCGACTGTGCTGCTGTACTCACCGAACATGGTTCGGTCGTAGCGGTTTCCGAACCGGTCGATACAGCCGCGGTGCTCCGATTGTTCGGTACGTCGATAGCCGAGATCGATGCGACCGTTACCGACACCACCGGACCACCGGGCGAGGTACTGCTCGCTTCTTCACCGCGAACGCAGTGGTCAGCGTCCCAGCTGCCTGCTTGCTGCGTCTATTTCGGCATGACCGCCGATCTTTGCGTTTCGCCCCGCGCGGTCGCCGGCCTTTCGTGCGCCCTCGGAGTACCCGGCGTTCGCGCTCTGGCCTCGCCAGTGTCCCCGAGCAGTCGAGGTTTGCCGGTAGTAGTCCCGGAGCTCGATCTCCTTGTTGCGCAACACCAGTGCTGTCCCAGCGCCCTGTTGTTCTTGTTCGATGGCTTTGGCCTCGGTCTCCTTCTTCACGTCGCCGAGCCGTTGACCGATGCGCGACGCGAATGCGGTCTGGAAGTTCAGCCGAGCCGTCACCGCAGCGACCGGCACTTCCTCGCGTCGGGTGTAGCGTCGGCGATTCTTGATCTCGGTGACGGTGCGGATGGCCGTCTCCGACCGGTACGCGCCGGATTTGATGTACGCGTCCGATGCTCGCACCATCTGGATCAACAGTGAGGAATACAGCGCCTCGGTGGTCTCGATGTCGGAGTCGAAACCGTAGGCGAACACCTGCGTCGACGATCGAGACACATCGCATTGAACATCGTTGGCGTGCGCGATGGCCACGAACAGATGCACGTAGGTCTTGAGTCCACGCTTGCCCGGTTCTCCGATGGGGATGACCTTCTGGCTCGGCGTCGCCTGTCGCTCCCTGGACGCACTGTGCGAGCGCGCCACCGCCAGATCGACCGATGCCGACGTCGCCAAACGCTGAGCGGCCTCCATGAAGGCCTCGGCCTCGTGTGGGTTGTCGGTGGACTCGGCTTGGCGAAGCAGCCCACCGATCCGCGTCAGCATCTTGTCCGAACTCATGAGCGAGAGGCTACCGGCCCTCTCCGACACCCCCGGGTTGACCGATTCAGGAAGGCAAAAATGACCACTGCGCGGTGCGATGTGTGCCACAGTACCCATCGACATATGTGTCAGGGGGAGCATCACAGCGAGATTCTGCGTGCCCAACTCCGGGCACATACCACCGCGTAGAAGTAAGTGGAGAGAACAATGGCGTCTTTGATCACGAAGGTGGCAGTGGTTGCGACAGCAGCTACGCTGCTGACGCTCACCGGATGTTCGAGCGACAGCGGATCGAGCGGCGATTCGGGCGCTGCGTCCGAAAATGCCGACGGCCGTGGACCTATCACCTATGTAGAGGGACAGGACACCACCGAGACCGGTGTCGTCCAGCAGATCATCTCGGAGTGGAACGCCGCCAACCCCGATGAGCAGGTCACCTTCAAGGAGCAGTCCGCCGACGCCGATCAGGCCCACGACGACTTCGTTCAACAGCTCCAGGCCCAGCAGAGCGACTACGACGTGATGGCACTCGATGTCGTCTGGACCGCCGAGTTCGCAGCCAAGGGCTGGCTCGTGCCGCTCGAGGGTGAATTCGCACTCGACAACGCAGGCGTTCTGCCCGCGACCGTCGCGAGCGCGACCTACAACGGCAAGCAGTACGCCGCACCGAAGAACACCAACGGCGGACTGCTCTACTACCGCAGTGATCTGCTCCCCGAGGCACCCACCACCTGGGCCGAGCTCACCGAGGATTGCCAGGTCGCGCGCGACAACAACATCGACTGCTACGCAGGGCAATTCGCCCCCTACGAGGGTCTGACGGCCAACGCGTCGGAGATCATCAACGCGCACGGCGGATCGATTGTCGGCGAAGACGGCAAGACCCCCACCGTCGACAGCCCGGAGGCCAAGGCCGGACTGCAGACCCTGGTCACCGCGTTCGAGACCGGCGTCATCCCGGCCCAGGACACCACATTCAAGGAGTCCGAGAGCCAGCAGGCGTTCCAGGACGGAAAGACACTGTTCCTGCGCAACTGGCCGTACGTTTACGGCACCGCCGCAGAGGAGGGTTCCGCTGTGGCCGGCAAGTACGCGGTCGCACCGCTTCCCGGGGTCACCGGCGTCGGCACGTCGACGCTCGGCGGATACAACGCCGCGATCAGCGCGTACTCCGAGAACAAGGCCACGGCTGCCGACTTCCTGCGCTTCATGCAGGGCGAGAAGGCGCAGCGCATCATCGCCGAGGGCGCTCTGCCGCCCGTGCTCTCGTCGCTGTACGACGATCCCGCACTGATCGCCGCGATGCCGTACCTTCCCGCATTGAAGGCATCCATCGAGAATGCCGTCCCGCGCCCTGTCACCCCGTTCTACCCGGCCGTCTCGAAGGCTGTGCAGGACAACGTGTCTGCCGCCATCAAGGGCGAGAAGAGCGTGGACCAGGCGATCACCGACATGCAGGCCGGTATCGAAACCGCCGGCGCCAACTGATTTCGGGAGAACCAATGGCTGTACCTGCTGGTGTGACCAGTGGGGCCGGCGCAACCACCGCGGCCGGGGGCTCGTCCCCCGGCCGCGGTCGGCATGTGCGGTCCAAGAACAAGCGCTTCGGCCTGACGCCTGGTCGGGCCTGGCTGCTGATCGCACCGACGATGGTGATCCTCGCGATCGTCATTGTCTACCCGGTAATCCGAGCCCTGGTGATGTCCTTCTCCAAGGACCCAGGTCTCGATCCCGCCACCGGTATGTTCGTCACCGGTGGATCTGCCGGCTTCGTCAACTACACGCATTGGATTCTGCAGCAGTGCACCTCGGCCTCGGGCACGTCGGTGCCCTGCCCCCCGGGGACGCTCGGGTCTCAGTTCTGGGGCGCGGTCGGTAACACGGCGTTCTTCACCGTCGTGACGGTGTCCATCGAGGTCGTCATCGGCTTCGCGATGGCCGTGATCATGGGCAAGACCTTCGCCGGACGCGCTCTGCTCCGCGCCGCGATCCTGATCCCCTGGGCCATCCCGACGGCTGTCACCGCCAAGCTCTGGTACTTCATCTTCGCGTACGACGGCATCGCCAATCGCATTCTGGGAACGAACATTCTGTGGACCGGCGACGCCTGGCCCGCTCGTTCTGCAGTGATCATCGCCGACGTGTGGAAGACGACGCCGTTCATGGCGCTGTTGATTCTGGCCGGGCTGCAGATGATTCCCGCCGACGTCTACGAGGCTGCTCGCGTCGACGGGGCGTCGGCGTGGCAGCGGTTCACCAAGATCACACTGCCGCTGGTCAAGCCGGCGCTCATGGTGGCAATTCTGTTCCGCACGATGGACGCACTGCGCATGTACGATTTGCCGGCCATCCTCACCGAGGGCAACCCCGCCACGCGAACCATCTCCATCCTGGTGGTGGAGCAGATCCGGCAGGGGTTCAACAGCGCTGCGTCGCTGTCGACCATCTCGTTCGTCATGATCTTCATCGTGGCTTTCATCCTGGTGAAGTTCCTCGGTGCGAATGCCGTTGCCACCCAGGAGAATCAGCGCAAGGGGGCCGGGCGATGAAACAGGCCCGCATCTATATCGGTGTCGTCGTCATCCTCGTCTGGGGACTGGCACCGTTCTATTGGATGGTCGTCACCGCATTCCGCGACCCGCGTTACACCTTCGACACGACGCCGTGGCCGACGCACGTCACGTGGGAGAATTTCGAGAACGCGTTGTCGACGGCGAACGGCAACAATTTCCTGCGTGCGGTAGGGAACAGTCTGATCGTGGGCGGCGCGACCACGCTGATCGCGTTGGTCATCGGCGTCTTCACGGCATACGCGCTGTCCCGCATCGACTTCCGCTTCAAGTACGTGGTGACTGGCATCATCCTGGGTGCGTCGATGTTTCCCGTCGTCGCATTGGTGACCCCGCTGTTCCAATTCTTCACCAATATCGGGTGGATCGGCAGCTACCAGGCGATGGTCATCCCCAACATCTCGTTCGTGCTGCCGTTGACGATCTACACCTTGGCCGCGTTCTTCGCCGAATTGCCCTGGGAGCTCGAAGAAGCCGCGCGGATCGACGGTGCCGGGCGTTTCCAAGCATTCCGCCTGGTGATGCTCCCACTTGCCGCACCTGCCCTGTTCACCACCGCGATCCTCGCGTTCATCGCAGCCGTGAACGAGTACCTGCTGGCCAGTCAGCTCTCGAGTGACAGGACCGAACCGGTCACCGTGGCCATCGCGCGGTTCACCGGCAACGATCCGTTGGTGGTGCCGTATGCCGCGATCATGGCCGCGGGCACCATCGTGGCGATTCCACTGGTGATCATGGTGCTGCTGTTCCAGCGTCGCATCATCTCCGGACTGACGGCGGGCGGCGTCAAATCGTGACCGCTCAGGACCATCTTCAGTTGCTGGCGGGCATTCTGGGATTCTTCGCACTCGTGGCGCTGATCGTTGCGGTAGCCGGGATCATCGGGGGCAATCCCGGCGTGCTGCCGTCGGTGGCCCTGCTGGGTCTGTTGATCGCACTGTGGTTCTGCGTCAAAAAGATTCGTTGAAGCTGCGCGTTGCCACCGAAACCAATTCGGTCAGTGCCGCATTCGTCCTGGGCCGCCAGACCAGGGCCAGGAGTGCGGCGGTGTGCGAGTCCGTGAGCTCCACGGCAACGAGTGTGTCGTCGTAGGACGTCGTCATCGATGCGCTGAGGATCGCCACCCCCAGGCCGCGGGCAGCGAGGTCGGCCACGGCGTCGGGGGCGGTGGCCTGCAACGCGATCGTCGGCGCGAGTCCTACTCCGGCACAGTCCCGGTCGAAGACCGCACGGATTCCGGTGCCGGGAGGAAGGGCGATGATCGGGTGCTCGCACACCTGCGCCAACGTCGCCTCGCCCTGTGCTGCCAGAGGATGCTGCGGTGGAACGGCTGCGACGATGCGTTCGTCTATCACCACCATCGATTCCAATCCGTCCGGGACCCGAGCTGCGACACCTACGAGTGCGATGTCGAGTTCTCCTGCGCGCACATCGGCCACCAGACGATCCGAATTACCCTCCTGCAGAGCAAGTTCGACGCCGGGGTGCGCCGAATGGAAGCGGGCCAACGCGTCGAACAGTTGTGGGACGGTGCAGGCGG
Organism: Rhodococcus sp. 15-725-2-2b; assembly: GCF_002259075.1. Taxonomy (NCBI): domain Bacteria; kingdom Bacillati; phylum Actinomycetota; class Actinomycetes; order Mycobacteriales; family Nocardiaceae; genus Rhodococcus; species Rhodococcus sp. 15-725-2-2b. Next base: position 517,413 of record NZ_NPFL01000006.1, on the reverse strand, counting down.
TGACCATCCCGACGCGAAGCGAGCCCCGCAGGAGTCCGGCGATGTCGTCGACGGATTGTCTGACGGAGCCGGCGGCGGCCAGCGTCGCGCGGGCTTGTGTCAGCGCGGCCTGACCTGCGGTGGTCAATGTTGCTGTGCCACCGGATCTGTCGATCAATTCGGCACCGAGTTCGCGTTCGAGCGCGCGGATCTGTGCGCTGACGCCTGATTGGCTGATGTGCACTCTGGCTGCGGCGCGAGTGAAGTTCGCTTCCTCGGCCACTGCGACGAAGTACTCCAGCTGTCTCAATTCCACTGCTGCACTCCCAGATTCGGGCCCTCACCGGCGTCGAGTCTGGCGATGTTCCGCTTCGGGGCCGTGACGCGGTAGCTGCAGTCGATCAATTCGGCGGCCTCGGCCCAGACGTCGTCGTCGGCGTCGCTCAGGTCGAAGCCCACCCAGCCGGCCGGGCCGAGGTACGCGGGGTGGAAGTAGCGGGGTTCGAGTTCGCAGGCGCGCTGCTCCTCGGCACTCTCGCATTTGACCAGGATCGAGAGGTCGTATTGGTCGCCGCCTTTGACACCGCCGCCGAAGTAGACGAACACCGAGGCGGTGCGGAAGGTCGGCCGGCCATGGGAGATCTTCTCGGACACCTCGGGATAGGCGAACGCCATCGTGCGAACACGTTCGAGGACCGGATGCTTCGAAGTGGGATCGATGGCCACGAGCACACGATAGCGCGCGAACTCCAGCTGCGGCTATGAGTAGAACTTCTGACGATCATCGCTATCAACTGTTGGACTTCTGGTCCGGTGCGTTCGAGACTCGATGTCATGACGCGGACACCGAAAGAAGTTGCAGCAACCTACTTCGAGGCATGGAAGGCGAAGGATTTCGACACGCTGGCGTCGATCCTGCACGAGGACGCGACGTTCCGGGGACCACTCGGCACAGCAGACAACGGTGCGGAATGTGTGGCCGGATTGAAGGGAATGTCGGAAATCGTCACCGATATCGACATCGCCCACGTCTTCGTGGACGGCCCGAACGTCCTGACGTGGTTCGACCTGCATACGTCCATCGCATCCCCGGCGAGCACCGCCAACTGGCAGCGAATCGAGAACGGAAAAATCATGGATATCAAGGTGACCTTCGATCCACGAGAAATCACCGCGGCCGGATAGACGAACGCCCGCCGGTACTCAATGTGACATTCAGTGGCCTTTTCGGGGGTCAATGTCACATCGAGTGGACCGGCGGGCGGAAGTTCGCGTCTAGCTGCGGGCCCTACGCGTCGATGATGAACGCTTCGAGTTGTTCGCGAGCGACGTCGTCGGCCAGCTGCTTCGGCGGGCTCTTCATCAGGTAGGCCGAAGCGGGGATGACGGGTCCACCGATGCCGCGGTCCTTGGCGATTTTCGCGGCGCGGACTGCGTCGATGATGACGCCTGCGGAGTTGGGCGAGTCCCATACTTCGAGCTTGTACTCGAGGCTCAGGGGTACGTCACCGAAGGCGCGGCCTTCGAGGCGGACGTAGGCCCACTTGCGGTCGTCGAGCCAGCCGACGTGGTCGGACGGTCCGATGTGGACGTCCTTGGCGTTGAATTCCTTCTGCAGGTTCGACGTGACGGCCTGGGTCTTGGAGATCTTCTTCGACTCGAGGCGGGTGCGCTCGAGCATGTTGAGGAAGTCCATGTTGCCGCCGACGTTGAGCTGCATGGTGCGGTCGAGCTGCACGCCGCGGTCCTCGAAGAGCTTCGCCATGACGCGGTGGGTGATGGTGGCACCGACCTGGCTCTTGATGTCGTCGCCGACGATGGGGACGCCTGCGTCCTCGAACTTCTTGGCCCAGACGGGATCGCTTGCGATGAAGACGGGCAGTGCGTTGACGAAGGCGACGCCTGCGTCGATGGCGGCCTGTGCGTAGAACTTGTCGGCTTCTTCGGATCCGACGGGGAGGTAGGACACGAGCACGTCCACCTTGGCGTCGCGCAGGGCCTGCGCTACGTCGACGGCGTCGCCGTCGGCCTCGGTGATGGTCTCGCGGTAGTACTTGCCGAGGCCGTCGAGGGTCGGTCCGCGCAGGACGTGGACGTCCTTCGGGGGTACGTCGGCGATCTTGATGGTGTTGTTCTCGCTGGAGAAGATGGCTTCGGAGAGGTCGAAGCCGACCTTCTTGGCGTCCACGTCGAACGCGGCGACGAACTCGACGTCGCGGACGTGGTACTTGCCGAACATGACGTGCATGAGGCCGGGGACGGTGGCGTTCTCGTCCGCGTCCTTGTAGTACTCGACACCCTGGACCAGGGATGAGGCGCAGTTGCCCACACCCACAATGGCCACGCGGATTGCGTTGTTGTTCTCACCCATGGTCGGGTTCTCCTTCTGTCTTGACTGTCCTGTTTGGTGCTGTGTGGGACGGTGCTGGGTTGGGGTCGGCCTGCTCGGCTGCGATGACTTCGTTGAGCCAGCGCACCTCGCGTTCGCTCGATTCGAGTCCGAGCTGGTGTAGCTGCCTGGTGTAGCGGTCGAGTGTCCCGTTCGCCTTGGCCACAGCGTCGCGGAGCCCTTCTCGGCGCTCCTCGACCTGGCGACGTCTGCCTTCGAGAATGCGGACTCGAGCTTCCGCGGGAGTCCGACTGAAGAAGGCAAGATGTACGCCGAAACCGTCGTCGGTGTAGTTCTGCGGTCCGGTGTCGGCCACCAGTTCGGCAAATCGTTCCCTGCCGAGCGGGGTGAGCTGATACACCCGTTTCGCTCGTCTCTTCACGAGCAAGTCGGGACCGGCGTCCTCGGCGATGAGTCCGTCGGTTTGAAGTCGACGGAGAGCCGGGTACAGCGATCCGTACGAAAACGCTCGAAAAGCTCCGAGCAGGCCGGTCAGCCGCTTGCGGAGCTCGTAACCGTGCATGGGTGATTCGAGAAGCAGTCCGAGAATTGCGAGCTCGAGCATGCAACTCTCCCTTCTCGAATCCAACGATCACATCATGGCGATGCGATTGACCGCACTATCGAAGAATGTATCGCGCCGATACATATTCTGACAACTCGGCCGTGAACGTATCCTGCGACTTATGACCCCGGTCGACGCGCTCGCCGCCGCTGCCGCCCTCCACCTGGGCTTTCAGTTGGTGGTGACCGCCGTCGTCTACCCGGCGTTGGCGGAGGTGCCGGACGACGACTGGCAGCGTGCCCATGACGCTCACTCGCGGCGCATCACCCTCGTAGTCGGGCTGGTCTACGGACTACTCGCTGCTGCGTGTCTGTGGGTGTTGGTGTCCGGTTCGACCCACCTTGCTGCCCTGATCAGCGTTGCCGGCGCAGTGATCTCCGCGCTCGCGACTGCATTCAAGGCTGCTCCAGTCCATGGCGAACTGGGGCGTGCGGGACGCAACGGACACTTGATGAGTCGACTGCGATCAGCAGACCGCGTACGTCTCTGCGGTGCAGTGGTGTGTGCCCTGTTTGCTCTGTTGGCGTGACCGAGCGCGGGTGAACGTGGAGTGGCTTATCGGTTCAGCGAACCGGAGCCACCATGAGCACCGCGTCGACTCGGTACTCGCCCCACTGCTGCGCAGCCGTCCCGATTCGGTGCCAGCCTCGCCGGCGGTAGAAGCCGAGAGCGGCGCTACTCGGATCGACGAGCAGCACCGGTGCCCGTCCCTCGCTCCGTGCCGCATTCACTGCGTGTGCGAGCAACGCCGTTCCGCTGCCCGGCACGGAGCCGTCGGTCATCAACCGCGACACGACGGCGAGTCGATCGGCAGCGACCCCGGTTGCTCGCTGCCACTGCGCGCTCGCATCGTCCGCACCGGGATCCTGTCCCGGTGACGCCGTCGGATGCAGCGCTATGTGTCCGACGACGGTGCCCTCGTGCTCGGCGACCCAGGCTGCGAGTTCGTTGGGTGCGGCAAGCCAGTCGGCGCGCACCGCCGCTGCGCGCATGGGATAGCGCTGTGTTTCGTGCGTACGTTGCAGGATGGGTAGGAGGGTGCTCAGGTCGCCGTCCCGTCGGGGCCGCACGTGTATTCCCGATGTGGCGAACATGTGGGCGAGTGTAGGGACCGGACGGTCATGCCCACGGCGAGGATCGGCACAGTGTGCATGATCACGAACGACGGATCATCGCGTCGCAACAGGTGGAGCACTGTGTCTCGAGGCCGAAATGGGGCCTGCTCGTTGCCGAGGCGGGGTTCGCAGGTCCGCATCGGAGGGGCCGCACGTACTCTGGTCCTCGTGCGACTTCAGCGACAGGTGGTGGACTACGCCCTTCAGCGTCGGTCGCTGCTGGCCGAGGTCTACTCCGGTAAGACGGGTGTCGCAGCGGTCTGTGATGCAGATCCGTACCTGCTGCGCGCTGCCAAGTTCCACGGGCGCGGCAGCGACGTGGTGTGCCCCATCTGCCGCAAGGAGCAGCTCACGCTGGTGTCCTGGGTGTTCGGCGAGAAGCTCGGGGCGCTGTCCGGGTCGGCGAGAACTGCGGACGAACTCGTCCGCCTCGCGGCGACCCAGGAGGAGTTCTCGGTCCATGTGGTCGAGGTGTGTAGGTCGTGCAGTTGGAACCACCTCGTCCAGTCCTATGTCCTCGGGGCGGTTCCCGCGCCCAAACAACCCCGTCGTCCGCGATCGGGTTCCCGACAACCGAACCGTCGAACAGCGAGTGAGTGACACAATCGCTCCGCTGATCCCATCCACCGAGAGTTCGACGCGGCCGCCGAAATTACTGGAGATTCGTACGTGAGTTCCCCCTACGACAACAACCCGGGTAGCAACGAACCGGGCCGTAGCGACTCCGGACGGCGTCCCGACGTGCCCGGGCCGCCGCGCGGCAGTCGACATTCCGATCCTCCCGGTCGTCGCCCGGTGCCTCCTCCCGGCCCGCGTCCGATGCCGCCGCAGGGTCGTCCCCCGATGCCCCCTGCCGGTCAGCGTCCTGGACCTCCTCCCGGGCAGCGACCAGGGCCTCCTCCCGGGCAGCGTCCGATGCCGCCGCAGGGTCGTCCCCCGATGCCTCCTCCCGGCCAACGTCCTGGACCTCCTCCCGGGCAGCGACCCGGACCCCCTCCGGGCCAGCGACCGATGCCGCCGCAGAGCCGACCCTTTCAGGGCAGGCCGCCGGTCGATCCGGTCAGTGGACGTCCCGCAGGTGAGCGTCCTTACGGAGAACGTCGCTACGGAGAGCCGCCCATCGCGCCTCCTGTTCGGTCAGCTGCCCCGACGGCCGTCACTCGGTCCGGCTCCGTGCCACCGCCCTACGAACCGAACGATCCATCAGTTCTCTCCTCGGGTAGCGAACCGCCCGAGCCGCCCGAAAGAGGTCCCGCCGCGAAAACGAAGAAGAAGTCCAAGTGGCGGGTCGTTCGACGCACGATGTACGCGTTGATCGCCCTGGGTCTGATCGTGCCGATCCTGGCCTTCATGGTGGCGTACACCGTCGAGGACGTGCCGCGTCCCGGCGACATCAGGACCAACCAGGTCGCCACGATCTTCGCCGCGGACGGCGCGAGTGTGCTCGGCAAGGTGGTGCCGCCCGAGGGCAACCGCACCGACGTGACGATCGACCAGATTCCGGAGCACGTGCGCAATGCCGTGCTCTCGGCCGAGGATCGCGATTTCTACTCCAATCCCGGATTCTCGGTGACCGGCTTCGGTCGAGCGCTCCGTGACAACGTGCTCGGACGCGACAGCGCAGGCGGCGGTTCGACCATCACCCAGCAGTACGTGAAGAACGCGTTGGTCGGAAACGATCGGACGCTGACCCGCAAGATGCGTGAGCTCGTCATCTCCTCGAAGATGGCGCGTCAGTGGTCGAAGGACGACATTCTCGCTGCGTATCTCAACACCATCTACTTCGGCCGTGGTGCGTACGGTATCGCTGCCGCGTCGACGGCGTACTTCGGTAAGTCCGTCGATCAGCTCTCGGTCGAGGAGGGTGCCGTCCTCGCGGCGGTCATTCAGCAGCCTTCCAATCTCGATCCCGAAACCAACCCCACCGGCGCGCAAGCTCGTTGGGACTACGTGCTCGACGGCATGGTCTCGCAGGGTCAGCTCGACGCGACCCAGCGGGCCGCGATGATGTTCCCGGTGGTGGTCCCTACGTCACAGGTGGACTCCGGTGACGCCGACGACGCCGGTCCGAACGGTCTGATCAAGGCCCAGGTGCTGCGCGAGCTGTCCGCTGCCGGGGTCAGTGAGCAGGACCTCAACACCGAGGGACTGCAGATCACGACGACCATCGATCCGAAAGCCCAGGCGGCTGCGGTCGATGCCGTGAACAGCAATCTCGAGAACGAACCGTCCGAGCTGCGCACGGCTTCGGTGTCCATCGATCCCCGTACCGGTGCGGTCCGCTCGTACTACGGCGGCGCGGACGGACGAGGATTCGACTTCGCGCAGTCCGGCTTGCAGACCGGGTCCTCGTTCAAGGTGTTCGGTCTGGCCGCTGCGCTGGATCAGGGCATTCCGCTCTCGAAGATGTACGACAGCTCGCCGCTCGACGTCAACGGCATCGAGATCAGCAACGTCGAGGGTGCCTCCTGTGGAACGTGCACCATCGCCGAAGCGCTCAAGCGCTCGCTCAACACGAGCTTCTATCGCATGATGCTCGGCATGGACAACGGTCCGCAGGCCATCGCGGACATGGCGCACAAGCTCGGCATCCCGCAGGAGATCGACGGCGTCGGACCCACCCTCACCGAGCCCGACAACGCAGGCCCCAACTACGGAGTCGTGCTCGGCCAGTACCAGTCTCGCGTCATCGACATGGCTTCGGCCTACGCGACCTTGGCTGCGTCGGGCGTCTATCACACCCCGCACTTCGTGCAGAAGGTCGTCACGGCCGACGGCACAGTGCTTCTCGACCGCGCTCCCGAAGCGGGCCAGCAGGTCGTCTCGGCCGCGGTCGCGGACAACGTGACCTCGGCGATGCGTCCGATCGCCGGCTACTCCAACGGTCACAACCTCGCCGGCGGTCGCCAGTCGGCGGCCAAGACCGGTACCGCTCAGCTCGGAGACACCGGGCAGAACAAGGACGCCTGGATGGTCGGTTACACGCCGTCACTGTCCACGGCCGTGTGGGTCGGCACCGAGCAGGGTCTGCCGCTCGAGAACAGTTACGGCGGACCGATCTACGGATCGGGCATACCGTCGGACATCTGGAAAGACACGATGGACGGCACGTTGGAGGGCACCTCGAACGAGACCTTCCCGACGCCGGAGGCCATCGCAGGTCAGGCCGGGGTGCCGCAGTACTCGGCACCGGCCCCGACGGCGACGGTGGCACCGTCGACAGCTCCGCCGCAGGTGACCCTGCCGATTCCGACGGAGATCTCGCCGCCGGTGGTCATCACTCCGCGGCAGGTCGAGATTCTGCCCGGCGTCACCATCCCGCTGCCAGGACTGGCACCGGCGCAGCCCGCGGAACCCGAACCGGCGGCACCCGAACCCGCCGCGCCCGAACCAGCGGCACCCGGGCAGTAACGACTCCAGCGGTGACGACCGAACCCCAGCGCAAGGGTCGAGCAGTGGCCAGCCCCGGTCGGCTCGACCCCGCGAGCGCAGCAGACCGCGATCTGCCCAGTCGTACCGATCCGATGACCGAGGAACTGTCCTCGGTCATCGGCGGGCCGGTCGGCAAGCACGCGCTGATCGGTCGGCAGCGCTGGTTCACCGCATTACGGGTGATTCTGCTGCTGGCGGTGGTCTTCCTGTGCTTCGGTTGGTTCGCCAAGGCAGCCTGTATCCAGCAGGCACCGGTGGGACCGGGCGGCGAGCTCGGACTCGACTGGAGTGGCAGTCGTCAGTACGTGGCGATGTGCTATTCCGACACCGTGCCGCTCTACGGGGCGGAGCGACTCGATCAAGGTGCTTTCCCGTACAAGAAGTCCTGGGAAGAAACCAAGGCGGACGGGTCCAGTCAGATCAGGTACATGGAGTACCCGGTGCTCGCGGGATTGTACCAGTACGGCTCGATGGTCGTCGGAAAAGCCTGGAACTCACTGAGTTTCCTGCCGCAGGCGCTACCGGTCGTGGTCTACTTCAACGTGGTTGCCCTGGGATTGGCGGTCGCCTGGCTGGTCACCGTGTGGGCCACCGCGATAGCCGCCGGGCGCCGCATCTGGGATGCCGCGCTCGTGGCGGCCTCGCCGCTGGTGATCGTGCACGGGTTCACCAATTTCGACGCTCTCGCAACGGCTTTCGCTGTCACCGGGTTGCTGGCGTGGGCCAAGAAGCGGCCGGTTCTGGCCGGAGTTCTGATCGGTCTCGGCGGTGCCACCAAGCTCTATCCCCTGCTGTTCCTCGGACCCCTGCTGGTGCTGTGCTGGCGCACCGGAAAGATGCGCGAGTGGGGCATCACCGCCTGTGCGGCGCTCGGTGCCTGGCTGGCGGTCAATCTCCCTCTCGCGCTGCTGTATCCGTCGGGATGGTACGAATTCTTCCGGCTCAATTCCGAGCGCGGTGCCGACCCGGATTCGCTGTACAACGTCGTCACCTCGTTCACCGGCTGGACCGGTTTCGACGGCCCCCTCTACCCGGGCGACAAACCGTTGGTCCTCAACGCCGTGACACTCGTGTTGTTCGCCATCGTGTGTGCGCTGATCGCATACATCGGTACGACGGCACCGACGCGGCCGCGTCTCGCGCAGCTGGTGTTCCTGGTGGTGGCCGGGTTCCTGCTCACCAACAAGGTATGGAGCCCGCAGTATTCGCTGTGGCTGGTTCCGTTGGCCGTGCTGGCGCTGCCGCATCGGCGAATTCTGTTGGCGTGGATGACGATCGACGCGTTCGTCTGGTTCCCGCGGATGTACTACTACCTGGGTGTGGAGAACAAGGGCCTTCCCGAACAGTGGTTCACCGCGACCGTCGTGGTGCGCGATGTCGCCGTGATCGGATTGTGCGCGTTGATCGTTCGGCAGATCTACCGACCGTCCGAGGATCTCATCAGAAACGGCAGCGCCGTCGACCCGCTCGGTGGCGTGCTCGACGGCGCTGCAGATCGGACCATCTCGGATCGGACCGGGGCCCGAAAGGTCACATATAGCGGCCGAGCTGTTTGACGGCTTCACCGGCGTGCTTGGCCTGGATGCCGTCGCCGATCGCCTGGAGTTTCCACTCACTGCCCTGGCGATACACCTTGGCCATCACCAGACCGGTGAACGGCATGCCGCCCTGCAGGGTGAAGCGGGCGAGTTCGGTGTTGGTGGTGTTGTCGACCAGACGGCAGAATGCGTTCGCGACCTGCTCGAACGTCTGACCGCGGTACGAGGTGACGGTGAAGACGATGCCGGTCACGTGCTTGGGTACCCGCGTCAGGTCGACCACGATCACCTCGTCGTCGCCCTCGCCTTCGCCGGTGAGGTTGTCGCCCTGGTGCACGATCGAGCCGTCCTTGGCCTTGAGCTGGCCGTAGTAGACGACATCGTTGACGTTGCGGTCGGCGAGCATGATCGCCGACGCGTCCAGGTCGATGTTCGCGGCGCGGCCTCCGCCACCGAACAGTCCGCCCTTCTTCGGAGTGGTCACCGGATCCCAGCCGAGGCCCATGCGGATGACCGTCAGAGCCACGCCGCCGTCCTTGCGCAGGGTGACTTTCTGACCTTTGGTGAGGCTGACGGGCTTGGATTTGGTGAGGCTGACTTCCGGAGCCTCGGTACGGACCGGGGCGGCGGGTGGTGCGGGCGGCGCAGCGGGTGGCGGTGGAGTGGCGGGTGCGGGAGGCGGCGTCGGTGCGGGTGCGGGGGCGTCGTCCACGGACACACCGTGGTCGGTCACCAGTGCGGCGAAGCCACCTGCGTAACCCTGCCCGACGGCTCGCACTTTCCAACTTCCCTGACGTCGGTAGATCTCCAGTGCGATCACGATCGACTCCGAGCTCAAGCCGTCGATCGTGTACTCGTACAACACATTTCCGGTCGCGTCGCTCACTCGGGCGACGGGAGCGGCGGATCGACCGAAGTTGCTCGACGCGTCGTCGAGGGTGATGACAGCGCGGATCTGCTCGATGTCGGCGGGAACTGCGGCGAGCGACACGGCGAGCCGGGCCGGTCCACCTTGACCGGGCTCGAGGCGTACACCGGGGCCGGTGGGCTGGTTGAAGAACACGAAATCGGCGTCGGTGCGCACTTTTCCGGCGTCGGTGACCAGTAGCGCGGACAGGTCCGCGGGTACGGCCAGCGAGATGGAGACGACGACGTCACCGACGGTGAGTGGGCCGTTCTGACCCTTGGACAACGGTTGACCGGCCGGAGCAGACAATGTGATGGACTCTCTCTCGTAGTGCTGGTTACCGTCATCCAATGTACTTGTTCGATTTGTCCGACTGGCGTCACTGGGATTCGGCGGCCGTCAGATCTGCCGCAGGGTGAACAGGTCGCCGGGTGTGCAGTCGAGGGCGCGGCACACGGCGGTGAGGGTCGAGAATCGGATTGCCTTGGCGCGGTCGTTCTTGAGCACCGACAGATTGACCACGCTGACTCCGGCCAGACGCGAGAGCTCGGCGAGCGTCATCCCGCGGGCGTCGAGAATTTCGCCCAGATGGCAGACGACCAGGTGGTCGACGAACTCCTCCACCATCAGACCAGGCCCTCGGCATCGCGAGCGAGCTTGGTGCCCTGGGTGATGGTGGCGTAGACGAACTGCAGAAACACCGCTACTACGACTGCAACGTAGAGGCCGACGGTCGATATCGACGACGTTGCGACGTCCGATAGCTCCAGTGCGCCGACGACACTGTTCGTGCCCAGCAGATTCATGAAGCCGGTGATGGCGGGATAGACGGCGATGCAGACGCCGATCATCACCACGTCGGTGCGAGCGGCGTTGGTGAACGGGTTGCCCATGATGACGCGGTCGCAGAATCGGTAGACGAACAGCAGCCCGACCAGAATGATGACCATCCCTACGACGATGGACCCGTAGCGCATGAAGTCGATGATGCCCATCAGTCGGGTCAGGTCCGCTTTGGGCACGCTGAGCTCGATCGAGTTGCCCGGTTCCAACCGACCGCCGAACAACTCGGCTGGTGGTGTGCCCGATTGCAGTTCCAACCGCGCGAGGACGTCCTCAGACGAGTGGTACTGCCACAGCCTCCTTCCCGACCACACCACAGCCGCAGCCGCGTAGAACGCCATAGCCCATTTGTTGGCTCGTGCCGAGCCCAGTCCGTATGCCATCCCGCCGCCTCCATATCGATAGTCGATAACAACGAATATCGATAACCTATCGAAAATCGATACGGTGTCAAGGGCGCGCAGTCATTGCCTCAGCGCGACCGCCACGTGCCCTTCGATCTCCGACGCCAAGCCGGCGGTATCGGCAGGCGCTATCTCGATCGACTCTCCGGAGTGCACGATGTACCGGCCGTCCCGATCGAAGTCCATCCAGAAGAACGAGACGGCGTCGGTGTCGCGGCGGTTGTCGTAGGTCTTTCCGCGCGCGACGATGATCTCGCCCACTGCCGACCGTGGGCGGTCGAAGAACGATCGGAACTGCTCGTCCGCCGTCGCGCCTCGCGTTGCGGTGGACAGATGCGTGCCACCCGATGTCGCTGCGGCAGTGGCACGTTCGAGCCGCTTGGCCGGCCGGTGGCCTGCCGTGATACTCGGCACGGGCCCGAGGACCAGGGCGGGGGCACGAGCCGGACCGGTCAGTTCGATGGTGACGGCACCACCGCAGGAGGCGTCGGGCCCCGGCTGCTGAGTCAGCACCGCGGCCGTGTCGTGGCGAATCGCTGCGTGGCTGCGCACGATTGCGTTGGGGGAATCGGTTGTCTCGCCGCGACATTCGATACGAACCATCGGGTCGACGACGCTCCGAACAGCTGCGCCGAGCTCCTCGTCCATCATCGCGTCGATCCTTGCCGACGCCTCGAGTCGCAGTTGTCGCAGTTCGTCCACGGTATCGACGTCGATGGTGACCGCCAGGGGGTACGGCAGTCGGTCGCGTCCGAATCGACTGCACAGCATCATGAAATCGATGCCGGGCATGGTCCAGGTCGTCATCGTCAGCCGCCGAGTACCGGAGGTGCGACGAGGGGCAGATCGCCGATCAGTTCGCTGCCGTTGCTCACGTCCACCAGGTAACCGGGAGTCGCGTGTTCGCCGTCGTTGTCGCCCGCTCCCCGTGTGCCCGGTGCGCCCACGGCACCCATTCCCGGCATACCGTGCGCTCCCGCGCGGCCGGCCGCTGCTGCGCTGCCGAGTCCGCCGCCCGCCCCATTGCTGCCTGCCCCGCCGCCGCCCGTCCCCCCGCCGATCGGAGGGCCGAGAACCGAGCTGCCATAACCTGATCCGGCACCGGAACCGTTTCCGGATCCACCCGCGTATCCCGCGCCGCCGTAGCCCGAACCATTGGATCCTGCGAAGCCGCCACTGCCCGGTCCTGTTCCGCCGTAGCCGCCGCCGGGACCTGCGCCCAGCCCGGAACCCGCACCACCGGAAGCGCCGGGCCCGGTGGCCGATGCGGCCCGAGTGTCACCGGAGTTGTCGGCAGGAGGCAAGGAACCCGAACCGCCGGCCCCCGCCTGCTCCGATGGCGTACCGGTCCGACCCCTATCGGCACCTTCGGCGCCGCCGGGTGGTGCCTGCGTTGCAGCCGTCGGGGCCGCCGAATCTGTTCCGTTCGCGCTCCGGTTTCCGGAACTCGAGCCGAGGCTGCCGTCCCCCGCGGAGTTCCCGAGTCCCCAGCCTCCGCTGGAGGGGGCACTGTCTGCGACCGGGTTGTGCGCTGCCGGTAGCACCGGCACCTCGGAATCGGACTGCAACACCCCTGGTACGTAGACCGAGCGCATGATTCGACGAGCTTCTTCCTGCTGCTCCTCGCGGGCGGACGCTGCGTCCTTCGCGGCGAAGGGAATGGGCAGAAGGGAATCGATCATGCTGCTCACGGGTGCCGCAACCACCGGCGGCATCCTCGATTGCGTCTGCGTGAATCCGGAGTGCGCCTCGAGTAACTTGTTGCTGATCAGGCTCATCGAGGTGGACAGCGCGGTCGCAGACGACACGTAGTCGGCCACGCCGCCACGGACGGCGTCGGCTGTCGGTCCCGACCAGCCCGACGTCATGGCCGCCTCGATGCCGGACCGGAAGGCGTCGGATCCGGTGGTAGCGGCAGCGGACAAGTCGTTCCAGTTCTTGGACGAGTTCCCGATGGTGTCGGTTCCCAGCGATCCGACCATGGCCACGATCTCCTCGTGCGGCATCACCTCGAACGCCTCGGTGATGACCACCTCGGTCGGCTCGAACTCGCCGCGGTAGTCGAGGGCCACGTTCGCCTTCTCGAATGCCGCTTGCAGAACGGAGCCGAGAAATTCGGGGCCGACCGGCGTCACGAACGCACTGGTGACGATGTTGTCGATCGTCGCTGCGAGTTCCTCGTACGGATCCGTCATGCCCACCCCTTGCCCCACTGCCTGTCTCCCCGACGAACAGTTAGACGCGGCGCACGGCACTTCGGTTCCGCAGCCACTCGAGAATCTCCTCGCTGGCCTGGACGCCGGAGGAGTCGGTGACGGTCAAGCCCGGCCGGGTGAATCCGAGCAGCTCGAGTTCGCCGTGCCGTGGTCGAACGGCCGAGTCGGCGGCCATGAGCATCTCGGCATCGAGTGCGCCGTCACCGGCGGCGAAGAGTCGAGCGTCGGCCTCCAGCGTGCCGTCCTGGATCAGCCGGGACCGTACCTCGGCCACCGCAGAGCTCTTGCACACCGCGTTGGGCATCGTGTAGATCTTTCGACCCTGCTGCGAGACGTTCCAGTCCCGAGCGGCGCACCACTGCGACCACTGCGCGACGAAGCCCTCGGGCACGGCGGACGTGTTCACCACCAGGTAGCAGAACAGCCCGTCCGCCTCGCGGTACTTGAGGACCCAGTCCTCGGAGACCCGTGATCTCAACTCTGCGCCGATGCCCACCAGATCCAACTCGAACCTGCTGCGCCACTGCATATCCGGCACACCGTCGACGAGGATGTTGCCCCCGTTGCTGGTGATGGCATATCGCCACGGTGCGCCGGGCAACGCGATCCGCCGAAACTGCTCGATGGTTCGCGTTGTGGTCGGCACCACGACCGTGGTCTCGCTCAATTCCCGAAGCAAGGACACCGCGCGAGAGCTCATGTAGGACAGTGGTTTTCCCTCGTACATCTCGACGCACTCGAACGAATCGTCCAGGGGAACCCCGAGTGCTCCCTCGGAGAAGATCATCGTACGGTCGAGATCCACCGCGACGACAGCGCTCACGACGGGTCCCCGTTCGAGACGTTCTTGATCAGCCCCATGCACGAATAGGCGAGGTCGGGCACCACGTCCACCGGCACGCCCCTGGCTGCGGCGAGCATCCGAATGTGTTCGTGCTCGGGCGCATCGGCGTCCCGCACCAGTACCCGCCACGGGACACGACGCAGCAACACCCGGGTGGTCTCGCCGACGCCCGGTTTGACGAAGTTGACGTGCGAGATTCCGTACTCTTCACGCACCTTCTCCACCGATGCCCACCCGGTCCAGGTGGGGGTTCGGTCGGAGCCCAACACCGCAGCCACCGAGGCATCGACCTCACCGCGGACATCGTCGAACCGCGCAGCGACGGTGTCGAGCAGGTGACGCGAGACGTCGTCGGGGGCGAGATCGGCGTAGTACTTCGCGCCGTGGAAGTCCCCGGGACGAATCAGACTGTCGTTGAGCACGGTTCGTGAAACCAGGCCCGAGACCGTCGAATTGAGACAGGCGGACGCGATGAGGAAGTCGTCGCGGGTGCCGTACGTGCGCGCGCAGTTGCCAGGATCGGCGAGCACGGCGAGGTCGTCGTCGAACTCGGCACCGGGAAAGTCGCGGAGGGCGGCGGTGAGTTCGCGGGCGATCGCACCCTTGCCGGTCCAGCCGTCGACGAACACCACCGAGCGCGAGTCGTGGTGTTCGGCGAGGTAGCGCAAGGCCACGGCGTCGATGCCTCGATCACGCACGATCGAGACGGCGTAGTGGGGAAGCTCGATGCCGTGGGCCGCGAATGCCCAGCGGCGCATCAGAATTCCGACGGGTGTACCCGCCCGAGCCAATGACGCGAGTGCGATGTCGTGTCCGCGCTCGGCCAGCACGACCTCGGTGACGGTTCCGACCGCGACCGCCAGCCGTGACGCGCTTTCCTGTAGCACTTTCTCGAACAATTCGCGGTAGGCCAGATCCGGCTGATACTCGACCGGAAGCGATTCGGCGTAATGAGCCTCGCCGGCTTGAATACGCTGCTCCCGCTCCTCGATTCCTGCTTCGAGGGAGACCGACGAGAGGTCTTTGAGCAGCCACGTGACTTCGTCCGCTGCGTAGGAGCCGAATTCGGGTCCGCGGAGCGGGCGTGCGCGCCGGGAAACCTCGAGCGCCACCGGGTCGGCTCCCGTCACGACAACCAGGAGTACGTCGGTGCCCGAGGCTGCCAGTGTCTCCGCCGCGGCGGCAAGAGCGTCGGTATCGGCGGGGGCGTCGGCCACGAGCACCAGTCTGGTCTCGTGCGGGGCGGACGCGTTGTAGAGGTAGCGCAGTCCCGATTCGTCCTCGGGTGCAGCGAATTCGAAACCACGGCGCAGGGGGTAGTCGGGCACGTCCAGCACGTACGCCGGTGACCGGGTCGTGGTCTGGAACAGCGCACGGTGCCCCAGTTTCTGCAGGGCCGCCGCCAGCCGAAGCGGCAGATACATGAGCTCCTCGTGGCCGATGACGACCACCGGTGTCGATTCGGAGAGCGACGCATCCACGGTGGCTGCGAGGGCGTCGATCGCGGAGTCGAAACCTGCCGAATCGGATCGGAGGAATCCGTGACGTCCGCCGTCGGGCAGGGTGGCCGGCCAGTGGGCGTCGACTCGATGAACCGAACCAGGCTGTGCAGCAGTGGGATTGAATACCGGATCCGGGAGGTCCAGCACTGTCTGCGTCAGTCCCGGCTCCAGCTCGACGGATCCCTGTGCCAGGCTCACGTTGTCGATCCGAACGCCGAGTTCTGTTGCCACCGCGGCAGCTGCAGCGAGATGCTCGGCGGTGCGCATGTCCACCAGGGATGCGATGACGTAGTGCGCGCGCCCGGCCGTGGAGTGAATCTGTCGCAACGCATCCAATGCGGTCGCTCCGGTCGAGATCTCGTCGTCGACGAGTATCAACGGCAGGTCGCCGGCGAGAAGGTCGGCCGAAGTGGGCATCAGCAGGTGGTCGGTGGCGTGCGAGTGACCCTCCTCGAACTCGCCGTGCACCGTCATGCCGGGAACACCGCGGCGCGTCGAGTGCAGGTAGCAGTGCGCGCCCAGAGCCGTTGCGACCGTGTGGCCCAATCCCGTTGCGGTCTCGGCGAATCCGAGAACATCGACATCGGAACCGTCCACCGCGGTCTGCACCAGGGCGGCCAGTTCGGTGCCTGCGGCGATCACGACGTCCGGATCCACAGGGATGTGTTTGCCGAGCACCGTCGAGACCAACAGATGGGCGCGGCGGGGATTGCGACGCAGACCTGGCCGCACCAACTGCGTGGCCGACCAGGACGACGACGAACCGGTGTCGGTGAGCGCGATCCCGTCGGCCGGGTTCGTGTTCATCGCTGTGCCAGTGCGGTCAGTAGATCCACGAACGTGATTCCCTCGTTGGTGACGCCGAACGCCCTGGCGCGCACCACCGTCTGCTTCGCCCAGTTGCGGTGCGGGCCGAGCTCGTTCATCTTGTTGCGGTAGCCGGACGCCTGGACGCCGCCCTGGTCGGAGGAGAGAATGTCGAGTGCATCGTGGTATTCCTCGTGCGTCACCGCGGACAGTGCGTGCACGGCAGGTACGTGCGAGGGGTGGATGACGGTCTTGCCCTGAATGCCGTTCGCGCGGTCGAGTGCCACCTCGCGCAGCAGGGCGTCGAGGTCGCTGCTGACCAGTTGCTGGCGGAAGCGTACGGCCTGTTGATCGACGAACGGCGTCTGACGCAGCAGGGGACGGAACATGCGTTCGTGGTCTGCGAAGTACTCCCACACCGGTCCGGTGATGACGAATCCCGAACCGTCGTAGCGGCCCAGGTGATTGACGATCGCGCTGATGACGTCGGCGACGACGCGGACGTCGTAGATCGTCAGGTCGCGGTCGCGGCGGATGCCGAACGTGCCGCACATGTCGGTGGCACCGATTCGCACCGCCAGTACGACGTCGCGGTACTCACCGAGCAGTTCGCGAATGGCAACCAGTTCCGCGTCGCGGGTCTCCCGGTGCACCACCTCCGGTGATTCGAGGACCGGCATGGCGAACAGGCGGGTGCCGTGTGTCTTCGACGCAGCGACGATCTCGTCGAGGAACTCGGCTCCGCGTGCTGCCGTGAACTTCGGTACGACGAATCCGGCCAGCCCTGCGGCACCGTGGTCGAGGCCGTCGCAGATGCTGCGGATGTGGGCGGCGGTACGAGCCCGAACGAACACCAGCGATCCCGAACCCGAGAGTTCGTTCAGAGTTCGCACGGTGTTGGCCAACGCTTCTTCCAGATCATGATCTGCGACAGCGTCTTCGAGATCGATGACGATGGACCGCACACCCTCGTCGGTGCGTTTGTTCACCGTTGCCGTCAGGTCCGGACGCGTGGCCGGGATGTACAGCGTTGCGCCGAGAGCCGTTGCCACGAGGTCGTTTCCGTCGCTCGTCTCGATGTCTTCCGGTTGCATGAAGAACACTCGTCGGCGAGTGTCTGCGTCGAGATGGCGAAAGTGTTGCACCACTGTCCTTCGTGTGAATGTAGTCAGTGCGAGGTTCGCATGCGGTCGATCACGCCTGCGATGAAGTCCGAAATGGTATCCAGATCCTGCAGATATGACCAGTAGTCCGGGTGGGTACCCGTCAGCGCTGTGCTCGCCCTGTCGATCCGGGCGAGCTGAGCATCCAACACCGAGCCCCATTCGGCAACCAGACCACGATTGATCGCGAGTTGTTGAGCGTCACGAAGTTTGAACCGCACCTTGTTCTCGGTCTCTTTCGGATCGGCCCTGACCGCGCGCAGCAGTCGAACTCGGTCGGTGACCGCGTCGACCAGTTGTTCGGCATCGCTCAGGTGTTGGCGCGCCTGGGTGACCAGATCCAGTGACTGCTCGGGATTGCCCGTATCGAGCGCCGAACGCGCCGCGCGCAGGTCCTCGTCGGCCTGCTCGATGTGGCGCGCACTGGATCGTTCGTTTCGGGACAGATCTGCCGAGCTCTTGGCGTTGAATTCACGAAGCAAGCTCGAGAAGGCAGGCGCAATACCTTCGGATCTGGTTCGCACCGCCTCGATTCGGGTGCGCACGGAGGCCAGCGCGGTCCGGGCCTCCTGAAGGCGTCCCGGGGCCGAGTCCACGGCAGCACGGAGCGCGGCCGCACGGTCGCGGACTTGGGCGGCGTGCTCTCGGGCGCGCAGAGGGTCGCGCTGATCGGCCTGTAATTGTGTTGTCGCAGAATCGAGTTCGCGCCACGCCTGGCGAAGTGAGGGGTAGGCGGCGAACTGCTCGTCGACGGTGGAGCGGGCTGCGTCTGCCTCGGCCAACGCGTCCTGGACCAGGCGCGGGGTCGCGGCGAACTGAGCAGATGCCTGCTCGAGCGTGCCTCGATGGGCGTCGTAGAACCGATCGACGGCAGTGCTGGCATCGTGCAGAAGCGCGGTCGCTCGGTCGAACGCCGATCTGGCGGCAGGGGTGGTGATTCCGTCGAACTGCTCGACGGCGGCGAGGTAGGCGGCTCCGGCGTCGAAACATTGCTTCTCGGTGTCGGACCATCGGCCTGCGAGTCGATCCTGAGGGCGCAGTGCGGTGGAGGCCTCGACGCCGGCCGACGCGATGGACTGACGCTTGTCCATGTCGAGGAACGCGGCGACAGCGTTGTCCTGGGATCGACGCGCGGCGGCGTCCGATTCGGCACCCCGGCGGAACACCCCAGGCCAGCGACTTGTCACCTGCTCGATAGTACTGACGGGAACCCTGGCGATGTCGCAGTCGTTGGCTGAGTACGTCCAAGAACCGGACATTCCCACTACGGTTGACCCCGTAACGGGAAACCAATTGCGAAAGGACCTCTCAATGGGCGTCAGCCTCAGCAAGGGTGGCAATGTCTCGCTCACCAAGGCAGCTCCGAACCTGACCGCGGTCGTGGTCGGTCTCGGATGGGACATCCGCACGACGACCGGCACCGACTTCGATCTCGACGCCAGCGCCATCGCTCTGAACTCGACGAAGAAGGCCTTGAGCGACGGGCACTTCGTGTTCTTCAACAACCTGAAGTCTCCCGACGGCTCCATCGAGCACACCGGGGACAACACCACGGGTGAGGGCGACGGAGACGACGAGCAGATCAAGGTCGATCTCGCCGCAGTACCGCCGGAGATCGAGACCATCGTCTTCCCCGTGTCCATCTACGATGCGGACGCACGCTCGCAGTCGTTCGGTCAGGTGCGCAACGCGTTCATCCGCGTCATCAACCAGGCCGACAACTCCGAGCTCGCACGCTACGACCTCAGCGAGGACGCCTCCACCGAGACCGCCATGGTCTTCGGTGAGCTGTACCGCAACGGCGCGGAGTGGAAGTTCCGCGCGGTCGGTCAGGGCTACGCCTCGGGACTCGCAGGAATCGCTCGCGATTTCGGAGTAAACGTGTAGTAAAGGCCTCCTCAAGATTGGGAGTACCCCCGCCTCGTCATTCATGATGGGCGGGGGTTTTTCCGTCTTTGTCTCGAGAAGGGCCACGACTGTGGTTGTCAAGATCTTCGGATGGTCGATCGCGGTCACCATCGTGTCCGTCATCGTGGCTTTTCTGTACGGCGGGATCGAGGCGATGATCCTCGTCCTCATCCTCGGTGTACTCGAGGTGTCGCTGTCCTTCGACAATGCCGTCATCAACGCCACCGTGTTGCGACGCATGAGCGAGTTCTGGCAGAAGATCTTCCTCACCATCGGCATCATCATCGCCGTGTTCGGCATGCGGCTGCTGTTCCCGCTGGTCATCGTCTGGGCTGCGTCGGGCCTCGGTCCGGTCGCCGCGATCGACCTGGCCCTCAACCCGCCCGCCGACGGTGCCGCAACGTTCCCGGACGGTTCACCCAGCTACGAGACGCTCCTCACCGACGCGCATCCGCAGATCGCTGCATTCGGTGGCATGTTCCTGCTGATGCTCTTCCTCGGATTCATCTTCGAGGATCGCGAGATCACCTGGTTGAGCTGGCTCGAAAAGCCGCTCGCCCGCATCGGTCGCCTCGATCAGCTCTCCGTGGTCGTCGCAGGCCTGCTGCTGGTCCTGAGCGCCGAATTCCTCGCCGAGGACGACAAGATCTCCACCGTCATGGTCTCCGGCGTGCTGGGCATGATCACCTACATTGCAGTGAACGGACTCGGTGAACTCTTCCACGTCGAAGAAGAGGGCGAAGAGTCCTCCGGCGGGCCGAGCGAACTGGCGAAGGCGACGGGTAAGGCCGGGTTCTTCCTGTTCCTCTACCTCGAGGTGCTCGACGCATCGTTCTCGTTCGACGGTGTCATCGGTGCGTTCGCCATCACCGCAGACCCGATCATCATCGCGCTCGGCCTGGGCTTCATCGGTGCGATGTTCGTCCGCTCGATCACGGTCTTCCTGGTTCGCAAGGGAACGTTGTCCGATTACGTGTACCTCGAGCACGGTGCGCACTGGGCGATCGGTGCGTTGTCCATCATCCTGCTGGTTTCGATCGGTGTACACATCAACGAGCTGATCACCGGCTTCGTGGGAATCCTGTTCATCGGGGCCGCCCTGCTGAGCAGTATTCGACGCAACAAACGCCTCGAGAACGAGGGCGTGGACACTGCCGTCAGCGTCTGACCGACGGCATCACCGACCCTGGTTCACAGCTCCGAGATATCGACGAGCCCGTCCTGCAGGGCGCGCGCGACGAGGGCCGCCTTGGTCGGTGCCGGCCGTCCGACGGAGGTGTACTTGGCCCGAATCCGGGTGAGGTGGGTGTTGACGGTGCCGAGCGAGAGAAACAGTGCCTTCGCCACTTCGGTCTTCGAGTCGTGTCGAATCCAGCAGAGCAGCACCTCGATCTCGCGGCCGGTCAGATCCGGTCGCGGCGGGAAGGGGCTCGTGGCGGCGGGAACGGGATGTATCTGCATCGGGGGTGGAACGAGGCTGATCGGACCGCGTGAACGGCGCGTCGTCGGGACTCCGGAGTCGTTCGCGGAGGGCAAGGGTTCGAGCAGTGCAGACATCTAATCTCCCGGACGCCGAAGTGAGTTGAGACCGACTAAACCAATGCGGTCGATTCTCACAGGTAATTCGCAGGTTTTCTGCCCTTGTTATTTGGGGCATTGAACCGTCAACCGTCCTGTCAGAGTGTCACGGGGCTACGACAGACTTCTCTCCGACTGCATCGAGTTCGATCCGCACGTCGGCGCTCGAGTCGCTGACCAGTATGGATACGATCTTCGCGCGTCCAGGCGGCAGGATCCGAGCGGTCACCACCCCGTCTGTCGCACCGCTGAGCGCGTCGGAAACCGCGGTGCTCACTCGGTCCGAAATTGTGGGATGAGCCATAGTGAGCCCGCCGTCGTCGAGCGGAATCACCTGCACACTCCGTGCCCTGGCAGCCCGCGCTTGCGCGGCGACCTCGTCCGTCGTCAGTCCCGGTGCCCGCAGTCGATCCGGCAGAGTTGCCGCGTGAAGTCCGCAGGCCTGCCGCTCGGCGGTATCGAGACCGGACCCGCTCGCGATTTTCTCGAGTGGGGCCTGCATCAATCCTGTGGAGGTAGCTCGGGCATCGGGAGCCAGCCGTCCTCGACCGCACGCTTGTACAGATCGGTCTTCGTCGGTGCCGGACGTCCCGCCTCGGCGTATTTGTTGCGGATCCGTACCAGGTAGTCGTTGACGGTCTGCTCGGACAGTCCGGCCAGGCGGGCGACGCGTCCGGCCTTCTCGCCCGACGCGTAGAGGGCGAGTACTTCACGTTGGCGTGGACTGAGTCCCACGTCCGGAAGCTGGGGATCGCCGTCGATTGCGGCAGCCCAGTCCGTCGTGACGACCTGTCCCCCGCTCGCGGCGCGCCGGATCGCGGAGACGATCGCTGCGGCCGGTGCCGACTTGCGAACTACGCCCAGTACGCCCGCACGAGCTGCCGAGCGAACCAGAAAGGCGTTCTCGGCACCGGTGTAGACGAGGACGCGCGCACCGGCGGCGTGCAGTTGCTCCACGTTGGAGCGGGGTGAGGACCCGTCACCGAGCCGAAGATCGAGTACCACCAGATCGAGTGTCGGCTGCTGGGCGAGCAACTCTGCGACGGTGGCGGCGGTGGATACCAGTTCCAGGTCGGGTTCGTCGGCGAGCATGGCCTTGAGTCCGAGCGCTACCGATTCGTGGTCCTCGACGAGGCCGACGCGTCGTACTTCGGTAGTCCGATTTTCTGTGCTCTCCTGTGATCGCGACACCTGTGTCATGTCCCCGCCCCGCTCTGCGCCCTACTGCCCCGGTGATCCCGTCAGCGATGTCGCTGCTGGTCGGCGCGATGATACCGACTCCTGGTCTGTTTCGCCGCGCACTGGAATCCGCATGCGCGTACGGATGAACAGCACGAACAGCACCACCAGCAGCAGCGCCCGTCCCCACACCCCTACCAGAACGAAGAACTCCTCGTCCTCGGCGTCCACCCCGGAGGCCAACGCGGCGAAGTACTTGAACACGCCGATTCCCATCGACAGATCGACGATGAGATACGCGGCGACGAGCGCCCACGGGACCCGAAGCAATACCAGGAACGGCAGCAGCCACAGCGTGTACTGCGGCGAGTGCACCTTGTGCAGCAGCATGAATCCGCACAGCATCGACCCGCTCACCGCGACCCACGGGTACGTTCCGACAACCTTTGCCCGACGCCAGCCGAGCCACAGCGCAAGTGCGAACGCGGCGAACACCAGCAGCGGCGACGCGACATCGACCACATCCTGGAAGGACGCGTCGGCCTCCGCGTAGGCATCGGGAGTCATCTGGTCGCTGATGTAGAAGTGGCGCAGTCCCCAGTACCAGATGGAGTTGGTCGTCAGGTCTGCCTGCCGCAGCGACTGGAAGGTGAAGGATGCACGCCACCCCTCGTAACCGAGGACTGCGAACGGCAGGTTGACTGCAACCACCGTGCCGATCGCGGCACCGGCGACCATCAGACCGCCACGGACGTCCCAGCGACCCCGGATGGTGTCGGCGGACTCGCGCCCGTCGATGCCGCCGGTGACCACATACGCGATCAGGGGCAATACGAAAGCTCCCGGGTAGAGCTTGAGGCAGAAGCCGACGGCCAACAGCACCGACGCGAGAATCGCTCTGCGCCGCAGCGGCATCGGCAGGGTCATGACGAAGATCGCGCCGACGGCAGCGGCCACGACCGGAAGTTCCCAGTTGTGGAAGGCGTACATCACCACAGGTGGGCCGATCGACCACAGCAACGCGGACCAGCCGGCCATCCGCCCGAGCATCCAGGCGGTGAGCAGACCGAACGGTGCCAGAATCAACGCCGAGGTCAGCAGGAACTGTGCATCGGTGTGGGCCGGGATTGCTCCGAGCCACATCAGCAACCCACTGAGGACGGGATACTCCACCGTCCCGCCGGTGAGGATCCCGTCGCTGGTGATGGCTCCGTGAATGTAGGGAAAGATGTGATTGTCGATGTCTCGGCCGAGCCACAGGAATTGGATGTCGGAGTAGCAGACCGAGGAATCCTTGATGGCGTCGAACACCGTGCTGCGTCCGGAGGCGTCGAACGGCGCGACCGCGCATCGGGCCTTGTTCAGATATCCCAGAATCAATCCCAGTGCAGCCATCGCGACGACCACGACGACCGTCATCGGATTGGCGCGGACCCCGGATCGCATGGTGCAAGAGTATGACGCGTGAGGGCCGGACCGTGCGCCCGACGCGAATTAGCAGGTCAGGGCCCTGTCGTGTATCTTCGAGGGGTTGCTGACGCAACGACCCTCCTGCCACGGACAGTCCGTGGCCGTTTTCACTAGTCCACAGGAGGTGATGAGGTCTTATGCGTCATTACGAATTGATGGTCATTCTCGACCCCAATCTGGACGAGCGCACTGTCGCTCCGTCGCTCGACACGTTCCTCAACGTCGTTCGCAAGGATGGCGGCACCGTCGACAAGGTCGATGTGTGGGGCAAGCGTCGTCTGGCCTACGAAATCCTCAAGCATGCCGAGGGCATCTACGCCGTTGTGAACCTCAACGCCGAGCCTGCCACCGTCAGCGAGCTCGATCGTCAGCTCGGACTCAACGAGTCCGTTCTGCGCACGAAGGTCCTGCGACAGGGCAAGTAATTGTCGTTGCCCGCCTCTAGGCTGGCATCTACAACGCTTACTACTGAAAGAGGAACCATGGCAGGCGAGACCGTCATCACCGTCATCGGAAACTTGACGGCTGATCCAGAACTTCGATTCACCCCCGCCGGCGCGGCGGTTGCCAACTTCACGGTTGCATCCACCCCGCGCACATTCGATCGTCAGACGAACGAGTGGAAAGACGGCGACGCGCTCTTCATGCGCTGCAACATCTGGCGCGAGGCAGCGGAGAACGTTGCCGAGAGCTTGACCCGAGGCTCGCGAGTGATCGTGAGCGGACGGCTGCGGCAGCGCTCGTACGAGACGCGTGAGGGTGAGAAGCGGACAGTCGTCGAGCTCGAGGTAGACGAGATCGGACCTTCACTCCGCTACGCCACCGCAAAGGTCAACAAGGCCAACCGCGGTGGAGGTGGCGGCGGAGGCGGCTTCAACTCCGGCTCCGGCTCCGGTTCCTCCGGCGGATCGAGCGGCGGCCGCTCGAACTCCTCGTCCAACTCCGGTTCCGGCGGAGACGATCCCTGGGGCAGTGCCCCGGCGGCGTCGGGCTCCTTCGGCGGACGTGGCGGAGACGAAGAGCCACCGTTCTAGATCCTTCGATCGAGAACAACCAGATGTAACGGAGAAAGACCCATGCCCAAACCGCCATTGCGCGACAAGGTGCTCAAGAAGAAAGCGTGTTCCTTCTGCAAGGAAAAGAACACGTCGATCGATTACAAGGACACGACGTTGCTGCGTAAGTACGTCAGCGATCGCGGAAAGATCCGTGCTCGCCGTGTCACCGGCAACTGCGTCCAGCATCAGCGTGACGTGGCCGTTGCCGTGAAGAACTCGCGTGAGGTAGCACTGCTGCCTTACGCCGCGACGGCTCGATAGAAAGGGGCGATTGGTATGAAACTGATCCTCACCGCTGATGTGGACAACCTCGGTGCGCCTGGCGACACCGTAGAGGTCAAGGACGGCTACGGCCGTAACTTCCTGCTGCCCCGCGGATTGGCCATCCAGGCCACCCGTGGAGCTCAGAAGCAGGTCGACGGCATCCGCCGCGCTCAGGAAGCTCGTGCCGTCCGCGGCCTCGAGCACGCCAACGAGCTCAAGCAGGCCATCGAAGGCCTCGAGGCCGTCACGCTCTCCGTGAAGACCGCGGGCGACTCGGGCAAGCTGTTCGGCTCGGTCACCGCGTCGGACGTCGCTTCTGCTCTGAAGGCTGCCGGTGGCCCGGTCGTCGACAAGCGCAGCATCGATCTGCCGAAGGCTCACGTCAAGAGCACGGGCAAGCACGACATCGTCGTGAACCTGCACCCCGACGTGACCGCCAAGTTCAAGCTGGATGTCGTCGGAAGCTGATTTCAGCTTTCGGCCCGTTTCGGTCGAACAAAGCCCCACGAACCTCGGTTCGTGGGGCTTTTTCGTGTCTTCTCACAAAGATCAACTGTCGCAATGGGTTCCGATTTGTGAAGCATCTCTCTTCGGACGTTCGTGAGCAAAGCTTTGCGTACTCTTTAGGCGGGGCGACATCGAACATCATCACCAACTGGATTCACCCGACCTGACGCCTAGACGCCCGGAGGAACGCTGCCGTGACCACGACCGTGGAACCCGATTCCGACCCCAGTCCCGAGACCCGACTCGAGCCGCAGTCTCGCGTCGGGTCGATCCTGAAATACGACGTACCGGCCTCGTTGGTCGTTTTCCTTGTTGCAGTGCCACTTTCGATCGGTATCGCCGTCGCATCGGGCGCGCCGATCATGGCCGGTCTCATTGCCGCTGTGGTCGGCGGCATTCTTGCCGGCATACTCGGCGGATCACCGCTGCAGGTCAGTGGCCCCGCGGCAGGCCTGACCGTCGTGGTTGCCGAGTTGGTCAACCAATTCGGGTGGGGCGTAACGTGCGCCATCACCGTCCTGGCCGGTGCTGTGCAGATCCTGCTGGGAATGAGCCGGATTGCGCGCAGTGCGTTGGCCATCTCGCCCGTCGTGGTGCATGCGATGCTCGCCGGAATCGGTATAACCATTGCGCTGCAACAGATTCACGTGCTTCTCGGCGGGGAATCCGAAAGTTCTGCGGTCCAGAACGTCCTCGCCATCCCTACATCCGTCGCGAACGGCCAGTGGCCGTCGATCGTCGTCGGCGGAATTGTGGTCGTGCTGATGTTCGCCTGGCCACGGTTGAGCGAGTTGTCCGGCGTGCTGGCCAAGGTCACCAAGGTGCCGGCCGCCCTGGTCGCAGTGGTCACCGCCACCGCGGTCTCGATCTTCTTCTCACTCGATGTCGAACGAATCGAATTGCCCGGCAACCTGATCGAGTCCTTGAGCCTGCCGGTCATGCCCGACGGGCAGTGGAGTGCGTTCGTCACCGGCGTCATCACCATCGCGTTGATCGCCAGTGTCGAGAGTCTGCTTTCCGCGGTGGCCGTCGACAAGATGCACAGCGGTGAGCGCACCAACTTCGACCGTGAATTGATGGCTCAGGGTGCCGGCAACATGGCCTCAGGCGCCATCGGCGGTCTGCCGATCACCGGGGTGATCGTGCGCAGTGCCACCAACGTCAAGGTCGGTGCCAAGTCTCGGGCATCGGCGATTCTGCACGGCGTGTGGATTCTGATCTTCTCCGTACTGTTCATCTCGATCGTCGAACTGGTTCCCTTCGCAGCTCTGGCCGGGTTGCTGGTGATGATCGGTGTGCAGCTGATCAAGCTGGCGGACATCAAGATTGCGAACAAGACCGGAGACATCGCGGTCTATGCGGTCACTGTCGTCGGAGTGGTGGCGCTCAACCTGCTCGAGGGTGTGTTGATCGGTTTGGCACTGTCGATCATCCTCGTGCTGCGTCGGGTGGTGTGGGCGAAGGTCAGGGCCGAGGAAACCGTCGACGGCACCTGGCGTGTCACCACCGAGGGGTCGTTGAGCTTCCTCGCGCTCCCCCGGTTGACGCATGTGCTGTCCACTGTCCCGGCAGGCACGGCCGTCACGGTCCACCTCGGCGTCGACTTCCTCGACCATGCCGTGCACGACGCCTTGAACGAGTGGATGCGTCAGCACGAACTCGGCGGCGGCACAGTGAAAGTCGAAGAAGTGGGTACGGCGTCCATGGCGGCGGCTGCCGAAGGGCCACCCAAGCGTGGATCGGCGACGGTACGCAGTTCGTTGGCACCGTGGCGTGCCTGGCAGCTCAAGAGCGATGTTGCGCAGGAGGACTCGCCCGCGGCCCTGCGGCCGGTGTTGAGCGGCGTTGCGGAGTACCACCGCACGCATGCTCCCAACATCCGTCCGCACCTCGAGGGACTGACCGACAGCCAGGATCCGGACACTCTGTTTCTGTGCTGTGTGGATTCGCGAGTCATGCCGAACACGATCACCAGCAGCGGCCCGGGTGACCTGTTCACCGTCCGCAACATGGGCAACCTCGTTCCCGCTCAGGGGCAGGACTGCTCGGTGGAGGCGGCGCTGGCGTTCGGTGTCGATCAACTCGGGACCTCGTCGGTCGTGGTCTGTGGGCACTCGGGCTGCGGTGCCATGAAAGCGGTACTCAGCGGCCCTGAGAACGCCGCGGACGCCTCCGTCGCCGAGTGGTTGGGTTACGGGATGGCAAGCCTCGACGCGTATCGCAGCGGGCACGTGGTCGGTCGGCAGGCGGCGGAGCTCGGTTTCGGAGAGGCGGACCAACTGGCGATGGTGAACGTCGCAGTGCAGCTGCAGACGCTCACGCGGCATCGAGTCGTCGGTCGTGCCAACGCCGAGGGGCGCCTACGAATCACCGGCCTCTTCTTCGACATTCCGTCGGCACGAGTTCTGCAGATAGGTACCCAGGAGATCACGGTCCTCGACCCGGCGGACTGCCCGCAGAAGAGTGACTCCTGACGTCTCGGCGTGAGTGTCGAGGGGCCCGATTCCAAGAATGGGATCGGGCCTCTCGCGTCTAAACGGGAGAGTGGTCTGTTTCTGTGAGTCATCCCAGTCGGTGTGACCCAATTCACCCCTGGGTTCACCTGGCATTTACTCAACACGCCCGAGTTGTCAATTCGGCCGACACGCCGCTCCCGAATCGATGCACAGGAAGAAAACTTTATGTACACCCTTTGACCTGGCGAAGAACCCGAAAACCGGAAAGTTATACCCAGGTTGTCCACAGATGGTCAACACCGTTGTTCAACACCATCCACATTTCATCCACAGTTCCATCCACAGGCCATGTTGTGACTCCTGCCGATAGCGCTTAACGTCCGTGCAGCGTCTCTCTCGATGCCGTGCGGCGGCCTCCGGAGAGTGCGTATCCGGTGCCGAGCAGGACCTGTCGGTGCCCGGGGGTAGAACTTGCTACACAGCACCGCCGGGTGATATTCGACGGTGCCGACGACAATGGGGAGAGGACGGCCGGTTCGCGTGGCAGTTGTGGACGATCGAGGACAGTCCGACTACTCCGGCCCCTCCTCCAGCGAGGGCCCCGGCGAGGATTTCGGTCGCCAGCCCCCACAGGACATGGCGGCCGAACAGTCCGTACTCGGCGGCATGCTGCTGAGCAAGGACGCCATTGCCGACGTGCTCGAGGTGCTTCGTCCCGGCGACTTCTATCGCCCGGCCCACCAGAACGTGTACGACGCGATCCTCGACCTCTACAGCCGCGGTGAGCCTGCCGACCCGGTCACCGTATCGGCCGAGCTGGACCGTCGCGGTGAGCTCAAACGCATCGGCGGCCCCCCGTACCTGATCACCCTGACGCAGACGACGCCGACGGCAGCCAATGCCGGGTACTACGCCGAGATCGTCGCGGAGAAGTCGATTCTGCGCCGGCTCGTGCAGGCCGGTACCCGCATCGTGCAGTTCGGCTACGCCGGAGCCGACGGCCAGGACGTGGCCGAGGTGGTCGACCGTGCGCAGGCCGAGGTGTACGAGGTCACCGAACGCCGCACCTCCGAGGACTTTCTGCCCCTCGAGGAACTGCTGCAGCCCACGATGGACGAAATCGACTCCATCGCCAGCCGTGGTGGCATATCCCTCGGTGTACCAACAGGATTCGCCGAACTCGACGAAATCACCAACGGCCTGCACCCGGGTCAGATGATCATCGTGGCGGCGAGGCCTGGCGTGGGTAAGTCGACCCTGAGTATGGATTTCATGCGTTCGTGCTCGATCAAGCACGGCATGCCCAGTGTCATTTTCTCCCTGGAAATGAGTCGCACCGAGATCGTCATGCGACTGTTGTCCGCCGAGGCGAAGATCAAGCTCGGCGACATGCGTTCGGGAAAGATGACCGACGACGACTGGACCAAGCTGGCCCGGCGCATGAGCGAGATCAGCGAAGCACCGCTCTTCGTCGACGACTCCCCGAACCTGACGATGATGGAGATCCGTGCCAAGGCACGTCGCCTCAAGCAGCGCAACGGACTGAAACTCATTGTGGTGGACTACCTTCAGCTGATGTCGTCGGGCAAGAAGGTCGAATCCCGTCAGCAGGAGGTCTCGGACTTCTCCCGTCAGCTCAAGCTGTTGGCCAAGGAACTCGAATGCCCGGTGGTCGCGGTCTGCCAGCTCAACCGTGGCCCGGAGCAGCGAACCGACAAGAAGCCGATGGTCTCGGACCTCCGTGAGTCCGGCTCACTGGAGCAGGACGCCGACATGGTGATTCTGCTGCACCGCCCTGACGCAATCGAGCGCGACGACCCCCGCGGGGGTGAGGCCGACCTGATCCTCGGCAAGCACCGTAACGGCCCGACCGCGACAATCACTGTGGCTCACCAGCTTCACCTGTCCAGATTCGTGGACATGGCGCGGGGCTAGGGCCGACAGCGCTGGGTCGCGTATTCTCTTCAGGAATCAACCAAGCCCTTATCGCAGCATTCGACGAAAGTAATTCATGTCAGAGGACCAGCACACAGACGTTCCACCGAATCACCTCGCGATCGATCCGCGGAGCCCCTTCTACAACGAAGAGGTTCTTCGCCGGGACGTCGGTATTCGCTTCAACGGCGTCGAGAAGACCAGTGTTCGCGAATACAACGTCACCGAGGGTTGGGTGCGAGTCGAAGTCCCCACCGCGAAGGATCGCTACGGAAATCCCATGCTCGTCAAGCTCAAGGGCACGGTCGAACCGTACTTCCGCGACGCGAAATAGCGGACTGGGTACCAAGCAGATCGCCCTCGTGTCGGGGCGTTACTGATCAGATTCGGTATCGGATCAGTCGGGAGCTGTTGCCGACCACCGCGACCGAGGACGCGTTGTGCAGAATCGCGGCGAGCACCGGAGAGAGTGCTCCACCGGCGCTGACCAGGAGGCCCAGAGCGTTCACGGCGATCGACATTCCGTAGTTCTGCCGGATCACCGATACCGAGTGCCGACCGAGATCGCGAACGTCGAGCAACCGTGTCAGGTCGTCGCTGGCCAGAGCTACATCGGCCGTTTCGACGGCAACATCGGTGCCCGCCAATCCCATTGCGATTCCGATATCCGCGACGGCGAGCGCGGGAGCGTCGTTGGTGCCGTCTCCGACCATCGCGACGACGTATCCCTCTTGTTGGAGCTTGCGGACGGCGTCGAGTTTGTCGTCGGGCATCACCTCGGCTCGCCACTCGGCGATGCCCAGTTCGGCGGCGACGGCCGCGGCGGTCTCCGGGTGATCTCCGGTGAGCATGACGATCCGTTCCACACCGTCGGCGCGGAGCGCGTTCAGTACGTCCAAAGCATTGGATCGGACCTCGTCACGCAGGCTGATCAACCCGACCAGTACGCCGTCCACCGCCAGCAGTAGCGGAGTTTCGGCCTCACGCTGCAAGCGCGAAACCCATTCGGCCGCATGGTCGGAGACGGTGACGTTCTCGCTGCGCAGCAGTGACGGGCTGCCCAGCAGCAGAGTCCGGCCGTCTGCGACGGTACGCATGCCGAGGCCGACGAGTACTTCGCATTCCTCGTGCGGAGGAATTACGATATGGCGTTCCTCGGTGCTGCGAATCACGGCCTCCGCCAACGGATGCCGAGAGTGGATCTCGGAACTGGCGGCATACGCCAGCACCTGCTCCGGCTCCCAGTCGTCCTGGAATGACACGACATTGGTGACGACCGGGCGTCCGACGGTGAGGGTCCCGGTCTTGTCGAACACGAAGGCATCGACCCTGCCTGCTTGTTCCAGATGCGATCCGCCCTTGATGAGAATCCCCCGGCGAGCACCGTTTCCGATGGCGGCGCTGATGGCCGTCGGAGTCGACAGACCCACCGCACACGGGCACGCGACGAGCAGCATGGTCATCGCCCGTCGGACATCGCGGGTGACCAGGAGCGTGAGGCCCGACAGGATGAACGACGCGGGTACGAAGCGGCGTGAGAAGTTCTCTCCCACCGTCTGAATCGGGGCGCGGTCTTCCTGTGCCTCCTCGACGCGCGAGATGATGCGGCCGATCGTCGTATCGCGGCCTACCGCAGACGCGCGGACGACGATGCGGCCACGGACAACGACGGACCCGGCATGGATCCTGTCGCCTGCAGCTATCGACACCGGCAATGTCTCACCGGTGATGGCGGATTGGTCGACCACCGCGTCACCGTCTACGACGGTCCCGTCAACGGGCACGCCGACGTGATCGTGCACGACGACGTCGTCGCCGATCTCCAGCCGATCGACGTCGACGGAGATCTCGGAACCGTCCGGAAGGCGAATCCACGCGGTGTCCTGCGTGCCGGTCAGGAGATCGGAGATCGCGCGACGAGTGCGCTTGAGCGTCAGCTCCTGCAGATATTCACCGATGTTGAGCAGCCACAGCACGGTCAGGGCAACAACGTTCTCACGGAGCACCAGACTGGCCACGGTGGCGGCGCTGACGAGTGCGTCGGTCCCGGCGGACCGGTTTCCGGTCAGCGAGCGCAGCGCTCCCTTCAGGAATGGATAG
Source organism: Rhodococcus sp. 15-725-2-2b (assembly GCF_002259075.1). NCBI lineage: Bacteria > Bacillati > Actinomycetota > Actinomycetes > Mycobacteriales > Nocardiaceae > Rhodococcus > Rhodococcus sp. 15-725-2-2b. The sequence continues at coordinate 485,254 of NZ_NPFL01000006.1, read as the reverse complement.
CCGGTGAAGATGGTGGCTCCGGTCGCCACGACGCGGCTGGTGGGTCCGAGGAGGGGCGGCCGTCGGAAGGCGTAGCGACGGAAGCCGAGCAGGACCAGGGCCGCTCCGCCGATGGTCATGCGTAGGACATCACCGCTGGTGACGTCCGCAGAGCGTGGGCTTCGGACGGGCACAAGTCCCCAGTCGGTGGTGCGACCTGCGTTCACGGCATCGAACAGCTCGGCCCGGTCGATGCGCGAGCGGGAGTACCAGATGACGACCGATGCGGTGCGGGGGTACGCGTGGACAGCTCGAACGCCGCGAATCTTGTCGACGTGATCTTCGACGGCGACCGCGCGACCCGGACTCGATCGAAGCCAGTCGACGCGAAGCCGCATGCGGCCGGCGGCATCGGACAGGATCTCGATGCCATCCGCGCGGTCGGGAGCTGCTTCGAGGGAATGTTCGACGAGCATCGTCATGTTCGGCCGACTGCCGTGATCAGTGCGAGTGGCCGTGGCCGACTTCGGTGGCCGAGGGTGGCGGCACTTCTTCGCCGAGCCGGTCCCGCGCCTCCGCAACAACATCGGACACGGCCAGACGTGCTGACTCGGCGTGGATTTCGGCCTTTCGTGCGGCACGGAGACCGAGCTCGGTTGCCGACACCGCGACCTTGCGGACGGGAGCCTTGTCGTACAGCTTCTTGGCACCGTTGTACGCGGCGACGCCGACTGCGCCTGTTACGACCGTCGATACTGCTTTCGCGACGATGATCGGAAACGCCATGTTGTAGCTCCTCGAAGTCGAACCTGCACCCACTTATTGGGAATCATATTCGTTTTGCTCGGATGTGGCGACTCCCGGGGTTGGGGCGTCTCACCGGCTCGGCTTCGTGGTGCGGAAAGCCCTTGTGACATAGGGCAGTTCGATCGTCCTCGATCCCTCGAGACCCAATTCGTCGAACAGTGCAGTGAGATCCCGATCGATGCGGTTGCGCTCATCGGGGGTCGCGGTGATGTAGAAGCTGCGCGACCGAACCAGATCGGTCAACTGGGACCGGCTCACCGTGCGCGACCACGCCCACCGCTCCTCGTCGAGCCGGCGGAACGGTTCTGCGATCGGCGGTGGACCGTCGTCGAACATGGTCAGCGCTCCACCGCGCGAGACCACCGAGTTCAGTCGCCGAACCCACGAGTGCGACTCGTCGCGAATGTTCCAGATGAGTCCCAGGGTGCCACCTGGGCGGAGAACCCGGCCGATCTCGCGTGACGCGGCCACCGGCTCGACCCAGTGCCACGTCTGTCCGAGCAGGACGGCATCGACGCTCTCATCATCCAGCGGCAGGGACTCGGCAGTGCCGACGTGGGCGGGAACTCCGGGCACTGCAACGCGCAGGGCGTCGAGCATGGCGGGATCAGGATCGACCGCGACGGCGTCGCACCCGGCGGCGACGATGATGCGGGTGAGCTTGCCGGTCCCGGCACCGACGTCGGCGACAAGAGGCCGCCCGCCCGACTCGAGTACGGGTTCAAGCATCCACTCGACCGCGGCCGACGGGTATTCGGGGCGAGCAGATTCGTACACGTCGGCGACGGTCCCGAACGATGTAGAGCTGTTATCTCGGCTAACCATATGGCCAGGCTACATCTCTTGCGTCAGTTCAGCTCGAGTTCGTAATACAGAGCTTTGGGTCCCTCGCCACGGCCTTCGTGGCAGTCGAAGCCACGCTTTTCGTACACGTGTCGCGCCGCCTCGTCGTCCTCGGAAGTGTTGAGGTCCATGTAGGTGGCACCCCTGCCGCGTGCGTGCTCGATGACGTCGTCGAGAAAGGTTGTTCCGTAGCCCTTCCCGCGTAGGCCAGGCCGGACGTAGAACTCGGCGAGATAGGCCTCGATATCTGCGCTCAGAGTGCCGGCCCGAAATCGCAGAATCGCCACACCGATGGCGGGAGTCCCGAATGTCAGCACGCTGGTATCGCCGGATTTCACCAGAGTATCGAGATGAGCTGCAAGCCAATCCGACTCGGGCACCGGGTAGTCGTACTCGCGATTGAAGTCGATCAACAGGATTGCGGCCTCGGTCAGTCCGGCGGGTCCTGGACGGCACGTGTACCGCTGACTGACGACATCGCCTTCTCCTCGGTCAGTGATCCGGTCGAACGAGATTCTTGGCGTCACGCAGACCGAGACCGGGATGCATCTCTCGTAACGCTTTGATGGCGTGGACAGTTCTGCCGGATTCTGCGACCACCGCTTCGACATCCCCGGCGGGTACGGCTTCGGGTCCGATCTTGTCCGGAGACGTCCAGGTTCGGCGCTCTCCGTACCAGATGAACACAGCGGCCACAGCCAGCACAGCCAGCTTCGACCAGTTCCAGGCAGAAGGATCGGACACGATGTCGCTGATTGTCGAGAATGCGAGGAAGGCCAGCAACGCGGCAATTGCATAACGCTTCCACGGGCGTTCATGTGCCTTCATCTTTCCCATGCTGTCACCGCACTCCAATCGAGGCAACGGCTCAACGGCGCAATTCGGTATCGAGTCGGGCCATGAGCACGCCGAACCTCGTGCGCCCGGCGATCGGTGGCGGAAACCGACGCAAAACCGCTCGCACAGTCGCATCGGACTGCGCGTCGATCCATTCGATCTGTTCTGCAGCAGATTCGGGGTCGGCGAGCACCAGGTGCACGGCAGAACCGAGAATGTGTTTGATCTGATGGGGGCTGTACAGCGGATGGAGAAACACAGAGCCGGCCGCGTGCATTGCGGACAGTGCTGCGTCCGTGGCCGCTGAAGTCGGCAGTTCGCGGGCCGCTTTGTGCGCGTCCCAGGCGAGCCTGCGTAACTCCGCCGTCCGGTGGCCGGTCTCGGCGAATGCCTCGGCACCCTCGATCGCCGAGCGTGGACGCGCATCCCCGGGGTGGGCCATCTCGTAGATCGGTAATGCCCGTCGGGCGCAGGTAGCCGCAAAGGCCGTCACGTGTCGAATGTCGTCGGTGCTCAGCTCCACTTGGGCAGGCCCAGCCACCTCATGCCTCTCGAGTTCGCTTGCGCGTGAGTACGAATCCGAACTTGCCGAGAACGAATCCGGCCAGTGCACCGAGAGCTGCGGTACACACAGGCACTACGTACAGCCACAGCATGGACAGGCCTCGAGTTCTTCGGTCGAACGAATCGTTCATGTCACCGACGAATTCGTCGTCCATCGTGACACCGTTCAGGGCTTGATAGCCACCGGAATACACGACGCCATTCGCGTTGGTGGTCATCTCGCCCATCAGGTACCAGCCCAACGGCACCAATCCGACGATGAATCCGAACAGCAGCAGAACGATGACGAGATTGCGCACCATCTCAGGCTATTGCCCTCGTCAACCGTCGTACACCTCCGTGGTGATGCAGAAGGGGTGCCCGGCGGGGTCGAGCAGAACTCGCCATCGGGGGTCCGGCTGCTCTGCTGCCTCCTTGGCCCCGCATTCGACTGCAAAGGCGACGGAATCGGCCAGGTCGGCTCCAGCGTCCAGATCGAAGTGCACGATGGATGTCGACGGCCATTGGGGCGGATGTAGTTCGTGACTTTCTGCGCAACGATGTTCAGGCCGGATTGTGTGCGGATCCCAACGCTCTCGGAGTTCTCCCACAACAACTCGCCGCCGAGAAGCGCGAGATAGAAGCGCGCTAGTTCCGCCGGATCGGCGCAGTCGATGGACGTCCCCGCTATAGCGAGGGGGTTTCGCGGCATATCTGGAGACTACGGTCGGTGGTGCCGTCAGTGTCCACAATTTGGCTCGAGAAGCGGAAATCGTCGTCCCGCCCGGGAATGTCGGACACTCACATCACCTCCCCCGCAGGGCTCGACCTCGAGTGCGCTCGAGGTTGCAGGGTGGGGTCATGCAGATGACATTCGACGAGTTGCCTCGGCTCATGACTCTGATGACGGGCGACGAAAAGCACAGCACCAGCGCCACTTCGACACTCGATGTGTTGTGGGTGTTGTACTCCGACATTCTGAGCCTGGACCCAGCCGATCCTGACGACCCGGACCGTGATCGGTTCTACCTGTCCAAGGGTCACGGGCCGATGGCGTACTACGCCGTGCTTGCGGCACGGGGATTCTTGACGCCGCACGAGCTCGCGTCGTTCGGCAGCTACGACTCACCGCTGGGAAATCACCCGGATCGCACGCTGGCACGCGGGGTCGATATCGGATCGGGATCGCTCGGTCATGGCTTGGCACTGGCCGCCGGAACTGCTGTTGCGCTGCGGATTCAGAACAGTATCGCCCGAGTTTTCGTACTGATCGGCGACGCCGAGCTCGACGAGGGGAGCAATATGGAAGCCGTTCAATTCGCTGCGCGATCGAATCTGGGCAATCTGACCGCGGTGGTGATCGACAACGACTCCGCCGGCCTGGGATGGCCCGGCGGTATCGCGTCGCGGTTCGCGGTCGAGGGGTGGTCCACTTCCGACGTCGACGGCCGAGATCACACCGCTCTCAGGCGCGCGTTTCGCCTCCATCATCCACAGGGGCCGCACGTGGTGGTCGCTCACGTCGAAAAGAAGGAGAGCTGATGAAAGCAACGCTGGACCAACGCGAGTACTTCTACGGCCTGCTGCCCGATCTGTTGGCGCAGAACGAGCGAACAGCGTTGGTGCTGGCGGAGATCGGAGTTGGATATCTCGAACCGCACCTCACCGCCGGTATTCGATCGCGGGTGATCAACGTTGGCATTCGAGAGCAGGCCATGATCGGGGTCGCCGGTGGTCTGGCCCTGGCCGGAATGCGTCCGATCGTGCACACCTTCCCGCCGTTCCTTATCGAGCGGCCCTTCGAGCAGGTGAAACTCGATCTGGGCCATCAGAGCGTCGGCGCAATCCTGGTGAGCTCGGGTGGATCCTACGGGTGGCCGCAGGGCGGCGAGACACACTTCGGTCAGCGAGATGTCGCACTCCTCGACACCCTGGACGGGTGGACGGTCCATGTTCCCGGGCATGTCGACGAGGTCGAGTGGATGCTGCAGAGCGCGGCGGCAACCGACGATCGCGTCTACATCAGGCTCGACGGGGTGTGCAACGAACGTCCATACGGCCGGCCCGATGGATTGTTCACCATTGTGCAACAGGGCAATTCGGGAACAGTGATCTCCGTCGGCCCGATGACGGACCGGGTTCTCGCCGCAGCCTCGGGACGCGACCTGACGGTGCTGCATGCGTCGACGATCAGGCCGTTCGACAGCCGAACGCTGCGGGCGACGTTGACCGCGCCGGACGTCATGATCGTCGAGTCGTATCTCGCGGGAACGTCAGTGCTGCAGGTGAACAGAGCCCTCGCCGATGCGCGTCATCGTGTGTCGGGAGTCGGGGTCGAAGCAGGAGAACGACGCAAATACGGCACGGTGGCCCAACATGATCGGGCCAACGGCCTGGATATCGAGGGGCTCTCCCGATCGATGGACGATTTCTTCGGCTGATCAGGCTTGGCGGCGCTCGTATCTGCTCTTGGCACCGTGATACGCGGCGTCGAGTAGTTCCCGAACACGCGTTTCGGTCTGCGAAGACGGGTTGACCACCGACAGCCAGCCTGCGGTGCCGTACTGAGGGTGGGCAGCGAGGACGTCGTCTGTGTCGGCCTGGGGTGCCTGGGCCGCTTCGCGGGGCGGCACTCCCAGCATCCTGTGGAATTCTTGTTTTCCTGCAACGATGTTGACGCGGAACGCGTCGGGTCGGTCCAGTCGGGACAGCTCGTCGCCCGGGTAGTTCTTGGTCACGATCGTGGCGAACGGCTGAGTGTTCGTGGGGAAGGACCCGTCGGGCGAGTAGTAGAAGAACGCATCGCCCCAGGCGAGTTCGGGAGTTCCGTCTCCCTCTCGAGGCCGCTGCGTCACGGTGCCTTCGAAGCTGCGGACCAGATTCACGATGTCGTCGAGTGTCATGTCCCGATCGTCACACGGTCGGCAGGATCGTTCACCCGATTTCGTACGTGGCCGGTCGAGCAACAGATCCGCATCGTCCTCGGCTCAGGTCGTTGCAGTCGCCGTCGCGCGCGAGATGATCTGCTCGATTCGGTCTGCGTCGTCGGCGTCTCTGGGTGCGTAGACGAAGACGTAGGTCTCGGGTAGTCCGAGAACCGGGCGTCCGGCCAAGGGGTGCAGTTCACCCCAACCCGCGGAGATCACGGTCTGCGCATCGTCCGGCTGCATCACCACGTGCAGCGAGCCCTCACTGTCGTGCACGTGCAGAACTTCACCCTTCGTTCGTGAGATCCAGGGCGCAGCGGCACCGATGTCCGTGACGTACAGCGCGTCGCCTCTGCGCTCGAATCGACTGCGCTCGAGGTGAAACGGCCCGCCGGATCGGGCTTCGGCGACCACCGTTGCCGTGAGCCGCTCGATGAGCTCAATGCTGCCACGGTGGGTGAGTTGCCGGTGCGGTATCGGGTAGGGCGCGATCGTCGGACGAGGTCCGGGTCGGTGATCGAGGTGCCAGTGCAGTCCTGGGCTCCCGGCACCGTCGACGGTCGTCGTGTCGCGTCGGGCGAGTGGTTTGAGGGCAGTGGTGATCAGCCAGCCACCGACGTTGGCGGGGAGGCCACCCGGCCCAGGTCGATCCACGCGGCGTAGTCGTTCCTGACCTTCTGCACGGGATCAACATAGCTGGTGGGGCCGGGCGGGAACAGCCCGTCAGGCCGGGCAGCTCACGGTGTAGGTCCAGACTGTGCCGACCGGTCCGGTGACGCGGACCAGCACAGCGGACGCGGTGCCGGGCGGAACCGACACCACCACCGAGCCGACTCCGGTGCTGCCGCCGACATAGCCGGTGTTGTGGATCAGTGCGCCCTGGTAGAAGACCTCGATCTGATCGGGAACATCGACGGTGTCGTAGCTGAGCACGAACGAGGTCGGTCCGGTTCGGCCCAGCTCGTGCAGGGTCTCCGTCACGCCCTCCTCACCCGACATCGTGGAGGCATTGCACTGCTGCGTAGCGATGCCTCCGTTGGCCGAACCGGTGTCGATGCCGAGAATGCCTCCGGCGATGGCACTTCCGCTGCCGAGGATGCGGGCACCGTTGTCGATGATGTTGCCACCGTCGAGGATTGCGCTTCCGCTGTCGACGATCGCGCTGCCACTGTCGACTATGGGGCCGAGTTCGGGTTGGGGGACCGCTGCCGCTGGGACGGCCAGGGCACATGCCCCGGTTGCCAGGGCGACTGCCATCGAACGACGAACCAGGTTCCTGCGAATTCCACTCGTGCGCGCCACATTTCCTCCACCGAAAGTATTGACGGGCTGTCCGTCTCAGCGATGGTGACACAGTGATCGCGCGTCGAGTATCCCTTGTTCGGATGATCGTGCGGGGCCGAAGATGCTGTGCCCCAAAGGTTGCTGTCATTCGATCGACTGAACGGTCTCAGATGATCGATCCGATCGTGCGCGCCGCGTCGGCGAACTCGCCGGGGTTGGGGCCTGCATAGTTGAGCCGTAGGTACTTGCCGGTGGGTTCGGCGGGAAAGTAATCGTCGCCCGCGCCGACGATGACACCCGCTGCCTTGCATTCCTGCACAATGCGTTCCAGGTCCGAGTCGTCGCGCAGGCGCATCCAGAGATTGAGCCCACCTCGGGGCACCGCGTCGAGGTGCCCACGCGGTGCGAACTCGATGAGGCTGTTGGCCAACAAGTCTCGGCGCAATGCCAACTGAGTGCGCAACCTCCGCAGGTGAGTTCGCCAGGCGGGTTGCGTGACGACGTCCAAGGCGACGGCTTGCAGAATCCCGCTGACGTACATCGATTCGGCGCCGGTGTCGGCGAGGATGCGCTCGTGGGCGGGCCCACGGGCGATCAGGCCGGCCAGGCGAACCGAGGGCGAGACCGTCTTGGTGAGTGAGCGAAGGTAGACGACATGCCCGCCGTCGTCCCGTGCGGCCAGCGGATTCGGCTCGGAGCTGATACCGAAATCGTGGGCCGAGTCGTCCTCGATCAGGAATGCGCCGTGGCGTCGAACAGTGTCGAGGACCCGCTCGGACAACGTGGGCGACCACTGGGCCCCGGTGGGACTGGCGAAGGTGGGTTGCGCGTAGAACGCCCGAGCGCCGGTGTGCGCGAACGCTCGTGCGAGCGCGTCGGGGTCGGGCCCGTCGACGCCGCTGGGTATCGGTACCACACGGACGCCGGCCTGCGTGGCAGCAAGGATCGCACCCCAGTACGTCGGGGACTCCATGAGCAGTGGACGCCCGGCACCGACGAGTGCTCGAAACGCTGTGCTGAGTCCGGTCTGGCTGCCGGGAATGATGACGACGTCACTGGCCGACGGTGGCGTGACGCCCAACGGTGTCGACGCCCCCAACTCGGCCGCGAACCACGCCCGCAGTTCCGGCAGACCCGCGGTGGGGGGTCGGGCGATCACCGAGTCGGTCCGTGACGCACGCGTGAAGGCGGCGTGAACAAGCCTTTCCGGCAACAACTCCCGGGCCGGGTAGCCCGAATGCAACGCGATCACATCGGTCGACGTCGACTGCAGAGCCGCCGGAAGTTGTAGTCGATTGTCCGGCGCTCCCAGCGCCGCCGTCTGCCACCCGTAGTCGTTGGGGCGGGCCGTGCGCACCGTCCTGACGAATGTGCCGACGCCAGGCCGGCTCTCGATGACGCCTTGCGCGATGAGCGTGCGCAGGGCCTTCTGTACCGTGACCGGGCTGGCCGAATGCTCGGCGACCAGGGCGCGGGTGGACGGCAGCCTGGCTTCGGGAGGGGCAGTCGCAATCCAGGTTCTCAGTGCAGAGACGATCCGGGAACTGCTATCGTCGGACATGACACAGCATAGTAGCGCTACTCGTTCTGGGACGGGCCTGCTATCGCGCGCCGGATTGCTCTGGGGCCTGGCGGGCGTTACGGCGTTCTCGTTCACGGTCCCGCTGACCCGCGTCGCGGTCACCGGAGGCCTGTCCCCGCTCTTCGTGGGCTGCGGACGTGCTGTGGTCGCAGCCGCGCTGGCCGCGATAGCGCTCGCCGCTACAGGACAACGGCTCCCGCAGGGACGGCAATGGATTCGGCTCGCAGTGATCGCGGGCGGTGTCGTCGTTGGCTTCCCGGTACTGACGTCGTACGCCCTCACCACCGCATCGGCGGGACACAGTGCCGTGGTCATCGCGTTGCTGCCTGCGGCCACCGCCGCTATTGCAGTTGTCCGCGAACGGCAACCGGTGCGGCCGATGTTCTGGGTGGTCGCAGGCGTGGGGGCCGCCGTCGCGGTCGGCTTCGCTGCGCTGCAAGGCGGACAGCTGACCGGATTGCAGTGGTCGGATCTGTTGCTGCTCGGAGCGGTCGTCGCCGCAGCGGTGGGATATGCCGAAGGCGGGCTGCTGTCGCGAGAACTCGGTGCGTGGCAGACGGTGTCGTGGGCGTTGGTGGTGTCCGTGCCGGTCACCGGAGCGTTGACTGCTCTCGCGTGGTGGCAGCAACCGTCGACAGCGGGGGCAACCGAGTGGGCCGCCTTCGGCTACCTGGCGGTGGTGAGCATGTACCTCGGGTTCTTCGCCTGGTATCGGGGACTGGCGATCGGCCCGATGTCCAGCGTCAGCCAGGTCCAGTTGATCCAACCTGTGCTGACCATCTGCTGGGCCGCGGTCATCCTGCGCGAGGGCTTGACGTGGCCGGTGCTCGTGGGTGGAGCGGCGGTCATCGTGTGTGCAACAGTGGCGGTCCGGACCCGGATGTCGCCGACCGTTCGGCAGGAGGAGTTTTCGAAATGACGAGATCGATCGACCAGGCGCGCAAGCTCGAGAACGTGCGCTACGACATCCGTGGACGCATTCTGGACAAGACCGAGGAACTCGAGGAGCAAGGGCACGCCATCCTGCGACTCAACGTCGGCAATCCTGCCCCGTTCGGTTTCGAGGCACCGGACGAGATCATGATGGCGATGATCCGCAACCTTCCCACCGCACAGGGCTATTCGGATTCCCGGGGCCTGTTCTCCGCCCGCACGGCAGTGGTCCAGTACTACCAGACCAAAGGCCTGACCGATCTCGACGTCGGCGACATCTACCTCGGAAACGGGGTCTCGGAACTGATCACCATGACGATGCAGGCGCTGTGCAACCCGGAAGACGAAATCCTGATCCCGTCGCCCGACTACCCGCTGTGGACCGGCTCGGTGGCCCTGGCCGGTGGTGTGCCCGTCCATTATCTGTCCGACGAAAACCAGGATTGGGCCCCGGACTTCGATGACCTCGAAGCCAAGATCACGCCCCGCACCCGCGCGATCGTGGTGATCAACCCGAACAATCCCACCGGAGCGGTGTACTCACGAGAGGTACTGCAGCGATTCGTCGACCTGGCACGGGAGCACGATCTGGTTCTGCTCGCCGACGAGATCTACGAGAAGATCGTGTACGACGGGGCGGTGATGACCAACCTCGCCACCCTGACCGGGAAAGATGTTCTGTGCCTTACCTATTCGGGTCTATCGAAGGCGTACCGGGTGTGCGGATTCAGGGCGGGATGGCTGGCGATCACCGGCCCGCGCCGACGCGCGGCGAGCTTCATCGAGGGCATCACACTGCTGTCCAACATGCGCATGTGCGCGAATGTGCCGGCGCAACATGCGATACAGACCGCGCTCGGCGGCAGGCAGTCGATCGAGGATCTGCTGCTCCCGGCGGGCAGGTTGACCGCGCAGCGTGACCTGGCGCATCGCATGCTCAACTCGATCGACGGAATCAGCTGCGTCCAGGCAGCGGGGGCGCTGTACATGTTCCCCAAACTCGACACCGAACGGTTCGGGATCGTCGACGACGAGAAGTTCGTGCTCGACCTGCTCGAGTCCGAGAAAATTCTGGTCAGTCACGGCCGTGCCTTCAATTGGGATGTGCCCGATCACTTCCGACTCGTCACGTTGCCCAACGTCGACGATCTCGCGACGGCACTCGACCGCCTGGGCAATTTCATGAGCTCCTATCGGCAGTAGCTATCAGCTCTGATCCGGCTCGAACAGTTCCTCGATCGAGCAATCGAACGCCGCGGCGAGGCGAAAGGCGACAGGCAGGCTCGGGTCGAATCGCTCCTTCTCGATCGAGATGATCGTCAGTCGGGTGACGTCGATGCGCTCGGCCAGTTCGTGCTGAGACCAACCCTGCTCGGTGCGACGCCGTCGAACACTGTTCTTCACTCGGACAGTGCGCGATGTCGCGCGTAGGTGTACCGCGCGGTGAACGATGCGAACGCGGCGAGAAGCAGACCGATCAGCAAGAGGGTGGCCGGTGGTTCGGCTCGTGCGATCGAGACAACGGTCAGCGTCAGGCCCAGAGTGCACACCAGGTCGGTGGCCATCCCACTCGATGCGGCCGACGTCCAATGAGATTCGATGCTTTCGCCCGATGCATACGCCGGCTCGGTTGTCGTCGGGGCAACGAAGAGCACCCAGCCCAGCATGGCACCGAACGGAAGAGCGGTGAACCCGAACACCACCGCTGCGATCCCCGGTGCGACCGGTGAGACCAGCCAGGCCAGCAACGCCGTTGCCGAGGCGGCGGCAAGGCCGACTGCGCCGACCGACAGCCATCTGAGTGTCATGTGGGTGCTCCGATCGTAGGTATAGCTCGCTATACGTATAGGAAACCATACATCGGGCCCTCACACTCGGATGATCGGGACGGTGAGAAGACTGTCACCGACGTGCAGCATCGGTGTAGTCGATCGAAACGTGCCAGGTGGTGAGGTGGTATCACTCAGGAAAGGACCACTGTCATGCCGGATCTCTTCAGCCCGTTCACCCTCAAGAGTGTGACGCTTCGAAATCGAATCGCCATGTCGCCGATGACGATGTACCGCGCCGTCGACGGCAAGATGAACGACTTTCACCTGATGTATCTCGGTGCGCGTGCGGCAGGAGGTTTCGGGATGGTGTTCCCGGAACAGGTTGCGATCACGCCGGACGGTCGTACGACTCCTGGCTGTGCGGGGATCTACGACGACGACCAGATCGAGGGACACGCACGCGTGACGTCGATGATCAAGGAGATGGGATCGGTCCCGGCCATTCAGCTGGGGCACACCGGACGCAAGGGCAGCGAAGTCCCACCGTGGCAGGGCGGACATCAGCTTCCGGCCGACCATCCCGACGGCTGGGAATGTGTGGCGCCATCGGCGATTCCCTACGGCGGTGACCACTCGTTCCCCGTCCACGAACTCACCGTGCCCGAGATCAAGGCCATCCACCAGAGCTACGCCGATGCAGCTGTTCGGGCCGCCGAAGCCGGGTACGAATGGCTCGAAATGCACTATGCCCACGGTTATCTCGGTGCGAGCTTCTTCTCCCCGTTGGCCAACCAGCGCACCGATCAGTACGGCGGCAGCCTGGAGAACCGGGCGCGGTTCCACCTGGAGGCGCTCGACGCGGTGCGTGAGGTGTGGCCCGAGAAGTACCCCCTCACCATGCGATTGGGCTCGGACGATCACCACCCGGACGGTGTGCAGTTCGACGAATCCATGATCGCCATCGGATGGATGAAGGAGCATGGCCTGGACATGGCCGATGTCAGCCTCGGTTTCAACACCGACGACATGGTCGACCCTCCGTTCGGGGACATGGGCTTCATGGTCGAGCGCGCCGCCCGCGTCAAGCGTGAGCTGGATATCCCGGTGACCTGCAGCTGGAATCTGGGCGTACCGGAGAACGCGGACGCCGTCATCCGCGAAGGCAAGATCGATGTCGTGCTGCTCGGACGTCCGGCACTGGCCAATCCGCACTGGCCGGTCTGGGCCGCGCGTGAGCTCGGCCACGGGGATCCGTTCTCGCTGGTCCCCGAGGACTGGAGTTGGTGGCTGAAGAACTTCCGTGGACACGACCCGAGCATCGGACTGCCGCCCGCGAAAGTTCTCGACGACGAGCAGGAGAGGAAGATCGCGTAGCAGAGGGAAAGGCCGGACGGCGATCACGGACCATCCGCGGGCGGTAGGGTTCCAAGGGCTCGCATCATGAGGAGCCATGTGGTGTTCTCGTATCGACGCGGAGGTTTGTGATGGCCGGCGGACTCGTAGCCCTGCTCGACGACGTGGCAGCGCTGGCTCGCCTGGCTGCAGCGTCCATCGACGACGTCGGAGCAGCTACCGGCAAAGCGACGGCCAAGGCGGCCGGGGTCGTGATCGACGACGCCGCCGTGACGCCTCAGTACGTTCGCGGTCTCGCGGCCGAACGTGAACTGCCCATCATCAAGCGCATTGCCGTGGGCTCGCTGCGCAACAAGTTGCTGATCATTCTGCCGATCGCCTTGCTGCTCAGCCAGTTCGTGCCGTGGTTGCTCACGCCCATACTGATGCTCGGCGGCTGCTACCTCAGCTACGAGGCGGCGCACAAGATATGGGGCGCACTCTTCGGCCACGGCGATGATCACGCGGCCGCCGAGGACGAGCCGCGTGACGAGGACGCCGTCGTCTCCGGAGCGGTGCGTACCGATCTCATCCTGTCGGCCGAGATCATGGTCATCGCGCTGGACACCATTGCTGCAGAAGGCTTCTGGAGTCGGCTGATCATCCTGGCGGTCGTCGCCGTGGTCATCACGATCGTCGTCTACGGCGTCGTCGCACTGATCGTGAAGATGGACGACATCGGACTGAAATTGGCCGACGGCTCCACAGGGTTCGTCGAGAAGTTCGGCCGAGGCCTGGTCAAGGGCATGCCCAAGGTCATGTCGGTGCTCTCGGTCGTCGGCACCGCAGCGATGCTGTGGGTCGGCGGGCACATCCTGCTCGTGGGTATCGACGAGCTCGGCTTCCATCCCATCTACGAACTCGTCCACCACGGCGAAGAAGCGGTGCGAGGAGTCGCCGGCATCGGCGGAGTGCTGGCGTGGATCGTCAACACACTCGCATCGGCGATCATCGGTGCCATCGTCGGTTGCATCATCGTGGTTGCGCAGCTGGGAATCTCGAAGGCGCTCGCCAAGCGAGCTGCTGCGAAGTAGTGGCTGTACCGGCGACTTTCGCCGTCGTTCATTCCTCAAAGGTGGGGCTGCACAAAATCTTGCTCTGATCAGCGTCGAGCCAGTTCGAGAACCCGTCGCTCGGACGCGGAGACATCGGCGAGGGATGCCGTCAACTCGTCCCATGCCCTCTGAACGCGGAGTTCGTCTCGGCGGAGGCGCTTCTGCGCAGCAGCGAGTCTGCGGCGCTCGGCCAGAAGCAGATTCCGATCGCGATCCTGATCGGCGATGAAGAGGTATGTGTGCGGATCGAACGGATACATGCCAACTCCTATGGTGTGGTGGGGAATCCGTGCATCAGCACCATGACGTGTTCGCGCTCCGCCGATGGTGATTGCTCGCCGTGTCGACGCCACTTGTCGATGACGGCGCGCATTTCCGTCCCCATGGTCTTCGTCTCGTCGGCGGTGAGTCGCAGGACGTCGTCGGAACTGAACGCCGCCGCCACCCATTCCGGCCCCCAGGACTCCGAAGTTCGCCCGAAGTCGTGCAGACGCGACCACTGGTGCGCCACCCAGGAATCCATGGATGCCTTGGCGACCGACAGCGATTCGGGTGAGTCCGAGAAGTCGTTCTCGGACCAGCTGAACCCTCCCTCGTTGGCCTCCGACCACCAGCGCTGACGTTTGTCGGATCCGTTCTCGACCTCCTTGACGAACCCGTGCTCGGCGAGTTTGCGCAGGTGATAGCTCACCGAGGCGGGTGACTCGTCCACCAGATCGCCGAGCTGGGTCGCCGTCATCGACTTGTTGGCGCGGAGTGCATAGAGCAGGCGGAGCCGAATGGGATGCGTCAGCGCCTTCAGCTCGGACATGTCCGTCAGCTTCCGGGGCGTCCTGTCGGGCGGCGGTGGGGTCATGCGACAACCATAACCCGAAAGAAATATTTCGCAATAGTTCTTTCGGAATTAGCTGCTGTGCACGGTGACGGCATACCCGTCCGGGTCTTGCAGGACGAAGGTCTTACCGAAGGGGCCGTCGAAGGGTGCGGTCAGGATGGGCACGTCGGCCGCGATCAGTGACTCGTGCAGCGCCTCGGCGTCGTTGCACACGAGCCACAGCGCAACTCCGAGTCCCGGCTGACCACTGTCGAGATCTGTTCCGGGAGCTGGGTTTCGGACTGCGAACGGAATCGGTGACGTGGTGAATACCACTGCGCCGGGTGGTGCCTGAGGCGCGCGGACGAGACCCAGACGCGATTCGTAGAAATCCGCGCTGACGGCGAGGTCGCGTACTTGGAGTGAGAGGAAGCTCGGTCCGGAAACAGCTGCAACGGTCATGATGGGTCCTTTCGGGTGGTCGTCAAGTTCTTGACGAGGGAAATGTATGTCAAGATATTGACATGAGTCAAGTGGACGTCGATTCCTCCATCGGTCTGGCCCTCAAGCGAGCCACGTCCGCCCTGCGTTCGGCGATGGACGATGCTCTGAGCGAACTCGACATCACGGTCTCGCAGTACTCGAGCCTCGAACACCTCGCGCACACACCGGGCCTGTCCAACGCCGAACTCGCTCGCGCGGTGTTCGTCAGCAGGCAGGCAACGCATCAGCTGCTGGCCGGGCTCACGCGAGACGGTTTGGTGGAGATCGAGGGCGCCGGTCGTGACCAACGCCTGTACGTGACCGCTACGGGCCGAGAGCGCTTGCGGCAAGCGTCGGCGGCGGTCGCCGCCGTGGAGCAGGCCATGATTGCGTCACTGTCGATGGGCGAGCGAAAAGTGCTGCATCGCAATCTCGTTGCGTGTGCTGAGGCGTTGGGCGGGCACCGGTCTTGACGTCACGCGATCGAGTCGAGGAACTCCAGCATCGCCGCGTTGAACTCACTGGGCCGGTCCATGTTCGCGGCGTGACCGCAGCTCTCCAAGACGACCGATCGACCGAGCGGGTTCAGGTCTACCGACTCGAAAGCATGTGCAGCAGGCCAGAACTGACTGTCACGCGCGGCGACCATCAGGTACGGCTTGTCGATACCGGCAATGGTTGCGCGCCAATCCTGCGCAGCATGATCTGCGAGCAGAGCCCTCATCGGTGGGGTGTCGGGGGACGCCAATTTCGGAATCGCACGTAATGCGAGCACAAGCCTCAGCAGCGACGGTACGGATTTCCACTGGGGCCGCCCGTGACCGGTATCGGGTATTCCGTTGTCGAAGAACGTCGTTCGATTGTCCTCGGTGAGTCCGTAGAACCCGTTGGCCCAGCCCGCGCTGTTGACCATTCTCGGTGTCTGATCCACCGACACGATGGCGCGAACGCGTTCGGTGCCGAACTGCGACACGTACGACCAGATGGTGCTCGCTCCCATCGAGCCGCCGATCAGAACGGCTTCGTCGAGGCCCACCGCCGACAGGAAGTTCGCCACATCGCGTCCGTGCCGCTCCATGGTCGCGCCGTGTGTCGGTGCCTCCGAGGCACCGTGCCCTCGTCGATCGAGCGCCAGAACGCGGTATCCGTTCGCCACCAATGTCTTCTGCTGCAGCATCCAGGTGGTCGCGGGCGCGCAGAAGCCGGCGATGAGCACCACGGCCTGGCCCCTGCCCTCGTCCAGATAGTTCAGGGTGACGGCATCGTCGGTGATGACGGTCGGCATGGACGACACTCCCTCAGGCGAACTCGGCGTGCATTTCCCAGATCATGATCTCGCTCGACGTCGATGCTGTCACACGGTGTCCGCCGGTACCGGTCAGCCGCACCGCGTCACCCTGGTCGAGATCGCCGATGTCCTCGAACACCACTGAACCGTCGGCGACGAAGACGTGACCGAACGGTGCGTCGGGAACGGTGATCGACTGTCCCGGCGCGAGCCGCGCAACATGAAGCGACACAAAGCGATTGCCGATGCGTACTCCTGTCCTGCCCGGCATTCCCGATGCGACGCAGACGAGCTCGCCGGATGCCAACTCGTCCCGCACGTCCAGCTCGTCGTACGACGGCACCCGTCCGTCGGCATCCGGTGGAATCCACATCTGCACGACGCGTAGCTTGTCGCGGCTGGTCAGACTCGATGCGTTGCGTTCGGTGTGGCGGATGCCGGTGCCTGCGCTCATGCGTTGAATCAGTCCGGGGCGGATCAGCCCGCTGTTGCCCTCGGAGTCCGTGTGTTCGAGGGTGCCCTCGAGCACCCAGGTGAGGATCTCCATGTCCCGGTGCTCGTGCGAGTCGAATCCCTCGCCGGGAAAGACGGTGTCCTCGTTGTGCACCATCAGCAACCCGTGCGCGTTGGCCGCCAGGTCGTAGTTGCCGGTCGCGGGGAAGGACTGTTTGGAATCGAGCCACTCGTTCCACCAGTGATGGCGCTGCTCCCCGGGAAGGTGGCTGATCACGACGCGTGGTTCCGCATGGCCGAGAAAGTCCGGGTCAGTGCCGCAAGATCGTCCGGATCCACGAGGTCGAACATGTTCTTCCGCACCGCCTCGACGTGCCCTGGACTGGCTGCGGCGAGGGTGTTCAGTCCGGCTTCGGTGAGTTCGGCGGACATGCCTCGCTTGTCGTCGTCGCATTTGACGCGCCGGACCCAACCGCAGTCGACGAGTCGGCTGATTGCCCTGGTTACGCCGCTGCGAGTGGTGGTGACGGCGTCGGCGAGTTCGCTCATGCGGCGTCGGCGATCGGGTGCTTCGGAAAGGACCACGAGCAGCTCGAAGTCGGTGAACGAGATCCCGGAGTCGCGCGTGAGCTGATTGTCGAGATCGCGAAGCAGCAGCCGAGTGGCGTCGAGGTATGCGCGCCAGGCCAGCTGTTCGTCCTGGCTGAGCCACCGTGGGGAATCCATGAGTCCATAGTAGTTGACAACGCAACTACTGGGTGTACTGTTCTTGGTAGTTGACGAAGCAACTACTTGACCCGGAGGGTGCAGCGATGACCGACGACATGACTGCCGAAGAGACACGACGCGCGCAGGAACACGAAGAGCAGCGGGACCGTATCCGTACTCAGCACCTCAAGCCCGCAGGCGAACGGCCGGCGTCGTCGGCTCGCGGCCTCCACCACACCGCGTTGGTCAGCAGTGACGTCGAAGCAACGGTCCGCTTCTATCAGGATCTGCTCGAGTTCCCGCTCACCGAGCTCATCGAGAACCGTGACTACCCGGGCTCTTCGCACTTCTTCTTCGATATCGGGAACAGCAACCTGTTGGCATTCTTCGACTTTCCCGGACTCGACGTCGGACCGTACGCCGAGGTGCTCGGCGGCCTTCATCACGTGGCGATCAGTGTCGAACCCACCAGGTGGGAGCACCTGCGTACCAAGCTCATCGACGCCGGAGTCGAACTGATCGAGCACAGCGAGGTCTCGCTGTACTTCCGCGACCCCGACGGTGCCCGCCTGGAACTGATCGCCGATCCACTCGGCGAGATGTACGGCTCGCACGTCCTCTGACCCCACACTCCACGAATTCGAGGGACACGATATGACCTCTGCAGCACCCACACTCGACGTCCGGCGAGCCGATGACCGATTCAAGACCAAGATCGGCTGGCTCGATTCCAAGCACTCCTTCTCCTTCGGCAACCACTTCGATCGCGGCAACACCCACCACGGCGTGTTGATGGTGAACAACGACGACATCGTCGTTCCCGGCCAGGGTTTCGACACCCACCCGCACCGCGACATGGAGATCGTCACCTGGGTGCTGCAGGGCTCGCTGGTGCACCAGGACTCGATGGGTCACTCCGGCGTCATCTACCCCGGTCTCGCCCAACGAATGAGCGCAGGCACGGGAATCCTGCACTCGGAGAAGAACGATTCGTGGCGACTCGGGGAGACCGCCGGCTCGTACTCCGGCAAGCACGGCGATCCCGTTCGCTTCGTGCAGATGTGGGTGGTGCCCGACGAACAGGGCATCACCCCCGGCTACGAGCAGCTCGAGATCGACGGCGAATTGCTCAGTGGTGGTTTGGTTCCCGTGGCATCAGGAATGGCACACCACGCCGACCACGCAGCCATTCGCATCAAGAACAAGTACGCCGCCATGCACGTGGCGCGCTTGCAGGCCGGGCAGGCTCCCGTCGAGATACCCGACGCCCCGTTCGTGCACATCTTCGTCGCCCAGGGTGAAGCGATGCTCGAGGGCGTCGGACCACTGGCCGAGGGTGATGCCGTGCGCGTCAGCGGAGGCGGCGGTCAGAAGCTGAGCACCGCGACCGGAGCCGAAGTGATCGTGTGGGAGATGCACGCGGCGATCGCCGGCTAGTCGGTCTCTCGATGCGGGCGGAAGGAATGCTCTTCGTGATCGAGTTCGTGCTCGAGACTCCGCATGCTGTTGTCCGGCAGCCGGCCGGCGTCTCGCCAGCACAGCAGCTCCTCCCGCTCGACGTCGAGTATGCGGCGACGTGTGGTCATCGCGGCAATTTGCTCGGGTGAGATGACCGCATCGCCGATCTCGGACTCGTCGAGGTGATCCAGACGGCGATGGTAGCGGTCGATACGGTGCTCCAACTCGCGGCGCAGTATCTCGCGACCCTCGTCGTCCAGGTTCTCCTCGTCCGCAATCCGGTCCAACTGTGACAGAGCGGCTTTCGTCGAACCCTCCCGTGCTTCGTTGCGTAGACGTGCCTCTGCGGCGGGATCGGCCACGACGTTCAACCTGCGCACCAGCGGAGCGAAAGTCAATCCCTGACCGATCACCGTCACCAGCACGACGAGAAATGCACAGAACAGCAGCAGATCTCGGCTCTCGAACGGCTCGCCCGAGTCGATGGTCAGCGGCAACGTGAAGACGGCAGCGACGGTGATGACTCCGCGAGTGCCTGCCCAACTCATCACCACCGCCTCGCGGGCGGACAGCCCGGTGGTCAGGAGCCACAGCGGCCGCAGCAACAGGACGCCGGCGAGCGTCACCGTGACTGCGAGGGCGATGGTCGTCCCCGAGTAGGCCGACAGGCCGCCGACAACGGTGGGCAATTGCTCGCCGATCAACAAGAACACGAAGCCCTCGAGAAGCAGATCGATCAGCCTCCACACGGCACTGGTCTGCAGGCGACTGGCTCCGGAGATGGCGTGACGGGTGTGGTGACCGATCACCAATGCTGCGACGACGACGGCCAACACCCCGGACGCATGCACTTCTTCGGCCGCGAGGTACGCGAGGAACGGTGTAGCCAGCGAGACGATGTTGAGCAGCAGCGAATCGTGAACGAACCGCTGTACCAGCCGAATCGCCAGTGCGACGATCAGTCCGACGACGATGCCGCCTGCTGCGGCGAGCACGAACAATCCCCCGGCATGAGCGGCTGTCATGTCCTGACTCGAGATCGCGGCGATCGCCACGGTCAGCATCGTCAGTGCGGTCGCGTCGTTCAGCAGTCCCTCGCCCTCTATCAGGGTCACCAGTTTCGGTGGGATGCCTGCGCGTCGACCCACCGCCAGCGCCGCGACCGGGTCCGGTGGTGCCACGGCGGCACCGAGCGCCATACCAGCGGCCAGTGTGATCCCCGGAACGAGCAACCACAGACCGACGCCGACGAGGGCAGCCGTCGCCACCACGAGGGCGACCGACAAACTCAAGATGGTCCACACGTTGCGGCGGATGGCGATCAGTGAGGAGTTCAGAGCGGCGCTGTAGAGCAGTGGCGGAATCACCAGGGTCAGAACGAGCTCGGGGTCGAGAACGATGTCGGGCAACGCCGACGCAGAGACGGCCAGGCCGGCGAGCGTCAACAACGCTGCCGCGGGGAGTGTCGTCTTCTTCGAGATCACCTGTGCGGCGACGATCAGGCCTGTGGCTGCCAGGACGAGACCGAGTGTCTCTACCACGGTAGGTCGAGAGGGAAATAGTTCACCCAGCTGTATTCCCGCAGGTCAGCGGTTCAAACTACCTCTTCAGTCCGAACATCTTCGCGATCGTCTTCTCCATGAAGGTCGCGGGCAGCAGCCGCCGCGCGAGAAACACGACCGGTGCATTGCTTCCTCTGGCGTACAACGGTTTCGGCTTGTCGGCCTCGATGGCCTTCACTACTACCTCGGCGACGTCCTCGGCGGAGATGCCGGTTCCCTCCTTGCGGTCCAGCGACGAGATGGCGGTGTGGAAGTCGTCTCGATGGACCGAATCCGGTGCGATGTACTTGGTTCGGCGCTCACTGATTCCGGTGTTGATCGAGCCCGGCTCGACGGTGGTCATCCACACACCGAAGGGCGAGAGTTCCAGACGCGCCGCATCGGAGAAGCCCTTGATGGCGGCTTTCGTGGAGGCGTAGGACGAGCGATAGGCAAGCGGGAAGCTGGCCAGCATCGATCCGACCATCACGATGCGGCCGTAACCACGATCGCGCATACCGGGAATCACACCTTGCGACAGCGTCACTGCGCCGAAGACGTTCAACTGGAAGAGTCGCTCGATGGCATCGGTCGGTAGCTCCTCGAAGGGCCCGGACTGACTCTCACCGGCGTTGTTGACCAGGACGTCGACGTCCCCGAGATCGGCGACGAAGGTGCGGATCGAGTCGGCATCGGTGAGATCGAGAGCGCGATACTCGACACCGGTGGCTCGCTGCGCGTCGGTCATCGAGGCCGGATTGCGGGAGGTGCCGATCACTCGATATCCCCGGGCGACGAGCGCCTGCGCAACCGCGCGTCCGATACCCGACGAGGCTCCGGTCACCACTGCCGTGCGATTCATGCTCAGATGGTACCGACGCGGTCAATCCGTACCACGTGACGATCCGCTCCATACCGGTTAGTCTTTTATCTGTGCAAACGAATTTTGCTGCCCTGCTGATGCGCGGATGGCGGTCGACAGGCTCATCGGCGACTCCGACGAGATCCTGCACGAGGTCATCTCACGGTAGGGCGCGGATTGCCTTACAGGGGTTGCCGGCAGCGAAGGTGTGCGACGGCACATCCCGGGTGACGACGCTGCCGGCACCGATCACCGAGTTGTCGCCGATCGTGACTCCCGGGCACACGATGACCCCGCCGCCCAGCCAGACGTTGTTCCCTATGGTGATGGGAAGAGCACTCTCCCAGCGTGTTCGGCGCGCCTCGTGATCCTCCATGGGGTGCAACGCCGTCAGTAGTTGTGCCCGAGGCCCGATCGATACATCGTCACCGATGGTGATCGGTGCGCAGTCCAACAGGATTGCGTCGTAGTTGAGGAAACTGTTGGATCCGATGGAAATGTATGTGCCGTAATCGCATTGGAACCTGGGCATGATCCACGAATCCGCTCCGATGGATCCGAGCAGCTCGCCGAGAATCTCGCGTCGTTCTTCGTTCTGATCTGCCTCGGTTGCGTTGAATCGGTCGAGCAGCTTCCCGCACGCCACCCGAGACGCCACCAGGTCGGGATCGTTGTCTCGGTACAGCTCTCCGTGCAGCATTCGATCCCGGTTCTCGCCCATGGACGACAGGCTACCGATCGGTCGACTTCTCGAACAGGGCCACGCTGAACCACGAACTGCCGTCGGCGAACTCGCGGCGTCCGACGTACCGGAATCCTTGATTCAGGTAGTGGCTGCGCAACTCGCCGTTGGTCTCGGCGCAGTCCAGACGCAGCAGCGAGCGTCCTTCCCGGTGGGTCTGCTCCGCCGCCCACTCGAGCAGCAACGCGCCGAGGCCCGTGCCCGCTTCGCTTCTGTCGATCACCAATCCGTGGACGTACCCGGCGAGCCCATCCTCTTCGGGCCAGATTGTGGGATCGGCCCAGATCAGTCTCAGCGCACCGACTATCGGGCCACTCGGATCGCGCCGGGCGACGTAGAACTCTCCTGCCTCGATCTGCGCCGCGACAGTGGACAGGGGTACCTCGCGCGGTTTCCACTGGTCGATTTCTCGAGCGAACAGCCAGTCCTCGGCGGCGTGCCGGAGGCCGAGTATCGTTGCCGCGTCGGCGGCAGTTGCGAGTTCTACGGTGAGCACGGTGCCATCGTACGGAGGTGGCGAGTCTTGTGGTGAACGTGCTTGTGGTCGAGAGTGGTTCGGACAGAAGGTTCTTGCCCGCGATCGACGGAGTCGACTTCCGAAGCTGCACGATGGACGAGCTCGCCGGTGTGGTGTCGTGGGCAGAGGTGTTGCTGTTCCGAACGTTCGAGACCGCCGATTTGCGAACCGTGTGGCCGAATGCCGAGAATCTTCGCTGGATCCACGCATCGAGTGCCGGCGTCGATCGACTGCTCGATCCGGTTCTGCGCGAGGGCCGATGGATTCTGACGAACTCCGGCGGAATCCTCGACAGGGCGATTGCGGAGTACGTCGCAGCCGGCATTCTGGCGTCGGTCAAGAAGCTGCCTGTGGCGCTTGCTCGTCAGCGTGAGCGGGTCTGGGAACACAGAGTTACCAGTGGTATTCACGGTCGCGCCGCTCTCGTCGTCGGTCCCGGTTCGATCGGCCGCGAGATCGGCCGGGTCCTCGGCGCACTCGGTATGCGCGTCGATGCGTCGGCAACGTCGGAGCGGTCCGGTGACTCGGAGTTCGGACGAATCCGCGATGTTCGAGGATTGCCGTCGTATGCGGGTGAGTACGACGTGATCGTGCTGGCGACACCGTTGACCGACGCCACCCGAGCACTGGTCGACGCGGAGGTTCTCTCGGCCATGCGTTCCGATGCAGGCCTGGTCAATATCGCCCGCGGACCGGTCGTCGACGAACGAGCCCTGTGCGACGCCCTCGCTGACGGAGGCATCGGGTGGGCCGTGCTCGACGTGTTCGAGGTCGAGCCGCTACCGGACACGAGCCCGCTGTGGCACATGGACAACGTCATCGTGACCGCTCATTTGGCGGGCGATGCCGACGACTTCGCCGAGCGCCTGTGGGCGTTGTTCGAGGACAACCTCCATCGATATGTCCGTGGTTCGGCTCTGGTGAACGTGGTGGACAAGCAGGTGGGGTACGTACGCCGCTGAAACGGACGACCAAAGTATGCGTAACACGCCGTAGCGTGTACTAAGGTGTACGAGTGCGTGAAATCAACCGTTCGGCCGTTGCGTCGACCAGTCGCGAGGCGGCGTTCGCCTACATGGACGACTTCAGGAACGTCCCGCAATGGATGTTCGGCATCACCCGTTTCGAGCCGACGAGCGAGGTCACCTCAGGGCTCGGTGCCACGTACGACGCGACGATGCAGATCGGTCCGAAGGCCCTCACCTCCGTTGTGCACGTCACCGAATGGGTCCACAACGAGAGGCTCACGCTCGAGTCGGTCGAAGGCCTGTCCAACTCGTCCACGTGGTCGTTCTCCGATACGGCAGACGGCGGAACCCGTCTGGACGTTGTGTTCCGCTACAGCCTGCCCGGCGGGATCGCGGGCAAGGTGCTCGGCGCTGTTGTGGAACCCGTTGTGGGTCAGGCGATCAAGCACACGGAGTCGACACTGCGCTCACGCCTGGAAGCGGCCGACTAGTACACGTACTTGTCGAGAGCATCCAAGACCTGGTCGACGGCGAGCCACGCGAACAGGAATGCGCAGACACCCAGCGTCAGGTTGGTGAACCAGCCGTTGCGCCACTGCTTCGGCACGCGATCACTGTTGAGCAGTACCAACAGTGTCACCGCCAGGAACGGCATGAACACCGCGCCGAGTACGCCGTAGGCGAGCACGAGCCCGATCGGTTGGTCGAGCCACAGCAACGCCATGGGCGGGAACGTCAGCCACGCGACATACCACCGGAAGTACTTGCCTCCCACTCGTGTTTCCGGGTGACCCTGTTCGAGCCCCTTCAGATTGCCGACGAAGTCTGCGAACATCAGGCTCACGCCGTTCCACACCCCGATCAGCGACGAGAACGACGCCGACCAGAATCCGATGAGGAACACGTAGCCGAACACCGTCCCGTAGCGGTCCGCGAGCACGTCGGAGAGTTGGATCAAGCCCTGATCGCCGGTGGAGATCGCGATCTGCGACGAGTACAGCAGTTCGGCACCGACGATGAGCATCGCGAGGACGAAGATGCCGGAGATGACGTAGGCCATCGAATTGTCGATACGCATGACGCGCATGAATTTCGGTGTGATCCAGCCTTTCTCGCGCAGCCAGTAGCCGTACGCGGCGAGCGTGATGGTGCCACCGACGCCACCGGCAAGGCCGAGGACGTACACGATGGAGCCGTCGGGAATGGTGGGGACGATGCCCTTCACGATCGCGGGGACGTTCGGAACCGCCACTACCGCAGCACCGATCACGGTCACGAACATGATGCCGACGAAGACGGTGATGATCTTCTCGAAGAATCCGTAGCTCCCCAGCCAGATCAGCGCGAAGCCGAGGAGTCCGGACGCGATGGCGACGACCTTGAGATCCAAAGCGGGGAACAGTGCGACGATCGGCAACGCGCTCGACGACATCGCTGCCGCTCCGTAGACGAACCCCCAGATCACGATGTAGGGAGCGAAATACGCCGTCGTCCACTTCCCCAGCGAACGCCAGCCCTGGAAGATCGTGTTGCCCGACGCCAACGTGTAGCGGCCGGCACCTTCCACCAGAACGACTTTCATGACGACACCGACGATGATGACCCAGAGCAGGGCGTAGCCGTAGCGCGAGCCCGCCACCAGAGTCGCGACGAGGTCGGCAGCCCCGATGCCGGTTGCGGCGACCACCAGTCCGGGGCCGACCACCTTCCATTTCGGAGGTGCAGTGGTCTCGGTCATCGACTCTCCTCGCGTGCGGGGTCTGCTCAGTGACCTGTCTCACTCTTTACGAAACTCACGGTTCCTGGCAAGTCGACCCTCGGTACCGTCGATGCGGTGACCGACGGACAGCAGTCATCGCGTGCATTGAGCTTCGGCAAGGTTGCCGAGAACTACGACCGGGCCCGTCCCGGCTACCCGGCCGAGCTGTACGCGGACATCGCGGCGGGCGACGGGATGCGAGTGCTCGAGGCGGGGGCAGGTACCGGCAAAGTCACTGTTGCGTTGGCTGAACTCGGCGCGTCCGTTGTTGCGGTGGAACCGGATTCGGCTATGGCAGAGCTGGTTCGGCGGCGCACCGAGAACCTCGACGTCGAAGTGCAAGTGTCGCGGTTCGAGGATTGTGCAGCCCCGGCGGCGGCGTTCGATGTAGTCGTTGCCGCCCAATCCTGGCATTGGGTGAACCACGAGCAAGGAGCTGCAGTGGCGGCCCGCGCATTGGTCCCCGGCGGTTCCCTTCGGTTGTGGTGGAACATGCCGGGCGACCTCGATGGCCCGGCATGGGAAGCGGTCAGGGCGGCCTACGACGCAACCGAGCCCGAAGTGGCGCACCTGTTGGTGCGTTCTCTCGGTACGCAACCGGAGTCCAACGTGCCGCGCGCTGCCGGCTTCGGTCCGTGGACGACCTCGACGTACGAGTGGGTCCAGCGCTACTCCGCAGACGAGTTCTGCGCCATGGCCGCCACGTACTCGAGCCATCTCGCTCTGGACGACCGGCGCCGCGGCGAGGTCCTGGGCGCAGTGCACGCGGCCATCGCCCGCCACGGCTACGTGGACTACCGCTACGTCACGCAGATGGTGACGGCGCAGCTCGACTAGGAGATCGTCGTGGTGCAGACGACGAATTGCCTGGCGTCGTAGGCGAATCCGCCCTCGGGGCATTCGTTGGGATCGGCGGTACCGGTCTTGATTTCGGTGACCTGTTCGACGTCGGTGGCGTCGGGGTCGCTGCAGTCGACCCGTGAGGGCTCGTCCATACCCACGGTGGGCACGCTCATGCAGCCGCCGACCACCCAGTCGACGTCGAGGCACAGTGCGCCCTGTTCCACACCGTCGAGCGTCTCGTAGTAGGTCTGATTGACGTCGGTGGGGCACTGCTCGTTCTGCTCGGCCTTGGCGATGACCTTGTAGTTCGATTCCATGCTGCCGCATTCGGCGTTGTCGATGGTGGCGGCCGTCATCGTCCCGCCGAGTTGGACGCACTGACCGATCTCGACATCGATGTCGGTGGAGCCGCCGGCGTCGATGCCCTCTTGGCCCGAGACGCCGTCGGTGGTGCTGGGGGCGGCGGACGTCGAGGCGGCTGTGGTGTCGGCAGCGACGGCGTTGCCGGCTTCGGACGATGAACAGCCTGCGGCGAACAGCAGCGTGAGAGCTGCACTTGCGACGAGGAGGCTTCTGGACAAAGCAAGCATGATGTCATGACCTTCGGAACTCATCCAGGCGAGGGAGTGACCCTCGTCGGCGACCCCACGGGCCGCCGATCACCGATTCTTTACCATCGACGGAGGTTTGAACAGCCACAACTGGAAGTCACGAACGGAACACGATGCGAGCAACCCACTTGGTGTTGTGGACACCCGGAAGGGCAGGAACGATCACACGCGCGGGAAATCCGTGATCGAGCGAGAGATCGACACCGTTGACTTTCAAGGCCAGCAACGAATCCGGGTGCGCCGCTTGATTTCCCTGCAACACCGCACGAGTGAAGGCTCCGTTCTGCTCCAGCGAGCTCACCTCTGCCGATCGCGGTGCGGGTACGCCCGCCAGCGCAGCGAGTTCGGCCAATGGGACACCGGTCCACGTCTGCGTGGTGGACCATCCTTCGACGCACGCGATCGGCAGTTCGGCAGTGCGCTGCGGCATCGACAGCAGCCTGCCGCGGGACAGCACGATCGGGACGGCGTCCTCGGCCGCGCTGCTGATCGTCAGTTGCCAGTCGGGCCCGGTCTGCGCCTCGGTGATCCCGGCCGCTTCGGCCGTTCGGTTGATCTGAAAGTCGTTGGGGCCGTCGCCGTACGAGCGTCCCCGGGGCAGCAGGATCGCGGCCTTGCGCAGCACTCCGCCGACCGTCTGTCCTACCGTCAACACGGCAACGAATCCCATTCCGGCAGCGACCAATCCGATGGCACCGCGTCGACCCATGGTCGCCGGTCGGTCGTCGTTCTTCTGCTCGTCCGGAGCTTCGTTCCTGGCGCGCAGTACGTCCATCAACGACTCCGACCTCAGGGTCCTCCACATCAGCGGGACCTTGAGCGCGAGGTGTACGAGGAATCCGGAGATGAACACCCAGGCACCGAAGTAGTGAGCGGCGTAGAAGTCGAAACCGAACACGTAGTCGTACTGAATGTTGAGAACACCCGTCACGATCTCGAACAGCAGGCCCCCGACCAGTGCCAGCAGCGACAGTCGTTCGAGCGCATGTGCCGGCGATCGCACCGGTGGTAGTTCGAAGAGCTTGGGCATCACCGACCACAGTTTGGCGATGACGAGCGGCACGATGATCAGGCCGAGTCCGACGTGCAGACCCTGCGTGAGCTGGTAGAGCCATGCCGGATTCGACGGCCAGTCGAAGAACGGCAAGCGCAGCCACCCGACGGCACCCGGCCTGGCCTGGCCGAACTGTGGACCGTAGGCGCTGTACGAGAGCAATCCCGTCACGATGACTATGGGCAGCGCGACGAGCAGAACTGCGCCGAACAGCGACGTCAACCACGTGCCGCGCAGCGGACTGGGAAAGCGCGCGAGAGACTTGCGTGCTTCGGCCATGTAGGGCATTCGCTGCCCAGAGGGTGCCGGATGTGTCGCGGCCGACTCCCGTGCCCGGCGCATCGCCTCGTGACAACGTCCCCGCGGGGACGCGGCGGGCATCGTGGGAGAGTTTCTGTCGGTGTCTCGTCGTACATTCATCGAACATGTATTCGATGAATGGGGGCGTTCATGATCGACATGGCCGACGCGGGATCCGAGGCGGGGCGGATCGAGACGAAGGAAATCGAGACCGAAATCTGCGCTCTGGCAGGTCGGATCGCGGCGGCGTCGGCGCAGTATCTGATTCTGGTGGGCGAGTTCGATGCGCGACGCGGATGGGCGGGTTGGGAAGTGCGGTCCTGTGCGCACTGGTTGTCGTGGCGTGCGGGGGTCGATCTGCACACCGCTCGTGAGCAGGTGCGCGTGGCCAAGGCCATGCGAGAGCTGCCGCTGATCACCTCGGCGTATCTGAACGGCACCATCTCGTACTCGAAGGTGCGCGCGATGACTCGCGTTGCGACGGCCGAGAACGAGGCGTCGTTGCTGCAGAAGGCGCTCGACGCCCCGGCTGCGCACATCGAACGCCTCTGCCGTGGTCTGAAGAAGGCGATGCGTCCGACCAAGGGAAACGGCGTCGACCTCGACCCGTGCGCTGGGCGGTGGCGCTGGGATGAGGACGACGGCTCGCTCGTGTTGACGGCCCGCTTTCGGCCCGAGGACGGTAAGCGGTTTCTCGCTGCATTGACCAGGGCGGAGTACGAGCGCACCAGGACCGACGGCGAATCCGAGGGTGACCGGGCGGCCCCGGCACCGCTCAACCCGGTGCCGGCGATGATTGCCATGGCCGAGATGGTCTGCGCTGCGATGGATTCACCGGTCGTCTCTCCTGCTGCCGAGGTGCTGGTGCACATCGGTGGGGTCGACGAAGCAGGGTCCGACCACGCTCATTTCGACGACGGGCCGGGCCTCGACGACGAGACCCTCGCTCAGGTGCTGTGTTCCGCGGTCATGCGGACCGTCGGCCACGGCCGGCTGGGTAGAACTGTGCGGTGGAGTTCGACGGCGAAAGTTCCGAGCCGAACCCAATTGCGTCAGTTGATCATTCGGGATCGATGCTGCACGGTACCCGGGTGCGGCCGCACTCGATTTCTGCATGCTCACCACGTCACCTATCGCTCACGGGGAGGTGCGACGTCACTCGACAACCTGGTCCTGCTGTGCGGCGAACACCACCGTGCGCTGCACGACGGATATTTCTTCATCGAAGCCCTCGGCGATCAACGCTTCTCGTTTCGCCATCCCTCGGGAACCGAGATCATCCACGCTCCCGCGATGTCGGGAGACGCCGACGAAATCAGGCGACAGTACGGCGGTATCGCACCCGACGCCATCGTTCCGGACTGGGGTGGCGAAGGCCTCGATCTCAGCTACGCGACCGATGTCCTGATCACCAATTGGCAGCGGGCTGCATGAAACGGCGTCGTCGAGGGCAAGTTAGTGTGACGACGAGACTCGGACAAGAAGCGGTGGGACATGAGCGTCGACAGATCATTGGGGGACGAACAGCCCTGGCCGGTGGAACGAGCACCGAGCTGCAGTGACGCGACCAGGCCCGAGGACGATCCCTTCTATGCAGCGCCCGAGGGATACGAGGCAGCTCCACCCGGGACGATTCTGAAGGTGCGGCCGGTCGAGGTCGCGATGTTCGGTCGCATACGCCAGCGCGTCGACGCGTGGCAGCTGCTCTATCGCACCGCTGATCTCGGCGGGTTTCCCCAGGCCAGCGTCACGACGGTGTTGCGTCCGCGCAACGCCGAACCGGTTCTGCTGTCGTATCAGTGTGCGATCGACGGCGTCGCGTCCTCGTGTTTCCCGTCGTACGCGCTTCGGCGTGGTTCCCGGGCGTTAGGTGCCGTTCCGCAGTTCGAGTTCCTGCTTGTACTTCATGCCTTGCGCCGTGGGTGGACCATCTCGATCCCGGATCACGAGGGTCCCGACGGACATTGGGGTTCGCCGCAGGAACCCGGGTTCTGCACGCTCGACGCCGTTCGCGCGGCGTTGTCGTTCGAGCCGCTCGACCTGCATTCGAGTACGCCGGTTGCGCTGTGGGGCTACTCGGGCGGCGGACTCGCGACGTCCTGGGCGGCGGAGATGGCGCCGGAGTACGCGCCTGAGATCGAGGTGGTCGGTGCCGCTCTCGGCTCGCCCGTCGGAGATCCGGGGTCGGCGTTCACCCGGCTCAATGCGACGCTGCACGCAGCGTTGCCGACGCTGGTGGTGGCGGGCCTACGGCGCACCTACCCCGAGCTCGATCGGGTGATTCGCGAGCACGTCAACGAGGACGGAATGCGCATTCTCGATTCCGTCGAGTCGATGACGACCGTGCGTGCGGTGAGCAAACTGGCTCGACACGACCTGGACCACTACATCGACGTTCCGCTGGCCGATCTGTTGGCGCTGCCCGAGATCGTGCAGGTGTTCCTGGATATCCAGCCGGGACGAACGGCTCCGACGGCTCCGTTGCTGGTCGTCCAGTCGGTGCACGATCAGATCATCGCCGTCGACGACGTGGACGGGCAGGTGGATCGGTACCTCGAGGCCGGTGCGCACGTGACCTATCTACGGGATCGGCTGAGCGAACACCTGTCGCTGCACCCGCTCAGTGCGCCACTGACGCTGGATTGGCTGGCCGATCGATTCGCCGGACTTCCGGTCGAGGAACCGTCGACGCGTACGGTGTGGTCCACGGCGTTCTCGTTCTCGGCGGTGCGTGGATTGTTGTCGCTGACCTGGACGACCATCACAGCGTTGGTCATCGGCATCCGGGCGTAGCTACCCTCGGTTCGATGCAACGAACCTGGATACGAATTCTCACCGGAACGATCGCCATTCTGGGCATCGTGACCGGGCTCGTCGCACTGGGCGTCTACTACACCGACACCCGGGTCAACGTCCTGATCGCGCTGGCGTCGTTCGTTCCATTGATGTTCATCGCTGTCGTGGTCGGTGCCCTGGTGGCGCTGATCGGTCGGCGCTGGGTCCTGGCGGGAGTTTCTGCGCTGGTGCTTGCCGCAGGCGCATTCGCCTACGCACCGCTCTACATAGCGGACGCGGCACCCGAGTACGCGACGGGCAGCGAGGGCGTGCGGCTGCGTGTGATGCAGGCGAACCTGATGATCGGGCTGGCCGATCCGACTGTCGTGGTCGCTCAGGCCCGCGATCACTCCGTCGACGTCGTCACGATCCAGGAACTGACCGACGCGTCGGTGGTCGGCCTCCGCGACGCCGGCATGGAGGAGCTCTTCCCTTACAGCTACCTCCAGCCGTACGTGACGGGCGGCGGCGGAGCCGGAATCTACAGCCGTTACCCGATCTCGGGCAACCGTGAACTCGACGGATACGGTCCGGTGAATCTGGCCACCGAGGTCGAGGTCCCCGGTTCCGAGCCGGTCACGCTGCTGGCGGTGCATCCCGGGCCCGCCTACGTCACCCCGGCCGACATCTGGACCGCCGAATTGGACACGCTCCGAGACGATCTGGCGGCGGCGTCGGTCACCGGGCCGGTGATCGTCAGCGGCGACTTCAACACGACGTATTCGCACAAGAAGTTCCGCAACCTACTCGATGCCGGATATTCCGACGTTGCAGCGCAATTGGGGAAGGGGCTGATTCCCACGTACCCCACCGACAAGGGAACACCCGCCGTCGTCGGGATCGACCACATTCTCACCAACACCGGTCGTGCTCGGTCTCTGGAACGAATCGATCTCCCCGGATCGGACCACCATGGGTTGATCGGGGAGATCGAGTTCTCCGCAGGCGTCAGCTGACGCGAACGACCTGTTTCCGAGACTTGCCGCACTGCAGCAGGATTCGGACGGCCGCCGGTGTTCCGTCGAGCGACGTCACGATGTCGTTGCGCGTTTGCGCCGCTGCGCCTGCCACCTTGTCGAGGGACGTCACCGCGGGATCGAGCGTCGCGGTGATCTCGACGACTCTCTGGCCGCGATCGGACACCGAACGGCCGGTCGCCGATACGACGCCCTCGTGAGCGGCCAGGGATTTCGCGGCGCTCCGGGCAGCGGTTCCCAGGTCGACGCTGAGTCGGCCGTCGACATCTGCATCCGCTGACGACGCGAAGGCGACGGTGCCGACCGAACGTCGCGGCAGGTGCGCGAGGAGCCACCACAGACCGAGCAGCACGAGGACGATGGCGGCTGCTGCGAGAGCCCAGGGCCACCAGCCTGCGTCGACGGCGGTGTCGACGAAGGCCGCGTCGAGACGTTCGCGGCCGGGAAACCTTCCTTGCTCCCAGGCAATTGCTCCGCCGCCGAGGGCGATCAGGGCGAGGCCGACGACGGCGGTGCTGGTTCGGTCGACCGAAGCGGTTGCGCGTTTCACGATGCTTGTCCTGTCGTTCGCACTCGGGTGCGGACCTTGGGAGCCGACGCGAGTGGGCGGAGGGCGTCGTCCACGGAGGTGACGACCGAGGACTTCAGCTCCGCGGTGTCCGTGCCGGCGACGGTGGCCACCGCGACGGTGACCTTCTTGTTGCCGGCCTTGGCGGTTGCGGAATCGACGCCGACGCTGTCGAGTGCGGCGGTGCGGGCAACGGTTGCGACGTCGCCCTTGCGGAGCCAGACGTCCTGCTCGGAGAGGGCTCGGTGGGTGCGTCGCCGAGGACGCAGTGCAGCGATGACGAGAACGAACCCGACCACGACTGCGGCGATTCCTCCCGGCAGCATCCACGGCTGCGCGGTGAGTCCGTCCAGGCTCGTGGCGGCGGGGCCGACCCACTCGGGGCCGTCGATGGCACCCAGGTTCAGCAGCGCCTCGCGGCCGAGGACCACGCCGGCACCGATGAGGACGAGCGCGAACAGGATTGCGGGTACGGCTGCGGTGGGATTGGCTACCGGCTTCTTGCTTGCCTTCTCGCTCATTGCACTCTCCCTTCTTCACGGGTGGTCTCGGCGGGTACACATTGGACGGTGACATCGACTCGGTCGACGGTGTAGATGCCCAGTTCGGACAGGTCTCGTGCGACTGCGGCGCGAACGTCGGCGGCGACCTTCGCCAGCGGCGAGGGCCAGGTGACCGCTACCGCGACCTGAGCGCGAACGCGGGAGCCGCTGATCGTCACGTCGGCCTTGGGCAGGTCACGCCCACTCAGGACCCGCAGTCCGGGCTGGGGTCCGGCGACCGCGTCGGTGCTGCGGGCAGCGAGGACGGCGAGTCGCTCGACGGCCTTGTGCTTGATCTCCAGAGAGCCGCGCTCACCGGGGTCTACAGCAGCTGTCTCAGTCACGACCGCGACCACGCATGATCGAGTTCAGGTCCAGTTCGCCGTCCACGTAGCGGCCGACGAAGAATCCGAGGCCGCCGAGCACGATGGCGATGAGGAAGCCGGTGAAACCGCCGGCCGCTGCGGCGATGGCCAGCAGAAGTCCCACGAACAAACCGATGGTTGCAGTGGTCATGGTGTTGATCTCCACTCAGAGTTCGAAGTAGTTGCGCCTGGTGACGCGTTTGCGGATCCGAGCGATCCGCTTGGGCAGAGTGCGTAGCGAGGACGGAATCGGCGAGGCGCGGAATGCCGTCGGCGCGCTCGCTGCATTGGTCGGAGTCGAGGGAAGTAAGGCGAAGCGTCGGTCGACCTCGGCGAGTTCGGCCATGTAGCGAGCCGGATCTCCACCGAGATCCGGGTGGTGTTCGCGCGCCACAGCGCGCCGAGCCGCCTTGTAGGCGGCGGCTCGGTCGTGCGCTGCATGCTCGTTCACCTGGTCAGACTCGCACAATGTCCTCGACGGTGACGTGCACGGGCCCGTCGACCATCGCTGCCACTGTGCTGCGCACGGCGTCGGCGGTTTCGCGCACCGCTACCCCGAACTCGAGAGTGACGTGGACCTCGGTGCCTTCGTCGCCGATCCGGATGCCGGCGATGCGTCGTCCGGGAAGGTAGGTAGCTGCCTCGCCGAACATGCCGCCGTGCAGCCCGACGACACCGTCGACCGCCAGTACGGCGTCGGCGATGTCCTCGGACCTGTCACGCTCCGTCATGTGCGGATCGGTCACTGCACTCGGGTGGAGGGAGCCTCGGTGGTCTCCTCGTCGTCCGAGCCGTCGTCGAGGTAGATGTCGTGAACGACGATGTTGACCTCGGTGACCTCGAGACCGGTCATACGCTCGACGGCGTTGATGACGTTGCGACGAATGCCCGCTGCGAGGTCTGCGATGGAGACGCCGTAGTCGGCGACGATGTCGATGTCGACTGCGGCCTGACGCTCGCCGACCTCCACCGAGACGCCCTGCGACTGGTTGACGCGGGCACCGGGGATGCGCTCGCGCAGGGCACCGATCGCGCGGCTCGCTCCGCCGCCGACGGCGTGGACGCCCTGGACCTCACGGGTGGCGATACCGGCGATCTTGGAGACGACGGTGTCGGCAATGGTGGTGCGGCCCTGCGAGCTGACGAGCACGGAGTCCGACTTGGTGGTGATGTCGGTCTTTCCCTCGCCTGCTGCGGATACGGTTGCCTTGGTGTCCGTCGTGGAGCTCATGAATGCCTCTCTTCGTTGGATGTCGTGCAGAGTGTGTGACAGGAGTTGGTCGTAGCTCGGTGGTCGAAACGCACGTCCGAATAAAGTGATCTACGTCATAGATTACGTCCGCTGGTAAACCGGTATCGAAGACATGCGTGATCGATGACCGCTACGTGAACTGGGGGCCCGATGGAGTGGGTTGATGCATCGGACCGCGTACTCGTCGGCGCAGCCGCGCTCGGCGAGACGGATGCGTTCGAGGAGATCGTCCGGCGCTACGGTCCGGAGATGTTTCGGTACGCGCGAAACATGCTGTCCGATCAGGGTGCGGCCGAGGAGGTGGTGCAGGACGCGTTCGTCGCAGCGTGGAAGGGGCTGGACAACTTTCGAGGCGACTCGGCTCTGCGAACATGGTTGTTCTCGTTGGTGTCGCACAAAGTGATCGATCATCGACGACGTCGCAGCGTTCCTCCCGCAGAAGATTGGGTATTCGAGCGAAAGAGCACCGGTGCGGGCAGTGATCCCGAGGCGGATGTCGAGGCCGACAGCTTCATGGCCGAACTCGGAGTCGCACTGGCCGAACTGCCCTACCGCCAGCGAGCCTGCTGGCTGCTCCGCGAGGTCGAGGGCCTGACTCACCCGGAGATCGGCGCGATCATGACGTTGTCCGCAGGAGCGGTACGTGGTCAGTTGACCAGAGCACGAGCAACATTGAGCGAAAGGTTGGCAACATGGCGAACCCAGTAGAGCCGGATTCGGTTCTCGCGCGTGCTGCCACCGAACTTCGGGACGCACCTCAGGAACCGAATTGGGTGGATATCAGCGCATCCATCATCTCGAAGGTCCGTAATACGACCAGGCGTACGTGGCCCGTCGACAGCGCCTTTCCTGCCGGCTCCGGCGCCGATCCGCAGGACTCGCTGCAGGTCAGCGACCACATCGTCAAGACCACGCTCCGTCGTGCTCTGGCGGACGTTCACGGTGCGCAGCCGACCGAGATCGACCTCCATCTCGACGACCACGCCTGCATCGGTCTGTTCGTCGCGGTGATCGGGGTGTACGGCGACGACCTGCAGGCTGCGGGAGACGAGCTGGCGACCATCGCGATCGATGTCGTCTCGGATCTGCTCGGCGTCACCCTCGATCGCGATGTGGTGGAGATACGCGTCGACGACATCGAGGAGCGGTAGGCGTAAATATTGCGTCATAGCCGCTGGTTGCGGTCGTAAGAAAGCGTAAGGAAACCGGCTGTGGCCGGTGGCGGGATTCAGGATCGAGCAATGACCGAATTGCTCTGTCTCACGGTGGCCGCGTTCGTCGCGGTGTACCTGTTCGTCGCTCTCCTCGATCCGGAGAGGTTCTGACGTGGTTGGGTTCTTCCAGATCTGCGCTGTGATCGTCGTCCTGGCCGTGGCGTACGTGCCGCTCGGCGACTACATGGCCCGGGTGTTCGACTCGTCCCACGACACGCGTGTCGAGCGCCTGCTCTATCGGGTGGCCCGGGTGAATTCGTCCTCGGAACAGACGTGGGTCGGCTACTCCACCAGCCTGCTCGGGTTTTCGTTCGCCGGCGTCGTGTTCCTGTTCGTACTCCAGCGGATCCAAGGCGTGTTGCCGCTGAACGGGGGCCTGTCGGGGGTCAGCCCGGCGATGGCCTTCAACACCGCGGCGTCGTTCGTCACCAACACCAACTGGCAGTCGTACGTCCCCGAGACCACGCTGTCGAACCTGACGCAGCCGCTGGGCCTTGCGGTGCAGAACTTCGTCTCCGCCGCAGTCGGTCTCGCCGTCGCGATCGCCGTCATCCGCGGCTTTGTACGTGTGTCCACAGGCGGTGAACTCGGCAACTTCTGGGTCGATCTCACCCGCGGAACGCTGCGCATTCTGCTGCCGCTCTCGCTGCTGGTGGCCGTCATCCTACTGACGCAGGGCACCATCATGTCCTTCTCCACCGGCTTCACCTCGACCGGCCTGGACGGACAGACGGTCACCAATGCGCTTGCGCCCGTTGCATCCCAGGAGGCGATCAAGGAAATCGGCACCAACGGCGGCGGCATTCTCGCGGCCAACTCCGCGCATCCGTTCGAGAACCCGACCCCGCTGACCAACATCGTGCAGATCATCTCTCTGCTGTTGATCCCGGTTGCACTCACCCGCACCTTCGGCACCATGATCGGCAACCGCAAGCAGGGTCTGACGTTGCTTGCAGTGATGGCAACACTGTGGGGAGTCCTGCTGGCGGTCACCCTCTATGCCGAGTCCGGTACTCGGGGAGTCGCAGCAACGGCTGCCGGCGCGATGATGGAAGGCAAGGAAGTTCGCTTCGGCATCCCGGCATCGGCCTTGTTCGCCGTCTCCACCACCGGAACATCCACCGGCGCAGTCAATTCCGCGCACGACAGCATGTCCGCGCTCGGCGGCGGTGCCGTGCTGCTGAACATGCTGTTCGGCGAGATCGCTCCCGGCGGTGTCGGCACCGGTCTGTACGGGTTGCTCGTGCTCGCGGTCATCGCCGTCTTCGTCGGTGGGCTCCTCGTCGGCCGGACCCCGGAATTCCTCGGCAAGAAACTGGGCCGACGCGCCATCACGATGGCCGCGCTGTCGGTACTGGTGATGCCGATCCTCGTGCTCGTCGGCACGTCCATCACCGTGATTCTCGAATCCACCACGAGTTATCAGGGCAATCCCGGCATCCACGGGTTCACCGAGGTGCTCTACGCGTATGCGTCGGCGTCCAACAACAACGGCAGCGCCTTCGGTGGACTGACGGTGACCAGCGACTGGTTCCAGATCTCCCTCGGCATCGCCATGCTGCTCGGCCGCTTCCTGCCGATCGTCTTCGTACTGGCGCTGGCCGGCTCACTGGCGACGACCAAACGCAGCGCACCGAACGCAGGAACCCTCCCCACCGACGGTCCGCTGTTCGGCAGCTTGCTGATCGGTACCGCGATCCTCGTCGCCGCCCTCACCTTCTTCCCCGCACTTGCTCTCGGACCCATAGCAGAGGCCATGCAATGAACCTGTCACTGAGAACGGCCGTACCCGGAGCGTTCCGCAAACTCGATCCACGGCACTTGGCCCGCAACCCGGTCATGTTCGTCGTCTTCCTCGGCTCCATCGTCACCACCGTCCTCTCCATCGCCGAACCGTCGGTGTTCGCGTGGTTCGTCACCGGGTGGTTGTGGTTCACCGTGCTCTTCGCCAACCTCGCCGAGTCCGTCGCCGAAGGGCGCGGCAAGGCTCAGGCAGCAAGCTTACGTAAAGTGAAGCAGGACACCGTTGCTCGACGACGCACTCCCTCCGGTGCCGAATTCGTCGTCACCGAGGTGGCCGGTGCGGAACTGAATGTCGGCGACGAGGTGATCGTCTCGGCAGGCGAGGTCATCCCCGGTGACGGTGACGTCATCGAGGGCATCGCCACCGTCGACGAATCAGCAATCACCGGCGAGTCGGCACCCGTGGTCCGCGAGTCCGGCGGCGATCGATCCGCCGTCACCGGCGGCACCATCGTGCTCTCCGACGAGATCGTCGTGAAAATCACTGCAGCCCAGGGTGAGACGTTCGTGGATCGGATGATCGCCCTCGTCGAGGGCGCGGCTCGGCAGAAGACGCCGAACGAGATCGCTCTGAACATCCTGCTCGCCTCGCTGACGATCGTGTTTCTCTTCGCGGTGGTGGCCATCGGTCCGATGTCCGATTACGCAGGGCAGCAGCAGGATCCCATCCAGCTGATCGCGCTGTTGGTCTGCCTGATTCCGACGACCATCGGGGCACTGCTCTCGGCCATCGGCATCGCGGGAATGGACCGATTGGTGCAACGCAACGTACTGGCGATGTCCGGCCGTGCCGTCGAGGCGGCAGGCGACATCGACACGTTGCTGATGGACAAGACCGGAACCATCACCTTCGGTAATCGGCGCGCGACCGGACTGCACCCGGCTACGGGCATCGATGCCGTCGAGCTGGCGCGCGCCGCCCGGTTGTCGTCGTTGGCCGACGGTACCCCCGAGGGGCGCAGCATCGTCGAACTGGTCGAGCGTGACTTCGAATCCGTAACGACAGAAAGCGAATCCGAGCGCGGCGAGTTCGTGGCCTTCACCGCGCAGACCCGGATGAGCGGTCTGGATCTACCGGGCATGGAGATCCGCAAGGGTGCAGCAGATTCGGTCTACGGCTGGATCCGTGAGGGCGGCGGCACAGCGGACCTCGACGCCACCGTGCACGACATCGCCCAGAACGGTGGTACCCCGCTGGTGGTTGCCGTCCGCGAAACAGGTTCTGCTGCACGCGCTCTCGGCGTCGTCGAACTCTCCGATGTGGTCAAGCCGGGCATCGCCGAGCGGTTCGCTCAACTGCGCGCCATGGGAATTCGGACGGTGATGGTCACCGGCGACAATCCACTCACCGCCAAGGCCATTGCCGCCGAGGCAGGCGTCGACGACTACCTGGCCGAGGCGACCCCCGAGGACAAGCTCACGCTCATCCGGCAGGAGCAGGAGGGCGGCAGGCTGGTCGCGATGACCGGCGACGGTACCAACGACGCCCCGGCTCTGGCGCAGGCCGACGTCGGTGTCGCGATGAACACCGGCACCTCTGCGGCCAAGGAAGCCGGCAACATGGTCGACCTCGATTCCGACCCGACCAAACTGATCGAGATCGTCGAGATCGGCAAGCAGCTCCTCATCACCCGTGGCGCGCTGACGACGTTCTCCCTCGCCAACGATCTGGCGAAGTACTTCGCGATTCTGCCGGCGATGTTCTCCACCGTCTATCCGCAGCTGGGTGGACTGAACATCATGCATCTGGCGACGCCGGAATCGGCGATCCTGTCGGCGGTGATCTTCAATGCGCTGGTGATCGTCGCACTGATTCCGTTGGCGCTCAGAGGTGTTCGGTACACCCCGGCTTCGGCGGCAGCACTGCTGCGCCGAAATCTGTTGGTGTACGGCGTCGGCGGCGTCATCAGCCCCTTCGTCGGGATCTGGCTCATCGATCTACTCGTTCGACACATTCCAGGGATAGGCTGACCATGCGCTTCGTACAGGGATTTCTCCGCCAGGTCGTGGCAGGCTTCGCAGTGCTGCTGGCATTGACCGTCATTCTCGGCATCGGCTACCCGGCCGTGGTCTGGGGCATCAGCCGCATCGGCACCGACTCCGCCGAGGGTTCGCCGCTGCGCGACGCCGAGGGCTGCGTCGTCGGAAGCTCGCTGATCGGCGTCGATCCGCAGGTCGCTCCGGGAGAGCCGGATCCGTACTTCCACACCCGCGTCACCGGGTCGGTGTCGGACGACGACCCTTTCGTCCCCGGGGATCCCGCGGCTGCGCTGCCGACCAATCAGGGACCGTCCAGCGAGGTCCTGGCGTCGTTCGTCGAGCAACGCCGCGCCGCCATCGCCGACCGCGAGAACGTCGACCCGTCGGCGGTACCGCCCGACGCCGTCACCGGTTCTGGGTCGGGTATCGATCCCGACATCAGTCCCGCGTACGCGGCCATCCAGGTCGCGCGCGTGGCGCAGGTCAACGGAGCGTCGGTGAGCGATGTCGAGGCTCTGGTCGCCGAGTACACCCACGGACCGCAGTACGGTGTACTCGGTGCCGAAGCGGTGAACGTTCCGGAGTTGAACCTGGCACTACGGGACACATACCGGCCGGGTGAGGAGACAGGCTGTGGCGGACAGGGGTGAGCTGCGGATCTACCTCGGCGCTGCACCCGGAGTCGGCAAGACCTACGCCATGCTCGGCGAGGCGCACCGACTGCGGAGCCGTGGTTGCGACGTCGTGGCCGCGGTGGTCGAGACCCACGGCCGCGCGCGGACGATAGACGCACTCGACGGCATCGAAGTGCTGCCGATGGCGACCGTCGACTATCGCGGGTCCTCGGCGCAGGAACTGGACCTCGACGCCGTCCTGGCCCGACAGCCGCAGGTGGTGCTCGTCGACGAACTGGCGCACACCAACACGCCGGGGAGTGTGCACGGCAAGCGGTGGCAGGACGTCGAAGTACTGCTCGACGCGGGCATCGACGTCATCTCCACCCTCAACGTGCAGCACCTCGAATCGCTCAACGACGTGGTGCAACAGATCACCGGAGTGCCGCAACGGGAGACGGTGCCCGACAGCGTCGTTCGAGCCGCCGACGAGGTCGAGTTGGTCGACATCACCCCCGAGGCGCTACGCAGCAGGTTGCGACACGGCAACGTCTACGCCGCCGAGAAGGTCGACGCCGCACTGAGCAACTACTTCCGCGGTGGCAACCTCACCGCCCTGCGAGAGCTCGCACTACTGTGGATCGCCGATCAGGTCGACGCGGCACTGGTGAAGTACCGCAAGGACAATCGCATCACCGACACGTGGGAGGCACGCGAGCGCGTGGTGGTGGCAGTGACCGGAGGACCGGAATCGGAAACGCTGCTCCGCCGAGCGAGTCGGATCGCCTCGAAGTCCAGTGCGGAGCTGATGGTGCTGCACATCGTCCGCGGTGACGGGCTGATGGGTGTGTCGGCACCGCAGATGGGTTCGGTGCGCAAGCTCGCCGCCGGTCTCGGGGCCAGCGTTCACAGCGTCGTCGGCGACGACGTGCCGTCGACCCTGCTCGACTTCGCCCGCGGCGTCAACGCGACCCAGCTGGTGATCGGCACCTCGAGACGGTCACGTGCCGCCCGAATCCTGGACGAGGGTATCGGCGCGGCAGTGGTGCAGAACTCGGGAAAGATCGACGTGCACATGGTCACTCACGACGAGCAGGCCCGGCGATGGGGGGTGCAGGTCGACTCGGGACGGCGCCGCATTCTGGCGTGGGTCGCCGCTGTTCTGGTGCCCTGCCTGGCCGCGGCAGTGCTCAGCACGGTCGGTCCCGACTTCGACTCGAGCGGTGAGAGCGCTCTGTTCTTCATGGTGGTGCTGTGCGTCGCATTGCTGGGAGGGGTTGCGCCGGCGGCACTGTCGGCGCTGATCGCGGGCTTCCTGCTCAACTACTTCTTCACCACCCCCCGATACAGCCTCACCATCGCCGAGCCCGACAACTTCGTTGTCACCGTCGTGCTGCTCCTCGTCGCCGTCGCCGTCGCTGCGCTCGTCGACGCGGCAGCCCGACGCACGCGTCAGGCACGGCGGGCGACCCAGGAAGCCGAACTGTTGACGCTGTTCGCCGGATCGGTGCTGCGCGGAGCCGACCTGACCGCCCTCCTCGAACGCGCCCGCGAAACGTACCGCCAGAGCGGAGTGGCTCTGTGGGACAACCAGTCCGGGTCCATCGTCGGTAGCGCAGGTGCGCAGGCTCCGGTCGATCGTGCCGGGGCCGACACCGAGGTCGACGCAGGCGACTTCACGTTGTTGCTCGTCGGCGAACGCACACACGCGCACGATCGGCGGGTACTCGCGGCAGTGGCCAACCAGGCCGCCGGCATGGTTCGGCAGGGCCGTCTCGCCGAGGAGGCCAGCCGAGCCAACGCTCTCGCCGAGGCCGACGCGTTGCGTCGAGCATTGCTCTCGGCCGTCAGCCACGATCTGCGGACACCACTGTCGGCGGTGAAGGCGGCATCCTCGTCTCTGCGCAGCACCGACGTTCAGTTCTCGCCCGAGGACACCGACGAATTGCTCGCGACCATCGACGAATCGGCCGATCAGTTGACCGCTCTGGTGAGCAATCTGCTCGATTCCTCGCGGCTTCAGGCAG
Source organism: Rhodococcus sp. 15-725-2-2b (assembly GCF_002259075.1). Taxonomy (NCBI): domain Bacteria; kingdom Bacillati; phylum Actinomycetota; class Actinomycetes; order Mycobacteriales; family Nocardiaceae; genus Rhodococcus; species Rhodococcus sp. 15-725-2-2b. The sequence continues at coordinate 442,722 of NZ_NPFL01000006.1, read as the reverse complement.
GCGTCGTGCAGCCGAGCCTGCGTCCGGTGTTCGTCGACGACGTGCTCGGTGGCGCACTGGTCGGAGCGGACGACCGAGTGCGTGTCGAGGTGGGCGATGTGGAGGTACTGGCCGACCCGGGCCTGCTCGAACGGGTGCTCGCGAATCTGGTGAACAACAGTGCCCGCTACGCCCCCGTCGGCGACATCACCGTCAGTGCCGCCGCACACGGTGAGTGGGCCAGTATCTCCGTCGCCGACCACGGACCCGGCATCGCCGAGGGTGCCGAGGACACGATGTTCGACGCGTTCCAACGTCTCGGTGATCGGGACAACTCGGTGGGCGTCGGGCTCGGATTGTCGGTGGTGCGGGGATTCGTGCGTGCGATGGGCGGTACCGTCACGGCATCGAACACCGTCGGCGGCGGGCTGACGATGACGGTCGAGTTGAAGGCGGCGGGCAGGTGAAGGTGCGGGTGCTCGTCGTCGACGACGAGCCGCAGATCGTGCGGGCGTTGCGGATCAATCTCAATGTGCGTGGGTTCGAGGTGGTCAGCGCGGCGAGCGGCGGTGAGGCGCTGCGGGTGGCCGCGAACTTCCACCCGGACATCGTGATTCTCGACCTCGGACTGCCCGACATCGACGGAATCGACGTGATCGCCGGGCTGCGCGGCTGGAGCGACGTACCGATCCTGGTGCTCTCGGCGCGCACCGATTCCGCCGATACCGTCGAAGCGCTCGACGCCGGCGCCGACGACTTCGTCACCAAGCCCTTCGGCATGGACGAGCTGCTGGCCCGATTGCGCGCAGCACTGCGCCGCGGACCGCACTCCGTCGCCGACCCCGTCGTCGTCACCGCGGACTTCACCGTCGATCTCGCTACGAAAACCGTTGTGCGAGATGGTGCGAACGTGCACCTGACCCGCACCGAGTGGGGTGTACTCGAACTGCTGGTACGCAACGAGGGCAAGCTGGTGTCGCAGAAGGACATTCTGCGCACCGTCTGGGGACCCGGCCACGAGCGCGAAACGCACTATCTACGAATCTATCTCGGCCAACTGCGACAGAAACTCGAACGTGACCCGGCCGCGCCGGTGCACCTCATCACCGAAACGGGTATGGGCTACCGATTCGTGAGCTGAGCGCTACCCGAGGTCGCGGCTATCCGCCGAGTACCTCACCCTCGCGGCGGGGGTCGGCTCCACCGATCCAGCCACCGTCGGTTCGCTGTAGCGCGCTCAGTCCACTGGACTGGTCTGCGACCGACACCTGGTGGCCCATCTCGCGGAGCGCCGCGACCACGGGATCGTTCTCGCCCGAGACGTTCGGGTGTTCGCCGCCGTAATTGGTCGACGGTGTGTTGGCCGCACCGAAGTCGACCATCGACACCGCCTGCTGCGGATCCATGCCCCAATCGAGCAGTCCCACCAATGTTTTGACGACGAACTGGATGATCACCGAACCACCGGGAGAGCCGGCGACGAGTACAAGATCGCCGCGCGCACCGTCGTCGCCCCGGTCGAAGACCAGCGTCGGAGCCATCGAGCTGCGCGGACGCTTGCCCGGCTCGACGCGGTTGGCCACCGGCGTGCCGTCCTCGGCCACCGGTGATGCCGCGAAGTCGGTGAGCTGATTGTTCAGCAGGAAGCCGTCGACCATGTGGAACGAGCCGAAGGCCGACTCGACGGTCGTCGTCATCGAGGCCGCGTTGCCCTGGCTGTCGACGACGGAGATGTGGCTGGTGCCGTACTCGGGATCGGTGGACGAGGCGAACTGCACCGGGCCGAAGTCGCCGGGCTGCGCTGTGCCCATGGACCTGCCCTCGTCGATCAGTCCTGCTCGCTCGCTGAGGTATTCGGGATCGAGCAGTGCATCGGGCGACCCACCGGGCAGGGGAACGAAGTCAGGATCGGCGACGTACTTGTCACGATCGGCGTAGGCGAGGCGCTCGGCCTCGGCGATCAGGTGCACGCCCTCGGCCGTCGGGGTTCCGCCGTTGGCGTCCATCCCCGTCGGCGCGTACTGCGCCAGATCGAAGTTCGACAGAATGCCCATCGTCGACGCCACCGCGATACCGCCCGAGGACGGTCCGGGCATCCCGCAGATGTCGTGATCGCGGTACTCGGTACACACGGCCGTACGGGTCTTGGGCTCGTACGCGGCGAGATCTTCCAGCGTGATCTGTCCCGGAGTGCGACCTGCGGTGGTGTCGGCGGTCGCATCGACGATGGCCTGCGCGATGTCACCGGTGTAGAAGGCGTCGGCACCACCGGTTGCGATGGCGGAGAGCGTCTTCGACATCGCCGGGTTGTTCAGAACCGTCCCGGCCGGCTTACCGGTGCCGTCCGGCTGCAGGAAGTACTCCTTGGACGCGGGATCGAGGGCGAGCTTCGGTGCCGAGTCGGCAATGGAGGACGCCATGCGCGGGCTGATCTCGATTCCGTTGTCGGCGAGACCGATTGCGGGCTGAAACAGGTCGCCCCACTGCTTGGTCCCGTGATCGTCGTGGGCCTGCTCGAGCATGCGCAGCACTCCAGGAACGCCGATCGACCGCCCGCTGGAACGGGCATCGGGTTGCGGCAGAGTGCGATTGACGTCGTCGATGTACCGCAGATAGTCCCCGGTGGCACTCATCGGAGCGGTCTCGCGGCCGTCGTAGCTCTGTACTTCACCGGTGGCCGCGTCGTAGTACATCAGGAAGGCTCCGCCGCCGATGCCCGAGGACTGCGGCTCGACGAGGCCGAGCACGGTCTGCGCAACGATCAGGGCGTCGGCCGCGGTGCCGCCGTCGCGCAGAACCGCACACGCGGCCTCGGTGGAGACCGGGTTGGCCGTCGAGACCGAGTACGAGGCGGTCTCCACCGGGCTCATGTTCGATCGATACCCTGTCGCCACTTCGGGATTGGTGGAGATGTCGCCCGAACTCGCGCTCGGCGTCGCGTTCACAGGCGTACCTCCACTGGCACCGAGGACACAGCTGTTCTCGGCCGCGGAGTCGGGATCGGTACTCTCGCCGCTACTGCACGCGGCGAGCGGCACCAGCAGCAGGGCACAGGCAAGGACAGTCGAGCGGTGCACTCCTATTGCAGACACCGCCCGACGCTAACATCCGGATCACCTGCCGGGACGGGTCTCGGCGGATTCGAGAAGCCAGTGTGCGACGGGTGCAGGTCTACCGAACAGAAAGCCCTGCGCGAAGCGGCATTCGAGAGCCTCGATGATCGCAGCCTGCTCCTCGGTCTCGACGCCCTCGGCCACCGTGGCCACCGGCAGCGCCGACGCCATGGCGACGATGGCGCGAATCAGCTGAGTGTCCGATTCCGAACTGCCGATCTCGTGAACGAAGGACTTGTCGATCTTCAGCAGCGCGATCGGCATCGCGCGCAGCCTGCTCAGCGAGGAGTAGCCGATACCGAAGTCGTCGAGAACGATGAGCACACCCATCGCGGCGAGTCGGTCGAGAACGCTCTTCGCCGTGCCCATGTCGTCGATCAGGACGCTCTCGGTGATCTCGAGGGCCAGATCTGCTCCGTGGAGGCCGTACGTGTCGAGTAGTCGGGCGACGATGACCGGCAACGAATCGTCTCGAAGCTGCAGCGGGGAGACGTTCACCGACATGGTGACTTTCTGCCCGTTGGAACGCAGTGTCACCAGATCGGATATCGAGGTGCGCAGCACCCATTCGCCGATCTCCTTGATGAGATTGGTCGATTCGGCGATCGGGATGAACTCGTTGGGGGTGCGCACTCGCCCCTGCCAGTTCCAGCGCACGAGTGCCTCGTAGACGACGGTGGTACGCGAGGTGGTTTCGATGATCGGCTGGTAGTACACCTCGAGCTCGCCGCGTCTGATCGCGCCGCGCAATGCGGTGGCGGTCTCGATCGCGGACGTCGCTCGCGCACGCAGCGACTCGTCGAAGAACGCGTACCGCGCCGCACCGAGCGATTTGGCGTGATACATCGCGGTGTCGGCCTCGCGGATGGCGTCGTGCAATCGGTCCGCGTCTGCGATTCCCACCGAGGCCGTGACGTATGCCGTCGCGGCGCTCAGGGGGAACGGCTCGTTCGTCCGATCGATGATGCGTCGGGCCAACGCTTCCGCTCCACCGCGATCGCGGCGGGTCAGCACGACGAACTCGTCACCGGCGTACCTGACCACGGTGTCGGTGGCACCGACTGCGGCGCGGATGCGTCCCGCTGCGGCGACGATGAGTTCGTCGCCGACGCGGTGGCCGTACGAGTCGTTGACCATCTTGAAGTTGTCGAGGTCGACGAACAGGACGCACGTGCGTCCCGGAGTCTGGGTCCGCTCGAGCCGGGTGAACTCCTCGTCGAGCATCGTGCGGTTCGGTAGGCCGGTCAACAGGTCGTGAGCGGCCAGGTATTTCGCGTGCTCCTCGCCGACCTGCACTCGGGTCAGCGCACGCTCGCCGCGTAGGAATGCGCCCACCAGGATCGATGCGAGCAACAGGGACCGGACGATCAGATCTCCGGTGGACACTGCCGAGCCCAGCAGCGGCACCGTGGCGCAGACGACCAGCAGCGTCACCACGAACACGACGCGGCGGCTGCTGTGCGCCGGTGCAGGAGTCTGCCGCTGCGAGACGGTGCGCATCGACGGATCGAGGGCGGCCATCGCCAGGGAGAGATACGCGAAGAGGTAGATGCCGTCGAGCAATCCCGAGGACGGAGCGTCGTCGGTGGTGGCCGCGAAGGCGTACGAGACGTCGCCGACCAGTGTCGCGACGAGTGCGATCAGGGCCCACTGCAGCGCAACGGTACGGGGCTTGGACGAGAACAGCAGGTAGGTGGTCAAGGTGATCAGCGCTGCGTCGATCGCCGGATACAAACCGTTGACCACCGTCGATGCCGATGAACGAGGAGATTCGAGGCCCGGGGAGATGAACAGCAACCACGACAGGAACAGGGTGCCGAGAAAGATCAGGCCGGCGTCGACGAGCGGAGTGATGTCGTCGATCGACTGACGATCTCGGATCCACCGCGAGAGTGCGTACCCGACGAGTGCGTACCCGGTCAGTGTGAACAGATCCGGCAGCAGCGGGAACGAATGACTCAGTGCGGTGGGATCGCTGCGCAGCGAGACCCCGAACATGAACAGCACCGAGGCACCGAACAGTGCCCACCAACAGCGCGAGTCGTCGGGACGGTATCGACGGATCGCGGCGCTGATGGCCAGTACCGAACCGACGGCGACGGTCGCGAGGACACCGGCCCGCACTCCGGCGTCGCCGAGAACGAAGACGGTGCTCGCGACGACGACCACTGCCACCAGTCCGGCGATCCGTTTGGTGTGCATGGCGAAGGGCGCAGCGACCTTCGTGTTCATCGAAGGACCTACTTCCTTCTCGCGCGTGGCGTTCGCATGGCTGTTCGCGGCACCTTCATCGGTGAATATACGTCTTTGCGCAGCGTGTTCGGGTACGAAGTCGGACCTGGCGGGCGAAGAACGTCAACAGATGTTGCGATTTCATCGCGGCGTCAACCAAGTGTTGACGATTTGGAGTCGTCAACCTAGGGTTGACGAATGACCGAACCATTGAAGATGTCCAACCCCGTCCGTCTCGACGACCTCATCGAGGCCATCGAGAAAGTGCACACCGATGCGCTCGACCAGCTTTCCGGCGCGGTGATCGCCGCCGATGCCCTCGGCGAGGTCGCCGATCACCTGATCGGACATTTCGTCGACCGAGCGCGTCGCTCCGGGGCGTCCTGGACTGCCATCGGTGCGTCCATGGGGGTCAGCAAGCAGGCGGTGCAGAAGCGCTTCGTCGCCAAGGGGGGCGACGGTCCCGCCGATCTCGATGCCAATCAGGGTTTCTCGCGCTTCACCCCGAGGGCTCGCAACGTGGTCGTCGGCGCGCAGAACGAGGCGCGGGCCGCCGCGAACGACCGAATCACGACCGGGCACCTGATTCTCGGCCTGCTCGGTGAACCCGAGGCAGTGGCCGTGAAACTGCTGGGCGCTCAGGGCCTCACGCCCGAACGGATCCGCACGGCAGTGGCTGCCACGCTACCGGAACCGGCGGATCCGCTGCCCGCCCTCATCCCGTTCGACGCGGGATCGAAGAAGGCTCTGGAGCTGACCTTCCGCGAGGCGCTTCGGTTGGGGCACAACTACATCGGTACCGAACACATTCTGCTGGCACTGCTGGAGAACGAGGACGCCACCCTCGCCGAGCTCGGAGTTCGCAAGCCGGCGATCGAGGAGGGCCTGGCGGCGGCCCTCGGTAGCTAGGAAGCGATCGCCTTCGCTCGTTCGACGGCCATGCGGACCTCTTCCTCGATCAGGTCACCGTTGATCGCGGCACCTGCCTTGACTCCGGCCGCGGACGCCGCCACCACGGTGTCCATCGGCGCGGCCACGTTGCCTGCAACCCACACCCCGGGCACCGATGTGGCACCGACGGGATCGGCCTCGACATACGTGCCGAGGACGTGATCGTTCATGACCATCTCGGTCGTGCCGATCCCGAGCGACACCAGGATGTCTGCGCGGGAGGTGAAGTTGGGGCCCACGACCAGCGCGTCCAGCCGGATCTGCGTGCCGCTCGCGAGGGTCACTCCGACGATGGCGTCGTTGTCGACATCGACCCGAGCGATCTCCTCGTCGACCACCTCGATGCCACGGGCGGCAAGTCGCTCGAGATCCGCCTGCGCCAATTCCGTTGCCGTGTGCGCGAACACGGTGACGTGCTCGGTGAGTTGACGCCACATCTGGGCCTGGTGCCCGACCATGGCGCTGCCGATGATGCCGATCCTGCGATCGCGTACCTCCCAGCCATGGCAGTACGGGCAGTGCAACACGTCGCGCCCCCAGCGACCGGCCAGGCCGGGTATGTCGGGCAGGACATCGGTGAGACCGGTGGTGACCAGGAGGCGGCGGCCGCGGACGACGGAACCGTCGGCGAGACTCACCTCGAACCCGGTGTCGGTGCGATTCGCGGACGTCGCGATGCCCTCGACGATGCGCGCGCCGTAGTGCCGCGCCTCGTCTCGGCCGAGTCGAACCAGCTCGAGAGGCGACTCCCCGTCGCGGGTGAGGTAGTTGTGGGAATGCGCTGCCGGAGCGTTGCGGGGATCGCCCGCGTCGACGATGGAAACGGAGCGTCGGGAACGGCCGAGAGCCACGGCGGCGCTGAGTCCGGCGACTCCGCCGCCGATGATGATCGCGTCGACCGGAGTGTGTCGATCGGTGTCTGTAGTCATGTGGACAGTGTCCGACAGAGGCTGTCGGTTGGCAAGAAATGTTGCCGTAGCAGCAAATGGTGAAAGCGAAAAATACCGCTCGGCGTGAAAGATCGCCCGAACTCGGTACATCGCCGGATTGTGATCGTGCCGACTGGCGTCGAGGCTGTGAGAGGTCGATGTAAGCGCGGATGCGCCGCTTGAACAGGGGGTTCGCTCGAGGTCTACTGGTCGGCAAGAATCGAGCCGGGGGGGCGTATGGGGCACTTCGAGATCGGAGAGACCGTGATCACGGTCCGCAATCTGGGCCACGTGCGGTGGCGCAGCGGAATCCCGAAGGGAACGGTGGGAATCGTCGTCGGCGTAGATTGGCTCGGCGATGCTCGCGTGAACTTCGCCGTCGACGAGTCGATGCGCACCCGAGGCGAGACGGTGGAACACATCGTTGCCGACGGCGACGTTCGCACGTTGCGGGCCGCTCCCCGCCGTCTGATCGGCTAGTTGCCTGCGGTTCGCTCGTCGTCGGTTGCCGGACCGGTTTCGACGGCTCCGCCTTCGCTCGACCAATCGTTGTCCTCGGCCGCTGCGGCCGGATCGGACGTCACATCCGGTTTTGCCTCGGGGGCAGTGTCGGCGTTCTTCTGGTCGTCGTTCTGGGTAGTCATGATGCGGGGGTACCCGCGCGGCACCGAAACAATCGTCGGCCCCGCGCGGGCGAGCGTTCCGGTGGTCTCTACAGCCCGAAGGGCAGCGTTCCCGGTGCCAGCTCGAAGCCGCTGCTACCAGCGGAAATGGAGCCGAAGCCGCTGAGGATCTGGTTGATGAACGCGGTGATCATGTAATTCCTCTGTTCGATGCGATGGACTGTATGTCCCGGACAACCCGGTCGAGATTACCGGCAGCTGTAGCGTCGAAGCTGTGAGGAGCCAGGGAATTATCGTCGGTCTTGCTGTGTCGGCCTGCGTACTGGCGGGCTGCTCCTCGAATTCACCGGTATCGCAAGCGCCCGCTGGATCGTCGGAAGCATCCGCTGGGTCGTCCGATGCGGCGGTGCCGGTGAACTACGTCGCGTTGGGTGATTCGGCCGCGTCCGGCCCACGGATCCCCGACCAGGTCGGCGCACCGGGTTGTCAGCAGTCCGACGCCAACTATCCGCACGTGCTCGTCGAGGAATTGGCCGTGGGCTCCTTCGTCGACGTCACCTGCTCGGGTGCCGTCACCGAGAACATCGTCTCCACTCCGCAGGGCACGTCCAGCGGTGAGGTACCGGTGCAACTCGATGCACTGAGCCCGGACACCGATCTGGTGACCGTCACGATCGGCGGCAACGACATCGGGCTGGTCTCGACGGCCGTGCAGTGCCTGACGTTCGCGGACACCTCGGCCACCAACGTCTGCAGGGACCGCCTCACCGCAGGCGGCGTCGACACCGTGGCCGCGGCGATCGCCGACAGCGCACCGAGCTGGGGTGCGATGCTCGACGCGGTGGCCGAGCGTGCGCCCGATGCGCGGATTCTCGTGGTCGGCTACGGCACCTACCTGCCGGACGGCGGCTGCTTCCCCACCCAACCGATGCTCCCCGAGGACGCCGACTACATCCAGGGCAGCATCACCGCCATGAACGAGGCCCTGCGGACCCAGGCCGAAGAGCACGGTGCCGAGTTCGTCGACACCGAGGCGCTGAGTGTCGGCCACGACGTGTGCGTGGCCCCCGATCAGCGGTACTTCGAGGGGGTCGTCCCGCAGAATCCTGCGGCACCGTTGCACCCGACGGCAGCCGGGATGGCAGCGATCGCCGACGGGGTGGCCACCCTCGTGCGTGCCGGATAGAGACCACGACACCGTAACTGGCTCTTCTCGGTCGGTACGTCGGCGTGAAGAGTTGTCCGCATGGTCTCGATTTCTGCTGTTCTCGGAGTGTTCGCCGTGGCTCTCGCGTTGGTTCTGACCCCGGGGCCCAACATGATCTACCTCGTCTCGCGGAGCATCTCGCAAGGGAAGCGGGCGGGACTGGTGTCGTTGGCAGGCGTCGCGCTCGGCTTCCTGGTCTATCTCACCGCCACCAATCTCGGCTTGGCAGCGGTGTTCTCGGCCGTGCCTGCGTTGTACACCGCGGTCAAGCTCGCCGGTGCCGCCTACCTCGCCTGGTTGGCTGTGCAGGCGCTGCGCGGTTCGGTGTCGGCCTTCGAACCGACCGAGCTGCAACAGGATTCGACCCGTCGGCTGTTCACGATGGGGTTGGTGACCAACCTACTGAACCCGAAGATCGCGATCATGTACATCTCGGTCATCCCGCAGTTCGTCGATCCCGCGGCCGGACACCTTCTGCTGCAGGGATTCACGCTCGGTGGCGTACAGATCGCCGTGGCAGTCGCGGTCAATCTGGCGATCGTGGTGCTGGCCGGATCGATCGCTCAGTTCCTGGCCGTTCGGCCCACGTGGCTGAGGGTGCAGCGCTACGTCATGGGCACGGTGCTCGGACTGCTCGCCGTGCGCGTGGCGACCGACGGAGGCAGACCGGTCCCGGCTTGAGCCCTGTATGCGCGCCAGCCGCCGAATTCGGTGACGTCGGTGCCGTTCTCGGCTGCGTCGTGCGCGCAGCAGAATCCGGTGACCCAGCGACCGTCGGACAACTCGACCGGACCCAGACCCATCGGCGCAGGCAATCCCGCGAGGAACGTTCCGAGGGCGGCGGCGGACATGCGATACAACTCTCCCGAGATGGGAGCGCCGTCGCCCGCACGCCGCACGAGACCGGGCTTGGGCGGGGTGGTGTGCAGATCCACGAGTCGGTAGTCCGCCGTGGTCGTCACCTCGCCGATGAAGCGTGCACCGCGATCGGTCAGCTGGTGGTGCACGGGAAAGCCGCGCAGGTGCGCTCCGACGGCCAACACCTCGATACCGTCGTCGATCAGCGACGGTGACGCGACGCCGCTCAACTGTGCAGCGAGGTCGATCGCGATCTGATCCTCGAATGCCGGCACCACGACCATGACGCCGAACGGGTTGCCGTCGTGCGTCGAGGCTCCGGGTACGGCCACCGCGGCCATGTCGAGCAGATTGCAGAAGTTGGTGAACGTACCGAGGCGTCGGTTGATGCCGACCGGATCCGATTGCACCGCAGCGATGCTCGGATGCTCGGTGGTGGTGGGCAACAGCAGGCCGTCGAACCCGTTCAGGAGTGCGCGGGCCGCGGTCTCGGCTCCGGCGAGAGCGGCGAGATCGTCGACGTACCGGTGTGCGGACGGCGTTGCCGCCGAGCGAACGATCGCGGACACCGTGGGATCGGCACCGGCAGGCGCGGTGTCGAGGAACTCTCCGACGGCCGAATACCGCTGGGCCACAATCGCTCCGTCGTACAGCAGTGTTGCCGCGTCCAGCAGCGTCGAGATGTCGACCTCGGCGTGGGCAATACCTTTCTCTGCCAGGCCGGCCACCGTCGCCTCGAATGCCCGACGGTACGCCGGACTCAGCGATGTCAGATCCTCACCTCGTGGGACGGCGACGCGGGACTGCGGGGACGCGGCGAGCCGTACGTCGGAAGGCCAGGCCCGGCTGCGTGGATCGGTGGCGGTGGGCCCGGTCATGACTTTCATCGCCGCAGTGGCACTGTCCAGATCGCGCGCGAGAACTGTGACGCAGTCGTAGTCGGCGCAGGCGGGCACGACGCCGGTGTTCGGCACGATACCCAGTGAGCTCTTGATGCCCACCAGGCCGTGGAAGGCTGCGGGCACTCGACCCGATCCGGCCGTGTCGGTGCCGATTCCGATGTCCGCGATGCCCAGTGCCACCGCGACGGCGGAACCGGAGCTCGAGCCTCCCGAGATCAGTGTCGGATCCCAGGCGCAGCGGACCGCGCCGTAGGGGCTGCGGGTGCCGACCAGTCCGGTGGCGAACTGGTCCAGGTTGGTCTTGCCGAGCACCAGTGCGCCCTGGCTCGTCAGTCGCTCGACGGCGACGGCGGAAATGCCGGGTGTGTAGGCGAATTCGGGGCATGCTGCGGTGGTGGGCAGGCCGGCGACGTCGATGTTGTCCTTGACTGCGACGAGTACTCCGGCGAGCGGTAGATCCGCACCGGCCGCGACCGCCTCGTCGAGGGCGACGGCCTCGGCCAGCACGTCGTCCTCGTCACGCAGGGTGATCCACACCTCCGGCCGATCGACCTCGGCAATTCGCTTGTATGCCTGCAGAACTCGTTCTCGTACCTCAGGCTGCATCGGTCCTGCCTTTCATCGTATCGAATTCGCCTGCTGCCGACCATGCGTCGCGTTCGGCACCGAAGGCGACGGCCTGCGTCGCGCGGAACTCGGCGATGGAGTCCGCGTTGGTGTCCAGGAAGTTCTCGTGCTCGGCGAGGGAGAACTCACCGTCGGTGATCTGCACTCCGCCGCCGCGGCCGGCCGCCAGATCTGCGCGCAGGTCCATCAGTTCCTCGGGTTCGACCGGGTACCAGGAGATTCGGTCGAAGAACCGGAGCAGCCACGGGGTGCCTTCCTCGAACGGTCCGCCGCTGTAGGCGGCACTGTGGTTCCACACCTGCGTGGTTCGTCCGACGAACTGGTAGCCGCCGGGACCTTCCATGCCGTAGATGCACAGGTACGCTCCGCCGATACCGACGGCGTTCTCCGGCGTCCACGTGCGCGCCGGGTTGTACTTGGTCGTCACCAGTCGGTGCCGCGGATCCAACGGTGTCGCCACCGGTGCGCCCAGGTACACGTCACCGAGACCGAGGACCATGTAGTCGGCGGCGAAGACGGTGTCGAACACCTCTGCCACCGAATCGAGTCCGTTCATCCGCCGGATGAATTCGATGTTCCAGGGGCACCACGGGGCGTCGGCGCGCACACCGTGCATGTAGCGCTGGATGGCCTCGCGGGTCGAGGGGTCGTCCCACGAGAGCGGCAGCCGAACCTGGCGGCTGGGGACCACGAGCTCCGAGGCCGCGGGTAGTTCGTTCTCGACCTCGGACAGCAGACCCATCAACGAATCGATGGACAGTACATCGGGATTCACCTTCACCTGCAACGAGCGGATCCCGGGAGTCAGGTCCACCAGGCCACGGGGCGCGAGGGCCTCGACGCGCTGATGGAGGGCATGCACCCGGGCGCGCAGGGCCAGATCGAGTTTCATGTCGCCGTACTCGACGAGCACGTTGTCGTCGCCCGAGCGACGGTAGGTGACGCACGTATCGGCGTCGCGTCGAGCGATCACTCCGTCGTCGCCGTCGCCGCCTGCGGAGAACACCGCGGGCAGAGACGCGCGGCGAGCGAGACCGAGTGAACCCAGCGGCGCCGTGGACGCGGCCTTCACGGGAACGAATCGGATGGTGTCGCCCGGCCTCAGTTGACCGAGCTTCCAGCGTTCGGCGGCCACGACGGTGACGGGGCAGACGAAGCCGCCCAGGCTCGGACCGTCGGGTCCGAGCAGGATCGGGGTATCGCCGGTGAAGTCCAACGCCCCGACGCTGTAGGCGTTGTCGTGGATGTTCGACGGGTGCAGTCCGGCCTCGCCGCCGTCGGGCCGAGCCCACTGTGGCCTCGGTCCGATCAGTCGGACTCCGGTGCGATCGGAGTTGAAGTGCACCTCGTAGCGGGTGGCGTAGAGGGTGTCGATGTCGTCGCGGGTGAAGAACTCCGGTGCGCCGTGTGGGCCCTCGGTGACGGCGATGTCCCAGCTCGACGTCAGCACCGGCAGGTGTTCCATGGGAATCGGACCGAGAACGGCGGGGTTGTCGGAGCGGCCGGCCAGTGCGATGACGTCGCCCTCGCCGAGCACGCCGCCGCGATGTCCGCCGAACTTGCCGAGTGTGAACGTCGCTGCACTGCCGAGGTAGTCGTCGACATCGAAGCCGCCCTGGACGAGCACGTAGACCCGCAGACCCGCACCGGTGGTGGTGCCGACATCGAGGGTGGCACCGGCGGGTACCAGGACCGGCTTCCACTGCGGGGCCGCGCGGCCGTCGATGCGCACCGGTACCGCGGCACCGGTGACGCAGACGTAGGTGTCGGCATCGAACGTCAATGCCGGCCCGGCCATGGTGGATTCGAGTCCCGGAGTGCCCTCGGGGTTGCCCAGGGCGACGTTGCCGAGCCGGAACGACAGGTCGTCCATCGGTCCCGATGGCGGTACGCCCACCTTCCAGTACCCGATGCGGCCCGGCCAGTCCTGCACCGTGGTGAGCATTCCCGGCCGGTGGACTGTCATCTTGGTCGCCTTCATGCCCCCGCCGACTCTCGCGTCACGATCATCCGGACCGCAGTGGGGTCGAATCCGTTGCAGGGGTTGTTGATCTGTGGGCAATTGGAGACGAGCACGAGGGTGTCGATCTCGGCACGCAGTGAGAGTTTCTTCCCGGGAGCCGAGAGACCGTCGACGATGCCGAGGGTCCCGTCGGCGTCGACGGGCACGTTCATGAAGAAATTGATGTTGGGTGCCAGATCTCGCTTGCCGAGGCCCCACTTGGATCCCTCGATCAGGAAGTTCTCGACGCAGGCGTGCTGGTGCTGAGTGTGGTGGCCGTAGCGCAGGGTGTTCGACTCCTTGGAGCAGGCACCGCCGACGGTGTCGTGGTTGCCGACCTCGTCGTCCACGATCGTCATCAGCGGCGTCGAGTCATCGCTGCGCAGAACGGAACCGGTGGTGAGGAACAGGTTCTGTTGCGCGGAGACCGTCGCGGCGGCGGAGTATCGGATGGAACGATCGTGCGCGCCGTACAGCAGAGTGTCGACGGCTTGATTGCCGTACAGGTCGACGATCGTCAGGATGTCACCGGCTTCGACCACGGCGGACCACGGACCGAAAGCGGGGGCGATCTCGTCTTTCACGATCACTGCACTGGTGGTCACTGTGCTGCCTTCCATGCGTCCTCGGTGTTCTGCACTGCGCGTTGATATTCGGGTTCGGTGTTGTCGAGCGTGAGCAGCTCCTCCGGTGCCCGCCAGGCCAACACGTCGAGGGCGGTGGTGGGGAATTCGGACCTCGGGTCGAGTGGGTGAGCGGTGTTGGCGAGCAACACGATCACCGGCAGGTGGATCAGCAGATCCACCGACTTGCCCGCTCCTGCGGATCCGGTGCTGACCAGAGCGCCGTCGGCGGCGACGGTGACGCCGTGGAAGAACGACAGGGACGGCGCGACGTCCCGCGGTTCGAGTCCGTGCTTGGCCGCGGCGAGGGTGAACAGTTCTCGACCGGCCGGAGCCGACGAATGTGGTCCGCTGTCTCCGTATTTGGCGACGTTGGTAGCGGTCGAGGTGGTGCCGCACAGTGCGTCGTGGCGGCCGGAGGTGTCGCCGACGACGGTGGCCAGAACACGGCCCTGGTCCGAGAGCAGGGGATGACCCGAGCTCAGATACGCCTGCCACGGCACCTTGACGGTGTCGGCGGTGTTGAGCCGTTCCCATGGTGCGTCGGCGCGGTACAGCAGCAGATTGGCGCAGGCGTCACCGTTCACGTCGACGAGGCGCAGCCGGGTTCCGCGAGCGAGGACCTTGGTGGTGTAGCTGCCGCCGGGGACCGACTCGGCCCAGGTGAGTTCCGAGATGCCCTCCGGCGCAGTGGGTGCAGGCGCGACGGTGGCCTGGGATCGTGCGTGTTCCTTGGCCGAGTGGGTGGTTGCGGTTGCCGTGCTCATGGTGATTCAGGCTCCGATCGTGACGGGCTTGGGGTGGGCTTTGCCGCGGGGCAGGCAGGCGATGCCCACGACGATCACGGCGAGGACGGTCAGTGGTGCGGCCCATCGCAGGATGGGGAATTCGCCGGTGGGGTCGAAGATCTCGGCGCGGGGCCACGACAGGTTGATCACCATCAGTCCGCCGTACAGGACCGCTGCGATGTTGACGGGCAGGCCGAGGCGGCCGAGGGTGAAGAGCTTCTCGCCGTCGCTGTCCTTCTGCACTCCGCCGTGCGGCCATCCCTTGAGCCGCTGGATCAGCAACGGGACGGTCACCATCATGTAGGCGAGGTAGATCAACACGATGCAGACGCTGGACAGCGTGGTGAAGATCGCGGAGTTGCCGACGTTGACGGCCAGGATCGCAACGCAGGCCACGCCGATCAGAACCGACGGTGCGATGGGGGTTCCGGTGCGCGAGTTGACCTTCGCCAGCGCTGCCGATGCGGGCAGTCGTCCGTCCCGGGCCATGGAGAACATCAGCCGCGATGCCGCGGTCTGGATGGCGAGGGTGCAGATGAACACGGCGATGGCGACGTCGATCAGCAGGACCTTGCCCCACGGTGAGGTGAGGATCGAGTCGATGACGTACGGAAGCCCCTGTGTCGCAAGCTGACCGTCGGTCAGGCTCGGTGCGGCCATCAGGGCACCGACGATCATCAGGCCACCGCCCAGTGCCGAGGCGGACAGTGCAAGGCGGATGGTGCGGGGCGCGACGCGTCGGGGA
Organism: Rhodococcus sp. 15-725-2-2b; assembly: GCF_002259075.1. Lineage (NCBI taxonomy): Bacteria > Bacillati > Actinomycetota > Actinomycetes > Mycobacteriales > Nocardiaceae > Rhodococcus > Rhodococcus sp. 15-725-2-2b. The sequence continues at coordinate 427,143 of NZ_NPFL01000006.1, read as the reverse complement.
TTGCGGGTCTCCTCGGCCAGTTCGCCTGCCGAGCCGAAGCCGACCATGACATAGGCGGCCATCAGGCCCGAGACGATCCAGGCCCCGATGTAGCCGGGATCGGCTCCGGCACTTCCGGTATCGAACACCACCTGTGGTCCGCGTTCGGCGTGGGTGAAGAACACCAGGACCAGGGCGATGACTCCGACGATCTCACAGGTGACGCCGATGCTGTTGATCCGCGACATCCAGTTCACGCCGATGCAGTTGATGGTGGTGGTGAGCACCAGCAGAATCGAGCCGAGCACAACGGCATTGGCGGCACCGCTCGGTGAGGTGAGTGCGGTGTCCTCGCCGATCAGCTGGAATCCGCCCCAGATGCTGGGAAGTACCACCTGCAGGGCGATGGCGGCGGCCGAGGCGGTGACGATCTGCGCGATGATCATGAACCAACCCGCGAACCACCCGACCAGCTCACCACCCATGCGCCGCGACCAGTGGTAGATCGCGCCCGAGATGGGATAGCGGGCAGCGAGTTCGGCGAAGTTCAGAGCCACCATGAACTGGCCGAGGAACACCAGCGGCCAGGTGAGGAAGAAGGCGGGGCCGCCGAAGCTGAAGCCGAGTCCGAAGAGCTGGAAGATGGTGGTCAGAATCGAGACGAACGAGAAGCCGGCCGCGAAGGACGCGTACTTGCCGAGGCTGCGATGGAGCTGCTGGTCGTAGCCCAGGGCGGCCAGGTCCGAATGATCCGAGGTGGCGGGTGATTCGGACCCCTGACCCGACGCGGGCAGTGTGGTCGAGCTCATGTGATCTCCTACGGGCGAGGTGGGTGGATGAGTGACCCCGCTGCATCGCCGAGGCGGGTTTTCTGTCAGTTGATAGTTTTCGGCACGGTCGTTCCCGGATCGTGTCCGTCGTGCAACAAGCTCGTTTCGTCTATTTCGATCAGATGACAGAAATCTCACCGTCATATCGACCTGACAGGATGCAGTCATGACCGGAGCAGGCAGGCCAAGGCTGAGTACGAAGAAGCGGCCCGGCGACACCGCTCGCGAGGAGATACTCGACGCCGCGGCCGAACTGTTCACCACTCGCGGCTTCACCAACACCTCGACTCGCGTCATCGCCGAGGCCGTCGGATTACGTCAGGCCTCGCTCTACCACCACTTCGCGACCAAGGACGACATCCTCGACGCACTGCTCAGCGGAACGGTCGACGCACCGCTGGCCGTCGCGCAGCGCATCCGAGACTCACAGGCCGAGCCCGCGACCCAGATGTACGCACTCGCCTACTTCGACTCCGGCCAACTCGGTGCGTCCACCTGGAATCTCGGCGCGCTCTATCTGCTGCCCGAGCTGCGCAGCGAACGCTTCGAGACTTTCCGCGACCATCGCTACACGCTCATGGGCCTGTATGCGGCGATCGCGTCGGACACGCTCGATCAACTCGACGCCGAGCGCCGTCCGGGGACGGAGGACCTGCCGTTTCGACTGGTGGAGACCGTGGTGAACGCGCGGGCCGATCGTGAGAACGGCCGGAGCGACCCGACAGCCGATGCCGCCGGTATCGCCGCAGCCGCACTGCGTGTGCTCGGCTGGACCGGCGATGTCACGGCGCTGCACGAGAGCGCAGAGGCCCTGCTCGAGTCGGTCGTCGGAATAGTCGAGGATGGACTCGCCTTGCACAGGTCATGACTTCCATAGCAATTGTCGGAGCAGGTGCAGGTCTCGGAGCAGCGGTGGCGCGCAAGTTCGGCGCGCAGGGTTTCTCGGTCGGCCTCATCTCCCGAAACCAGGCCCGTGTCGACGCTCTGGCCGATCAGCTCGCCGCCGACGGTATCTCCGCGAAGGGCTTCGTCGCCGACGTGCGTGACCCGGCCTCGATCGCCGCAGCGCTCGAGCAGGTCACCGAAACGCTCGGGCCCATCGAGGTGCTGCAGTACAGCCCCCTTCCGCAGAAGGACTTCATGCGGCCGGTGCTCGAGACCACCCCGGCCGACATGGTCGGCCCGGTCGAGTTCTCGATCTACGGACCGATCGCCGCCGTCCACCAGGTGCTCCCGGGCATGCGGTTTCTCGGCGAGAACAAGGGCACGATCCTATTCGTCAACGGCGGCTCCGCAGTCAAGCCGGGTCGCACCGTCACCGGCACGTCCATCGCGTTCGCCGGCCAGGCAGCCTACGCGCAGTTGCTCAACGAGGAGCTGGCCGAAGAGGGAATCCAGGTGTCGCAGTTGATCATCGGTGGTGCCATCGACGGTAGCGACCCGAGGAAGAGCCCCGAGGCTCTCGCCGAGCAGCTGTGGAGCCTGCACACCGGGCGCGACACGTTCCGGGTTCAGATCGCTACGGATTAGGGTTGCGTCCATGACGTCGTTGCCTCACTGGGCTCTTGGCCTGGACCTCGCACCCCATCCCGAGGGTGGTTGGTTCCGCGAGACCTGGCGCAGCGAGGTCACCATCCCGCAGGAGTTCCTGCCCGACGGCTATCCCGGCCCGCGCGCGGCAGGCACGGCGATCCTGTTCCTGCTCATGCCCGGCCAGCAGTCGGCGTGGCACACCGTCCGCGGGACCGAGATGTGGCTGTATCACCGTGGTAGTCCGGTGCAGCTCGACCTCGGCGGCGCAGGGGACGAGCCGGGAACCGTGACTTCGCTGCTGGTCGCACCGGACGCGCCGCAGCAGATCGTGCCGCCCTCGGTGTGGCAGCGGGCGCGTCCGGTGGGCGACGAGCCGAGTCTGGTCAGCTGTACCGTCACGCCGGGATTCGATTTCGAGGACTTTCGGCTCGACGGGCCCGCGAATGGGTAGGAAGCGCGCGTCGGCACCGGCCGGCTCGCTGCAACCCGGAGTGTTCGAGATCGATTCGGGCACCTGTGAACTGGTCCGCGACGCCTTCTCCGACGACGGCTGGGTCGTCAATGTCAACGACGTCCCGAGTTCGCACATCGACATGAACGACCCCACCGTTCTCGAATTCGAGTACATGCGCTGGATCTCCGGACTGGTTCGCGCGCAGTGGGATTCGACCTTCCCGCTACGAGCGCTGCACCTCGGGGGTGGGGCGTGCACACTGGCACGTTCCTTCACCGCCGAATTCCCCGGTGCGCGTCAGGTGGTCGTGGAACTCGACGGCAAGCTCTCGGAGCTGGTACGCGAATGGTTCGACCTCCCGCGAGCACCGCTGCTCCGTATCCGCGTCGGTGAGGCGCGGGCGGTCACCGAGACCTTGAGCGAGAACAGTCGCGACCTGATCGTGCGAGATGTGTTCGCCGGGGCGGTCACTCCGGCCCCGCTGCTGACTGCCGAGTTCACCGCCCATGTTCGACGCGTCCTCGCGCCCGGCGGCATGTACGTCGTCAATTGCGGTGATCGACGCGATCTTTCGCTCGCGAAGCAGGAGGCGTCGACTCTTCGCAGTGTCTTTCCGCATCTGGCGATCGTCGCCGATCCGGCGATGCTCAAGGGCAGGCGCTACGGCAACATCATCATCGCGGGCAGCGATGTGCAGATCGGGGATTCCCCCTCGTTGGCTCGCGAACTGCTCGGCGGCGCGGTTCCGGCTCATGTGTGGCTGACCGAGCAGGTCGAGTCCTTCGCTCGCGATGCGAGAATTCTGAAAGATTAGGGTGCGGGGTTGTTGCCCGCGAGATCTTTCGCCAGTCGCTCGGCGGCCGAGATCAGCAGGGGTACGAACTGTTCGGCCGATTCGAGCGTGACTCGCGCGGTGGGTCCGGCGATGGACATCGCCGTCAGCGTGGGTGCACCGATCACCGGTACGGCGAAGCAGCGCACGCCCACTTCCTGCTCGCCATCGTCGATCGCGTAGCCGCGTTGGCGGATCACCGCAAGATCTTCGAGTAACGCGTCCAGCGTGGTGATGGTGTTGACGGTACGGGGTGCCATACCGAGGCGGCCGACGATCGCGCGGACGGCGTCGTCGTCCAACTGCGCGAGGAGAGCTTTGCCGACGCCGGTGGAGTGCGGCAGCACCCGCTGTCCCACCTCGTTGAACATTCTCATGGCGTGTTCGGACGGCACCTGCGCGACGTAGACCGCCATGTCGTCTTCGAGGAATGCCATGTTCGACGTCTCGTGCGTGATCCGGACCAGCTCGGCCAGGTACGGCTTGGCCCATCCGCCGATCAGTTTGGAGGCGCTGTCGCCGAGACGAATGAGCTTGGTGCCCAATGCGTATCGACGGGACGGCAGCCGCCTGACGTAGCCGAGCGAGACGAGGGTCCCGATCAGTCGATGCACGGTCGGCATCGGCAGATCGGTTCCCTCGGCGAGTTCGCTGATCCCGATGGATCCGCCCGAGGCGGCCATGATGTCGAGCAGCTCGAATGCGCGCTCCACGGACTGCACCCCGCCACCTGCCGCCACAGTCCCACCTCGCATGCTCGTAGCTTCCACCGATCTCGGTAGAACACTACTGGTGATGCCGCGTCGCCACCGGTGGAGCCGCGGTCACCACCGAGGGTGAGGCCTTCTGGCCGATCGTGACGACGTTGAAGGCGATGTTCAGCAGGACCGCGACGATGCTCGCGGCACTGATGCCCGAGTCGAGTACCACGTGGACCCAGTCGGGGAAGGCTGCATAGAAGCCCGGTACCGCGATGGGGATGACGCCGAAGCCGATGGCGACGGCCACGATGACGAGGTTGAGATTGCCGTCGAACTCCACCTTGGACAGAGTCCTGATGCCGCTGGCGGCCACCGAGCCGAACAGCACGATGCCCGCGCCGCCGAGTACCGGCAACGGAACCGATGCGACGACCAGACCGAGGATGGGAAAGAGTCCGAGGAACAGCAGCACCGAGCCGCCGGCGGCGACGACGTAGCGACTCTTGATTCCGGTGACCGCCACCAGACCGACATTCTGGGCGAACGCACTGGCGGGGAAGGTGCCGAAGACGGGAGCGATGGTGGTGGCCACCATGTCCGCACGCAACCCGTCGCCGACGCGTCGGGCATCGACGTCGGTACCGACGATCTCGCCGACGGCCAGGATGTCGGCGGTGGTCTCGGTCATGATGACGAGGATGACGACCACCATCGACAGGATCGCCGCGATCTGGAAGGTCGGAGCTCCGAACGCGAACGGCTCGGGGAGGCTGAAGATGGCACCGTCACCGACACCGGAGAAGTCGGCCTTGCCGACCAGGACCGCGAACACCGTGCCGACGATGATGCCGATGAGGATCGACAGCCGCGACAGTGTGCCCTGCACCAGTCGGCTGACGAGCAGAACCACCACGAGGCTGAAGGCCGCGAGACCGATGTTGGACATCGAGCCCCAGTCGGTGGCCTGCTGATCACCGCCCATCGCCCACCGAACCGCAACGGGCAGTAGCGAGATACCGATGACGGTGATGATCGTGCCGGTCACCACCGGTGGGAAGAAGCGAACGATCTTGCTGAAGAACGGGGTGATGAGGATGCCGATGGCACCGGCGGCGATGATGGCTCCGAACACCGAGTTCAATCCGCCCGGCCCACTTGCGATGGCCACCATCGTCGACACCGAGGCGAACGAAATACCCTGCACCAGAGGGAGCTTTGCGCCGAAGTACGGCACCCCCAGGGTCTGCAGCAGGGTGGCCGCTCCGCTGACGAACAACGCGGCCGAGACCAACAGCGCGATCTCGGTGCCGGTCAACCCCGCTGCGCCGCCGACGATCAGAGGTGGTGCTATGACGCCGCCGTACATCGTCAGGATGTGCTGCAATCCGTAGAGATACGACCTACCGATCGACAACCGCTCGTCCTCGGGACGGGCGGGGTCGTGCGGTGCATGGGTCTTGGCCGCAGTGCGTTTTGTCAGCTTCATGTCGGCTCGCTCCTAGCAGAATCCGGGCACGGTATCCCAGGCGCGGCCTGCGTCCGGGGCATCGTCGCGCTGCACCGTGGCCTCGATCAGACCGTAGGGGCGATCCGCGACGTAGAAGACCTCACCGGGGTTGTCGAGTCCGAACGGCTCGAGGTCGACGAGGAAGTGATGGATGTTGGGCATCGAGAACTTGATCTCCCCGATCTCCGGGTGTGCCTCGAGAACCTGCTTGCCCATCTGGAACAGGCTCTGCTGCAACGCAAGAGAGTGAGTGGAGGCGAAGGCGTCGAGCATGATCGAGCGGACGTCGTCGAAGGTCTTGTCGAAATCGAGCTCGGTGGTGAGATACCGCCAGCGGGCACTGACCGAGGTGGCCAGTATGCGGTCGGTGGTTTCCTTCAGCGTCGTGTAGCGGTCCTTCGGGTACCCCCAGAACTCCGACGCCGTCGAGTTGAGGACCACGAGGTCGCTGATTCCGGAGACGATGGAGATGTTGTCGCCGTCGACCGTCACGATCGTGTTCCGCTTCTCGTCGCCGGCCTTGACGAACGAGTGGTCGTATCCGTCTTCACCGTCGGCGATTCGCGACCAGGAGTACTGCTCGATCTCCCAGCGGCCGCCGGTGATCCAGTCGAAGCTGTCGGTGAAGTGCGCGCCGAGGCGCAGAGCGAAGTTCTCGATCGCGCCGATACCGTCCCGCGCGAACGCGTACACGGTGTTCTTCTGAGTGTCGGTCGCGACGACGTGGGCGTTGTCGCCCTCGGTGTGGACGGCCTCGAGATCTCCGCGCAGCTGCGAGGTGACGCTGACGTCGGTGATGCGGTGGCGAGGAGTCTCGCGGTCGATGCGGACGAGTCTGCATTCGGCTTTGCCGTACTGGTTTGCTCCGAGCACGATGGTCATGGGTTCTAGCTCCCTCGATAGGTGGTGAAAGCGAACGGGCTCAACAGAAGTGGTATGTGGTAGTGCTGGTCGGATGCGGTGATCTCGAAAGTGACGAGAACCTCGGGGTGGAAGCACTCGGTGTGCTGGGCGGCGAAGTACGCGCCGGTTGCGAAAGTGAGGCGGTAGACGCCCGGTTCGAGTTCGCTGGGACCGAGCGCGGCGACGCGTCCTTGCTCGTCGGTGACCGCGTCGGCGACGGGGGTGCCGTGGACATCGGACAGTACGATCGAGACACCCTGCGCCGGAACGCCTCTCGCCGCATCGAGCACGTGAGCGGTCACATGGCTCCTCTGGTCAGACATCGCCGAGACTTCCTGTTGCCCGAATCTCGGCGATCTCCCGCAGTTCGTGTTCGACGACGACTGCCTCGGTCTCGGGGTCGTTGCCGAGCCTGGTCTGCAAAGCGTCGAGAACTGCGTCGGCATCCCGGCCGGCGGCCCTGATCAGAAACACCTGCCCGAAGCGGTTCTCGTAGGCCAGATTTCCTGCTCTCAGCCGCTGTTCGACGGTCGCGTCGGAGATGTCGACGCCGGATTGCTCGTTGCTCGCGTGCCGAGCGCTTGCGTCGTCGCCGTCTGGTCTCTCGCCGATGCGCGGATGCACGGCGAGTGCGCGGTGCACTTCATCGGTTGTCAATGGTGCGGCAGCGCGATGAATGGCGTGGCGCAGAGCCTGCACGTCGGTGAACGGCCGTGCGCTCAGAACTCCCGCGACCCAGCGAGGCACGTCGAGGCAGAGCGAGAGCGTGCGTGCCGCTTCGGTCTCACAGGCCGTGTTCAGATCGGCCACGACCCCGGCTGTCTCTGATTCCGCTATACGAAATGTTGATTCCACCAAACGAGCGTGACACCGATCACATTCACTGTCAAGGGTTGATCTCGGGCTGTCTGCGCCGAGTCTTTCGGTGTTGCCGCACTGCGGTATTCGGCGCTTCGGTCGGGCAGTCCGGGTGAGCGGGTCTTGACAGATCCACGTGGTGCACGCCACACTCGAAACACGAAACGGAATCACTATTCCGTATTACGGACTTTGAGTCCGGTCGATCGAGCCCGAGAGGAACGACTTCATGACGGAGCTTTTCTGCAACGGTGGTGCGATGCGGGGCGGCAGCCTGCACCACAACGTCTCGTCCCACCCGTTCGTCGGGACAGTGCGCACCACACCGAACTACCGCTTCTTCTCGGTACGCGACGAATTCCCGGCGCTGCTGCTCGACCACACCGCCGGTGCGGCCATCGAGGGCGAGCTCTACGACATTCCGCTCGACGACATCCGCACGGCGTTCCTGCCGGACGAACCGCCGGAGCTCGAACTCACCGTGGTCGCGCTCGAGGACGGGCGCTCGGTCCTCGGCGTCGGCCTCCGCCCCGGGGTGCTCGATGCACAACCGGACGAGCTGACCGACATCACCTACACCGGCAGCTGGCGCAGGTACCGCGGCCTGCCGCAACCTCAGAACTGAAAGGCACTGTGTATGAACACGTTCGCTGATTCCAGGCTTCACTACACCGTCAACTGTTCCATTCTCTTCACCGACGTGCCTCTGCTCGATCGACCGCAGCGCGCCCGAGATGCCGGCTTCGACGCCGTCGAATTCTGGTGGCCGTTCGGGGGCCCGGTGCCGTCGGACGCCGATGTCTCTGCGTTCGTGTCCTCGATCCGCGATGCCGGGGTACAGCTGACCGGTCTGAACTTCGCCGCCGGCGACATGCCGGCAGGCGACCGCGGGATTCTGTCCGATCCAGCGCAGGTGCAGGCCTTTCGCGACAACATCGACGCCACCGTCGGAATCGGCGAACAACTCGGCACCAAGACGTTCAACGCCCTCTACGGAAACCGCATCGACGGAGTCGACCCGCTCGACCAGGACGAGGTCGCGATCGAGAACCTGGCCGCAGCCGGGAAGGCCGCAGCGAAAATCGGTGCGGTCGTACTGGTCGAACCCGTCAGCGGCGCACCCGCCTACCCGCTGAAGTCCGCTGCCGGAGCCGTCGCCACCATCCGTCGAGTTGCCCGTGAACAGGACGTCCACAATCTGCGCCTGCTTGCCGACCTGTACCACCTCGCCGTCAACGGAGACGACGTGCCCGCAGCGCTCGAGGCCCACCACGACCTGATCGGGCACGTGCAGATCGCCGACTCCCCCGGCCGCGGAGAACCGGGCACCGGATCGCTCGACCTCGGCGGACAGCTCGCCGGCCTCGCCGAACGTGGTTACGACGGCTACGTCGGACTCGAATACAAAGCCACCCGCCAGGACACGTTCGACTGGCTGGAGCTGGCTCTTTCCACCGGCACCACTACCAAGTAGGGATTGATATGAGCACCATCGCATTCATCGGCCTCGGGATCATGGGCAGCCCCATGTCCGTTCATCTCGCCAAGGCGGGCCACCAGGTGGTCGGCTACAACCTGACTCCCGATCGCACCGGGCCCCTGGTCGAAGCGGGCGGCACGGCGGCCGACTCCATCGCCAAGGCCGTCCACGACGCGGATGTCATCGCGATCATGGTTCCCGACTCCCCCGATGTGCAGGACGTCCTGGTCGGTGAGGGTGGTGTGTTCGACAATGCTCGACGCGACGCGCTGATCATCGACTTCTCCAGCATCCGTCCCGACGTCACCGCCACCTTGGCCGCCGACGCGATCTCGCGCGGCTTCCGGATCCTCGATGCCCCGGTCTCCGGAGGCCAGGCCGGTGCCGAGAACGCGACCCTGTCGATCATGGTCGGTGGCAGCGCGGACGACTTCGCCACGGCCAAGCCGATTCTCGACGTCGTCGGCAAGACCGTCGTGCACGTGGGTCCGAGTGGGTCCGGGCAGACCGTCAAGGCGGCCAACCAGCTGATCGTGGCAGGCAACATTCAGGTGCTCGCCGAGGCCATCGCGTTCCTCGAGGCGTACGGCGTGGACCTGGCAGCGTCGGTCGAGGTTCTCGGCGGCGGCCTCGCCGGCTCGGCAGTGCTGAACCAGAAGGCACAGAAGATGCTGGACCGCTCGTTCGAGCCCGGGTTCCGCATCGACCTGCACCACAAGGATCTCGGCATCGTCACCTCGGCTGCGCGTGAGGCGGGGGTCGTGATCCCGATGGGCGCGGTGCTGGCGCAGCTGATGGCCTCGGCCCGCGCCAATGGTGATGGTGGACTGGATCATTCGGCGCTGTACCGCGGCGTCGCTCGGCTCTCCGGTAAGGGAAACTGATATGCCCAGGATGCGCGCGGCCGATGCCGCAGTGAAGATACTCGAACTCGAAGGTGCCACAACCGCATTCGGTCTCCCCGGTGCGGCAATCAATCCCTTCTACGCGGCGATGCGCGATCACGGTGGGATCCGCCACGTGCTGGCCCGCCACGTCGAGGGTGCCTCGCACATGGCGGAGGGGTTCACCAGAGCGGCACCGGGCAACATCGGCATCTGCATCGGAACCTCCGGCCCGGCCGGTACCGACATGATCACCGGGCTGTATTCGGCCATGGCCGACTCCATTCCGATCCTCGCCATCACCGGCCAGGCCCCGGTTGCGCGGCTGCACAAGGAGGACTTCCAGGCCGTCGACATCGCGGCGATCGCCGCACCGGTGACCAAGATGGCGATGACCGTGCTCGAACCGGCTCAGGTTCCCGGTGCGTTCGCTCAGGCATTTCACCTGATGCGATCCGGCCGTCCGGGACCGGTGTTGATCGACCTGCCCATCGACGTGCAGCTGGCCGAGATCGACTTCGATCCCGACACCTACCAATCGCTGCCCGTGCACAAGCCCGTCGCCTCGCGCGCCCAGGCCGAGAAGGCCATCGACATGCTGCTCGCGGCCGAGCGCCCGTTGATCGTGGCCGGCGGCGGCATCATCAACGCCGATGCCTCGGACCTGCTCGTCCAGCTCGCCGAGATACTCGACGTCCCGGTCATCCCGACCCTGATGGGCTGGGGCACGATCCCGGACGATCACCGTCTCGCCGCAGGCATGGTCGGGCTGCAGACCGCGCACCGGTACGGCAACGCGACCCTGCTGGCCTCGGACTTCGTGCTCGGCATCGGAAACCGCTGGGCCAATCGGCATACCGGCGGACTGGACACGTACCGCAAGGGCCGCAAGTTCGTCCACGTCGACATCGAGCCGACCCAGATCGGACGCGTCTTCGCACCGGACTACGGCATCATCTCCGACGCCAAGGCCGCCCTCGAGCAGTTCGTGGCCGTTGCCGAAGAACGTCGGGCGGCAGGCACGGTGCGCGATCTCTCGGGCTGGGTCGAGGACTGTGCGACCCGCAAGCGCACGATGCATCGCCGCACCCACTTCGACAACGTGCCGATCAAGCCGCAGCGCGTGTACGAGGAGATGAACAAGGTCTTCGACCGAGACACCCGCTACGTCAGCACCATCGGGCTCTCGCAGATCGCGGGCGGTCAGTTCCTGCACGTCTACTCCCCGCGCAACTGGATCAACTGCGGGCAGGCCGGCCCGCTCGGCTGGACCATTCCCGCGGCACTGGGTGCGGTGGCAGCCGATCCCAAGGCGAATGTCGTTGCACTGTCGGGAGATTACGATTTCCAGTTCATGATCGAAGAACTCGCTGTCGGCGCACAGTTCAACCTGCCGTACGTGCACGTGGTGGTGAACAACTCGTACCTCGGGCTGATCCGGCAGGCGCAGCGCGCGTTCGACATGGACTTCTGCGTGCAGCTGGGGTTCGACAACATCAATACTCAGGAATCACAGGACACGCAGCCCGGTATCCCCAAGGGCTACGGCGTCGACCATGTTCGGGTGGCAGAAGGATTGGGCTGCAAAGCGCTTCGCGTCACCGATCCCGACCTCATCGGCGAGACGCTGGTGCGGGCCAGGACTCTGGCCAACGAGCACAAGGTTCCCGTCGTCGTGGAGATCATCCTCGAGCGGGTCACCAACATCTCGATGGGCACCGAGATCGACAACGTCGGCGAGTTCGAGGAGCTGGCAACCACCTCGTCCGACGCGCCGACCGCGTTGCTTCTGCTGGACTAGAGATGACGCGCATTCTGCTCGCTCCGGACAAGTTCAAGGGCTCGCTGTCGGCGGCCGAGGTCGCGCGGGCGTTGGCGTCGGGGATGCTCTCGGTCGACTCGTCCCTCGAGACGGTGTGCCTGCCCGTCGCCGATGGGGGTGACGGCACCGTCGACGCTGCCGTCACCGCCGGGTGGGATCGAGTGGCCGTCACGTGCGCGGGGCCGACGGGTGAGCCGGTGGAGACGTCGTATGCCCGTCGCGGTGACACCGCTGTTGTCGAGCTGGCGTCGGCGGTCGGGCTCGAGCTCCTGCCCGGCGGTGAGCCGGATGCGTTGGGAGCGAGCACATTCGGTGTCGGTACTGTAATCGCGCACGCGCTCGAGTCAGGTTCCGGGTCTGTTTCGGGTGCGCGGCGTATCGTCGTCGGGCTCGGGGGCAGTGCCTCCACCGACGGCGGCGCGGGCATGCTCGTCGCGCTCGGTGCGCGCATCCTCGATGCCGGCGGAGGCGAGGTGGCGCGCGGTGGTGGTCCGCTCCGCGGTGCAGTCCACCTCGATCTGAGCGGATTGATGCCGTCGGCTCGGAACGCGGTGTTCGAGCTGGCGTGTGACGTCGACAATCCGTTGCTCGGTGTCACCGGAGCCGCGGCGGTCTACGGCCCGCAGAAGGGTGCCGGACCGCAGGAGTTGCTGTATCTGGAACACGGCATGCGGCAGTGGTCGCATCTGGTGCGCAACGCAATCGGCCGTGACCTCAGCGGCCTGGCGGGCGCAGGGGCGGCCGGCGGAACCGCCTTCGGTGCCATGGCCGTACTGGGTGCCGCGGCCAAGCCGGGGATCGAGACGGTGCTCGAACTGATCGACTTCGGTAGCGCTCTGGCGTCGGCCGATCTGGTCGTCACCGGTGAGGGCTCGCTGGACGAGCAGAGCCTGCACGGCAAGGCACCGATCGGTGTCGCGAACACCGCACGTGCAGCCGGTGTCCCGGTGATCACCGTCGCCGGACGGAGCACCGTCGGTGTGGATCGATTGCGTCCCTACGGAATCACCGCCTCCTATGCACTGACCGAGCTGGAGCCGGACCCTCGGATCTCGATGCGTGACGCGGCCCGGCTGTTGCACGAGGTGGGCCGAACCTTGGCCACCACACACATTTTGGAAGGAACTTCATGACCGGAACCGATTTCACCACTCTGACCGATCTGGCATCTCGGGCGCTCGGCGGCAGCGTCTCCGCAGCGAACGACGAATTGTTCGCCCAGCGCGAGAACCTGATCAAGCCCGATGCTCCGCTGTTCGATCCAGCGGACTTCGGCCACAAGGGAAAGGTGTACGACGGGTGGGAGACTCGCCGTCGCCGTGACGAGGGCGGTCACGACTGGGCGATCGTGCGACTGGGCGCCCCGGGCATCGTGCACGGCGTCGTGGTCGACACCGCTCACTTCACCGGCAACTACCCGCCGTTCGTGTCCGTCGAGGCTGCGTCGATCGAGGGCTATCCGTCCATCGAGGATGTGCAGAATGCGGAGTGGCACGCCATCGTCGACAAGTCCCCGGCGGCCGGTGACACCGCGAACAGGTACGAGGTGGCCGATCGGCACCGGTGGACGCATGTGCGTCTGTCGATCTACCCCGACGGCGGCGTCGCCCGGTTCCGTGTGCACGGCCAGGTGGTGCAGGATCCGCGGTTCCTCGCAGGCACCGTCGACCTGCTGGCCGCGGAGAACGGCGCTCGGCTCACCGAGTGCTCCGACGCCTTCTACTCCTCGCCGGCCAACATCATCCTGCCCGGGCGTGCTCGCAACATGGGCGAAGGCTGGGAGAACTCTCGACGACGCAACGGCGGCAACGATTTCGCAGTGTTCGCTCTCGCATCGCCCGGTGCCCCGCGCCACGTGGAGGTCGATACCAGCTACTACGTCGGGAACGCACCGGGGTGGATTCGACTCAGCGCCATCGATTCTCGTCGCCGACACATCACGGACCCGACGGCATGGACCGAGATTCTGCCCCGCACCGCCGTCCAGCCGGACACCCGCCATCGCTTCCTGTTGAACGAGGCCGACGCGTACACACACCTGCGACTGGACGTGTACCCCGACGGCGGACTGTCCCGATTGCGGTTGTTCGGTGAGCTCGACGCCGAAGCTCTCGATGCGGCCGACATCGCGTGGAAGTCCTCGGAGCTCCAGAGTGTCTCCAGTGCAGTCTGATCTGCTTGTTCGCGCGTCGCGGGCGGTGATCGGCGGACGGGAGGTTGCGGCCTCGATCTCCGTTCGTGACGGCCGAATCGTGGCCATCGACTCCGTGGATGCCCGCGCGTCCGCGGAGGTGGCGGTCGAGCTGGGGCCGGACGAGGTGCTGCTGCCGGGTTTGGTGGACACCCATGTGCACGTCAACGAGCCGGGGCGCACCGAATGGGAAGGGTTCGCCAGCGCGACCCGAGCCGCGGCCGCGGGAGGCATCACGACCATCGTCGATATGCCGCTCAACAGCATCCCGCCGACGGTGGACGTCGCGGCCTTGGAGATCAAGCGGCGGGTGGCGGCGGATCAGTCGGTCGTCAACGTCGGCTTCTGGGGTGGTGCCGTTCCGGGAAATGTCGAGCAGCTGCGGCCGCTGCACGAGGCGGGGGTGTTCGGCTTCAAGTGCTTTCTGCTCGCGTCGGGCGTGGACGAATTTCCGCCGCTGACGATTCCGGAGCTCGAGAAAGCTCTGATCGAGATCGCGTCGTTCGACGGGTTGATGATCGTGCACGCCGAGAACGCCGAGGTGATCGCCGAGGCACCGTCGGCGACGGGTCGTGAGTACTCGGGATTCTTGGAATCGCGTCCACGTGCCGCCGAGAACCGGGCCATCGAGCAGGTGATCGAGTTGTCGCGGAGGACGGGGTGCCGGGTGCATATTCTGCATCTGTCGAGTGCCGATGCGTTGCCGATGATTGCGGCGGCGAAGCGCGACGGGGTGCGGGTGACCGTCGAGACCTGCCCGCATTACCTGTGTTTCGATGCGGAAGCAGTGCCGGCGGGCGCCACCCAGTTCAAGTGTTGCCCGCCGATCCGCGAGGCCGGCAATCGAAAGTTGTTGTGGCAGGGTTTGTCCGACGGCACGATCGATACCATCGTCACCGACCACTCCCCCTGCACGCCGGATCTGAAGAGGTTCGACACCGGAGACTTCGGTGATGCGTGGGGCGGGATCGCGTCGTTGCAGGTCTCGCTCGCTGCGGTGTGGACGGAGGCGCGTGCCCGTGGGTTCGCACTGACCGACATCGTGCGGTGGATGGCCACGAATACTGCCGATCAGGTCGGTATGGCCGATCGCGGACGCATCGATATCGGTTGCGCTGCAGATCTTGTGGTGTTCGCACCCGACGAACGGTTCACCGTCGACGTCGCGCAGCTGTACCACCGTAATCCGGTGACGGCGTACGACCGACTCGGGCTGTCGGGTGTGGTGCGGCGGTCCTGGATCGCGGGATCGGAATCCTCGACCGGGCGTTTGTTGGCGCGCGCCTAGAACGGCGGTGCTGCCGTGTCGTCTGTCTCCTGCTCCTGGTTGTCGGGTGGGTTGGGGTAGGCGATGATGCCGGATCGTTTCGGTTGGGTGGGGATGTGTGGTCTGAGGTCGTTTCCGAGGATGGGGACGGCGGTGCCGTTGGCGGGAAGGGTGATTCGGGTGGTCTTCGATGTCGATGTCCACAGGATGGCTCCGCCGGGGAGCATGGTGGCTTTCCAGTAGCCGGCGGTTTTGACGGTGTGGTGGTATTCGCAGAGGCATTGCAGATTGTTGACGGTGGTCCAGCCGCCGCCGAGAGGGTTGCTGTGGTCGAACGGGTTCACGTGGTCGAGTTGGCAGCGGGCGGCGGGGCGGTGGCAGCCGGGGAAGCGGCAGTGTTTGTCGCGGAATCGGACCGCTGCGCTGGTGAGAGTGTCGGGTCGGTAGATCAGGGCCCGGTCGGTGAGTGGGTCGCGGGGTACCGACTTTCCGAGGGTGGGGTCGGCGGCGATGGCGGCTTCGAGTGCGGCGGCAAGGGAGGCGTTGCCGAGATAGAGGTCGCCGGGTGTGCGGCTTACCGGTGTGTGGATCGTGCGGTTGTTGCGCCGGGTCGCAGAGGGCAGGTCGAGGGCAGAGCTGTGCCGTGTGCCCCGGCCGACAGGGGTGTGGGTACAGAACAGCGCTGCGGCTGAGGTCAACGATTGCAGGCGGCGCGGAGGTCGATCCTCGGTATCGGTACCCGCACCTGGGCGAGTACTCGGTGCCGGACTACCGATCGGTGTGGGATCGGATCCACTGATAGTTTCCTCGTCACTGCCGGTTTCGTGGTTCCTGGTGGTATCGGATGGTGCAGTGGGAGATTGGTTTTCGCTCGTATCTGGCGCCGGATCAGCGGTCGGCCTCTGTTGGACAGGTGTCGACGAAGTCGGTGCGGGTGCTGGTGACGCCACTGGCTCTGGGCCGGTCGCCTTACACGGCTCCGGTGGCGGCTTGGTTATAGCCGCCGAAGCGGTTGTTGCTGCGTGCTTGTGGGCTGGGCCTGAGCCTGGGGTGGTAGCTGCTGCCGGGTCGGTCGCGGGCTCGGTGATAGGCACCGGATTGTCGACCTGATCGACCCTATCTCCTGCCGGCGAGCTGTGTTCGGGTGCAGGAGAACTGGGCCCGGTTGGTTCCGACGCCGAAGCTGTCTCCGCACTCGAATCAGCCGTCGATGCATTCTGTGCACCTGCACCTGCACCTGCACCTGCACCTGCACCTGCGTTCGCGTCCGTGGGTGTCTCGGCAGTCGTGTCGGTGCCCGCAGAGGCATCCGCATCCGAATCCGGTACCGCCCCCGCCGCCGTGCCCGGAACGGCGCCCGCTGGCGCTGACTTGTCGGTGTCCGTGTCCGATGTCGCAGCCGACCCTGGGTCCGACTCCTGCTCTTGCTCTTTCGGTGTTCGTTCCCATTCCCCTGTCTCCGGGTTCTGGACGGCGAGGCCGAGGGATTCGGCGAGGGTGATCGCTTCGGTCAGCAGGACCTGCCACTGACTGTTGCGTGCGAGTTCCCGGGCGAGGTCGGGGTCGATGGAACCATGACCGGCCAGATACGCAGGGTTCGAGAGCAGGCCGATCAGGGTGGCGATGTCGACGGTGATCATCGTGAGCGGCACCCGCCGATCCGGCAGCACCGCATCCTTCTTCGGGCAGTTCTCCCTTTGGCACAAGCATTCCAGGCGGGGTTCGCCGTGCATGCGGGCCATGAAGGCATCGCACAGGCGTTCCTTCTTCCCACGCGGGTCTTTCGGGCAGAGGGTGTCGGCCATCTCCTCGAGCAGCTGCCATGCGGCGGCGGCTTCGGGTGCGGTCAACTCCGCCCGAATGCGGGCCAGTTCCCCGGCCGGGGTGTAGGTGACGGTGCGGAACTTCTTCGCGAACTCCCGCAACGCTGCTGCCTCCTCGGGTGCGACCCGCAGCAGGATGTCCCAGATCTCCTTCTCGAGCGGGCCCGGTGACAACCGGTGGGCCGCCTCGACGATCTCGTCCTCGACCTTCTTCACGATGTCGTCGCTCAGGTTGTCGAGGATCCGGCATACCGTCCGAACCCGCGCAAGGTCGACCTCACCGGTCTCGAACGCCGCGCGCAACAGTGGCAATCGGGTGTGCAAAGCGACGGCGATCGAGACGTACGATTCGGCGACCGTCGCCGAACATCCCAACGCGACCGCCATTTCGGTGCGCCCGTATCGGCTGTACTGCTTGTGCTCGGTGTCGAGGGTGATCCAGCTCCGATGAACCTCGTAACAGGCGGTGATCTTGCGGGCGGCCTGCCGATTCTCCGCACGCGCGGCCGCGGTCAACGCCTCCAGCGACACGGTCGGTACTGCCATCCCCATTCACCCCCCGGTGAGCAACAATTCAGAACGCATGTTCGAACTGAACAAAGAGTATCGCGACCCTCCGACAAGAAACGAAAGCCCGCGGTTCAAGGCCGCTGAATGCATTGTTTCGTGCAGGGTCCGGCGAAGTGATCCGTGCCGGAGGCGATCAGGTTACGACCGGGCGTCGTCTTCCTGGATCTCTGAACCGTATTGGTCACGAGAGTGGGTCAATCGATCGGCGTCACGCCAAGGATCACGATGTCGTACACAGCCGAGGCAACCGAGGGGCTCACCAGAAAGCTTGTATGAGCGCCGCTGAGTCCAAAAAACCCTGCGTTACAAGCACTTCCGAGACCAGTGATCGGCTCCGGCGGCTGAAACGGCACGCAGCGCTGGTCTCGCAAGCCGAGCGAACTCGCGAGGCAACCCGGCCCGACTGCGTCGGACAGTTCTCCTGACGAGACTGGCTCGACTAGTCGTTCGTAACGATCGACAGCAGGATCCTCCGAAAGTCGGCTCTGTCTTGTTCATCCAACTTGTCCATCATCGCGCCGAACTCTTTCGCCAGAGCAGCAAGCGCACGCTCCAAGACCAGCCGGCCTTCCGTCGTTGTCGATAGTCGATGACGACGTAGATCGGTTTCATCGATCTCTCGGGTAACCAAGCCTTTGGCGACAAGTGCACGAAGATAGACCGTGACACTGGCTTTGGGCAGCATCAATTGTGCGGCCAGCTCGGCGGGGTGTTTGCAGTTGTCCACCTCGTCGAGAACGAAGAACTCCTTGGTCTCGATCCCGAGATCGTCGAACTGCGGCGCTGCCGCGTTCATCACTCGCGTCAAGAGCCGGTGGTTCAATTTCCACAACTGTGCCGAATCGGTCGACTGCATGCGCCCTCCTCAACTGGTACAGTTTCGTACTAGTTTCATATCGAACAATCATGCTTTGCATGCATTGCGAAGCTGAACAAGAATACGAGAGACGCTTTCATGATCGAGCATCTATCCATCCCTCGAGGCACCCTCACCCTGGCAGCCGATCTCCACCTACCCAGCAATTTCGATCAGACGCAGCCGCATCCACTCATCGTGCTGTCCACGCCGGGCAGCAGCGTCAAGGAGCAGATCGGTGCCAACTATGCAGCAGCGCTCGCCCGCCGGGGAATCGCAGCCATCACGTTCGACCCCGCCTACCAAGGCGAGAGCAGCGGCGAACCACGCGATCTCGAAGATCCCTACCGTCGGGGCGAGGACATCTCGTACGTGATCGACGAAGTAACGAAACTCGACATGATCGATGCCGAACGCATCGGAACCCTCGGGATCTGCGCTGGAGGCGGATACGCAGTCCACACGGCCCGCACCGACCACCGCATCAAAGCCGTCGGCACCGTCGTCGCGAGCAACATCGGAGCGGCCTGGCGCGCGGGCTCAGCCCTCAACGGCCCAGCCGTAGCCCTCGACGAACTCGCCGCGGCCCGATCAGCGCACGTGGCCGCAGGTACGGTCGAGCGCGTGAACTGGCTGCCCGACACTCCCGAAGATGCAGTTGCACTTGGTATCACGGACATCGACAGCACTCAGGCGATCGCCTTTTACCGGACCCCGCGCGGCAGCCACGAACGTTCTACCAACCGGCCGACTGTCACGAAGCGATTCACTTCTGATGGGCTACGACGCATTTCACCTCGTCGATCCGCTGCTCACCCAACCCCTCCAAGTGATCATCGCCGGTCGGAAGGGCAACACCGGCCAGTACGAAGCAGGAATGGCATTGTGGGACATGGCCCCGAACCCCGTCGACCTGCTCATCGTCGACGGTGCCGGCCACTACGAAATGTACGACGAGCCGAGGTATGTGGATCAGGCAGTCGACAGGCTCTCGAACTTTTACAACCAGAACCTCTGATCGCCGAGCGGAGCCCGATAATCGAGGAGTCGGCTTACGGATGCCCCGAATCAGGAATGGGCCGAGCGGCCTTGGCGAGACGGTCGATGAACCGCGGCAGCGATACCGCATGTGGCTCCGAGCCCTGGCGCATCGAACTATGCGTACTTGGCGTCCGCCCCGTCGTGGTGAATCGGACCGGCCGTACGTGTCAGTGGCAGCGCACTACCCCCGCGTCGCACGGCGACGAATTCCGCCGCGATGGCCAGCGCAGTCTCCTCGGGCGTTCGGGCTCCCAGGTCCAGACCGATCGGAGACTTCAAGCGTGCGAGCTCCTGCTCGGTCAATCCGACGTCACGCAACCGGGCCGCGCGATCGTCGTGAGTCCGGCGCGATCCCATAGCCCCCACGAACGCCACGGGCAGTCGCAACGCTACTTCGAGCAGCGGCACATCGAACTTGGCGTCGTGGGTGAGCACGCAGATCACCGTTCGGGCATCGACTGCCGTCCGCGCCAGATAGCTGTGCGGCCATTCGGTCACCACCTCGTCGGCGTCGGGAAACCGTGCAGCAGTCGCAAATACGGGCCGCGCGTCGCACACCGTGACGTGGTAGCCGAGGAACTTGCCCACGCGGGCGAGCGCTCCGGCGTAGTCGATGGCTCCGAAGATCAGTAGCCGCGGGGCGGTTGCGTACGACTGCACGAACACATCGAGGTCCGGCCTGCACCGCACCGACCGGATACCGATACCGCCGGAGTCCAACATCGCCAGCGCCTCACCGACGACCACCGCGTCGACGTCGGCGAAACCGGTGCTGCCGATCGTTGCCGTCGAAGACACCGCGAGCGACTCCCCGGACTCGGAGAGCACCGTCACCGTGGCCACTGCAGTATCCGATGCGATGGCCGCGAGTACGGACCGCGGCGGCCCGAGGCGGACGAAGACCTCGATCACACCCCCGCATGTCAGGCCGACCGCAAAGGCGTCGATATCGCTGTAGCCGAACGACTCTCGCTTGCACTCGCCGGTCTCGAGAACCTGCTGGCACAATTCGTACACGGCTCCTTCGACGCAGCCGCCGGAGACGCTGCCGACGGCCTCACCGTCGGCGCAGACCGCCATCGCGGCACCCGGAAGTCGTGGAGCACTTCCGGACACCGCGATGACTGTCGCCACCGCGTAGGGAACACCCGCGTGGTCCCAGGCGGTCAGACGATCGACGATCTCTTTCACGTTACGAGATTCCCAACGCTTCTTCGATCGGGTGCAGGGCGAAGTAGATCAGGAAGATGCCCGACATCAGATACAGCAGCCAATGCGTCTGACGCGCTTTGCCTTTGGCGAGGCGGACGAGGGTGTACGCGATGACACCCGCCGCGACTCCGACGGTGATCGAGTACGTGAAGGGCATCAGCACGATGGTCAGGAAGGCCGGGATCGCGATTTCGGTGTTCTCCCAGTCGATCTTGCGTACGTGCGTCATCATCAGCGCACCGACCAGAACCAGGGCCGGGGCCGCGGCACCGACCGGAACCACGCCGGCCAGCGGAGTGAAGAAGATCAGGCTCGTCAACAATCCGCCGGTGACGACGCTGGCGAGACCCGTTCGCGCACCCTCGGTGACCCCCGCCGCGGACTCCACAACGGCCGTGTTCGCAGATCCGTTGATCGCACCACCGACGATGGCACCGATGCCGTCGACGGTGAGGATGCGGCTCAGGCCGGGCATCCTGCCCTGCTTGTCGACCAGTCCGGCCTCTTCACCGACTCCGAGGATGGTACCCATCGCGTCGAAGAAGCCCGAGAGAACGAGAGTGAACAGAACGACCGACGCGGTGACGATTCCGGCCCGAGCGAACCCGCCGAACAGGTCGACGTTGAACAGCAGGTCGAATTGTGGTGTGGCGACGATGGAATCGGGCACCTTCGGAACAACCGGTCCCCAGGCCTCCGGTGCGATGTCGAACACCGAGTTCAGGACGATCGCCAGATTGGTGGCCACGAAGATTCCGATGAGCATCGCACCCGGCACCTTCCGCACGAACAGCATGATCATCAAGATCAGGCCGACACAGAAGACGAACACGGGCCAGCCGGCGAGCTTGCCGAACGTGCCGAGGGTGACCGCGGTGGCTGCTGACTCGTGGTGCCCGACGAACCCGGCGTCGACGAGTCCGATGAGCGCGATGAACGCGCCGATTCCGACACCGATCGCCTGTTTGAGGACCAGAGGTATGGCATCCATGATGAGTTGACGCACGCCGGTGAGAGCGAAGACCACGATGACGACGCCCTCGAGAACCACCAGTCCCATCGCCTGCGGCCAGGTCATGTACGGGGCTGCCTGGAACACCACGATGGGCGTCACCCCGAGGCCGGCCGCCATGGCGAGGGGCGCGTTTCCGACGACCCCCATCAGGATGGTCGTCAGACCGGCCGACAATGCCACCATGGTCGACAGCTGAGCCGGATCGAGCGTGGCACCGGTGACATCGCGGGCATCACCGATGATCAGCGGAATGAGGACGATCAGGTAGGCCATGGCCACGAATGTGGTGACGCCACCGCGAATTTCGCGTGAGAGCGTCGAACCGCGACCGGTGATGTCGAAGAACTTGTCGATCTGGGATCGACCTCGCCCACTTTGGCGAGTGCTGGATGTGCGTACGTCGGTCATGATCGGCCCTCCCAGGGCGTGATCAACCTCGTCGAGCGTGGGGCCGGGCCGACGTGCCGGGGGATTTGGCGTCGGTGCGGTTGTGCCGGATAAGGTTTCGTCGAATGGTGATGGAACTCGGATCAGCTGTTGATGATGTGTTCGGGTCGAACGGGCACGCGAGTCAACGCGAGCCCGGTGGCATTGCGGATGGCTGCGACCACTGCGGGCGTCGACGAGAGGGTGGGTGGCTCACCCGCACCGCGAAGACCGTACGGTGCCAGGGGATCCGGGTTCTCGAGGATGTCCAGCTTCATGGGCGGCATGTCCAGAATGGTCGGAATCAGGTAGTCGGTGAACGACGGGTTCTTCACCAGACCGTCCACGACGACTATTTCCTCCATCACCGCCAGACCGAGGCCCTGCGCTGTGCCGCCGTGGATCTGGCCCTCGAGCGAGAGGCGGTTGAGAATCTTGCCGACGTCCTGTACGGCCGCCATCTCGACGACCTTGACCAGGCCGAGTTCGACGTCGACGTCCACCACGGCGCGATGGACACACAGTGCGAGCTGGGTATGGCTCGCGCCCTGTCCGGTGACCGGATCCATTCCGCTGGTGGGGCGATGGTGGAATTCGCGGGTCTGCTCGATGACTCGGTCGCCGAGTACATCCTCGATCGTCGCCAGCACACCGTCGGTGGCCGAGACGATCTTGCCGCCGTCGAGGCTCAGGTCTGCCACCGCGCGACCCAGGTACAGGCCGGCCAGGACGAACACCGCCTCGCGCACGGCCTCGCAGGCGGTCTTGACTGCCCCGCCGGTCATGTACGACTGCCGTGACGCAGAGGACGATCCGGCGTTGCCGACCTTGGTGTCGGCGGGGTGAATGACGACCTTGGTGACGCCGAGCTCGGTGCGTGCGATCTGCGCCTCCAACGTCACCAGTCCCTGCCCGACCTCGGCGGCGGCGGTGTGAACCAATGCTGTTGCCTCGCCACCGATCACCTCCAGTCGAACGCGCGCGGTGGAGTAGTCGTCGTAGTTCTCGGAGAAGCAGATGTTCTTGATGCCGACGCCGTAACCGATCCCGCGTACGACGCCTTCGCCGTGGGTGGTCTGCGATGCCCCACCCGGCAGATTACGGATGTCCGACGCGTCCACGGGAGCAGGCAGTTCCATCGCCTCGGCTCGGGCGAGCATCTCGGCGAGCGGGGCGGGCGCTTCGATGACCTGGCCGGTCGCCAGGATCGATCCCTGGCTGACGGCGTTGATCTGCCGGATCGCCACCGGACCGATGCCGCAGGCCTCGCCGAGCTTGTCCATCATCGACTCGTACGCGAAACATGCTTGTACTGCGCCGAATCCACGCATAGCGCCGCACGGCGGGTTGTTGGTGTACACCCCGTACGCGTCGATCTCGATGTTGGGGATGACGTATGGTCCGACGCCCAGTGAGGCGGCGTTGCCCACGACGTTGAGGGTGGCGGAGGTGTACGCGCCGCCGTCGAGGATGATCTCGACATCGGCGAACACGAGCTTGCCGTCGCGAGTCGCACCGTACTCGTAGTGCATCTGCGCGGGGTGGCGGTGCACGTGTCCGAAGAACGATTCGTAGCGGTTGTAGACGATCTTGACCGGCTTGCCCGTGTGCATGGCGAGCATCGCCGCGTGGATCTGCATCGAGAGGTCCTCGCGGCCACCGAATGCTCCTCCGACGCCGGCGAGCGTCATCCGGATCTTCTCCTCGGGCAGTCCGAGGCAGGGCCCGATCTGCGCGAGGTCGTTGTGCATCCACTGGGTCGCCACGTACAGGTCGACGCCGCCGTCCTCGGCCGGAACAGCCAGTCCCGATTCGGGTCCCAGGAATGCCTGGTCCTGAATCCCGACGGCGAAGTCGCTGCTGACGATCACGTCCGCGGTCGCCCGCGCGGCTGCGACGTTGCCGACGCGAACCGGCTGATGGCGGGCCACTCCGCCGCGTTCCTGCACCTTCGGGTAGTTCGGGTCGAGGGCTGCGCGCCGGGCATCGGTCAGGGGTTCGAGCACGTCGTAGACCACGACGATCTTTTCCATTGCACGCCGGGCAGTTTCGGGATGATCGGCGGCGATGAGTGCGATCGGTTCGCCTTCGTGCCGCACCTCGTCGAAGGCCAGCACCGGCTGGTCCCATGTGTGGTCGAGTCCGAAGCATTTGCGTCCCGGCACGTCGTCGTGGGTGAGCACGGCCTCGACGCCGGGAGTCGCCAGAGCCTGGGAGATGTCGACCGAGACGATCTTCGCCCGGGGATGAGGGCTGCGAAGCGTTGCGCCCCAGAGCATGCCGTCGATGAACAGGTCCGACGAATATGCGAACTCGCCCTTGACCTTCAGGGTGCC
Source organism: Rhodococcus sp. 15-725-2-2b (assembly GCF_002259075.1). NCBI lineage: Bacteria > Bacillati > Actinomycetota > Actinomycetes > Mycobacteriales > Nocardiaceae > Rhodococcus > Rhodococcus sp. 15-725-2-2b. Next base: position 402,623 of record NZ_NPFL01000006.1, on the reverse strand, counting down.
GTCGGGTCGCAGTGGGCTGTCTCCGACGCGACCGCGTCCCGGTGCGGGGATGTCGGCGGGAGCTTGCCGGGGTGTGGTGGTCGGGGCGCTCACAGCACGTCCTCCGCGAGTTTCATCAGGCGACGGTGCGCATCGGCTCCGGCGCGGCCTATTTCGTCCTGCGGTGCGCTGGTCAGGACATCGTTCTCGACGATCGTGCGACCGCCCACCATCAACCGCGCGAGCGGTGGTGTCTGTCCGTAGGCGAACGCGACGACGGGGTCGTCCACGGCCGAGTAGAAACCGTCCGTGCGCCAGATCGCGATGTCGGCCAGCTTGCCGACCTCGAGCGAACCGATCTCGCTCTGCCGTCCCAGTACCGTTGCTCCGCCCAGTGTTCCGATCTCGAGTGCCTGACGCGCCGTCAGTGCGGTCGGCCCGTACTTGGCTCGTTGCATGTACATCGCCTGACGGACTTCGCCGGCCAACGGCACCATTTCGGCCGATGCGGAGCCGTCGACGCCGAGGCCGACGGGCGCGCCTGCGGCGAGCAGGTCGGAAATACGAGCGATGCCCGCGCCGAGTCGTGCGTTCGAGCTCGGGCAATGAGCGGTACCGGTACCGGTGGCCGCCATCTTCGCGATATCGGAATCGTGCAGGTGTACCGCGTGGGCGAACCACACGTCGTCACCCAGCCAGCCGACCTGCTCCATGTACTCGACCGGGGTGCAGTTCATCTGAGCGAGGCAGTGCTCTTCCTCGTCGAGGGTCTCGGCCAGATGCGTATGCAGGCGAACACCTTTCGCGCGGGCGAGGCCCGCGGACTCCACGAGCAGTTCTTTGCTGATGGAGAACGGCGAGCACGGTGCGACCGCGATGCGGAGCATCGAACCGAAGGACGCGTCGTGGTAGGTGTCGATGGCCTCGGCCGTCGCGGCGAGGATGTCGTCGAGCGATTCGACCACCTCGTCCGGCGGCAACCCGCCGTCGGACACGCCTCGGTCCATCGAGCCGCGGCACGGCTGGAATCGGACGCCGATGCGTCGTGCGGCATCGATCTCGGCGGCGAACAGATCGCCTCGGCCCTTGGGGAAGATGTAGTGGTGATCGGTGCTGGTGGTGCAGCCCGACTTGGCGAGCCATCCGAGACCGGCGGCTGCGGCTCCCCCGACCACCTCGGCGTCCATCTTCGACCACGGCTTGTACAGGGCGACAAGCCATTCGAAGAGCGTGTTGTCCTTGGCCAGGCCCTGGGACGCCCACTGGTACAGGTGGTGGTGGGTGTTGACCAGGCCGGGGGTGACGAGGCAACCCGTCGCGTCGATCGTCTCGGCCCCGGCGATCACCGGTGCGGGGCCCGAGCCGATGGCGCTGATCGTGGTGCCCTCGACAACGAGATATCCGGAGGGGATTTCGTCCCCGACGATGGGTGCGATGTACGCACCCGAGATCACCGTGGTCATTCGGCTTCGGCCTTTCGTGTAGCAGCGAGCCGAACTGCATCCAGGATCTTCTCGTATCCGGTACAGCGGCAGAGGTTTCCAGCGAGAGATTCGCGAATTTCGACGTCCGACGGGTTGGGAACGCGCTCGATCAGGTCGTGCGCCTGGACCACCAGTCCCGGGGTGCAGAATCCGCACTGAACGGCTCCGCACTCGACGAACGCCTCTTGCATCGGGTCGAGCTTGTCGCCCTCGGCGAGACCCTCGACGGTACGGATCTCGCGGCCCTCGACCTGACCGGCCGCCACCAGGCAGGCGCAGGCCGGAATGCCGTCGAGATAGACGGTGCACGAACCGCATTCGCCCTGTTCGCACGCGTTCTTGGACCCGGGTAGTCCCATGCGCTCGCGGAGCAGGTACAGCAGACTTTCGCCCTCCCAGACGTCGTCGGCTTCCATGTCTTTACCGTTGATGGTGCAATTGACTCGCATGTTTCAGGCCACCTTCCGTGCGGCTGTGAGGTCCCGCCATGCCCAACCCAGTGTTCGCCGGGCCATCACGGACAGGGCGTGCTTGCGGTAATCGGCAGTGCCACGTACGTCGTCGATGGGACTTGCTGCCGCACTGACCAATCGGCCGAACTCCTCCGACACCCGAGGATCGAGAGCACCGTCCCACTCGAGTTCGGCCGCGAGGTAGTTCTCGGCATCGTAAGCCCGGCGCGGCGTCGGCGCAGCGGAGCCGAGACCGGTACCGACGCGACCCTCCTGTGGAAACAGTGCGATCGAGAACGAGCAGACGGCGATGACCATGGCATTGCGGGTGCCGATCTTCGAGAAGTACTGCGGCCCTGCTGCCGGTGCCACGTGGAAGGCGCGAATGAGTTCGTCGGGCAGGCAGGAATTACGTTTGACGCCGAGGTAGAACTCGGTCGCGGGAATCATGCGCACGCCGCGCTCGGCCGATTCGACCTCGACGGTTGCGCCCGCCGCAAGCAGGGGTGCGTGCAGATCACCGGCGGGGGACGCGCCACCGAGGTTGCCCCCGACAGTGCCGCGATTGCGGATCTGCGGCGAGCCGACCGTGCGGGACGCCTGGGCAATGCCGGGAAGCTTGTCTCCCAGCTCGGCGATGATGCGTACGTACGGCACACCGGCACCCACCCGCAGAGTGCCGTCGGGAAGCTGCTCCCAATCGGTCAGCTCGGTGATCGGGTTCAGGTCCAGCAATCCCCCCGGACGATGCAGATCGAAGTTCATCTCGACCATGACGTCGGTGCCGCCCTGGATGGGCACCACGTCGACGTCGTCGGCCTTTGCGGCCAACGCGTCGCTCCAGGTCTGTGGTCGCAGGAATTGCATATCTTTGCTCTCCGCTCGCTGTCTGCATATCAAGTTCACCCAGTACAGCCGCCGGGCGCGATACGAGCGAGAGACAGGAACGACGAAGTATGACGCCGATCACAGTGTAGGTTTTGGAGGATCCTACGAAGAGGAGGTCGATTCACCGTGCGGCTGCGTGATCTGGCTGATCTTCCCGATCTGGAACTGCAGCCGATCGTCACCCCCGAGCACTTCGATCCGACGATCAGATGGGTCGTGACCACCGACATGCTCGATCCGAGCCGCTATCTCAGCGGCGGCGAGCTGGTGCTGACCGGTCTGATGTGGCGGACGGGCCCCGAGGACTCGATGACGTTCGTGCGGGCGGTGTCCAAGGCCGGCATCGCAGCGCTCGCGGCATCCGACGACGGCGTGGTACCCGACGATCTGGTGGACGCGTGCCTCGAACACGGGCTACCGCTCTTTCGTGTTCCGGCCGACATCGCTTTCGCCACGGTCACCGAGAGTGTCGTTCGACAACTGTCGACGGCGAGAGCATCGGACCTGAGTCTCGTGCTCGACCGGCATCGACGCCTCGTGGCGAGCGCAGGCCCGGGCGGCGGACTGGGCCCGCTGCTGGAGATGGTCAGTTCCGATCTGGGCATGAACTGCTGGGTGGTCACTGCGTCGGGACGGGTACTCGCCGGATCCGACAACCCGCCGGACACCGAGGCCGTGGCGCAGGAATTCATGACGTCGGTGCGGCTGCCGCGGTACTGCCGAGAGCAGCGTGTGTCGGTGTTCGCCGTCGATGGAGAGTCCGCACCGCGGGTCGTGGATTGGTTCGTGGCATTCGAAAGCGATTGGCAGACATGGGATGCACCGAGGCTGTCTCTGGCCGGGCAGCTGGCGTCGATCGTGGCCGTGGAGCGCGGACGCGTCGACGACCGTCTCTCGGGGTCGGGAATTCTGGCCCAGGAGTTCGTGCGCGCGATCGTCGGGGGCGCGACGCCCGCCGACGTCCTCGCCCAGATGGACGTTATCGGACTCGACACCGAAACACGCTACGCTGCAGTGGCTGTGGCCACATCCGGCGAGCCGTTGCGGCTCGGTGAGCTACGTCTGTTGCTGCGAGAAGTGCTGGCACCGTTGGAGATCACGGTCGGGATCGTCGACGACGAGGCCATCGCGTTGGTGGAGGCGCGAAGCGACCGAACCGATTCCGTTCGGCGAGCCGTCCGCACGCTGGCGCCGGGACTGATCGGTAGCGGCACCTCGATCGGTGTCAGCGCACCGACCGAGCCCGTCGACATCCGAAGTGCGATAGAGGAAGCGCGCTACGCCCGCCGGCTCGCCGAGCGCCGTGGCTCGGACTGCAGTGTCGTCGGACACGACGAATTGGCAACGCTGACAATACTTCTCGCCAACGTTCCGGGTGACGTGCGACGCATGTTCACTTCGCGGCTGCTGACTCCCCTGGTGGACTACGACGACTTACACAACAGCGATCTCGTCGAGACACTGTCGGTGTACCTCGACACCAACGGTGCCTGGACGCGTTGTGCCGAACAGCTGCACATGCACGTCAATTCCGTCCGATATCGCATCCAGCGCATCGAGGAACTCACCGGTCGTGATCTGTCGCGGCTGGAGGACAGAATCGAGTTCTACTTGGCACTTCGGCTGAGATGACTACTGTGAAGGCCATGGCTCTCATTGCATTGTTGGATTTGACGTTCAAGCCCGAGTCCGTCGCCGAGGCCCGTTCGTTGGTGCGGACGGTACTCGCCGATACTCGCGCATTCGAGGGCTGCCTCGGAGTCGAGGTGTGGGTCGACGAGGAGAACGAGGCGCACGTGATTGCCTACGAGACGTGGGAGTCGGTCGAGGCCGATGCGAAGTACCGCGAGTTCCGCGCGGGTCCGGGCAAGATCGTCGAATTGCCGCCGCTGCTCGCCGCAGCGCCGTCGTTGACCAAGTTCACCGTCGATTCGTCGATCTGATCCCGGAAGGTTCGGTCACGTCGCCACTCGTCGGTGGGAGTGCGCGGACGCCGGTTCCGGTCGGCCGGTGAGGAAGCCCTGGACCATCTCGGCCCCGAGTTCGTTCGCCACCTGCAGTTCCCCTTCGGTCTCGACGCCTTCCAGTATGACGGCGGCGTCGATCTGCCGGGCCAAGTCGATGATCGCGGCCGCGGCCGCTCGCCGCAGGGGATCACGGTCGATTCCGTGGACCAGCGCGTAGTCCACTTTGAGGATGTCCGGGCGCAGTTCGATCACGTGACGTAGACCGGCGAATCCGGCACCGACGTCGTCGATGGAAATCTGCACTCCCGCAGCGGGGAGGGTGTCGATGGCTCGGGTGACCGCGAGGTAGTCGTCGACACGCTCGTGCTCGGTGATCTCGAGATAGAACGTCCGCGACGCCAGGTGCGGACGTAGTCGATCGAGCAGGTTCGTCGTCCGGATGGTGTCGGCCGATGCGTTGAGCGAGACGAACGATCCCGGCGGCAGCTCGTGCATCGCGTCGAGCGCCCTGTCGAGTGCGGCTCGTTCGAGGCGGGGGCCGATGCCGGCCTCGGTGGCGTCGCGGTACCACGACAGCGGAGATCCGGCACCGAAGGGAAAGCGCGAGAGCGCCTCGAAGCCGACTACGGATCCGGTGACGGTCTCGCAGATGGGCTGAAAGAAAATATCGGGGCCGCCGGATGCGATGAGTTCGTCGATCCGGATCCGCGTCTGCTCGTGCGAGTTCGTTTCGGGAAGACGATCGGACGACACCGCGTTCCCGGAGGTTCGCGACTTGAATCGGTACATCTCTATGTCGGCCAGTGCGATCAATCGTCTGACAAGGACGTGAATGCTGGTCTCCGAATCGAGTGCTTCGACCGCGGATCCGAGGCTGGTGGTGAACCGAGGTCCGTCGAACGTCTCCTCCAGGGCGGCTCGAATCCTGTTGTCCGACTGGATGATCTCCTCGCGAGTTCCGGCTCGGACAACCACGAACTCGTCGCCGCCCAGTCGTGCGACCGCCGACCGATCGCCCACGGCCTCGGACAGGCGTCGGGCGACCTCGATCAGGACGGCGTCGCCCGAGGGGTGCCCGAATCTGTCGTTGATCTGCTTGAAACGGTCGATGTCGAGGACCGTCACCCCCACGGCGTCGCCTGCCTCGGAAGGCGAGACGCCGAGGGTGTCCACGGTGTCCAGCAGACCGCGGCGATTCCACAGGCCGGTCAACGGGTCGCGCAGCGCCCGTGCGGCCTTGAGTCGGAGCTGCCCGATGTAGGCCTTGATCATGAAGGGGGCGGCGTACAGGGAACCGATGGTGACGATGCGGGACGCAGCCGACCACGGATCGGCACCATCGACGACGGCCAGGACACCGAGCGTCAGCAGAGTGACGGTCGCGACGGCGAGGTGCAGCATCATCATCCGGTAGGAACTTCCGACGACGATGAAGGCGGCGACGATCGCGAACATCGCGCAACCCGGCATCGCGTCGAAGTGGGTCCGAAAGGCGAACAGAACCGAGGCGATGCCGACATCGGCGTACAGGATGTAGGCCATGGCCAGGCGTGGGGATGTCCAGGGACGGAGGTACCAGGCGATGGCCACGGGCACCGTGGTGGCCGACGCGAGGAGAACCGCGATCGAGGCCGAACCGGAGAACTGCCCCGCCGGGATCATCAGCACCCCGGCCAGTCCGAACGTCAGCGTCATTCCGCTGATGAAAAGACGAACCCAACGCTCCTCGGCGGTGGGGATGAACTCTCCCAGATCGGAAATCGCAACGCCCTCCGTCGAATAAGGCCCCCCACCTGCATGAACGCTAGCACTCGCGGTGTTCACGCACCCCGAATCGGACCAATCAGACCATGTCTCGCTTGGTGAGCCACCGCAAGGTCGGCCACCCGAGAAACACCGGCAACCAGCAGGTCAGGACGCGATAGAGCAGGACCGACGGGACGGCGACGGAGGCGGGAACGCCGAAGGCCGCGAGACCGCCGATGAGCGCTGCCTCCACGGCACCCACACCGCCCGGCGTCGGCGCTGCGGAAGCCAGAGTCCCGCCGATCATGGTGACGACCGTGACCGTGACGAACGTGGTGCCGCCGCCGAAGGCCTCGATGCTCGCCCACAAGGCGAGCGCGGCACCCAACGTCGTCGCCGCGCAGCCGAGGATGATGATCGAGAAGCGTTTGGGGTCGCGGGCGAGTTCGCCCAGTTCACCGAGGACCTCTTTGATCTGCGGTCGGACGGCCACTTTCAGCCAGCGGCGCAGCTTGGGTACGAACATGAACGTACCGACGACACCGAAGGCCGCACCCGCGAGGAGATACAGCACGGTGTTGCCCGGCACCATGTTCGAGAGCCCGGACGACGTGCCTGCGACGACGCTGAAGAAGATCAACAGGCTCACGTGCGTGATCACCTGGACGGACTGCTGCAACGCCACGGCAGCCGTCGCGCGGACCGTTCCCAGCCCGCCCTTCTGCAGGAACCGAACACTCAGGGCCAGTCCGCCGACACCCGCGGGAGTCGTGGTTGCCGCGAACGTGTTGGCGACCTGCATCACCGTCAGATTCCAGAAGCTGACTTTGCCCAGTGCACACGCCCACAACGCGGCTCCGGCACCGACGTACGTCAGAGCCGACACCGACAGACCGAGCAGAGCCCACCACCAGTTGGCCGAACCGAGTTCGGTGACGAACGCGGGAACCGCACTGATGAACGGATACGCGACGTAGACCAATCCGATCAACAACACGAGCGAGATGATCTGGTTGCGGCTGAATCGGGTGACCTGTTCGGCCTCGATCTTGGCGGTGCCGGTCTGCTCCAGAACCTCGAGCCGAACCGCCTTCATCGTCTTGTCGGCGTCGAGCACCGATTGGCGAATACGAGGCGGGATGGCGGACTTGGTCAATCGACCCGAGGCCGCGATCACGGTGTCGAAGCCGAGTACGTCGACGGCGGTGGCGACGGCGCGCTGAGAGCCGAACAGGTCTGCCGTGGTGAGCAACAACTGCGCGACGTCGGATTGCATCTGGGAATCCGACGCACCCAGTTCGGCGTGGCCGAAACCGCAGAAGAGGGCCTTGCCGCCGTGGATCCTCAGCTCGCCACGGTGCAGGTCACCGTGGGAGATCTGATTCTCGTGCAGGGTGTTCAGGGCCGACCACAGAGCGCCGAGGGTGGCGTCGTCGTGCTCGGCCTCGACCGGATCACCGATGGGCAGACTGTGCGCGTACAGGGTCCATCCTCTGTCGAGCGCTGCCACCGCCAACGGGTGACTGCCTGCCGCTCCCAACCCCTTGATGGCCAGACCCATCAGGGCGCGATGCTCGACTGCCCGACGCATCGACGCGTGCAACGGCGCAGTCTCGCTGCCGCGCAGCGTGATCCACCGCCAGGACTGGCGCAGGGCACCGCCGCTGCGCTGATTCTGCCCGTACAACTCGACCACCACATCGGCGTCGGGAGTGTGCGCGTTCAACACCAACGGGCCGGGGCCGGCCGGACGGACGACGGTGAAGCTGCGAACGGTGACACCGCGGCTGTGGAACAGACGAACCGCCGCGTCGAGCGGAACCTCCAGCGCCGGTGTGCCGACGAGCAACACGATGACGGCTCCGACGAGCCAGCCGACCGCGAGTCCGAGCATCGAGCGAGCCGGAACCACGGTGGAGACGACCAGGTGGATCGGTACGAACGCGAGCAACAGCGTCCACCATGCCCGACGCCACTTCGCGGGGAGACCGGGGCCGGAGACCGTCAGCGCCGCAGCCAACATCGCGATCCAGCGCGAATCGTCGAGGAACTGCGCGAGGAACGTGTCGAGCCGCTCGGGAACGTCGAGGTCCCAGGTGGGAGTGGAGATCCCGGTTCCGGTGATCGACAGCGCCAGCGCGGCCAGCAGTGCCGCGGCCGCGTACCCGGCGAGCAGTTTCCATTTGCGGCCCGCGATCAGTCCGATCAGGACGCCGAACGGAAGCGCGAGAATGGCGACTCCGTAGATGATGTAGACCGCATTGGATTGGTCGGGGCTGAGCACACCGACGATGTTCGACACCGATTGCTCGAGCGCATCCCACTGATTTCTGGTGATCAGCGAACCGGCGATCACCACGCCCAGCAGAGCCGAGGCCGACACGACCCGAATGATGTCGCTGGTTCTTCGCACCAGCGGCTGAAGCAGGCTTCCCGCTACGGGAATGTCCCGCCCATCCACACGCATGGGGTCAACCTACCGTGCGGTACGCCTGCGGAGTTCGTTGCGGACGGTTGGCCATTCGGATTCGATGATCGAGAACACGACGGTGTCACGCAACGAACCGTCGGACATGCGTTGATGATTGCGCAGAATCCCGTCCTGCTTGGCACCCAGTTTCGCGATCGCCGTCCGCGATTGCAGGTTCATCCAGTGGGTACGAAATTCGACGGCGATGCATCCCAGTTCCTCGAACGCATGCGTCAACAGCAGCAGTTTGCTCGCGGGATTGGTGCCGGTTCCGTGCGCGGAGCGGGCATTCCAGGTGTATCCGATTTCGACGCGACGGTTGGTGGCGTCGGCGTTGCAGAATGTCGTCGCTCCGATGATCTGCCCGGTGTCGTTGCGACGCAGTGTGAACGGAAGCATCGTGCCCGCGTCGAGCAGCCCGAGTCGACGGTCGATCTCGGCCGCCATCTCCTCGGGCTTCGGGACGCTGGTGTACCAGAGGTTCCACAGCTCGCCGTCGCGCGCGGCGTCGCACAGACCTTCGAGGTGATCGTGGCTCAGCGGCTCGAGGGTCACGAGATCGTCAGTGAGGGTCACCGGCTGCAGAAAGGACATTCGCCGACGATACGTCGGATCTGGCCGTCCGGGAAAGCGCGATGATCAGTGCTGCTGTGACGGCAACGGCCACCGCGACGAGGGCGATCACTTCGGTGAAGGCATGGGCGTAGGCGTCGGCGAACCCTTGCCGCCCGGCCGCCGCTGCCTCGGCGTCGGCTTCGTCGGGCACCCGGTCCCGGACGAAGATCGCCAGCAGCCAGGCGTAGCCGGCGACCATCACGGCCTCGCCACCGATGCGGAAGAGATTGAGTACTCCTGCTGCGGTGCCGCTGCTGTGCGGCGGAACTGCCGCGAGCGCTTCGCCGTCGACCAGACCGATCGGGAGCCCGAAACCGAGCCCCAACACGATCATCGGGACCACCACGGCGGCCAGCGACAGGCCGGGTTGCAGGGCCAGCATGCCGAGATTTCCGAGAACCAGGAAGCCGAGGCTCGTCAGGATCACACGGTCGGGGGTGACGGCCTCGAAGACGACGATGGACCTGGCGACCGCCAGCGGGGCGATCAGCACCGGAATCGTCATCGCCAGCATGAACAGTCCGGCTCGTCCGGGAGTCAGGGACGCGACGGCGCCGAGCGCGGTGGGCAAGTAGGTGAGCAGGGTGACGAATCCGATGGCTCCGGCGACCGGGACCAGGCACAGCGCGAGGAAGCGGCGGTTTCGCAGCAGGCCGAAATCCGGCAGTTTCGATGGTGTGGATGTGCTTCGCACGGCAGGAAGAGCCAGCGTCCCGACGGCCGCGACGAGCAGAACGAGGGCCTGAGCTGCGAACACTCCTCGCCAATCGAGCACGGCGATCAGCAGTCCGGAAATGGTCGGCCCGAGTGCCAACCCCAGTCCGTTCACGGTGCCGAACAGGGCGAACGCGGTTGCTCGTTCGGTCCCCTGGAAATGGAGCGAGAGAATCGACGTCGAGCCCACCAGGACCGCCGCGGCACCCGTGCCGGCGAGGACCCTCGCGGCGTCGAGCAGAAGCAGCGAGGACGCCAGAGCGCTGACCAGGCTGGCGACGGCAGTCAGTACGACGCCGATGCGAAACGACGTGCGGTGTCCGATGCGATCCGAGACCGCACCCCAGACGACGGTGAACAGCGCGAACGCGACGTTGAAGCCGTTGACGACCCACTGGAGCTGCGTCGGGTCGGAGCCGAGATCGACAGCGATCACCGGGATCGCGATGGCTGTGCCCGAGATGGACATCGGTACGACGAACTGTGCCGCGAGTACGACCGGCAGAACCGCTCTCATGGATCCCCCTGCGCTGACGTAGGTACGATGACTTTCGTACTAGAACAGGTTTGAAGGTACGACGCAAGTCATACCTACCGAAAGGTGGCGTCGATGGCGGACGAGAACGGGCACCCCGAACCCGACGAGATGCAACTCGGTGCAGTGATGTCTGCACTGGCGGATCCACTGCGCCGCAAGGTGGTCACCGAACTCGTCGGCGACGACGACGGTGCCGAGCGCACCTGCATGTCGTTCGAGCTCGGCGTCACGAAATCGACTCTGACGCATCACTTTCGCGTGCTGCGCGAAGCGGGTCTGGTGTTCCAGGTCGACCGAGGCAACAGTCGCAAGGTGACGCTGCGACGCCAGGAGCTCAACGATCGATTCCCCGGCCTGCTGGATCTGATCGCCAACGAAATCCACTAGCTCGCTGCCCCGAGTGGGCTCTACGGTGGCAATCATGCACATCGCCATGATCGGCACGACTGCCCCCAGTCACATCTACCCATCGCTGGCCGTGATTGCCGAGCTGGTCCGGCGAGGGCATCGCGTCACCTATGCCGTCGGTGACTCTCTGCGGCATGTGGTCGAACCCGCGGGCGTCGAGGTGGTGCCGTTCTCCTCGATACTTCCCGACGGAGAGGGCTCGTGGCCGGACGATCCGGCGGCGGCGATGCAGGTCTTCCTCGACGAGGCCATTGCGTCGTATCCCGTGCTCACCGCGTTCTACGACGACGATCAGCCGGATCTGTTCCTCTACGACATCGGCGGAATGACCGCTCCCGTACTCGGCGTGCGCTACGGCGTTACGGCCGTACAACTCTCGCCGACCTACGTGGCGTGGGACGGATACGTCGCGGATCTCGGTGATGCGATGACCTCTGTTCGGGAGTCGACAACGGGCGTTGCGTATCGCGACACCTACGCATCGTGGTTGCGAGACAACGACATCGACGCCGATCCCTGGGAGTGGATCACCTATCCGACGCACTGCCTGTCACTGATTCCACGAGTGATGCAACCCAACGCGGATCGGGTGGCCGACTCGGTGCAGTTCGTCGGACCGTGCCTGGATCCGGTACGCCTGAACGACCGCAGCTGGACCGCGCCCGAAGGACCGATCCTGTACATCTCCTTCGGTACGGGCTACAACGAGCGACCCGACTTCTACCGACTGTGTATCGAGACCTTCGCCGACACCGACTGGCACGTGGTGATCTCCATCGGCCGACGCGTCGATCCGGCCGCGCTCGGCGAGATCCCTGCCAATGTGGAACTGCACGAACATCTTCCGCAGCTCGCCGTGCTCGATTCGGCCACGGTGTTCATCACCCACGCCGGGATGGGTGGGTGCACCGAGGCCCTGTGGTTCGGCGTACCGACCGTGGCGGTCCCGCAGGCGGTCGATCAATTCGGCAACGCGGCGATGCTCGCCGAACTCGGCGTCGGCGTGCACCTCGAATTCGAGAAGGTGACCGCCGCGAGCCTCGCAGGCGCTGTCGCGGGCGCGCGCGAATTGACCTCGCGCGCAGCCGAGATCAGTGCGGAGGTGCGATCACACGGAGGCGTCGACCAGGCCGCGGATGCGGTAGCGGCCTTTCTCGGCTGACCTCAGTCGAACGCGCTGCCGCTGCCGGGGAACGACGAGGCGGTCTCGACGGTGACCACGGTGGATTCCTGTTGCACCTTGTACGAGGTCCACGGGAGCGGAGTCAAGAATTCGTCGAGCCCGGGGTAGTCGGAGATCCACGCGGTTGTGGTCTCGCCTTCGGTGGACGTGCAGGATGCGAGGGCGACATACGAGCCCGCCGGAACATCGGCGATCGTCTGAACCGTCGTGCCCGGCTGAGTGTCCCCGTTGGTGTACAGCGACTGACCGTTTCCGATCACCTCGCCGACCGGAGGCAGTATGCCGTTCGGGGCGGGAGCCAAGGATGTTCCGCAACCGATCACCGTGCCCGATGTGTTGGTGATCGTGTTGGTCACGCTGGTTCCGTCGACAGCGAACGAGAACGTGATGTCTCCGGGCTCGGCGGCAAGGGCCGACGTAGGGGCAGCAAGGGCCAGGGTTGCGCAGGCCGTAGCAATGGTCAAGGTGCGCAATGTCGTTCGCATGAAGGATCCTCGTCGTCGAGTGGCATCGTTCGGATCAGAGTCTGCCTCAAAATAGACCGTTTGGCACTTTTCGGGCGCAGAGCCGCAGACGCAACCGGGAAACCTGCGAATCCTCCGTTCGAGAACGACTCGCATAGCCGGATCGCGGTTTGCGGCGGCGATCGGTACCGATGAGATTCGGGCCCAGGAGTGGTCTGTCTTTGCATGAACACATTCACAATCGATGTTCCCGGGGCAACCGTCACCTATGACGTTCGCGGAGACCTGTCTGCCGGTTCGGTTCCACTGGTGTTGATCGGGTCGCCGATGGACGCCGGGGGCTTCGCCGCTCTCGCCGCGCAGTTCCAGGATCGAACGGTGGTGACGTACGACCCGCGCAACACCGGTCGAAGCACGCGGGACGATCCCACGTCGGCGGTGACACCGGCGCAGCACGCCGACGATCTCCACGTCCTTCTGCAGAACCTGGGAGTGGGGCCGGTCGATATGTTGGCCTCCAGCGGAGGGGCGGTCAACGCACTTGCCCTGGTCGCGCGCTACCCGAGAGATCTGCGCACGTTGATAGCGCACGAACCGCCTGCGGGAGGAGCACTTCCGGACCACGATGCACTGCACGCGGTGTGTACGAGGATCGTCGCCACCTACGATGCCTCCGGCATCGGACCGGCGATGGCCCAGTTCATCGCACTGGTGATGCACCGAGGAGAACTGGATTCGCAGTACCTCGAGCGCCCCGCGCCCGATCCGTCGGAGTTCGGGTTGCCCACCGAGGACGACGGCCACCGTACCGACCCGCTCATGGCGAACATGCGCGGCGGGGTCGTGAGTTTCCTGCCCGACGTCGACGCTGTGAAGGCCGCGAACACCCGCGTCGTCATCGCGGTCGGTGCGGAATCGAACGAGGAGATCGCTGCTCGCGCCGCCTACGCCGTCGCGGCACTCCTCGGCACCGAAGCGGCGGTGCTTCCTGGCGACCACTCCGCCTTCACGGGTGAGAATCCCGCCGAATTCGCGAGGGCGTTGCGCGAGGTGCTCGCATGAACGCCGTCCGGGAGCGTCTTGTCGTGAACCGAACGATGGCCGCGAGCCCCGCCGAGATCTTCGCCGTGCTGACCGACCCCAACCGACATCAGGACACCGAACCGGGCGACTGGGTGCGGTCGGCGGTGGATGCCGATCGCATCACGGCAATGGGACAAGTCTTCGCGATCAACATGTTTCACGAGATTGCGGGTGGCCACTACGTGGTGCACAACCTGGTGATCGCGTACGTGCAGGATCGAACCATCGCGTGGTTGCCGGGAGCGCGGAGGGAGGATGGGTCCGTCGACCATGGCGGGTGGTGGTGGCGCTACGACCTGGCGGCGGCGGACGAAGGAACGACGGTGACTCTCACCTACGACTGGACCGACACCCCGGAGGCCGTCCGAGCCCATGTCGGTGGACTGCCGGCGGTACCAGCCGAGTTCCTCGAAGCGTCGTTGGCTTCGCTGGAGTCGAGCCTGCGTGAATCGGGTGCAGCCAGCCGCGCCTAGCGCGGCCCGATGCACCCGATTCAGTCCTCGAGAACGCTGACGCTCACGCCGTACGGCAGGAATCGGACGCGTCGACGCGGGTCGGTGTTGTCCTTGTGTGCACGGAGGGCATCGAGTTCGGTGGCGTAGAGCTGATCGATCTGCGGTGAGCCGGCGTCGTCGACGCTGTAGATCGCCCAGACTCCGTCACCTTTCTGACCTGTGGTTTCGGGCTCCGGCGGAGCTTTGGGTGCCCCGGTGCCGGAGGCGAACAGCGAGCCGACCACCTCACGCAGGCCCTCGGTTGCCTCACGGGCGAACTTGTCGAAGTCGTCGGATCCGAATCCGAAGGGTCCTTGGTTGGCCATGGCTGTACCTCCTCAGGTGATACTCCAGTATGCGCGTTTTTCCCGAACAGCCGCCGAGCGTCCGAACGTTCACCTTGCCGGGCAGCACCGATCCGGCCATGGTGTTCCTGCACGGGCTCGGCTCGGCGGGCGTCCCGGCGTTCGGGGCGATCGCCGCGGACATTGCTTTCGAGGGCAGGGAACGGGTACTGCCGGATCTGCTCGGGTTCGGATTCAGCGACCGTCCGCACGACATCGGCTACTCTCTCGACGACCATGCTGCTGCCGTTGCCGGCCTGCTCGATCAGCGGAATCTGACCTCGGTCGACCTCGTCGGCCACAGCCTGGGTGGATCGATCGCCACCGTGCTCGCGTACCGGGGGCCGGATCTGGTGGGTCGACTGATCGTGCTCGAACCCAATCTGCTGCCGTGGGACGGCACCGCGAGCGTGGAGATCGCCCGGCAGTCGGAGAGCGAGTTCGTCGACACCGGTGTGGCCGAGCTGATCGTCGACGCCGATCCGGAGTGGGCGTCCACCCTGCGCGTTGCCGATCCGGTCGCCCTTCACCGCACTGCGGTCGGGCTGTGTGTGGGACCGGAGCCGACGATTCGGTCCATGCTCGAGTCGGCAACTGTCCCCAGGGTATTCGTGTACGGAGATCGCACAGGCCCGCCGAGTCGGGAGGCCGAACTGATCAGCGCTGGAGTCGAGGTCGTACGAGTCGCCGATGCCGGGCACGTCATGATGGCCGACAACCCTGCCGGTGTGGTCGAGGTACTACGCGCCGCCCTGCTGTAGTCGTGCTCCGATCGAGTTGTGCAGAGATCTCAGGGAGTTCTGGCCGAGCGAGACCGTCTGCGACTCGACGTACCGCAACAGATGTGAATCGTCGAGAACCTTCTCGCTCGATTGGATCAGCACCGTGCCGGCACCGGTGAAGTCGAACTGGCGCTCCTCGCCGCTGTTGGCACCGAGAAATCCACGCGCCGCGCCGAGGAAGTTCTGCATCCAGTCGGCGTCGAAGTGATGCGAGGGTGACGGGCAATCAGCCCATCCCACAAGCGCTTCCGGGTCGATGCGCAGCGGCGGCTCGGCGAACATGACGGTGCCGTTGGACGAGGCCAGGAACTTGCCGGTTCCGAGCAGAGTGAGAAATCCCGGGACGATGGACTGCTTGAGATCCAGAGTCGGCTCGAACGCAAGGAGATTCGACGCCCGGATGGTGAGGTTGCCGTCGTCGAGGTCGTAGCTGTTGATGTTGAATCCGCGGTCGCCGAGGATGAGCTTGCCCTGGCCCCGCGCCAGTACCCAGTCGTTCGAGTACAGCGGAGACGAGAACCGTGCCGCGACGATGGCGGGCATGGAGGTCTGCCCGAGCGGCTCGAAGCGAACGTTGCCGTAGTAGGCGATCATCGCGCCCTTCGAGGTGAACCACGGCTGGCCTGCCAGTTCGACGCAGAACGCGTAGTCGTTGCCGGGGACGTTGTCGTTGACCGGCAGCGTGTACGGGGTGTGGATGTCGAGACCCATGAGATTGCTCCTCAGAACTTCTGCTCGGACGCCTGCACCCACACGGTGCCCATACCGGTCATCTTCAGCTGAATCGCCTCACCGCTGCCCTTGCCGACGGCGTCTCGCCACCCGACGTTCGCCGAGATGTCGACGTTGATGTTGCCGATGTGGCAGACGTACGCCTGCGGATCCACCACGACCTGAGGGTGATTCGGTCCGACCTGCAGCGGAGTCGCGCCGCCGTGCGAGAGAACCGCGACGCTGCCCTGACCGGTCAGTTGGGTCGTGAACAAACCCTGCCCGGTCATCGCGCCGCGCACCGCTCCGCGAACACCGCCCTGTGAGGTCAGGGCCACGATGGAACTCTGAAGGTAGCCGTCGTGCACCAGAAGTCGATCGGCTTCGACGGTGAGCATCGAGGACCCGTCGAGATGGATCACCTCGATGTACAGCCCGGCGTGGCCGTAGAAGACCTCACCCTGACCCTCGGCGGCCATCATCGCCACGTGTTCGCCTGCCATCATCCGGCCTGCCATCCCCGCCATGCCGCCCATGCCCGGCATGGCTCCGGCCGAACCGCCCATCGAGTGCGGAACGAACCGTACGTCGCCGGTGTAGTAGAGCATCGATCCACGACGCGCGAGCACGCTCTGATTGGGTGCCAGAACGGATTTCACGACTTTGCTGTTGACGAGTTCGAGCGGCACGTCAGCGCTCCTCGGGTTGGATGTAGACGACGCCCTGGCCGTCGAAACGGAGGGAGAACGCCTCGCCGCTGCCGCCGCCGATGGCGGAGCGCCACGTGACGTCGGTGACGAAGCTCTGATTCAGTTGGCCGCGGTGGGCAACGAACGCGTCGGGATCGACGACCAAGGGATACTGGGGGTCGACGGCGAGGGCGATGATCGGCCCACCCTTCGACAGCAATGCCACCGTTCCCGATCCGCTGACGACGGTGGTGAACAAACCTTGCCCCGACGATGCGCCGCGAAGGCCGGAGAACTTGACGTCGGTGCGCAGTTGCCCTGTGAGAGCGAGCAACTGGGAGGATTCGACGTGGAGGTTGTCGCCCTGGACCTCGACGAGAGTGATGTCCTGAGCGTCGACGGCGAAGTAGACGGTGCCCTTGCCCGACACGTCCATCAGCGACAGCGACTCGCCGGTCACCTTCTGTTTGAGTGCGGCGCGAAATCCGCCGCCGCCGCCCATGCCTGCGTTCTTGAAGGTGACGTCACCCTCGTACGCCACCATGGAACCCGACATCGCGCGCAGGGAATCGCCGGTCAGGTCGGCGACCAAGACACGGTGCCCGTTCATCCTCAGCTGAGCCACGGGGGAACTATGCCACTGCACGCGCCCCCGCGGCTACCGCTGGAGAAAAATCTAGACGAGCGGCTTCAGGGCCTTACCTGCCAGTTCGACGGCTCCCGGCTGGTGTCCGTTGGTGATCAGGTTGATGATGATGCCGTCGATGCCGTGATCGAGCACGCGCTTCTGCACCTGCTCGGCTACGTCGTCGGGGGTTCCGCAGAAGTGGCGATCGGTGGCCTTCGCCGCGTCCTCCTCCGACAGGTTCGTCAGGTCGAGGCCCTGCTTCAGCACGAACTCGCGCTGCAGTTCCTTGGCCTTGTCGCCGTCCTCGTCGACGATGACGAACGCGAGGAAGCTCGTTTCGAGGTCCTTCGGGTCGCGGTCGACCTCCTCGCAGCGCGCTTGGACGGCAGCGATCTTGCGGGGCAATTCGTTTGCGTCGCAGATGATGTTGAGATGGTCGGCGAATTGTGCGGCCAGTCCGAACGTCTTCTTCTCGCCGCCGCCACCGAGCATGATCGGCAGATCGTCGCGGATGCGAGGCTCGTTGATCGCGTCCTCCACCTGGTACCAGAGGCCGTCGAACATGGGGCGCTGGCCGCGAAGCATCGGCTCGATGATCTGCAGGGCCTCGTCGAGTCGCTCGAAACGGTCGGTGAAGGTGCCGAACTCGAGTCCGAAGCTCTGGTGCTCGAGCTCGTACCAGCCGGCACCGATACCGAGGATCGCGCGACCGCCACTGACGACATCCAGTGTGGTGACGGTCTTGGCCAGGATCGCGGGATTGCGATAGGTGTTTCCGGTGACCAGCGCGGAGAGCTGGATGGTGTCGGTGGCCGTCGCGAGGGCGGACAGAGCGGAGTAGGCCTCGAGCATCGGCTCGTCGGGCTTGCCGATTCCGGGAAGTTGGTAGAAGTGATCCATCACGAATGCGGTGTCGAACCCGGCCGCTTCGGCCTCGCGCGCCTGCGCGATGACCTGGGGAAAGAGCTCTGCGACCGAACCGTCGTAGCTGAAGTTGGGCATCTGGTAACCGAGGCGAATAGTCACGAGATCCACGCTACTCGGATATCGGCCCCTGGCACGCGTGAGAGCGCGATAATTCGACGATGACGATCTTGGAACTGACCAGGCAGCCGTTCTCCGGGTTCTCGGTCGACGACCTACAGGCGGCGCGCGCGTTCTACGGCGAGACCCTCGGACTGACGGTCACCGAGAACGAGATGGGCATGCTCGAGCTGCACCTCGCCGCCGGGGCGATCGTGCTGATCTATCCACGTCCCGGGCACGTGCCCGCTCGGTACACGATTCTGAACTTCCCGGTTGCCGACATCGACAGTGCGGTCGACACACTGATCGCCAAAGGGATTGTGTTCGAGCAGTATCCGGACATGGGCACCGACGAGAAAGGAATCTTTCGACACGGCGGCCCGCTCATCGCATGGTTCACCGACCCGGCGGGCAATGTGTTGTCGGTGCTGCAGGGCTGAACTCAGGCTGTCGGGAGTGGAGCCTGCGGAACGACTCCAGGCTGTCGGGAGTGGAGCCTGCGGAACGACCTCACGCCGTCGGGAGTGGAGCCTGCGGAACGACCTCACGCCGTCGGCAATCCGGCGTCGAGAGTGACTGTGCCGGAGCTGGTCACACCCGCATCGTCGACCCATTCGACGACGGCGGAATCGCCCGGGCGTCGTCCGATGAGTGCCTGCGACAGGTCCGACGAGGATTCGATCTGCGTGCCGTCGAACGTCACGATCACGTCCGCGGCGGACAACCCCAGGGACTCGGCCGGGGAATCGGAGGTCACCGAGACGACGGCCGCTCCGATCGCCGGCCTGTTCTCGAAGACCGACACATCGCGTACCGAGACACCGAAGTACGGTGTGGGGCCTACGTGGACCGTGCCGCCCGATTGCCCGGCGAGTACCTGATCGAGTACCGAGACCGCCTCGGCGATGGGGACGGCATACGCCTCGGGTGCCTGTGGGGGCGAGAATTCGGTGCCGTTGCGGGCCTCGTCGGACAACCCGGCGGTGTTCACGCCCACCACACGGCCCCAGGCGTCGAACAGAGGCCCACCCGAATCCCCCGCTCGCACATCGGCATCGACGCGAATCATCCGCTCCAACGTATTTCGTGACCCGTCCACCGAACTGCGCGTACGCACCTGCTGATCGAGGGCGGTCACCGCCCCCGGCGCAGGCACCAATACCCCTGCACCCGAGGCATTCCCGACGGCTGTCACCGCATCACCCACCTCGGGAAGTGGGTCCGGGGCAAGCTCGACCACCGGCAGGTCGGCCGCGGTGATCAACTGCACGACCGCCACGTCACGGGACTTGTCGTAACCCAGCACGGTGGCGTCGTAGATCAGTCCGTTGCCCATGTGCACTGCGCTGATCTCGGTGGCGTTCTCGACGACGTGGAAGTTGGTGACCACGATTCCATCCGGCGCGACGACGAAGCCGGTGCCCGCGACCCCGGTGAAGCCGGCCGATGCCGACAGTGTGACAACGGTGGGATCGACCCGAGCCGAGAGCTCGTCGAGCGTCAGCGGCGGCGGTTCGACGGCGGGAGCAGCCGGCGCGATGGGCTCCGGCGTGGCCACGAAGTCTGTGGTTCCCGGATCGAGTTGCGGCGTCGCGAAGAGCCACACGCCGGCAGCGACCAGCGTCAGCACCACCGCTCGTCCACCCGACCGCATAGGAACCGATTATGGTCCGACGGTGATGGTGGTGCCAGCTGGTTGCAGCCGATTGCGCCGAACGTCTGGGAACTGCCCGTCTACAGTCTGCTCATGCCCGCGTCGCATCGACCTCGAGTTCTGATCGGTATCTCCGGGTGGACGTACGCGCCGTGGCGAGGTGATTTCTATCCGGCGGGCTTGGCCCATCGCAAGGAGCTCGGGTACGCGTCGGAGAAACTGTCGTCGATCGAGATCAACGGCACCTTCTATGCGATGCAGAAGCCGTCGAGCTTCACCAAATGGCACGACGAGACCCCGGACGACTTCGTGTTCTCGATCAAAGGCGGTCGCTACGTCACCCATATCAAACGGCTCGTCGGGGTCGAGGCAGCGCTCGCGAACTTCTTCGCCACCGGCGTGTTGACGCTGGGCGACAAGCTCGGACCGTTCCTGTGGCAGTTGCCACCGAACCTCGAATTCGACGCGCAGAAGGTGGCGGATTTCTTCGCCGTGTTGCCCCGAACAGTTTCTGCTGCAGTCACTCTGGCCCATTCTCGCGACGACAAACTCGCCGAGGATCGAGTGTTGCTGCCTCCGCCATCGTCTCGGCCGCTTCGGCACTGCGTGGAAGCTCGGCATCAGAGTTTCGCCACCGATGAAGCCGTGGAGTTGTTGCGAGAGAACGATATTGCGTTCGTCGTCGCCGATACTGCAGGTAAGTATCCGTACGTCGACACTCCGACGGCCGATTTCATGTACGCCCGCCTGCACGGCGACCAGGAGCTGTACGCCAGCGGCTACACCGATGACGCTCTCGACCGATGGGCGGCGAAGATCTCGGACTGGACGGCCACGGGCCGAGACGTCCACGTGTATTTCGACAACGACATCAAGGGACACGCACCCTTCGACGCCATGAGACTGATCGAGCGAATCGGTAGATGAGTATTCGGCTCTCTAGCTGATCGGGTAGATGTACGAATAACTCAATGTTCTCGTCCTGGCGCAGGTAGCGCTTCTGCCACACGGGACAAGCTCTGTGCGGAGGCCAGAACCGTCGCCACCTTCTCTCGCAGGGCATCGCCCTCGAAGGTCTCCGCTCGGCCGCCCACACTGATCGATGCAACGACCGCACCGTTTCGTCCGAGGATCGGTGCTCCGACGGCCGCGACACCGGTGAGGTAATCCGAGTTGCTCAGTGCGTACCCCTGAGACCGGATCTGTTCGAGACGGGTGAGCAACTCTTCCGGCGCGGTCGGTGTTCGATCCGTGAACGCAGGTAGGTCATCGGCGAGCCACCGGTCGCGTATCCGGGCGGAGAACGCCAGCATGGCCATCGGGCCTGCAGTGGCGTGATACGGCAGTACCGAACCGATCGAAATGCCCGCAACCACCAGGGGATTGCTTCCTTCGTGGCGATCGATGCAGACGGCTCCCTCGTCCGCTGGGACCATGAGATATGCAGTGTCGCCGAACTTTTCGGCAATCTCCGACAGGTATGGTTGCGCCGCACCGCGGATGTCGAGTTGGGTCAGTGCCGACGACCCGATCTCGAACACGGGCATGGCGATTCGATACGAGCCTTCGGCCGTTCGATCCACCCAACCGGCATGAATCAGCGTGGTCATCAGTCTGTGCACGGTCGTCTTGTTCATTCGACTTGCAGTCGTCAGGTCGTTGAGCGTCCACACCGGATGCGTCGTATCGAAGTGATCGAGCAATGTGCAGGCTTTGACGACGGCACCGACTATGTCGCGGCCGGCGTGGGTATCGGACTCGGTGGGAACGTCCACGTGTTGTTCCTTCCGGTCGGCTGAAGCGTCGACGCCATCCTACGAAGCGACCGGAACCGGTGAGTGCACCGACCGGTGTTGACTTGTGATCCGAGCCACTCTAAATTCGGAATACGTTCCGCATTACGAAATGGATGGTGCTCATGACCGCGACACTCAGAGATCTGACCGAACAGGGCCTGGTGTACGCCCCGGGCGTATGGGACGGACTGACGGCAAAGCTGGCCGAACAGGCCGGGTTCTCGGCCCTGTGTGCCTCCGGCTTCGCCGTGTCGGCCGCACTCGGACTCCCCGACGCCGAGCTGTACACGATGACCGAGAACCTCCAGGCGGTGCGCACCATCGGCGAGGCGTCGTCACTACCGTTGGTCGCGGATATCGATACCGGCTACGGAAACGCCGTCAACGCGGCGCGGACCGCAGGTCGATTCGCCGTCGCAGGTGTGCAGGGCGTCTTCATGGAAGATCAGCTCTCGCCGAAGAAGTGCCCCATCTGCGTGGGCGAGCCCGTGGACCTCATCAGCATCGAGGAAGCGTCGGGAAAGGTCAGAGCAGTGCGGGATTCGCTGCCGGACCACGTCCTGATGATTGCCCGCACCGATGCGCGTGGCGACGACGCGATCCGACGCGCGACGGCATACGTCGACGCCGGTGCCGACATGATCATGCCGGTCACGAAGACCTTCGAGACCGCCGACGAGTGGGCTCGCTGTCACGACGCCGTCGGTGTCCCACTGATGGCGACATTGACCGCGTCGACGTGGACCGAGCGCGAGTTCACCCCGGAGGTGTTGCAGCAGATCGGCGTTCGACTCGCTCTACTGCCGACCCAGGTACTGATGGCTGCCACCGGAGCTGCTCGTGAGGCTCTGCGCCGACTCGCACGCGGAGAAGCCCCGGCGGAGGTGAGCGCCGACGCGCTGCAGCACCACGAGTTCGTCGATCTCATCGGTTTTCCGGAAGTCGAAGCAGCGCAACGCAAGTACCTTCCCGCCGACTCGAAGGTGTGATCGGTATGAGTTCCGACGCACTGACGATGGTCGAGAAGATCCTCGGCCGAACCTGTGATGCCGATGTGGTGCACGCCGGAGAGAATCATGCCGTGCGACCCGCACGGATGATCGCCTACGACTTCCCGGGCTACACCGACGTGATGTTCCGGCAGATGCGCGAGGACTTCGGCATCACCGAACTCGACGACCCGGCGCGATACGTCGTCTTCATCGACCACATGCTCACCAAGAAGAACGCCAAAGAACAAGAGGTGCACCAGATCACGCGAGATTGGTGCGAGTTCTACGGCATCGAACTGCACGAGGGCCGCGGCATCGGTCATCAACTCACCGCCGAACTCGGACTCGCAACGCCAGGAGACTTTCTCGTCCACTTCGACGGGCACATCAGCGGAATCGGTGCGTTCGGCGCACTCGGTTGGGGCATCCGGCGCGATCTGATCGAGGCATGGGTGACAGGACAGCTGTACGTCGACATCCCGGCCACCACCCGGTTCGACCTCGTGGGTGAGTTCGGCCCCGGCGTCGACAGCCGCGATCTCGTCCACACGATCATCGACCTGGTCGGTGCGGACGGGTGCGCCCACCAGGTCGTGGAGTTCGGTGGTCCCGGAGCGCGGTCGATGAAGATCGACCACCGCCAGGGACTGTGCGGGATGGCGATGTTCACCGGAGCGGTCTCGGCGATCTTCGAACCCGACGAGCTGTCGCTCGCCTACGCCCACGACGTCGCCCGGCACGCGTTCAGCCCCGTGCTCCCCGACGAGGGCGCCACCTACGCGGCCCGCCACACCATCGACCTGTCCACCATCGTTCCGCAAGTGGTGCAGCCCGGCTCGGCCCGTGCCGCCAACACGCATACCGCCGCCGATCTGGCCGGAATACCGATCACGAAGGCGTTCATCGGGTCCTGTGCCAGCGGCCGCATCGAAGACTTGCGCGCGGCGGCTCTGGTGCTCGACGGGCGGACGGTCGCACCCGGGGTCGAGTTGAACGTGGTGCCGACCTCGCAGAAGGTGCACGATCAAGCCGAAAGCGAAGGGCTGCTGGACATCCTGCGTTCGGCGGGCGCGCATATCGCGGTGTCGAGCTGCGACTTCTGCTTCGGATACCAGAAGCCCCTCGCGGCCGGCGAGAACTGCATTTCCACCGGGGTGCTGAACATCTCAGGGCGAATGGGTAGCTCCGACGCCAACATCTACATGGGTTCACCCTTCACAGTCGCGGCCAGCGCCCTCGCCGGGACGATCGCGCAGGTGGGGTCATGAGCGCATACCCGCCCCCGCCCGACGTCATCGACGGCGCAGTCGCGTGGATATTCGGCGACGACTTCGACATCGATCTGGTGGTGGGTGTCGCGAACATCAAGTCCTACGACCCCGATCACCTCAGATCGGTCTGCATGGCGGCGTACGACCCGGATTTCGTCGATCGAGTTCGCCCCGGAGACATCATCGTCGGTGGGCGGAACTTCGGCTACGGACATCCGCACTATCCGCCGATGGTGGCGTTGCGCAACCTGGGCATCAGTGCCGTTGTGGCGGAATCGTTCTCGCCCGGATTCTGGCGCGGCGAGACCTTCAACGGTATGCCCCTGATCACCGTCCCCGGAATATCGGACGCGGTGGCCGTCGGTGACGTAGTCGGACTCGACTGGCGTCGGGCCGAGGTGTCGAAGGCGGACGGCACCACGATCACCGGTCATCCACCCAATGCCCGCACCGTCGCCGTCATCGAAGCAGGAGGGTCGTACGAACTGCTTCTCTCCGAACAACGAAGCAAGCAACCACTCACAGAAGGATCAGCGCGATGACGAACACCGAACACTCCCGCGCAGGAGTCGCACCGCCCAAGGCGGACACCACGACCGCGCGCCGAGCTGCGCTCGCCGGAGGTGTCGGCACGCTCATCGAGTATTACGACTTCGCGGTCTACGGCTTCCTCGCCGTCGTCATCGCACCGCTGTTCTTCCCATCCACCAGCCCCGGCGTATCGATACTGGCGACCTTGGCGGTCTTCGGCGTGGCCTACGTCGCCCGTCCGCTCGGCGGAATCTTCTTCGGAAGACTCGGAGACCGTAAGGGTCGTCGGCACGCCCTCGTCATCACCGTGGTGTGCATGGGCGTCGCCTGCGGCATTCTCGGCCTGCTGCCGACGCACTCGAGCGTCGGCGTGCTGGCCCCGGTTCTGCTGGTCATCGTCCGGCTCGCCCAGGGATTCTCGGCGGGCGGTGAGATCGGCGGTGCCGCAACCTACATCGCCGAATCGGCACCGCCGAACCGTCGTGGATTCTTCGGTTCGTTCACGCCGGTGGGATCGACACTCGGCTTCGCCGTCGCTGCCGCCGTCGTCGGGGTCGTCGCTCTGATCACGACCGAGGAACAAATGTCGTCCTGGGGATGGCGCATCCCGTTCCTGCTTGCTCTGCCCCTGGCGTTCGTATGTCTCCGTGTCCGGCTGAAGCTGGAGGACAGCCCGGAGTTCGAGGAAATGGCAGCCAAGAACGAGGTAGCCAAGAGCCCGTTGAGTGACGTGGTGAGGAAGCAACCGTGGTCGGTGCTCCGCGTCGTCGGCATCGCGATCGCGATGAACGGATCCGGATACATCGGACTGACCTACTTCAGCGTGTACCTGATCAACGACCTCGGGTTCTCGAAGGACTCGGTGTACTGGACGTCGGCGGTGGCAATTGCGTTGGCCTGCGCCACTTTTCCGTTGAGCGGGATGCTGACCGACAGATTCGGCCGCAAACCGGTACTGCTGTTCGGCTATGTGGCCTACGTGATCATCGCGCTACCGGTCTTCATGATTCTCGGTGCCACGTCGAGCATTCTGATCGTCGGCGTCGTCTACTTCGTCTACATGGTGCTCAATGGCGTCGTACAGGTTCCGGCGTTCCCGCTGTTCACCGAACTGTTCCCGCGATCGGTTCGCTACACCGGAGTGTCGTTGGGCTTCAACATCGGAACGATCGCCGCAGGCGGAACTGCGCCGTACGTCGCCGCACAGTTGGTCGAATCGACCGGCAACGCGATGTCACCGGCGTACTGGGTGATGGGCGTGTGCGCCATCGGTGTTGCGACGGTGCTGACCATCAAGGAGACGGGACACAGCACGCTCCCCGTGTAGCTGGAGCTGCTCTGCTGTCAGCAGCGATCCCATCAGGCTGGTCGACGGCAGCGCGGACCGGATGACCGGCACACTGGGTACATGAAGCTATTGGTCCTCGGCGGAAGCGACTTCGTGGGGCGATGCGCCGTCGAACACGCCCTCGATCTGCAGTGGGACGTCACGGTACTCAATCGCGGCACGACCCCGTCGGATCCCCGGGTCAACCAACTCCGTGGAGACAGACGCGCGACCGGTGGGCTGAATGCGATTCGAGAAGGTAACTGGGACATGGTGTTCGACACCTGGTCATGGGAGCCGAGCGCCGTCGAGCGGTCGTCGGCGACGCTCGTCGGTCGAGTCGATAGCTACATCTACGTCTCGAGCCGATCCGTGTACGACGCGCCCGAGGCAGGAGCGAACGAGACCTGGCCGACGGTCCACGGGCCTGGCGAGGACTATGCGCGATGCAAACTCGGCGGTGAGCAGGCCGCTGCTGCAGCGTTCGGCGCTCGAGCGCTGCTGGTCCGCGCCGGGCTGATCCTGGGACCCTACGAAAATATCGGCCGACTTCCCTGGTGGCTGAACAGAATCGAGCGCGCTGGCGATGTGCTCGCGCCCGGTCCCGCCGACCTGGCACTGCAATATGTCGATGCCCGCGATCTCGTTGCCTGGAGTCTGGATGCAGCGGCCCGGGGTCTCGGGGGCGCGTACGACGTGGTGAGCCGGCCAGGTCATGCCACGATCGACGACGTTCTGCAGGCCTGCATCCAAGCCACCCGCTCCGATGCTCGGCTGTGCTGGGTGGAGCCGGACGTACTCAGCGCTGCAGGCGTGCAGCCGTGGACGGAGCTCCCGATCTGGATTCCGCCGGGGGTCGATCACGATTCGTTGCATGCATCCGATGTCTCGAAGGCATTCGCTGCAGGGCTCCGGACTCGTCCGATTCAGGAGACCATCGCCGACACGTGGATGTGGTTGCAGTCGCTGAACGGACGGACGCCGATGAGGGACGATCGGCCGCCCGTCGGACTCTCGGCCGAGCGTGAGGCGGCAATTCTGGCGGGGCGGTGAACTCGGCAGACGCGCGCGGAATCGTCGGACGCGTTCGGAATTGCCACAGGATCGGTGTCGAAATCGCGCGCGTCTGACAAACGCGCGCGCGTTTGCGGGAAAACCGGCCCCGCTACCCCACTATTCGTCTCTCTTGATTGAAAACTAGAGAACGATAGACAACGCTACGGAGCGCAGAGTCGTCGTACTGCGCCCTCGATGATCGACGCCCGACGCTGGTGTTCGGTGTCGTCGACGGCTCCGCAGTCGTTACCCGGCGCGGTCATCCACGACGAGGTGATGCCGAAGATCATGGTGAACAGGTCGTCGACGGTGAACGCGTCCGAGATCGTCCCCTTCTTCTGTACCGCGGCTACAGCCGTTCGTCGCTCGGCGAATACCGATCGGACCTTCTCCACGCCTGCCGCGCCCTTGCCGCCCTGAAGTTGCGTCCACAGCAGCAATCGGTGTTCCTCGGGGTGCGCGGCGAAGTGCAGATACTCGCGGGCGGCGTATCGCCCCAGATCGTCGGCGGTGAACGGAACCGATTCGAGAAATCGGGTGAATCCGTCCTCCATCACGGCTCGGAACAGTGCTTGCTTGTCGCCGAAGTAGGCGTACAGGCGTTCCTTGCTGGCCTTGGCGGAGACGGCGATGCGATCCACTCGTGCTCCGGCCAGTCCGTGCTCGGAGAATTCTGCGCGAGCGGCGGCGACGATGCGGGCGCGGGTTGCGCTGGCGTCAGGCTTCATGACGGCCACGATACCGCCTACCAACTAGTTCGTTTGACACCTCGGACGGCATCGCCTACCTTTTCGATCGGGACATTTTCGTGCCCGAGAATCGACGAGTACGAGTGGGGTAGAAACATGTCGCAGCTCTCCGAGCGAGAATCGCCGGATCTCAACCCGAACTACGAGCGCCGATGGCTGGTGCTCTGCATCGTCGCCATCACTCAGCTCACGATCGTGCTGGACGGCACCATCGTCAATATCGCGCTGCCGCAGGCTCAGCTGGACCTGGGTATCAGCGACAGCAGCCGCGCCTGGGTCATCACCGCCTACGCGTTGTCGTTCGGCGCACTTCTGCTGCTCGGCGGACGCATCGCCGACTACTGGGGACGCAAGCGCTCGTTCATCGTCGGCATGGCAGGCTTCGCAGTTGCCTCCGCAATCGGCGGACTCGCCCAGGAGGGCTGGCAGCTGTTCATCGCGCGCGCCGGCCAGGGCGTCTTCGCCGCACTGCTCGCACCGGCAGCACTGGCCATCCTGACGGTCACGTTCACCGACACCAAGGAACGCGCCAAGGCGTTCGGTGTGTTCGGAGCGATCGCCGGTGGCGGCGCAGCCGTCGGCCTGCTCCTCGGCGGAGTGCTCACCGAATACGCGAACTGGCGCTGGTGCCTGCTCGTCAACATCCCGGTCGCCGTGGTCGCCATCGCTGCCGCGGTGCCGTTGGTCAAGGAAAGCAAGGCGCACGGAGACACTCGCTACGACCTGCCGGGCGCGATCCTCGTCGCACTCGGGCTGGCATCGCTGGTCTACGGCTTCACCGAAGCCGAAGACGGCTGGGCGACGGTACCGACCATCTCCTTCATCGCCCTCGGCCTCGCTCTTCTCGCGGCCTTCGTCGTGGTGGAGTCGAAGTCGGACAACCCGTTGCTTCCGCTCAGTGTGCTGCTCGATCGGGACCGCGGTGCCGCGTACATCGGATCCGCCGTCATCGGTGCCGCACTGCTCGGCGGCACGTTGTACCTCACGTTCTACTTCCAGATCGTGCTCGAGATGAGCCCGGTGATCGCCGGCGTCGCGTCGCTGCCGATGACCGGTGGAATCCTGATCACCGCTGCAATCGCCTCCGCGCTGGTGCCGAAGATCGGGCCCAAGCCGCTGATGACCGTCGGTCCCGTCGTGTCCGCGATCGGCCTGCTGCTGCTCACGCAGATCGGTGTCGACACCTCGTACTGGACGCACGTCCTCCCGGGCGTCGTGCTGCTCGGCCTCGGTCTCGGCCTCCTGATGGTGCCGATGCAGAACGTCGCGCTCATCGGAGTGCCCGATCACGACGCAGGTGCCGCATCCGCGCTGATCAACGCCACACTGCAGGTCGGCGGCGCACTCGGCGCGGCGGTGTTCACCACGGTGTACACCTCGTCCAAGTCCACGTACCTGGCCGAGAACCCCGCACCGACTCCGCCTGCCGGAGTTCCTGCCGAGGCTCTCGCGAGCCAGGAGATCCCCAGCGACGAAGTACTGGCCTCGTTACCGGAGCCGATCCGAAACTTCGTGCTGGCCACCATCGACCACGCCTTCGCAGCCGAGGTCTCGGGTTACGCCTGGGCCTTCGGGACCGCCGCGATCCTCGTCGCACTGGTGTGCCCGGTCGTGCTGGTGCTCGTCCGTGCGAAGAAGGACGACCTGCCCGTCGGCGACACCCCGGTGCACATCGGATAGCTATTGCAGAACACAGGCCCCGCTGCTCACCCGTTGAGCAGCGGGGTTTGTCGTAGTGCGGGTCTCTACTCCGGGTCGATCGCGTCGGCCTGCGCGGTGAGCAGCATGTGCAACAACTCCGGCGGCAATGCCAACGGTGGCATCGAACCGAGAGTGATGGAGTTCTCGGCATCGCCGTTGAGCTCCGTCACCTCGTCGTGCAGTCTTTCCATCTTCTCGTCGAGCTTGTTCGCGCTCTCGGCGGCCTCGGTCAGTTCGGCCAGCAGAGTGGGAGGAATTTCTCCGCGGTACTTGTAGAAGATCTTGTGTTCCAAGCTTGCCCAGAAATCCATCGCGATGGTTCGGATCTGCAGCTCGACGAGCACCGGTTGGACGCGGTCGGACATGAACACCGGAATCTCGACGATCAGGTGCAAACTCTTGTAGCCGTTGGGTTTCGGATTCGCGATGTAGTCCTTGGTCTCGACGACGCGCACATCGCTCTGGCTACTGAGCATGTCGGCAATGCGGTAGGTGTCGGAGATGAAGCTGCAGGTGATGCGCACACCCGCGACGTCGAAGATGTTCTCGCGGATCGCGTCGAGATTGAGCGAGCACTTCTTGCGTTGCGCCTTGTCGATGATGCTCTCGGGCGTCTTCAACCTCGACGAGACGTGTTCGATGGGGCTGTAGCGGTGTATGTGGGTGAATTCCTGCTTGAGGATGTTGATCTTGGTGATCAGCTCGTCGATCCCGAACTTGTAGCTCATCATGAATCGCGTGAAATCGTGCCTGAGTCGACCCAGGTCGACCGCGGTTTCACTGTTCTTCATGACCTCGTTCATGAACACGATTGTCCACGACGGCGGGTCGGGCGCGCGCGGCGCGCGAATCGAAGCTTGCATCACTGCACGACGGGCCCAGTTCGGGGGTGAATCTCACGACGCCACAGGACTGGCACTGATGCGTCCGGTGATGTCCGAGTTCACACGAACATGCCCGCGAACCGACGAGAACCGACCCTGCGACGAGCCGATGACCGTTGCCACAACGCTTCGGTGCTCTCTCGGCCCATCGATCCCCGACGCGATAGAGCGAGCCGGCCGCAGGCTCGGGTTCGACTGCCATTGCGTGCGACCGCCTTCGAGAATCCGTACAGTCCGCTCTGGACCGCCCGAAGTGGCTCCGCTGGCCGCATCGCCAACTCCGGGGGCACGCTCAGACTAACAGAAATCGAACGTGTGTTCTAACGTGTGGGTCAAAACCACGTCTTGCGGCCACCGACTGCGCGCCCCATCGAACCGAGCAGCGTCAGAACCGCGCCGACGACCACGAGGATGATGCCGATAGTGGTCAGGATGGATATGCCGGCGAAATAACCGATGAGTGCGAGGATGATTCCGAGAACGATCATGACTACTCCTGGTGCATCTGTGAGCCCGCTACCGACGAATGCCGATGGGACCGAACGTACCCGCGTCAGGTGGAGGATCGATCACGATTGCCGTTATTTTCCGGCGTCGACTTTCGCCGCGAGGAAGGCCTCCGGGTCGATCAGATCCGCCTGCCCCACGATCGATCCCAGGTCTGCTATGCGCTCGATGCCGGTGAGAACCATCTCTTCTTCGACCGTGCCCTCGGCGTAACCGTAGTAACAGGTCGAGGTCGTGTGGTTGTGGTCCTTGTCGATTCGGTTTGCACGCCCCTCGATCTGGCGAATGTCGATCGGTGTCCACCTCGGGTCGTGAATCAGCGTCACGCGCGGGGCCAGGGTCGAGACCGTCCCCTCGGGCAGCAGTAACTCGTTGGTGTGCAGATTGATTGCACTGGTGGTGGTCGACACGATGACCGACGCCGCCCCGGTCTGGAAACGTCTGATCGATGCCTCCTGCTCGGGGCTGCTCATGGAGCCGTCGACCACGGCGACATCGAGACCCTCGTCCCGCAGAGTCTGCGCGAGCGCGGCGACCGACTCGCGGTAGAACATCGAGACGAACACCTGATTGCCTGCCTTGACCCACGTCCGTACCTGGTCCGCGGATGCGGGAATGCGCAAGTACGAGCACTTCTGGCGAAACCGCAGCGTGGCCGCGCGAGTACTCGGGTTCTTCTGCAGCACGCGCTTTCCGCCGACGGCCTTCCAGATCGGCAGCCCGACTTCCTTGCGATAGTCCACCCATGCCGAGTTGTACAGCCGCTTCTGGGCGGCAGTGAGTTCCTGTCCGAGCGGTTCGCGGGGCGTCGGTGGCGAGGGACGCGAAATCGACCACGGCACAGTGCCTCCCGATAGCCAGCCGTGTACGGCCGCGATGTCACGTGCGCGGCGGGCGGCGTCCTCGGGCTCCCAGCGCCACGTCGTCAACCCCGTCGTCGCCTTGCCCGCCTTCACGGCGAACCCGGATTCGATGAGGAACTCGGCCCACTTCATCGTCACCGCGTACCCGAGGTACTCCTCGTCGCCCAGGATCTCGACTCCGCGACTGCGCTCCACCGCCCGAGCCATGTACGCGAAGTGCAGCGGCTGATAGCCGGGCGTGGCAGACATCCACACCACCGAACGGGCCGCCTCCTGATACCGCCAGAGAATCTGCGACTGTTGGGATTCGATGTTCATCAGCGCATGCGACTCGTCGGCGATCACCACGTCCATGTCGAACCGCAATTCACCGAGCGAGATGGTCCGTTTGTTCTGTGTCCGTTTGCGTTTGCCCAGATCGGTCTCCGGCGGAACCGACAGGAGCTTCTTCGTCGATTGGTAGGTGATCAGCAGCCAACGCTTGCGCTCGGACGGCTCGATGTCTGCCTCGCTGTCTGCGATGGTGCGACGCCACCCCGGCAGCGCGCCCTTGGGTGCGACCACCAGCACCGTGCCGATCTCGGCCGCCGACATCTGTCGGACGGCCTCGCACACCGCGAGCGTCTTGCCCAGACCCGTCGAATCCATCTGCGCGAAGTACGGGAAACCGGCCTCGAGGGCGGCGAGATGGCGCCCGACGGACTCGAGTTGGGTGTCGCGAGGCTGCATCGCCCGCTCTCGCACAGCTTCGTCACGCCAATTCTCGTTCGCGTCGTCCTCGAGCCACCGCTGCAGGCTGTACGGCATCGACTCGTACGGCTGCAGATACTCCGGCAACTCGGTGCCGTAGTACGCGAACACCCGAGGGCCCGGATACCAGCGCGCTCCGGCAGCGCCTGCCGCCGACCGATCCTCGAACGGCACGTCCAGCACCCAGACGCGCTCACCGGGATCGGGTACCCGCAGATCGGGGGCAGCAGTCTTGCGCGGCGAGGTCTTGCGCGGAGCGGCCCGCTTGCGGGGTGCTGCTTTTTTCGGAGCAGCGGCCTTCTTCGGTGCCGGCTCACCGTTCTTCGCGGCCGCGAACTTTCGCGCAGCGCTGCTCTGCCCGGCCTTGACGGTGCGGGCAGTGGTGGATCGGGCTGTGCGTCTACGAGGTGGCATCGGATCCAGTCTGTCGTACGGTGTGCACGAACACCGTAAAGGAGCCCTGTGACATACACGAACGACCCGCGCGCCGTAGTACTCGTCCACGATCGGGACCCGGCTCTCGCGCGACGCGACATCGGCACCCTCGACGCCGAATTGCGCAGCAGGGGTTTCCAGTTGGACGTGCACTCCTTCGATCACAGCCCCGACACCGCGCCGCCGTCGCTGTCCGAGGCGCAGTTGCTGGTGGTCATGGGCTCGCCGGACGCTGCGTACGACGACACGCTGACCTGGCTCGCGCCGGAAATCGCATACGTACGGCAGGCCGTCGACGCGCAGGTCCCGATCCTGGGTGTCTGTTTCGGAGGTCAGTTGCTCGCTCGGGTGCTCGGCGGAAGCGTGCGCAAGTCCGAGCATCCCGAGTACGGTTTCGTCGACGTCGAGTCGTCCGATCCCGAGCTCGTCGCCGCCGGCCCGTGGATGGAGTTTCACGGAGACACCTTCGTCGCTCCCCCGGAGGCGACGGTGATCGCCCGCAACGGGGCCGCACAACAGGCGTTCGTCCACGGCCCGCACCTCGGACTGCAGTTCCACCCCGAAATAGACCTCGACACGTACGACGCGTGGGCGGCCGCATGGGACCGTGACGGCGTCGAACACGAGGTGGACGTGCACGAGATTCGCCGAGCCATCGCCGACGCCGAACCTGCAGCTCGGTTGCGGTGCTCGGCTCTGCTGGACTCGTTTCTCGCCCGAGCCTCGGCGGTGCCCCGGTAGGGTCGAACGATGACCGAGGCCAGGCCCAGCAACTTCAGCGATCACCAACTCGGCATCTACGCCGCCGGGATGTTCGCGCAGCAGACACCGTCGATCACCACCAACCTGGCGCGGTTAGAGGATCAGGCTGCCGAGAAGCTCTCGCCCGAGGCTCTCGGCTACATCGTCGCCAGTGCGGGCAGTGGCTCGACGGCTCGTGCGAACCGGGCGGCGTTCGACAGGTGGGCCATCACGCCGCGAATGCTGCGGAGCTCAGCGGCCCGCAACCACGCGTGCACCGTGCTCGGCACCGACATGCCCGCTCCGTTGCTGATCGCACCGGTGGGGATCCAGACCCTCGCCCACCCCGACGGCGAGCTCGCCACCGTCCGCGCAGCTGCGGAACTCGGTGTGCCGTACATACATTCGACGCAGGCATCACATTCGTTCGAGCAGGTCGCCGAGGCGGGTGGCGACGCCCCCCGCTGGTATCAGCTGTACTGGCCGACGGACGAATCGGTACTGCTGAGCTTTCTGCAGCGCGCGAAGGATTCCGGTTTCACCGCCCTGGTGCTGACCCTCGACACGACCCTGTTGGGTTGGCGGCCCGCCGATCTCGACCGCGGGTATCTTCCCTTCCTGGCCAACCTCGGCATCGAGAACTACCTCAGCGATCCGGCGTTTCGGGCCGGGCTGGCCCAGCCCGTCGAGGAGAACCCCGTTGCCGCCGCGATGCATTGGGCGCAGATGTTCCCCAACCCCGGGCTGTCGTGGAAGAACCTCGCGTTCCTGCGGGAGCATTGGGACGGTCCGATCGTGCTCAAGGGAATCTGCACCGTCGGCGACGCGCGAGAAGCCGCAGCGCACGGCGTCGACGGCATCGTCGTCTCCAATCACGGTGGTCGTCAGATCGACGGGGCCAGAGCCTCACTGGACGCATTGCCCTCGATCGTCGACGCCGTGGGCGAGCAACTGACAGTGTTGTTCGACTCGGGCGTGCGCACCGGAGCCGACATGGCCAAGGCCCTCGCGCTCGGAGCCGATGCGGTACTGCTCGGCCGACCGTTCCTCTACGGACTCGCACTCGGTGGACAGGAGGGCGTGGCGCACGTATTGCGTTGCCTGCTGGCCGAATTCGACCTGGTGACCAGCCTGTCCGGCCACACCGGTGCGGGCGAGCTCGGCCGCGACTCGATCATGGAGTCCTGATGGAGTGGACCAAGCACGCCATCTGGTGGCATCTGTACCCACTCGGATTCACCGGCGCACCGGTCCACGGCTGGGACGGTGAGTCCCAAGCGGAGCTGCACCGGCTGAACAGAATCGAGAAGTGGCTCGACTACGCACTCGAGCTCGGCGCGTCGGGCATCGCCCTCGGTCCGATCTTCGAATCCGAGAAGCACGGCTACGACACGGTCGACTACCACCACGTCGACGGCAGGCTCGGCACCGACGAGGACATCGACTCACTGATCGCCGCAGCGCACTCCCGTGGCCTGAAGATCATGTTCGACGGCGTCTTCAACCATGTGGCACAGAGCTTTCCGAAGTTCCGTCAGGCCCTGGCCGAGGGACCGGACTCCGAGGCTGCAGGGTGGTTCCATCTGGATTGGTCCGGCGACGAGCCGACGCATCGCAACTTCGAGGGGCACGACGAACTGGTGGCACTCAACCACGAGAGCCCACACGTGCAGCAGTACGTCGTGGACGTGCTCTCGCACTGGCTCGAACGCGGCGTCGACGCCTGGCGACTCGACGCGGCCTATGCGGTGTCGCCGCGCTTCTGGGCGGCGGTACTGCCGAAGGTTCGCGAAAAGCACCCGGAAGCATACTTTCTGGGCGAGGTGATTCACGGTGACTACGACCGAATCGTCTCGGCCTCCACGCTGGATTCGGTCACCCAGTACGAGCTGTGGAAGGCGATCTGGAGCGGTCTGAGCGAGAAGAACTTCTTCGAGCTCTCGCACGCACTGGAGCGTCACAACGGCTGGCTCGACGCCTTCGTACCCGCCACATTCGTCGGAAACCACGACGTCAATCGCATCGCCAGCGTCATCGAGGACGAGCGACATCTGCTGCACGCGTTGGTGGTTCTGTTCACCGTGGGCGGTATGCCCATGATCTACTACGGCGACGAGCAAGCGTTCCGCGGCATCAAGGAAGATCGCGTGGGCGGTGACGACGACGTGCGTCCGGAGTACCCCGAATCTCCGGACGATCTGGCCCCGTACGGCTGGCCCGTGTTCCGAATTCACCAGGAGCTGATCGGGTTACGACGCCGAAACCCGTGGTTGTACTCCGCCCGCACCGAAACTCTCGAGCTCACCAACACCGCACTCGTTTACCGAGCTTCTGCGGACGGGGAGTCGGTCACCGTGGCACTGAATCTCGGCGACGACGCGATCGACTACGCGGTCGAGGGCAGGGAGGTGCTGGCCGGGGAAGCGGGCCTGAACGACGGGCGGGTGAACGTTCCGCCGCACGGCTGGGCGGTCATCGGTTGAGGGCCCTGGCCGCTTTCGCGCGATCGAAGAACGCCAGCAGGTGCGGCAGCTGTTCGTCGGTGACAGTGAACTTCATTCGGTCGCCCGAGTAGCCGATGCTGCCGTCGGATGTTCGCAGACCGAGGACGACCTTGGTGCCGTCCCGGGTCGGCTTCGCGTCCACGCCGAGCTGATCCACATGCCACCGACAGCGCCCGCCCGATGCGATCCTCACGGCGGCGTCGAACACCTCGACGGTGCGGTGGTCGAGAACGAAGATGACGTTCTCGTCGAGGCGATACTCCAGGTAGACGCGTTCGGCCATGGCGGCACAGTAACTTGTCATCGTCGTATTCGGGTATCTATCAACTGAGCTAGAGAGCCGTATCGACGGCAATGCAGCGTCCTGCCGAGACCGGTGGGTACAGTCGAGCGCGACACGGGGTGCCCCCAGGGGCTGAGAACACACCCGTCGAACCTGATCTGGTTAGGACCAGCGAAGGGAATGTCGTGACGTTCGGTATTCCTGTCCCCTCGTAACGGTCCCGACCTCGAACGAGAGGCGAGGCGCATGAAGTTCGACGAGCAGACAGTGTTGATCACCGGCGGTGGACGCGGACTGGGAGCAGCGATCGCCGCGGCGTTCGCCGGTGAGGGTGCACGTGTGGTGATCGATTACCGCAACAGCAAAGATGCTGCCGAGGCGCTGGCAGACCGGCTCGGCGAGAACGCGATCGCAGTGCAGGGTGACGTCACCGACGAATCGGACGTCGCCGCGCTGTTCGAGACCGCCCGTGAACACTTCGGCATCCCGATCACCACCGTCGTCAACAATGCGCTGGCCGACTTCTCCTTCGACGGAGATGCCCGCCCCAAGGCCGACACCATCACCTGGGAGCGTTTCGACGCGCAACTGCGAGGCAGCGTCCGCGCGGCGTTGCTCACCACCCAAGCTGCACTGCCGGGTATGCGCGAGACCGGGTTCGGCCGAATCGTCAACGTGGGCACCAACTTGTTCCAGAATCCGGTGGTGCCGTACCACGACTACACGGCGTCCAAGGCGGCTCTGCTCTCGCTGACCCGCACTCTTGCCGCCGATCTGGGCGCGGACAACATCACCGTCAACATGGTCTCGGGTGGACTGCTGCGCACCACCGACGCCAGCGCGGCCACTCCGGCCGAAGTGTTCGACTTCATTGCTGCGTCGACTCCGCTGCAACGCGTCACCACCCCCGAGGAATTCGCCGATGCACTGCTGTTCTTCGCCTCGCCGTGGGCGCGGTCGATCACCGGTCAGAACCTCGTCGTCGACGGCGGCCTGGTCAAGGACTGACATGCACCTCAACGCTTTTCTCTACGGTTGCGGGCACCACAGTGCGGCGTGGCGGCACCCCGATTCGCGGGTGGAGGACCTGGGCGACATCTCGTACTACGAGGAACTCGCGCAGCTCGCCGAACGGGGAATGTTCGACGCCGTGTTCTTCGCCGACGGACATTCGGTTCGCGATCCCGCCGGGGCCGGCACCTGGTTCCTCGAGCCGATCACCGCGCTGTCGGCCATGGCCAGGGCCACCACGCGCATCGGGCTCGTCACCACGGTGTCGTCGACGTTCTACACCCCGTTCCATGCTGCACGCACGCTGGCGTCGCTCGATCACATCAGCGGCGGCCGGGCCGGTTGGAACGTGGTCACCTCCATGTTCGACGCCGAGGCGCGCAATCACGGAATGGACGTCATTCCGGCTCGTGAGGAGCGCTACGCGCGCGCCGAGGAATTCGTCGATACGGCTCTGGCGCTGTGGGATTCGTGGGATGCCGACGCGTTGACGCTCGATCGGAGCGGCAACTACGCCGATCCGGCCAAGGTGCACTCGATCGATCACGACGGCAAGCACTTTCGGGTCGACGGTCCGTTGACGGTACCGCGGTCTCCGCAGGGTCGTCCGGTCCTGTTTCAGGCCGGAGCGTCGGGGCCGGGCCGCGAACTGGCGGCCAAGTATGCCGAGGCGATCTACGCCGTCGCCTACGATCTCGTGGCAGCGCAACGCTATTACGAGGACGTGAAGACGCGGATCGACCGTGCGGGTCGCGACAGCGCGACGGTGGGGATCATGCCGGGACTGGTGACGTACATCGGGTCGACCATGGACGAAGCCCGCCGCAAGAAAGCCGAACTGGATCTGCTGCTCCCCACCGAGCAGTCGTTGGCGATGCTGTCGACATTCACCGGGCAGGACTGCGCTGCTTGGGAACTCGATGCTCCGGTTCCGACTCTGCCACCGGCATCGGAGTTCACCGGACCGCAGGGGCGCTACGAGACGATTCTGCGGATCATCGAGAAGGATGCCCCCACGGTCCGAGAGTTGCTCGGCACCCTCGCGGCGGGTGGTGGACACGCCACGATGATCGGTACACCGGAGTCGATCGCCGACGAGATGCAGTCATGGATCGGCCGTGGTGCCGACGGGTTCAACCTGATGTGCCCTCGCTTCCCGGACTCGCTCGTCGACTTCGTCGATCAGGTGGTCCCTATATTGCAGCAGCGCAGTCTCTTTCGATCGGAGTACACCGCGTCGACGCTGCGTGGGCACCTGGCTCACTGAGTGGATTCACCGAGCGGCCGGACCGAAGACTCCCCGATCGACGAACGCCACCAGAGCGTCGAGTCCTTGCTCGGGCGAGCCCTGCCACAGCCGGGCGAAGTTCTCCGCCGCACCGCCGATCAGCATCGCGGTGGTGGCCGGGGAGGCCGGTAGCTCGACGCCCGCCTTCTCGAAATTCGCGAGGCGGTTCACCCACGGCTCGAACTGGACCTGCGTGAATCGGTGCACTCGCTCGGCGAAGTCCGCATTGACGAGTGCGGCATCGCGGAGGGCATCGATCACCACGCGGTGTCGAGTCATCAACTGCCAGAAGACTTCCACGTGTGGCCGCATCGTGGGGCGGTCGCGGGCCGTCGGATCCTGAGTGGCGACGATGATGTCGGCATCCACACCGATTTGCTCGGCCAACGCCAGCAGTAGTTCGTCCTTGCCGGAGTAATGGTTGTAGAACGACCCCGCTGCGCGGCCGGCTTGCCGGGTGATGTCGACGATCTTGGTGTTGAGGTAACCGGACCGGGCGAACACGACGCGGGCGGCGTTCTCCAGCTCGATGCGCGTCTGTTCGGCCTGCTGCGCCCGGCTCGTGGCCGCCATCGTCACACCCTCCCTGTTGACACCTCTGCCGTCACGATACACACTGAATGTCGATTCAGTGAATGCCGATTCGTTTCAAGGGGGACGGATGAAAGCCGCAGTTCTGACCGAATTCGGTGTGCCCACGTACGCCGACCACGCCAACCCGGAACCAGCGCAGGGTATGGAGGTGATCGATGTGGCGGCGGCTACTCTCAACGCCGTCGATATCGTCATCGCCGCGGGCACCCACTACCTCAGCCCGCAGTCACTGCCGACCGTGATCGGTATCGAAGGCACGGGCACCACGCAGGACGGTCGCCGAGTCTATTTCTGCCCGCCGGTCCCGCCCTACGGTTCGATGGCCCAGCAGGCGCTGGTACCGACGGCGTCGCTCGTGGAACTACCCGATGGGCTGGATTTCTCGACCGCCGCGACGCTCGGCAACGCCGGACTGGCAGCGCTGATGCCGCTGACCCACGGCGGCCGGATGAAGGACGGGGAGAGCGTTGTGATTCTCGGTGGCACCGGGGTCGTCGGACGATTGGCAGTGCAGGCCGCCACGCTGCTCGGGGCCGGATCGATCACCGTGGTAGGGCGCGACGAGAGCGCACTCGACGCCACCCGCGAACTCGGTGCCACAGCGACGGTGGCCGTCGGCGACAAGAGCGTCGACGAACTGTCGTCCGCCATTCGGCACGCATCATCCGGCGCGGACGTCGTGGTCGACTACACCTGGGGCACAGTCGCTCTGGCCGCACTGCGCGCAGGAAATCGGCTCGTTCGTCTGGTTCAGGTCGGCGACCGGGCCGGTGCGGAGGTCGCCCTACCAGCGCAGCTCCTTCGATCGCTCGGGGCGACCGTCGTCGGCTTCATGCCGCTGCACTACGGGCCCGATGCCACGGCGCAGGCCTACCGAACCCTGACCGAGTGGGCCGTGGCAGGCAAGATCACCGTGGAGTACGAGAACGTCCCGCTGGCCGAGGTGGCGAGCGCGTGGAAGCGAGCCCCACTCACCCGTCACAAACTGATATTGGTCCCCTGAATGGCTCGCGCGTCCAGCGAGTCGATGAATTCTCGCGTCAACCTTGCGATGTCGTCGGCATGGGAGATCGGCGACCAGTGTCCGGCCGGAATGTCGTTGCGGGTCAGGTCTTTCACCCACTTGCCGGTGTCGTCGTAGTGGTACGGCCGCACGGCGACGTCCTCGGTGTTGACGATGAGGTGGACCGGGATGTCGATGTGTCGGTCGCGTGGATTGCCCAGAATGGGAAGGATGTTCGCGCGGTACAGATTGGTGCCGTTGGTGGCGTCGGACCACAGCGTGGGGTTCTGGGTGACGAGGGAGGGATCGACGCCCGAGAACTCTTCGAGAAACGCGGGCCATCCCTTGGCGAACTGCCGTTTGATCCGCAGCTTGGCGAGGAGGGGGATGTGGAAGGTGACGGTGTACCACGACGCGCGTACCTGGGCGAGCACCTGCTTGATACCGGTGAGAGTGGGTGTGCGCAATCGCGACTGCGACCACTTGCCGAGGTGATCGAGGTTCGGGCCGGAAATGGATGTGTACGAGCGGATTCGGTCCTTCGCGCGCGGCTGGGCCGCGGCTTCCCATACCTCCACGGCACCCCAGTCGTGGGCGAGCACGTGTACCGGGGCGTCGGGGCTGACGGCGTCGGCGACAGCGTAGAAATCCGAGGCCAGACGCGCCAGCTTGTAGGCGGACTGCTCGGTGGGAACCGTGCTCTCGCCTGCTCCGCGGGAGTCGTAGCTGATCACCCGAAAGCGGTCCTCCAGCTGGGGCACGATGTGGCTCCACAAATCGTGGGTATCGGGCCACCCGTGGACGAGGACGATGGGATCACCGTCGGGGTTGCCGCTCTCGAACACCGCCAGGCGGATCCCCTCGTTGACGACCGTCGTCCGAACTGCGTTGCTGCTCAACAGTGTTTTCCGTTCTATAGATCGAGTACGAGACGCCCGCTGCGTGCCCGGGAGACGCAGATGAGCATGTGATCACGTTGTTCTTCGGGAGTGAGCCGAGATTCGAGATGTTCGGGCTCACCCGAGAGCACCCGAACCTTGCAGGTACCGCAGAAGCCCTGCTGGCACGAGTATGCGATGTTCGGTTTCTGTTCCTTGACCGCGGTCAGCACCGACGCGTCGGCCGCGACGTCGAGCACGGCACCGGTGCTGATCAGCTGCACCTCGAACGGAGTGCCGTCGAGAATGGGCGGCGGGCCGAAACGCTCGAAATGCAGTGCCGTGGCCGGGCACTGGCGAAAATCGCGGCGCACGGCGTCGAGCATCGGGGTGGGGCCGCAGCAGTAGACGGCACCTCCTGGCTGCGTGCGCTGGAGTAATTCGCCTTCGGTCGGGTAGCCGTGCACGTCGTCGGTGCGGACGAACACGCGGTCCGACTCCCAGCTCTCGATCTCGTCGAGGAAGGGCATCGTGTCGCGAGATCGACCGCAGTACACGAACTGCCAGTCCATGCCGAGAATTCGTGCAGCTCTGACCATCGCGATGATGGGAGTGATGCCGATCCCGCCGGCGATGAACAGGGCACTGCCTTCGCCGACGAAGGGAAAACCGTTGCGCGGCCCGCGAACAGTGACCTCGGTGCCCGGCTCGAGCCCGTGCATCTCGATGGATCCACCTGCGCCGGTGGGGATTCGACGCACCGCGATTCGGTAGGAGCTGCGATCGGCCGGGTTGCCGCACAACGAATACTGGCGGCGGCGGCCGGAGGGCAGGTGCAGATCGAGATGGCAGCCCGGATGCCAGATCGGCAGCTGATCCCCCGTCGGCGAGGCGAGCGTGATGGCCGCGACATCGTTGTCCTCGGCGACGATCTCGCGTTCGGTGACGACCAGCGTCAACGCGGAATCGGGATTGTGGCCGGCGACGGCCTCGTCGTACTCCGCACCGGCAGCTGCACGCATGTATCCGTTGAGAAACGTGCCGAGAAGCTGCATCGACCGATCGGGATGTGCCCGTCCGCGCAGATCGGGCGGCGCATCCTTGGGAAGCAGCCGCGGGACGCGACGCGAGGTGAGCTTCACCTCGCCGCAGCCTGCGCGGCCGGCGAGGACGCGAGGTATCGGACGGCCTGCGCGGTCGAGCCCTCCTGGCTGGGGTGGTACGACTTCCTGAGGTAGCGCGACATGCTGCGACCGACGTGCGTCAACGCGGGCAGGGTGCCGCGTCTGACCGACTTCCGCCACAGAGCGGACCGAGGCTTGCGCACGGATCTCGGGGCGGACTGCAGCTCCGGGTCGTTCTTCATCAGGAAGATGATCCCGCGCATCCAGATGTACGCCATCAACGGCACGACCAGCACGAAGGTTCGGAGGCGACGGACCTCGCGCTTGTCGAAGTATCGGAGCGTGTCGTAGGCGACCGAGCGGTGCTCGACTTCTTCGGCACCGTGCCAGCGCAGCAGATCGAGCATGGTGGGGTGGATGCCCGCGCGGTCGAGACCGTCCGCGTTGAGCACCCAGTCGCCGAGGAACGCCGTCACGTGTTCGATTGCTGCGATCAGGGCCAAGCGCTCGACCAGGTTGTTCTTCGCCCGCAGGCTCGTCACCGAATCGGCTCCGAGTACCTTGCCGAAGGTCCATTCCATCTGATCGGTGAAAGGCTTGGGGTCGAGCCCCTTGGCCTCGAGGTGAACGAGTACGCCGGTGTGGGCCTCGGCGTGCACGGCCTCCTGGCCGATGAAGCCGATGACGTCGTCGCGCAGCTTCTCGTCGTCGATGTACGGCAGGGCCTCTTTGAACGTGTCGACGAACCAGTGCTCACCGGCAGGCAGCAACAGGTGCAGCACGTTGAGGACGTGCGTGGTGTACGGGTCACCCGGCACCCAGTGCATCGGCAGATCGGTCCAGTCGAACTTCACGTTCCTGGCCTGCAGCATCACTTCGCCGGGATCCGAGGCGACGGTGTTCCGTTCGTTCATCGAGCCACTTCCTCCACATCCGCATGTGTGGCCGATGCCACAGTGCGCGCTTTAGTATAAACACCAGTTACAGGTAAAAGGAACCGTGTCGGAGTCGAGTGAGAGACTGCTGTGATGACCGACTCCTCCCCCGTGTCGATTCCCCCTGCCCCGGCGTCGACTCCCCCGAGTCGCGTCCCCATCGCCTGGCCTGCCGAATGGCCCGTCGAGGTCCGAAGAATCGCCGATGCCACGAACGATGCCCTCGCCGCCGTTGCGGCGCGGGATCCGATCGCGTTCGACGACGCCGTCGAACTACTGGGCCGCTCGGACTCGGCGCAGGCCGGGCACGTGCATGCCGAAATGGTACGCACGTTGCTCGAAGAGGTACATAGCGATGGATTGACCGGCGAGAACGTCCAGGAGGTACTGGGCCGGACCGTGCGTGGCGCGGACTGGCTGCCGAACCTGGACATCGCGGGATTCGTCGAGGTGCTCACCGGAGCCTTGGGCGTCGCCGACGTCGAACAGCAATCACGTACGAAGCCCAGGCCTGCACACGCATTGTTGGTGGTCGCGGACCTACTCGCGGTGCGTCGCGGTCGCGCCGAGACCTACCTGCGCCGTGCACTGGCCGAAGTCCACCGAGCCGAGACGATCGAGATGCCCTAGCGAGATCTTCCCCTGTCTTGCACGAGCGCTAGACAGGGGAAGAAAGCGCTACCGATGCAGGATGTTCGCCCCGGCGAGGATGGCCCTGATCGACGACAGGTCGGCGTCGGCAGCCATGCCCATCGACCATTCGCGACGACCGTCGTGCTCGGCGAGGGTGAAGGTTGCC
The DNA here is from genome assembly GCF_002259075.1 of Rhodococcus sp. 15-725-2-2b. Lineage (NCBI taxonomy): Bacteria > Bacillati > Actinomycetota > Actinomycetes > Mycobacteriales > Nocardiaceae > Rhodococcus > Rhodococcus sp. 15-725-2-2b. The sequence continues at coordinate 358,282 of NZ_NPFL01000006.1, read as the reverse complement.
GTCTCGTCGCCGATGATCTGCTGGTGGAACGAGAGGATCTCGATCCGGAATCCGGCGTCGTGGAGCATCGACGTCAACGCCTCGATCGGACCGTATGTGGTTGCAGCACAGGCGATGATCGTGTCGCCGATGCCGAAGGTGGCGTCGAACTCGATCTTGCAGCCGGTGGACTTCGTCCCGGTCCACGATCCGAGCCGAAGAGGCCCGGTGGTGGGCGAGAAGCGGTCGGTGAAGGCCGTCCACGTCATGGAGTGCCAGGTGGACTCGGCGATCTGGTCCCGCATCGTGCGCGGCAGAGCGCAGCCGAAACGGCCGTGGAAAGGATCCGTGGCGAAAGAAGAAGCAAGTGCATTCATGGGAGTGGTCTTCCGGATGTGAAGGGAGGACCGAGATAGCACGACGACCCGCAGCGAGGGGTCGGTCCGAATCAGACCCCGCTACGGCGGCGTACTACGAGAATGCGCTTCACAGCGACGAACTTAGCCGCGACCTGGACTGGCGCGCAAGTATCGAGCGAATACAGATCTCTAGGACACGAGCTAGATGTCCGCATATATCGCACGATTCGTTGTAACTTTGGCCCCATGGACCCCGTGCGTAACCCTTACGCTCCCGGCGCCGGCCAGCGCCCACCCGAGCTCGCAGGCCGAAAGAAGCAGCTCGACGCCTTCGACGTCGTGCTCGAACGCATCACCCGCGGCCGACCCGAACGCAGCGTCGTACTCACCGGGCTGCGAGGCGTCGGGAAGACGGTGTTGCTCAATCAACTCCGCTCCGCCGCGATCGCCCGCGGATGGGGCACCGGCAAGATCGAGGCTCGCCCCGACCAGGAATTGCGTCGACCGCTGTCGTCGGCGCTGCACATGGCGGTTCGTGGGATTGCGGCCTCGCACCGCGATCCCGAACGCGTCGACGAGTTCCTCGGCGTGCTCAAGGCCTTCGCACTGCGCGCCACCGCGGACAAGGGCATGCGGGAACGCTGGCAACCCGGCATCGACGTCCCGGCCAAGACCGGCCGCGCCGACTCCGGCGACATCGAGATCGACCTCGTGGAACTGCTGCTCGACGCCTCCGCGCTGGCCGGCGACGTGGGCGTGGGCATCGCCATCTTCATCGACGAGATGCAGGATCTGGGACCCGCCGATATCTCCGCTCTGTGTGCGGCCTGCCACGAGCTCAGCCAGGACACCGCGCCGCTGATCATCGTCGGGGCCGGGCTGCCGCACTTGCCCGCGGTGCTGTCGGCGTCCAAGAGCTACTCGGAGCGCCTGTTCAGCTATCACCGGATCGGCCGACTCGAACGAGCGGCGGCCGATCTGGCCCTGATCGCCCCGGCCGACCGGGAGGACGTCGAATTCACTCCGGACGCTCTGGATGCGCTGTACGCGGCCGCCGACGGCTACCCGTACTTCGTCCAGGCGTACGGCAAGGCGACGTGGGACCTCGCGGCCGACACCCCGATCACCGTCGAGGACGTGCGCGTCGCCGCCCCGACGGCGGAGGAGGAACTGGCCGTCGGATTCTTCGGTTCTCGCTACGAACGGGCAACGCCGGCCGAGCGCGAATACATGCGTGCGATGGCCGAACTGTCGGTGGACGACGGCTCGGTACCGACCTCGGCCGTGGCGACCGAGCTGGGGCGCAAGCCGGCGTCACTGTCGCCTGCGCGGGACGGACTGATCAAGAAGGGCCTGATCTACTCGGCCGAACGAGGAACCATTGCCTTCACGGTGCCGCACTTCGGCCGCTACCTGCGCGCGCAGACCGACGAACCTGCAGCGGTGTGAGCTGTCAGTGCGCCTCGGCTCGCTCGACACACAGCTGCTCGAGCTTCCGCACTGCCCTCGCGTCGGACCGATCGACGTTGACGAGGTCTGCGTCACCGTCGTAGAAGTCGACCAGACGCTGATCCATCACCGTGCGCCACAGCGGCGGAACCAGCGCGCAGAAGATCATCACCGCGTAGCCGGCCGGTAGCTGCGGGGATTCGTCGACGGTGCGCAACGACTGGTATCGGCGCACCGGATTCGCATGATGGTCGCTGTGCCGTTGCAGGTGGTAGAGGAACAGGTTGCTCCACAGGTGGTCACTGTTCCAGCTGTCCCGGTGGGTCGGCTTTCCGTAGCGGCCGCTCGGCCGTTTCTGTCGCAGCAATCCGTAGTGCTCGAGGTAGTTCGCTGCCTCGTACAGCACGATGGCGATCGCGGCCTGAATCAGCAGGTACGGAACGATCACGGTGCCGAAGACGGCGATCAGTACGGCGAACAGGGCGACGCTCATCGCCCCGGCGTTGAACAGATTGTTCCGGTACGACCACCGTGACAGGCCCTGCCGGGCGAGGCGTCGGGATTCCAGCGTCCAGGCCGAGCGCAGGCCGTGGACGATGGTGCGCGGCAAAAACTTCCAGAACGACTCGCCGAACTTCGCCGATGCCGGGTCCTCCGGGGTCGCCACACGCAAATGGTGTCCGTGGTTGTGTTCGACGTAGAAGTGGCCGTACAGGGTCTGCGCCAACGTCACCTTCGAGAGCCAACGTTCGAGGCGCGCCCGCTTGTGACCCAGTTCGTGCGCGGCGTTGATGCCCACTCCACCGACGATTCCGACGGTGATCGCGAGGCCGATTCGCTCGGGAACTCCCAACGGCCCGTGCGCCCAGAGATAACAGGCCGCGACGAGCCCCGCGTACTGCAGCGGCAGGAACAGGTAGACGCACCAGCGGTAGTACGGATCGTTCTCCAGCGCGGCGATCGCCTCGTCCGGGGGATTGCTGCGATCCACCCCGGCGAACCTGTCCACCAGCGGTAGGGCGACACCCATGATCATCAGGCCGAGGGTCCAGAACGCCCCGGGGCCGAGGAGAGATACCAGCCCCCAGGCCAGGAACGGGCTCAGAGGAATGATCAACCCCAGCGGCCACAGGTAGCGTTTGGGGTCGCGCCACCGCGGCGACGTGCTCGTGGCGGACTCGTCACGCATTCTTGATTCTTCACTCCTGGTCGGTGCGGTGCCCTCGGGGTGCGAGGACTGATCGGTAGTGGCGTGTCACAACTACATCGCCCGTTCCACGATGATAGTTACCCAAGCAAAAATCTGTGGGTTCGCCGATGAGCCGTCGAAGGCCCCGCCGCCCTTGTACGGTGACCGAATGAAGCATGTCGAGTCGTCGTTCGTCGGCGTTCACGGAACCCGAATCGTCTACGACGTCTGGACACCGGAGACCACGTCGACCGGGATCGTGGTGCTGGCTCACGGCCTGGCCGAGCACGCCGGCCGGTACCGGCACGTCATCGAACGACTCGGCTCCCTCGGGCTCGTCGTCTATGCACCCGACCACCGCGGCCACGGACGATCCGGCGGCAAACGGGTGTCGCTGGAGAAGTGGTCCGACTTCACCGACGACCTGCACACACTGTTCGGCATCGCCGCCGCCGAGCATCCGAATCAGCGCACCTTCCTGCTCGGCCACAGCATGGGTGGCGCCATCGCACTGTCGTACGCCCTCGACCACCAAGACGACCTCGACGGCCTGATGCTGTCCGGGCCCGCGGTGGCCCCCAGTGTCGGTCAGCCGAAAGCCCTGGTGGCCGTGGGTAAGGTCCTCGGACGTTTCGTACCGGCAGTTCCCGTGCTGAAGCTCGACCCAGCTCTCGTCTCGCGCGATCGCGACGTGGTCGATGCCTACGTCGCCGATCCGCTGGGCTACCACGGCGCGGTTTCGGCCGGCCTGGCCGCAGCCATGCTGGGCGTCGGTGAGACCTTTCCGACGCGACTGCCTGCGCTGAGGATTCCCGTGCTGTTGCAGCACGGAACTGCAGACCGATTGGCCGATGTCTCGGGCAGTGAACTGATCGCCGAGCGGGCCGGATCCGACGACCTGACCCTGAAGAAGTACGACGGACTGTTCCACGAAGTGTTCAACGAACCGGAGAAGGAGCGCGTACTCGACGACCTCATCGCTTGGCTACGTCCCCGTGTACACACCGGCGCTGTAAGTTCCTGACGGATCTTTCGAAGAAGGGGGTACGACCATGACCAGGCGAGCACTCGTATTGGGCGGCGGCGGAGTCGCAGGTATTGCGTGGCAGACGGGTGTCCTACTGGGATTGGCCGAATCGGGAGCAGACGTCAGCGACGCCGAGATGCTGCTGGGGACCTCGGCGGGGTCCTCTGTCGCAGCCCAGATCTCGAGCGGGGCCACGTTGGCCGAGCTGTTCGAGCGTCAGGCGGACGAGGCCAAGCAGGACCACGAACCGCATGCCGAGGCGACGATCGACGAGCTGGTCGCCATGCTGGCTCGGGCGGCCCAGAACTCGGACGGCAGTGCGATCGACACGCGTCGGCGTATCGGCACCGAAGCTCTGGCGGCCTCGACGATCTCCGAGCGCGAGCGCAGGGCGATCATCGAACGCCGGCTGCCGTCGCACACGTGGCCCAATCGCGATCTACGGATCGTCACCGTCGATGCCGTGACCGGTCGGCATCGGGTACTCGATCGTGGCTCGGGCGTCCAGCTGATCGACGCCGTGGCCGCGAGCTGCGCTATCCCGGGAATGTGGCCGCCGGTGACCATAGGCGATCACCGCTATGTCGACGGCGGTATCCGGGCGAGCGAGAATGCCGATCTGGCAGTCGGTTTCGAGAAGGTGCTGGTGTTCAGGGTCGGTGCCCTCGATCTGGAGCACGACCCCTTCGACGTCGAACGAGAGCGGCTGATCAAGGGTGGCTCGAAGGTGGAGGTCGTTGCCCCCGACGCCGATTCGTCGGCCGCCATCGGCCCCGATGCCACCGACATCGCAGTTCGATCGGCTGCAGCCGTGGCCGGACGAGCGCAGGGCAATGCCATCGCAGAACGCATCGCCGAGTTCTGGGTCTAGAGGACCTCTCTAGCCGAACAGTGCAGCGCCGTTTCCCCAACAGACCGAACGCACCCAGTCGTCACCGAGATCGAGTCGGCTCACGGCCTGCAGCGCATGCAGATACGGGTACGGGATGTTGGGGAAGTCGCTGCCGAACAGAATGCGATCCTGCAGTTCGAGCAGCCGTGGCCGCTCGTGTTCGGGGAACGGTGCGCCCGCCTCGGAGAAGTCGGTGAACGCCATCGTGGTGTCCAGCCGCACGTTCCGGTAGCGATCGGCCAGATCGAGGAAGTCGCTGTACTCCGGCATGCCCATGTGCGCGATGATCAGCGGAAGCGTCGGGAACCGCTGCAGCAGTGCGGCAATGGGTTCCGGTCCGGTATGGGTGCCCGGTGCCGGGCCCGAACCGCAGTGGATCACCACGGGTACCTGCGCGTCCGAGATGGCACCCCAGACGCCGTCGAGCAAGGGGTCGTTCGGTGAGTAGTTGCCGACCTGGATGTGCGACTTGAAGATTCGAGCACCGTTCGTCAACGCCTGCTCGACGTACTCGGTGGCCCCGTCCTCGGGATAGAAGGTGGCGGTCTGCAGGCAGTCGGGGGTCCGGGCCGCGAAGTCGGCACCCCACGAGTTGAGCCAGGCCGCCATCGACGGCTTGTGTGGGTAGATCATCGACGTGAACCGCCGTACTCCGAACCCCCGAATGACCTCCAGCCGTTGTTCTTCGGCGAACCGGTAGGAGATGGGCCAGACGCTGCCGGTCAGTGGACCGGCACTGTCGAAATAGCTCCACACCTTGTCCATCACGTTCTTCGGCATGAAGTGCGTGTGGACGTCGAAGAGGCCGGGCAGGGACAGCTCGGTCCAGAAGGCGACGATCCGTTCGGTCTCGTCGAGAAGTTCGGCGTCGGAGCGTGGCGGCTCAGCGTGCGACATGGGCGTCGAACCACGCGAGAGTCTTGCCCCAGGCATCGGCGGCGGCGTCGGCGTCGAACACGGCAGGGCGGTCGTCGCAGTGGAATCCGTGCTTGCCATGGGCGTAGCGAGTGATCTCGGTGGCCACCGGTGCCGTCGCGGTGATCTCGCGCAGCGTCTCCACATCCTGGAACGGGATGCCCTCGTCCAGATCCCCGAAGAACCCGTGCCACGGCGTCTGGAGTGCGTCGCCCACCGAGGTCATCGCGGGATAGCCGAAGCGGCCCTGCGTGATTCCGCCGCCGTAGAACGTCGCGGCCGCACCGAGGGGGCGTCGAACAGCGGTCTGGAACGCCACACTGCCACCCATGCAGAAGCCGACGATCGCGATGGACGAGGGCTCGAAGCCGAGTTCGGCCAGTGCGGTCGCCGCTGCGTCCACGTCGGCGTCCACCTCGTCCGCCTCGAGTTCTCCGATGGCCGCCATGGCAGAATCCATGTCCGAGTAGTCGAGCACGGTGACGCCGTCCTGCCGGTGGAACAGGTGCGGAGCGACCGCGACCCACCCTGCGGCCGCGACGCGATTGCAGACGTCGACGATGTGGTCGGTGACCCCGAAGGCCTCCTGGATGACGATGACGCCGCCGCGGGCATCACCATCGGGCCGAACGACGGTGAGGGGAGTGGTGTTCATCCCTCGATTGGAGCACACCGCACGTAGTACATGCCGGTAGCGTCGGTCGGACTCGCTGTTTTGTACGGTGGCGTGCAGGGAACGATCCCGACCGAGAGGACAACTCATGCGTGCGGTACAGATCTCCAGCCTCGACGGACCCGATTCGGTGACCGTGGTGGACGTCGACGAGCCTGCCGCGCGCGACGGATCGGTGGTCATCGAGGTTCATGCCGCCGGCGTCGCCTTTCCCGACGCGTTGCTCACCCGCGGCCTCTACCAGTACAAGCCCGAGTTGCCGTTCGTCCCCGGCAGCGAGATCGCCGGCATCGTTCGGTCGGCACCACCGGAGTCCGGCTTCTCGGCCGGGGATCGCGTCGCGGCGCTGACGGGACTGAGCGACGGTATGGCGGAGGTCGCCGTGGTCTCACCCGACACCGTCTTCGCGCTACCCGAGTCGGTGTCCCTGTCCGCGGGGGCAGGATTGTTGTTCAACGACCTGACGGTGCACTTCGCGCTTCGTGAACGCGGCCGTCTGGCTGCGGGCGAGACGGTCCTGGTGCACGGCGCAGCAGGGGGAATCGGAACCTCCGCACTGCGAATGGCTCCGGTACTCGGGGCATCTCGCGTCATCGCCGTCGTGAGCTCGCAGGCCAAGGCCGACATCGCCCGTTCCGCCGGAGCCACCGACGTGGTGCTCGTCGACGGGTGGAAGGACGCGGTCAAGGAACTGACCGGCGGCCGTGGCGTCGACGTCGTCGTCGACCCGGTCGGCGGTGACCGGTTCACCGACAGCATTCGCTCGCTCGCACCGTCGGGCCGAATCTTGGTGCTGGGCTTCACCGGTGGCGAGATCCCCACGGTCAAGGTCAACCGATTGCTGCTCAACAACGTCGACGTCGTCGGAGTCGGTTGGGGTGCATGGTGGATGACGCGCCCGGGCTACCTCGCCACGCAGTGGGCCGAGATCGAACCGCTGCTCGCCGATGGATCGCTCAGCGCACCCGAGCCGTCGGTGTTCCCGGCCGCCGACGCTGCCGCCGCTATCGCGTCACTGGAGAACCGCACTGCCGCAGGCAAAGTGGTGCTCGATTTCACGCGCTGAGTCGCGGTCGGGCTGCCGGTTCACTCCGGCAGCTCGACGCCTCTTGCCTCGGCCAGGGCTGCGATCTCCGCAGGGAAGACGTTCTTGAACACGAACGGATCGGTTCCCAGAGCCCAGTCGGGCGCGAGTTCGATTGCGTACCGCTCGAAGTAGCCGAGCTGCTTGGCCACCAGGATCAACTCCTCCGGGCTCGACGTCTTGTACTGCTTGCCCATGCCGACCAGCGCTCGAATGAAGTCCGCCAGGCTGAAGTGCGCGAGGGTTGCCGAGAGCATCGGAGCGAAGACCGACTGTAGGATCGCACCGACTTCGGCATCCGAACCCATCTGTGGGGCAACGATTCCCAGGCGTTTGACAGTGCCGGCGAGTCGGGTGAAGTCGCCGTCGATCACGGTGGCGTGGAACAGGTCGAGCAGTAGCGCGCGCCACTGCTCGTCCACCTCGCCCATGACTCCGAAGTCGAGGAACGCCACCCTGCCGTCGTCGAGAACCCAGACGTTGCCCGCATGCACGTCGCCGTGGAACAGGCCGTGCAGCACAAGGGCTTCCATCCAGACCTTGGCTGCGCGACGAACGATGAGCTCGGACTGATCCCCCGGCTCGTAGCGGTCGAGTGGTGAACCGTGCATGCGCTCCATGCAGATGACACGGCCACCGCAGTAGTCGAGGAAAACCTCGGGAGCGGTGACGTGCTCGTTGTCGCCGAACGCGCCGATTGCCGCGCGAAAGCTGTCCTGACGCTTGGCTTCCACGGCGCTGTCGAGTTCGGCGAACGTGGCAGCGTGCAGGTCGACGATGATGGCCGACGCATTGGCCGTGGCGAAGAACGGAATGAACTTCTCGAGTCCGCGGGCGATGAGGTACGCGATACGCAGGTCGATCTTCATTCGGTGGTAGATGCCTCGCCGTTGCACCTTCATGACCACTTCACGGCCGTTGTCGCGGCGCACACACAGATGCACCTGAGCGACCGAGGCGGACGAGAGCGGCACGTCGTCGAACGAGGAGAACAGCTCGTCGATTCCGCGGCCCAGATCGGCCTCGATCACGGCGCGCGCCTGTGCCCCGGGGAACGGTGGCACCTCGTCGAGGCAGCGCAGACAGGTGTCGGCGAGGACCTTGGGAAACAGCCCCGGTGAGGACCCCATCAACTGCCCGACCTTGACGAAGGTGGGACCGAGAACGAAGAAGGCGTCGACGACGGCCTCCGAGGCGTGCAGCGGCCACCCGCGCCGCGGCGCGCGCACCCAGCGGCCGATCGCGACGAATTGGAAGTACGCCAACACAGAGCCGATGACGATGAGCCGCAACAGTTCTCGTACCCCGAACTTCCTCAGCTCGGGTGCAGGCTTCGGTGTCAGGGGCTCGGGCGTCATGCGTTCACCCCTGCAGGAACCCGCGCCGCCGAGGCTTCCAGGCGCGCCAGCAGTCGATCGAACCGGGTGGCGTCGTCGGAGGCGCGCGAGAGCACCAACGCGCCCTGTATTCCGGCCACGATCTCCTCGGCCAGTTCGGCGGCCGAGTCGCCGTGTCCCAGACGGCTCAGTACCGGAGTGAGTGCGTCGATCCAGTGGGTGAAATGCGTTGCGACGCGGCCCGAGAACACGGCACGGTCGAGACCGAGTGTGAACGCTCCGAACAGGCACACCAGTCGATTGGACCGGAAGTATCGGGCGGTCTGCTCGAACATCTCGTGGGTGGTCGACGCGGCATCGGTGCCGTGTCGCAACGGCTCGAACACGTTGTGGTGGAACCACAGTTCGACGTCGTCGAGGACGGCCTCGGCCATCTCCTGCTTTCCCCGCGGAAAGTAGTGGTAGAGGCTGCCTTTCCCCAGGCCGGTCCGTTTGCTGATGACCGCGAGGGACGATCCGTCGAATCCGTGGTCGCGGAACACCCCTGCGAGTATCGGCACCACGTTGTGGCGATCGCTCATGAGCCGGTACTGTACCAATCGGTACACGCCAGGTGTATCGGGGCTCCGGGAGTGGAGCCTGCGAAATGACCCATCGGGGTCGAGCCGAGATGGGTCGTACAGCTGTGAAGAGAACGACCGTCCTGGCCGCTGGTGCGTTCCTCGTCGGCGGGGTGACCTATCTGGCCGCCGAGGCCGTCGCCGCGCTGGGGTGGACCGATCGGCCGTACAGCTACTCCCGCAACAACATCAGCGACCTCGGTATCCCGGACATCTCGCCGCTGCACGCGGTGATGAACACCGGCTTCGTCGTCGACGGCATGTTGTTCGTCCTGGCGGGGCTGGGACTGGCGGTTCTCTTCGAGGGCCGCGCGCGGTGGATCGTGGCCGGCACCTCCGTTGTGCACGGTGTCGGCAGCATCGTCGTCGGGCTCGCTCACGCCTCCGTCGACGGGGCCTCTACGCCCCATGCGGTGGGTGCGGGCATGGCGATCGTCGGCGGCAATCTGGTACTGCTGGCGGCGGGCCGATACGGCGGCCGCGTCGGCGCGCCGCGTTGGTACACCGTGAGCAGTGCGACCGCAGGAGTTGCAGGCCTGGTGGGGCTGGCCCTGTTCCTCGCCGACACCGGAATCCTCGGCGGCGGAACATTCGAGCGCATTTCGGTCTACACCATCATCGGATGGGAGATCGTCACCGGCGCAACGGTTCTGGCCAAGCGCCGCCTATCCGAAGTCGGGTGACTCCTTGGCGAGGAACGCGCGCACACCCTCCCTGCCGTCCGCCGACTCGAACGCCTCCTCGAACACCGGCAACGCCCGTCGCGCCGGTAGGCCGGGGGACTCTCCGAACGTGAGCGCGAGGGCCTGCTTGTTCGCCCGAACAGCAGAGCGGGATTTTCGCGCCAGCGCCTGCGCCAAGTCCAGGGCCATCGACAAGGACTGTCCACGCGGAGCGACGCGATTGATCAGGCCCCACTCCAGAGCAGTCTCGGCCGATACGGGCTCGCCGAGCAACACCAGCTCGGCGGCGCGGGCCTGACCCACCCGACGCAGCGCACGCATGGAGCCGCCGCTGCTGGGGATCACACCGAGGTCGATCTCCGGGAGTCCGAGTCGAGCTCCCGCGTCGGCGACGACGAGGTCGCAGCACAGTGCCAGCTCGAGACCGCCGCCCAACGCAAATCCGCCGATTGCCGCGACGGTGGGCAGCGGCAGATCGTCGAGCAATTCCAGGGTGGCGTTCTCGAGATTGCTCTTGCGGGCCAGCACGTCACCGTCGTTCTGCATCTCGGGCATCTCGGTGATGTCCGAACCGGCGCTGAACACCCGGTCGCCGGTGAGAACGACCGCCCGAACCGCGGCATCGTCGGCCAACTCTCGGAGGACGGCGCGCAGTCGACGCGTCGCCGGTCGGGTCAGCGCGTTCACCGGCGGGTTGCTCAAGGTGATCTGGGCGACCGCCGCGTGCGGAAAGGTCAGGACAGGAGAAGGCTCGGTGGGCATACCTGAACCGTAGAGCGTGCGGCTGACCAGGCGATTGGGAGACTGCCGAGATGGCATGTAGCGTGGTGAACACCCGACGCGGGGTGGAGCAGCTCGGTAGCTCGCTGGGCTCATAACCCAGAGGTCGCAGGTTCAAATCCTGTCCCCGCTACTACACGAGTCAGGCCCGACATCGATGATGTCGGGCCTGACTCGTCTGTGGTGCCCTCGTCTGTGGTGCCGACGGGTTCGTCGATCAGGGCTGCAGTCTGAACTGCACGACAGCGGTCACATTCTCGATGGCGTCGTCGAGAGCGGTCATGCGTGCTCGGGCGTCCGGCGCAGACAGGATGTCCAGTCGATCGGATTGACCCATCGGAATCAGTGCTGCCAGCGACCAGATCTTCTCGGCGGCCGAGATGGGCAGGCCCAGGAAGTCCGGAACACCGGGTGTGACAACGCTTTCCGCCGATTCGAGTCGACCGATCAGCTCGTAGAGATCTTCGACCCGCGCCCAGGTGGCGTCGAATTCGGTGTCGGCGATCACCGCGTCGGTGTCCTCGTCCGGCCACGCTCGGACGTCGGCCAGTGGGTACGGATCGTCCGGCAGCCAGGCGTCGATCCTGATCCGTTCACCGCCGACGCACTCGAGCAGATATCGGCCGTTGCCGATGGACTCGTGCCCGATGATGTGTGCGGTCGTCGCCACGTCGTGCCGTACGTCGCCGCCGCCGGCCTCGTGCCCACGCGCGATGAGCACCACACCGAAGCTCGGATCTTCTTGCTTCAGGCAGTCGTGCACCAGAGCCTGGTAGCGCGGCTCGAAGATGTGCAGTGGCAGACGTTCGCCGGGGAGCAGCACGCTGCCGAGCGGGAACATCGGGGTCACGCTCACGGGTGCTGCAACGGAACAGCCGCCGGGGCGATCGCCTCGGCTGCGCTCTTCTCGGTCCGGTTGGAGTCCAGGAATTCGTCGAGCAGTCGGAAGAAGAAGTCCGGCTCGTCGAGCTGGGGAAAGTGGCCGGCGTCGGGAAAGATCTCGACGCGACTGTTCGGGACCTCGCGTCGAATGTTGTCGGCGTGCTTGGCGGGAATCATCCGGTCCTTGCCGCCCCAGACGAGCAGCGACGGAATCGACTCGAACTTCTCGAAATGTTGCTTGGCGCTGACGGTCTGACCACGCGGGCCGACCACGGCACGCGTCGACGCCAGAAATGCGCCGCGGGTGGAGCGGTCGGCCACGGACCGGAACGACCGCCAGGTCTCGGCCATGCTGGGACCCGGCTTGACCGGCAGACCCCATTTGCCCAGCTGGGCAAGCGCGCCCTCGGTGTTCCTGCGGAACCAGTCCGATGCGAGCAGTGGCAGTACCAGCTCACTGCCGGGCAGCGTCGCGGCCTTGAGGAGCAGACTCACTTCCGGGCCGAGGCCGCCGCTGCTGACCAGCGCCAGGCGATCGACCCGCTCGGGGAAGAGGTACGTCAGCTGCATGACGATGCCGCCGCCGAGCGAGTGACCGACCATCGGGGCCGAGTCGATGTTCAGGTGATCCATGAGGTCGCGAATGGTGGCCGAGTGCGAACTCAGCGAGTAGTCGCCGGTGGGCTTGTCGGATTCACCGTGGCCGAACAGGTCGGGCGCGACGACCCGATACTTCCGCGACAGACGTTCGAGCTGCGTGCCCCAGGACTGATGCGATCCGAGCAGGCCGTGCACCAGAATCACGGGAGGGCCGTCGCCCATGTCCACGTATCGCAGGACGTCCTTGTGTAGTTCTACCGACTGCAATTCGTACGATGAACTCATGGTCGACCTCCTCGTCGTGTGATTCCCGGATCGTCGCGTGGCTCGGCGAGCCGCTGGCACAAACGTACAAGCTGAGCCGACACTGCGACAGACCCTCGGTCAGCGCGCGAGCCCCGCCTCGTCGAAGGTGTTCGCGATCGTCTCGGCCAAGTGTTCGGCCATCGGTTCGCGCAACATGTCGACGTGATCTCCGGGGATGTCGACGAAACTCAGCTCACCACGGCCGACCGCCTGCCACGACCTGAGATCCTTCACGTTCTCCGCTGTGCGAACCACGGTCATCGAACCCGACCACGGTGTCGGCACGTGCTTGTTCAACGCCACGTACCCGATGCTTGCGAAGACCAACCATTCCATTGTCGTCGGGTACCGCAGCAGCCCGGCGAACCGCATCCGCACCCAGAGGGCGGCGGTGCCGATGCGACCGAGGTGGAAGCCTGCTTCTTCTCGCGTACGAGCAGGCGGCGCAGCCGGAACCTCGGTACCACCGGGCAACCTGTCCAGCAGATGCCGGAACAGCCGCGTGTCGAGAAGCAGCAGGTGCGGGGAGCCGAGGCCGGAGTCTCGGATCTCCTCCGCCATCGCGATGGCGATCCAGCCGCCGAGCGAGTGACCGACCAGATGGAACGGGCCCTCGGGCTGGACCGTACGAACAGCGTCGACGTAGCGCTTCGCGGTTCGCCGAATCGTTCGGTCCGGGCGTCCGCGCTTGCCTCGGCCGTGCGCCTGCAGCGCATACACCGGGCGGTCCTCGTCGATGTGCTTGACGAGGTTGAGAAAGGCCATCGCACCGACGCCTGCACCGCCGATCAGGAAGATCGGTGCCTTGCTGCCCTCGGTGCGCAGCGGCACGAGGACATCGTGTTCGCCGGTTGTACGCCGACGCGCAGTCGCTGCTTCCTCCAGGCGAGCATCGACTGTCACGGCCAATGCTCGAACGGTGGTCGCCGTGAATACGTCCTCCGGCGTCAGATCGATCTTCAGGCTCTCACGAAGGTGAGCCAGCATCGCCGTTGTGGTCAGCGAGTTGCCGCCCAGCGCCAGGAAATCCTCGTCCCGGCCGATGGTGTCCAGCCCGATCGCGGTGCGCGCGGCCTCGGCCACGATGTACTCGGTCGGGCCGACCGCCGTGCGCTCGACGCGTCGATCGGCGGGCTCGGGCAGTGCACTTCGGTCGAGCTTGCCGCGCTCGTTTCGCGGCATCGCGTCGAGCGCGACGATGTGGGTGGGGACCATCCATTCCGGCAGCGTCCGGCGCAGCGACGCTCGAATCTCGCCCACGGAGGGTCGCCGACCGGAACGAGCCGAGCACACGTAGGCGACCAGGTCGGTGTCGGTGCCGGAGGTCCGACCGATCACCGCTGCGTCGCCGATCTCCGGCATGGCGCGCAGTGCTGCCTCGACCTCGGCCGGCTCCACCAGGTATCCGCGCACCTTGACCGCGTCGTCGATGCGTCCGGCCAGGTGCAGCGTCCCGTGGTCGTCGAGTCGGCCCAGATCGCCGGTGCGATACCGGAACAGTCCGTCGCCGAGGGCGGTGAATCGTTGGGAGTCCAGACCGGCGCCGCCGAGGTAGCCGTCGGCCAGGCAGCTCGCCGTCACCCGTACTTCGCCGATCACGTCCGGTGCACACGTGGAACCGTCGGAGGTCACGACTTCGACGAGCTTGCCCGTGATGGGTCTGCCTGCAGGGAGAAAGCCCGACGGCAGCGCTCGTTCGGGCGGGTATTCGCTGTACGCGACGGCACCGGCTTCGGTGGTCGCGTACCAGTTGACCACCGTTGCGCGGCTGTCGAATCGCCGCCGAAAGCCGTCGGCATCGTCGGAGTGCAGGGATTCCCCGTACGTGACGACCACCCGCAGCGTGGACACGGCCCCGCGCCCGATGGGTCCGTGATCGGCTCCGGAGACTGCGCGCAGCAGCGACGACGAGCAATGCAGCGTGGTCAGGGAATGCTCGGCTGCCCACTCGACGGTGCTGCTGGGGACACCGGACCTGGGGTCGCGGCAGTACACGGCGGCACCGCTGAGCAACCCCGCGAACAGGGTGTTCAAGCCGGCACCGAAGCTGACCGGAAGGGAGTTTCCGACGCGGTCGTGTGGGCTCAGTGCCAACGCGGTGGCGACCTCGTATGCCTTGGTCAGACACATGCGGTGGCTGAGGATCACACCCTTGGCGGTGCCGGTGGATCCCGAGGTGTAATTGATCACCGCAGTGTGGTCGCCCGACAGCGTCGGCAGTGGAACACAGGAGTCGATGGCTGCGGCGACGGTGGCGGGGTCCAACGCTGTCGCGCCGGCCTGGTCGATGATCGTGGCGCGACGCTCGGCGGGAAGCATGGGGTCCAGTGGAACCAGGGGATGGCCCGCTGCGACGACGGCGAGCATCAACTCGATCGAATGCGTCGTCGCGTCGGTCTCCACGGCGAGCGGCCGAGAATCGGTGGGAAAGAGCGTGGCGATCTTCCGTGCCGACGAGTAGGCGCGATGCAGGAGCTCGTCGAAGGTGAGCGAGGTGCCGTCGACGTCGAGTGCGATTGCGTGCGGCAGAGCGTGGGCCACCTCGCGGTAGCGGGCCATCAGGGTGTCGCGACGTTCCGGCCGACACAGCGGGGCCAGCGACAGTCGGGTCGGCGCATCGATGTCCTGAATAGACATGATTCTCCTTGCACGAGCCCGACCCGTGATTGCGAAGTCGGTTTGATACCTCTAAACCGGCTCCGAGACTGTTTTACCGCTCCAAAGGTAGACGTGAACAGCCTTTTTACGCAAGCGGAAAACCGGACATTCCACAACAATCGGGTGACGTTGCGGAATGTCCGGTCGGTTTCGGGTACGCCCCTACAGGTCCGCGATGGCCTCGAGAGGCTTCGTGCGTGCTGCTCGAACGGCGGGCCACAGCGCGGCCAACACACCGACGACAGCGGATCCGAGCAGCATCGCCACCACCTGGCCCCACGGCACGGTCATGGTGCCCAGGCCCTCGTCGCGGAGAGTCTGCACGAATCCCCACCCGAACGCGATGCCGAGGACGACGCCCACGATCGCGCCGAACAGTGCGATGAGCAGCGACTCGAGATAGATGATGCGTCGTACCTGAGGCCGCTGCATGCCTATCGCGCGCAGCATGCCGATCTCCCGACGCCGCTCGACGACCGACAGGGCCAGCGTGTTGACGATGCCGAGCACGGCGATCACGACGGCCAGTGCCAGCAATCCGTACAGAACGGCGAGCAGGGTGTCGATCTGTTGACCCTGGCTACCCTTGAACTCCTCCACGTCCTGGACCTGGACGACGACGAACGGCTTGGTCGCGGCCTCGAGGTCGGACCGCAGCGTGTCCAGGTCTGTTCCGGGCGTGGCCTTGACCAGAACCAGGATGTCGGACCGGGTGATGGACGGCGTCACCTCCTGGTAGATGTCGCCCGAGACGATCCAACTCCCGATGAGCGGATTGTCGGTGAACACGCCGGTGACGGTCACCGGGACCGACGCCCCGTCCACGGTGTCGAAGGTGACCTCGGTTCCGACCGTCCACCCGCGCGTCGCCGCTTCGGTCTCCGACACCGAGAATCCCTCGCTGTCGAGGTCTGCAGTGCCCTGAACCATCGACAGCTCGAGCAGTCCCTCGGGTGAGCCGTCGATGGCGGCGCCGTACTCCTCCTGGCCGGCGATGGTGACGAATACCGGGTGCAGTACCGCTGTGCGGTCCACGCCGGTCACCTGCTGTGCTGCAGTCGTTGCACCGGTCGGAACACCGATCGACTGCGGACCGGACAGGATGTAGTCCGCCTCGACGCCGGTGTCCACGAGTGAGTCGACACTGGCCTTGGCGGTGGATCCGAGCACGCCGATGACGGTGACGAGCATGAGTCCGAGCATCAGGGCGAAGGCGGTGGCCGCGGTGCGTCGCGGGTTGCGTACCGAGTTGGTCCTGGCCAAGCGTCCGATCGCGCCGAACGGACGGGTGATGACGGCACCCAGCGCGCCGACCACCGGCCGTGACAGCGACGGTGCGGCCAGTGCGGTGGCGACGATCAGCGCGACGGCTCCCGCGCCGACCGTGGCAGCGGCAGCCCCGCCGGTCGACTGCGCGCCGATGATCAGTGCGGCTGCGCCTGCGATTCCCAGGCCGACGCCCACGAACGTCCGGGTGCGCAGGGTGTCGCCCGCAGAGGCGAACTCCTCTCGCATCGCGGCGACCGGCGGAATCTTGGCCGCTCGTCGGGCCGGTGCGTACGCGCTCAGCACGGTGACGAGGATTCCGACGGCGAAGGCGACGACAACGGTGCGCGGCTCCAGTGCCAGCGGTCCCGACGGCAGGCCCAGGTCGAAGGCGTTCAGCAGTGCTCGTAGGCCGTAGGCGAGCCCGACTCCGCCGACGAAGCCCAGGACGCTGCCGATGACGCCCACGACGAGGGCTTCGAGGACGACCGACCGGCTGACCTGTCCGCGGCTGGCTCCGATGGCGCGCAGCAGTGCCAGTTCGCGGACGCGTTGCGCGACGATCATCGAGAACGTGTTGTAGATGATGAAGGTGCCGACCAGCAGGGCGATCCCGCCGAAGGCGAGCAGGAAGTAGTTGATGAACGACAGCGCGGACTCGACCTCGGCCTGAGTCTCGGCCTGTACGTCCGCGGCGGTCTGGACCTTCAGATCGGGAAATGCCGCGGCGATCTCGTCGCGAAGATCGCTCTGACCCAATCCCTGTGCGGCGAGATCGTTGCCCGCGACGTCGATGTACTGCACGTGAGCGCCGTCGGTGAACAGCTCGTTCGCCTGGCTCTGCACGAACTGGATTCCGATGTAGCCGCCGGATTCGGTTGCCGTGGAATAGATTCCGCTGACGGTGACGTCGGTGATGCCCTTGGACGGCACGAGGACCTGGGTTGCGTCACCCACTTTCAGGCCTGCGCGCTCGGCGCCACCGGCATTGATGGCGATCTGACCAGGAGCGGTGGGAGCCGAACCGTCGACGAAGGTGGTCGGATCGCCGAGTCGTTGGTCGTCCGGGAGGTACGACTCACCGATGGTCGGTGCGCCGCCGGACTGGACGGCGGCACCGTCCGAGCCCAGCAGTACCAACTGTCCGCCGACGTACGGGGACACGGCGCGCACGTTCGGCAACGCCGAGATTGCTGCGATGTCCTCGTTCGGCACGCCGGAAGAGCGCGCGTCCTCGGGGCTCACTCGAACGTCCGCGCCCTGTGCGGTGTCGGCGAACAGCGAGGAGAAGGTGCGCTGGAGGGTGTCGGTGAAGACGAACGAACCCGCGACGAACGCCGTGCCGAGCACGACGGACAGCACGGTCAACGCCAACCGAACCTTGTGTGCTGCAAGGTTTCTCAACGACACCTTGCGCATGGGATTGCCCGACGGCTTTTGTCGAGGAGGTTTGTTGGAAACGGAATGCGCCATTATCGGACCGTCTCCAGCTTCTTCATCCGTTCGAGTACGGCGTCGGCCGTGGGCGAGTTCAGCTGATCGATGACCGCACCGTCGGCGAGGAACACGACGCGGTCGGCGTAGCTGGCCGCGCGTGGATCGTGCGTGACGATGACGACGGTCTGGTCGAATTCGTCTGCGGCAGTGCGCAGAATCGACAGCACCTCGCCGGACGAGCGAGAATCCAGGTTACCGGTCGGCTCGTCGCCGAACACGATGTCGGGCCTGCCCGCCAGCGCACGCGCGCACGCCACTCGCTGCTGCTGCCCGCCCGAGAGTTCGCTGGGACGGTGATCGAGGCGGTCGCGCAGGCCCAATTTGTCGACCACGGTGTCGAGCCAGGCCTGGTCCGCTACGCGGCCCGCGATGTCGAGCGGCAACGTGATGTTCTCCAGCGCGGTCAGTGTCGGCACCAGATTGAACGCCTGGAACACGAATCCGATTCGGTCCCTGCGCAATCCGGTCATCTCCTTGTCGGAGAGTGCCGTCAACTCGGTGTCGCCGATGGTCACCGTGCCCGAGGATGCGTTGTCCAATCCGGCCAGGCAGTGCATCAGCGTCGACTTGCCCGAACCCGACGGTCCCATGATGGCGGTGAATTCGCCACGCGCGAAGTCGACGCTCACCCCCGACAGTGCGTGAACCTGGGTGTCCCCGGATCCGTAAACCTTCGATACGTCGACCGCACGTGCGGCAATGTCGCTCATGCGTGCCAGTGTTCCAGCGTTCCGCGCCCGTCGCTATCAGGGGAGACCCTGAACACCACCCCTATGATGGGCGTCATGCGCATCGGAGCCCACGTCCGCGACAGCAGCGACCCTCTCGGTACCGCCGAGGCGCTCGGCGTCGACCTCGTCCAGATGTTCCTCACCGATCCGCAGAAGTGGAACAAACTTTCCCCGCACCCGCAGGGCGAGGCGCTGTTGACCGGCGACGTCGACGTGGTGGTGCACTCGTCCTACGTGCTCAACGTGGCGAGTTTGAACAATCGGATCCGCATTCCCTCGCGCAAGGCCGTCGTCGAGCAGGCTGCTGCCGCGGCCGAGATCGGGGCCATCGGTCTGGTCGTCCACGGCGGCCACGTTCGTGAGGGCGAGGACACCGCGAAGGGAATCGACAACTGGCGCAAGCTGTTCGAGCGCCAGGCGGAGCAGGGTGGCTTCGCCGTGCCGATCTTCGTCGAGAACACCGCGGGCGGAGACTCCGCGATGGCACGCCACTTCGACGACATCGCCCGGTTGTGGGACGCGATCGGTGAATTCGGTGCCGGATTCTGTCTGGACACCTGCCATGCGTGGGCCGGGGGCGAGGATCTGGTCGACGTGGTCGACCGAATCAAGGCCATCACCGGACGAATCGATCTGGTGCATCTGAACAATTCACGCGACGAGTTCGATTCGGCGCGAGACCGGCACGCGAATCTCGGCACCGGAACGATCGACGCCGAGATCCTGACGGCCGTCGCGCTGGCGGCCGACGCGCCGGTGATCCTCGAGACTCCGCCCGAGGGGATCGAAGACGACGTCAGGCTGCTGAAGAGCCTGTAGCGGCGGGCGTCGTCGTCGTCGCCAGCTGGCGAGCGGTGTCCGACCACAACCGGATCAGCTCGTCGGCTCCCTGCAGGCCGTGCGCCCAGGTGATTCGTGCCAGGGCAATGCCTATGTCGGTCACTGTGATTCCGATGTCGATGGCGTGGTCGCGGCTGGGCTCGGCCAGGGCAGAGTCACGGACGATGATCTGAGCTCCCGCGCGGCAGGCCAGCGCGGGATAGTTGCGGGTCAGCGCATAGTCGCGGCCGGCGTTCGGCACCGAGGCGAGCCGCCTCGCGACATCGTCGAGAAGGTGTTCGGCGTGGGAGGGCACGGTGAGGGCGTCGGTGTGGACCGCGGGGAGTCGGACCGGGTGAACGGCACCGGTGCGATCGAGATCGAGGTCGACCAACGCGCCGGCCGAGGAGCCGCGACGGTTGTTTCTCTGCCACGTGGATACGGCCGAGCCCAGGGCGGCCAGCAGCAGAACGCGGCGGTGATGCGGACCGTCGGGCAGTGCGAACGTCATCGACGTCTGCTCGAATTTCGTGAACTGTTCGGTGAGCAACGGTCGCTCCGCCGGGGTCAGGACGGCGACCCAGTACGGGACCTGTTCGGCTACCTCGGTGCAGAGAGTGCGTCCGAGCTGGGCCGGGCTGATCGTCTCGCGGTGCACGAGTCTCAGCGGTCCGAACACGCTCATGTCGGCGACCCCACTTCCGATCGGATTGTCCTAGCCTTACCTAACCTTGCTCAGGTTAGCTCGAGCCGGAATCGGACGCCAGGACGCCCCCGTCGGGATCGGTTCGGTCGGTGGTGCGCAGCGCCGGAATGCCGGGAGAGGCCGGTAACCTTCCGGTCTCGAGCTCGCCGAGCAGGCCCTCGGACCAGGTCAGCAGACCGGCGACATCGACACGATGCGGAGGGTCGGCCTCGAAACCGATGAGCCGGTCGTGTCCTTGCCGGAGCAGCGAACCGGCACCGACGCGGTTGCCACGCATCAGATGGGTCAAACCGACGGCGAGTTGGGCCAGGCCCTGCCACAACGGACGCTCGTCGGGCGAGCAGCTCTTCCACGTGCCTTCCAGTACCTCGTGCGCATGGAACGGCATGTTCGCGTCGAGGAATCTCTGGGCTTCGACGAGTGCGGCGGCGGGCGGAAGCCGGAGGTCGTCGGGCACGCGTGGGGTTCCGTTGCCGCCGCGAGCGAGGGGCCGCCCGAGACCGTCCCGAGGCCTGGCGTTCAGGGGCTTACCGTGCGCATCACGTTCACGTTCGGCCATGGCGGAAACCCTAGCGGGTGGTGGCCCGCACCGAGCTCACAGTCGCGACGACGTGCGTGCGGTGATGACACCCAGAGCTGCCAGTGCGGCGGCAGAGGTCGCGACCATCGTGGTGGACACGGCAACGGCGTCGTTTCCGAGGGCACCGACGATCGGCGCGACGATGGCACCGAGCCCGAACTGAGCTGCTCCGAGAAGGGCAGCGGCACCGCCTGCGGCCTCACCGTGCCTGGACAGCGCGAGCGCAGGTGCGTTGGGCATGACGAATCCGACGGCACCGAGCACGAACCACAGCGGAATCACGAAGCCGGCCATCCCACCGATCTCGGCGATCGCCAGCACGGCCATGACGCCGCCCGCGAGCACGGCGAACGACAGTGCGGCCAGCACGATCTGCACCGGAGCGAAGCGTCCGAGCAGGAGGACGTTGAGCTGAGATGCACCGATGAGCGAGATCGCACCGGCGGCGAAGACGATGGCGAACTGCTGCTCGTCGAGGCCGAATTCCTCCTGCAGAACGAACGACGAACCGGCGATGTATGCGAACAACGAGGACATCGCGAGGGCCGCGACGAGAACGAGCACCACGAACTGTGCGTCGCGCAGCAGAGAGCGGTAGGTGCGCAACACCGGCATGACTCCGCTCGCGCGACGGCGCTCGGGCGGCAGCGTCTCGCGTAGCGACACGATCGCCAGTGTCATCAGGGCGACACCCATGATTGCCAGCGCGGCGAACACGAGACGCCACGATCCCACCAGCAGCACGGCACCGCCGAGCGAGGGCGCCAGCACGGGTGCGACGCCCATGACGAGCATCAGCCGGGACAGCACGGTTGCGGCCGCGCGGCCGCTGAACAGGTCTCGCACGATGGCCATCGCGACCACTGCAGCGGCGGCGGCACCGAGACCCTGCACCACGCGTAGGCCACCGAGAACGGCGATGTTGGGAGCCACGATGCAGGCGACGGAGGCCAGGATGTGCACTCCGGTACCGACGATGAGCGGTAGTCGTCGGCCGACGATGTCCGAGAGCGGCCCGATGACGAGCTGTCCGAGGGCGAGGCCGATCAACGTGCCTGCGAGGGTGAGCTGCACCGCCGACGACGGGGTGTTCAGGTCGTCGGCGATGGCCGGAAGAGCCGGCAGATACATGTCGATGGTCAGCGGACCGAGCGCGATGAGTGCGCCGAGAACCAGGATCACCCGCAGGCGTTCCTTCGACGTCGGCTCGGGAGAGGTGTTCGTCGCTGGTGCTACGGGTGTCTCGGCTGCTGTCGTGTTCGGTGCTTGGGCCACCCGACGTTCAGCAACCGGGGTACTCGTTCTGTTCCCGGTTGCTGACTACAACTTTCGTGTCCTATGCCACGGCGTCGGACAGTACGGTCAGCTTCTCCACTTCCTGGCTGGTCAGAGCCAATGCGGGTGCGTCGAGCAGAGCCGGTAGCTGGGAGATCTTGCTCGCGCTGGCGATCGGGGCGGTGACGCCCGGTCGCGCGAGCAGCCACGCGAGGGCCACGCTCGAAATCTCCGCCGAACGTGAGTCGGCGATCTCACGTAGGCCTTGCACCACGTCGAGACCGGCGTCCGAGAAGTACCCCGTGGTCAGACGTTCGCGTTGCTTGCCGGCCAGGTCCTCTCGGGTGCGGTACTTACCGGTGAGGAATCCGGCGGCGAGGGAGAAGTAGGGAAACACGCCGAGATCGTTCTCGACGGCCAGATTCTGCAGCTCGCCTTCGTAGTCACGGCGGGCGACCAGGTTGTAGTGCGGCTGCAGTGCGATCGGTGCCGAGAAACCGTTGTCTCGGGCGAGGTCGAGCCATTCACGCACCCGCGCCGGGGTGTAGTTCGAGATGGCCACGTACCGCACCTTGCCTGCCCGGACCAATGCGTCGAACGCGGCGAGGGACTCGACCAGCGGAGTCTTCTCGTCGTCGTAGTGCGCGTAGTAGACGTCGATTCGGTCGGTCTGCAGCCGAGCCAGCGACGCGTCTGCGGCGGCACGGATGTTCTCCGGGGCCAGTCCGCGGAACTCGGGATGTTGGCTGACCTTGGTGGCGATGACGACATCGTCCCGGTTTCCGCGGGCTCCGGTCCACTTGCCGATGATCGTTTCGGACTCACCGCCGGAGTTGCCGTCGGCGAATGCCGAGTACGAATCTGCGGTGTCGACGAAGTTGCCTCCGCCTGCGGTGAACGCGTCGAGGATCTCGAACGACTCGGCCTCGTCGCTGGTCCAGCCGAACGTGTTCCCGCCCAGTGCGAGCGGAAAGATCTCCAGATCGGAACTACCGATGGCAACCACAGACAAACCCCTTACGTTGGCGAACAACTCGACTGTACGAGCAGCGAAGGCTCAGTGCCACGTGTGATCCACCAGCGCGGTGCGAGGACCGAACTTGGGCTTGGTGGCCTTGCCGCTCAGATACAGCAGCCGAATCGCGCGATGCCTGTGCGGTGCCAGGGGTCGGAGATACTCGACCATCTCCGCGTCGTCGATCGGCCTACCCAACAGCGACCAGCCCACCACCGACGCCAAGTGATAGTCGCCCACCGACAATGCGTCGGGATCCCCGAGGGCGCGTTGCGCGGTCTCGGCCGCCGTCCAGACGCCGACGCCCGGGATGGCCCGCAGCCTGCGCGCAGCGTCCTCGGGTGTCATTCCCGACGCCTCCTCCAGACGACCGGCCGCGCAGGCAACGCGGACGACGGTCTTGGACCGGGCCGGGTCGACGTTGGCGCGGTGGTACTCCCACGACGGGATACGGCGCCACACGTCGGGTGTCGGGAAGACGAACATCGGCTTCGGCGTCGGACCCGGTGCCTTCTCGCCGAACTTGGTCACCAGGTAACGCCACGACCCGAAGGCCGAAAGTCCGTGTACTCGTTGCTCGATGATCGCCGGGATCAGGGCCTCGAGCACCAGCCCCGTTCTACCCAGTCGCAGGTGCGGCAGCCGCCGGTGGGCTTCCTGGAGAATCGGGTGCTCGGGTGCGAACGTGGAGGCATCGTCGTCCACTCCGAGGAGCGCGGGTGCCGCGTCCAACAGGTCGGGTGCACCGGGGCCCCACGCTCGAACCTGGGCACTCGTCGGCGAGGTCTGGGTCAGGCGGTACGTCACCGGACCGGAGCTCATGCGCGACGTGCGCCAGATCCCGCCGTCCGGCGTCGACTCGTACGTGGGATCACCTCGGCCTCGACGCAGCGGCGACACCGACATCCGAACGTCGATCCGCTGTTCGGAGGTGACGAGTCGGACCACCCCGTCGGAACCGGCGTCGTCGGGCATCGGTTCTTCACCTCCGAAGGGTCGTGGCCGTGTGGCCCGAATGGGTCCTCGGCGGGGCGTCGATCGGCACGATCGCAGTACCGACGGCAAGATACATAGTGCCCCGCGGAACGCGGGATCACCGCACGGACTCCCTCGCCGCGTCCGGTTCCATCGACACCATCAGGAGGTTCTTCGTGACTCGATCGCGCGCAGCCGCGTTCGTCGGAGTTGCCTACGCGTTCGTCGTGGCGATGATGGGCACGACGATGCCGACGCCGCTCTATGCGCTGTACGAGATCGAGTTCGGCTTCTCCGTCTTCGTCGTCACCCTGGTGTTCGCGGCGTACGCGGTCGGTGTACTCGGTGCCCTGCTGGCCTTCGGCCGCTGGTCCGATTCGCTCGGGCGTCGGCCGATGCTGTTGGCCGCCATCGCTTTCGGACTGGTCAGCGCCGTGGTGTTCGTGTTCGCCGAGTCGTTGACGGCCCTGGTGATCGGGCGCCTGCTGTCCGGAATATCGGCAGGAATCTTCGTGGGCACCGCGACGGTGACCTTGATCGAACTGGTACCGGACAAGTGGCGCGACCGAGCCCCGGCCATCGCCACCGCGGCCAACATCGGCGGACTCGGCCTCGGCCCGTTGGTTGCGGGACTGTTGGCCGAGTACCTTCCCCAACCGCTGCGCCTGACGTTCTTCGTCGATATCGTCCTGCTCGTCGTGGCAGCGGTGGCGGTGTTCCTCGCGCCCGAGACCGTCAGGGTCGCACGCGGTGCCCGGCCGCACATGCAGCGCTTGTCCGTACCGGCGGATGTCCGCGGCACGTTTCTGCGCGCCTCGATCGGTGGCTTCGCCGGGTTCGCGGTACTCGGACTGTTCACCGCGGTCTCACCGGGATTCATCGCCGGCGTGCTGCAGATCGACAACCACGCGGTGACGGGTGCCGTGGTGTTCGCAGTCTTCGCCGCATCGGCGACCGCGCAGATCACCGTGCGCAAGGCCGACCCGACGTCGGCGCAGCGGTGGGGTTGCGTGGTCCTGATGCTCGGATTGGTGTGCCTGGCAGTGTCGTTGCTGGTGGCATCGCTGACGGTGCTGATCGTTGCGGCTGTGCTGTGCGGAGTGGGGCAGGGTGTGACGTTCAGCAACGGCATGTCGGCCGTCGACGCGGAACTTCCGCCGCACCGTCGAGCAGAAGTGACGTCGACGTTCTTCGTGGTGCTCTACGTCGCCATTTCGGTCCCGGTCATCGGCGCGGGAGCTGCGGCGAGCGAGTGGGGGCTGGTGGCGGCGGGGGTACTGTTCTCGGCCGTGATCGCCGTGTTGGCAGGACTGGCGTTCGTGTTGCTCACCGTGGACGGTAGGAAATCGAGGGTCGCCCGCGTGCCCTGATACGCGGGGTCGGTCGTGCCTCGGACCCATCGGGCAAGTCCCGCGGCGTTCGTGCGCGAGTCACCCGGGCTTTGTCGGTGCCCCGACGTAGGGTCTGAGACCGTGATCATCGTGAGTACGGACGGCTCGTGTCTGCGTAACCCCGGCGGAGCAATCGGGTGGGCGTGGGTCAACCACACGGGGCCGAGCAACTCCGGCGGTGAGCCCTCGGGCACCAACCAGGTCGCCGAGCTCAGGGCCCTGCTGGAGGCGGTGCTGGCGCACCCCGGCCCCGAGCCGCTGTTGATCGAATCCGATTCGCAGTACGCCATCAAGTGCGCGTCCGAGTGGCTCGCAGGCTGGAAGCGCAAGGGCTGGAAAACTGCGGGCGGTTCCCCGGTACGCAACCTCGAGCTCGTGCAGAGCATCGAGCGAGCCATCACCGAACGCGAAGGTCCGGTCCGGTTCCGGTGGGTCCGCGGACACGTCGGCAATCACTTCAACGAAGCAGCCGACGCCTTGGCAGGGGAGGCGGCACGCGCCGTGGCCGCAGGCGGTCCGACAGCGCCGGCCAAGAACGCGACCGACAAATCGACACCGGACCCGGCGGATGCAGTTCCCTCGTCTCCGGTCCAGGCCCCGGCTGCGCGTGAGACGTCGACGTCCGACGACGCGGTTCCCACTCTGTTCTGATCGCTCGTTCGCCTGGACGTCGGAATCCTCCCCCGGCACTCGGTAGGATCGCGACATTCCACTCATTTCGGGATTGTCCGATACCGGAGGCGTCGAGAGCACTGTGCACTGCATAGATCCCCCTAGGCCGTCCGTGGCCGCTGCTCCATCAGAGGTCACTGCTTCGGCCGTCCGATTTCGAGTGATCGCATGGTGATCACCGCGCTACTGTCGTTGCTCCTCGGCTTCGTACTCACCGCCGCGATCATCGCGGCCAACGGATACTTCGTGGCTCAGGAGTTCGCTTACATGTCCGTCGACCGGGCGACGCTGCGTACCGGAGCCGAGAAGGGCGACGCGTCGGCCGAGCGGGCACTGAAGGTCACCAAGCGCACCTCGTTCATGCTGTCGGGCGCGCAGCTGGGCATCACGGTCACCGGTCTGATGGTCGGCTACGTGGCCGAGCCGTTCATCGGCGAATCGCTGGGCGAGCTGCTGAGCAGCGCCGGAGTTCCCATCGCGGTGGGAATTTCGATCGGCACGGTGGGCGCTCTCGTGCTCGCGACCGTCGTGCAGATGATCTTCGGCGAGCTCTATCCGAAGAATCTCGCGATCGCGAACCCCGATCCGCTGTCCCGACGCCTCGCCCGGTCGACGCTGATCTACCTGGCCGCGTTCGGTTGGCTGATCACCTTCTTCGACAAGTCCTCCAACGCGATGCTGCGTCTACTGCGCGTCGAACCGGTGCACGACGTGGACAGCAGTGCCACCGCCAAGGATCTCGAGAGCATCATCGACGATTCCCGGGCCAGCGGGGATCTCACCGAGGATCTGTCGTTGCTGCTCGACCGCATCCTGGACTTTCCGGAACGCGACGTCGAGCACGCCATGATCCCGCGTAGTCGGGTGGACGCAGTCACCCCCGCCACCGCCATCGGCGAGATGCGGGCGCGGATGGTGCGTGCGCACACGCGCTACCCGGTGATCGGCGACCGTGACGAGCCGATCGGTGTGGTGCAGCTGGCCGAGGTGTTGGCCGCTGCCCCCGACGACAGCCGTTCGGTCACCGAGATCATGCGAGCACCGCTGATCGTGCCGGAGCTGATGCCGCTCGAGGATGCCTTGGAGCTGTTGTCGAGCACGAAGAACGAATTGGCATGCGTGATCGATGAATACGGCGGATTCGCCGGTGTGCTGACCATCGAGGATCTCGCCGAGGAGCTGGTCGGCGAGATCACCGACGAGCACGACGAGGACATCGTCGGCGTGGAGGTTCGGAAAGACGGAGTGTGGCTCATGGACGGCGACGTCCACGTCGACGAGGTCGAACGCACCATCGGTCGCGACATGCTGTTGCCGCGAGGCGATTACGAGACACTTGCCGGCCTGCTCATCGCAGAGGGCGGAAATCTGCCCGAGGTCGGAGACACGGTGCGGATCGACCTCGCGGTGTTCGGGGCCGACCTCATGGAAGAGGTGCCGCCGCGTCCGTCTTTGGAGGTGGAGGTGCTCGAGGTCGATCGGCACGTGCCGAGTGAGCTGAGAATCAGACTCCACGAGAATTCGCCGGACGGCAGCGAGGATTCGCAGGAGTCGGACGAGGAGGCGGACCGATGAACGCATGGGTCGTCGTCGCCGTGACGGTCGCGCTCATCGCGCTGAGTGCGTTCTTCGTCGTCATCGAGTTCGCTCTGCTCGGTGCCCGAAGGCACCGACTGGAGGAGAAAGCCGGAACGAGCCGATCGGTGCGGGCGGCGCTGCGCGGAATGAACGAGTTGACGATCATGTTGGCGGGCGCGCAGCTGGGCATCACTGCCTGCACCTTCGCTCTCGGTGCCGTCACCAAGCCCGCCGTCGATTCCTGGCTGGGGCCGGTGTTCACCTCGTGGGGTGTGCCGGGTTGGTTGGCCGGAACCGCCGCGTTCGCGCTGTCGCTGTTGCTCGTCACGTTCCTGCATCTGGTGATCGGTGAGATGGCCCCCAAGTCCTGGGCCATCGCGCATCCCGAACTCGCTGCCACCATCATCGGGCTACCGTCTCGGGCGTTCATCCGCCCCTTCCGGCTGTTCCTGGTGTGGGTCAACAAGATCGCCAACAAGCTCGTCGAACGGTCGGGAGTGGAGCCGGTGGAGAGCGCCGCGGTCGGCGGACGCGACGCCGAGACCATCCGCAATCTCGTCGAGTACTCGTCGCAGGTCGGTGTACTGGAACCGGAACTGCAAACCCAGATCACCCGGGTGATCGAACTCGAGACACTGACCGTCGAGACGATCACGGTGCCCGACTCCGAGGCGACCTCGGTGCCGCACGGTGCCACCGTCTCCGATGTGCAGGCGGCCGCGCTGCGTTCCGGTCACCTTCGGGTACTGCTCACCGACAGCTCCGGCGCGACGCCCGGCGTCGTCCATGTGAGAGACACGTTGCTGGCCGACGTCGGGGAGCCGGCGGCCGACTACGCGCGGGAGGCCTACACGGTCGACGGATCGACACCGGTGTACGAGTTGCTACGGCAGATGCGCAACCGCAGCGTGCAGCTGGCGGTCGTGGAGACCGGTGGACGGTTCCTCGGCATCGTCACGCTCACCGACGTCATCAAGCGGGTACTACCCACGGCTCCTGCTGCATAGCAATGTGATTCAGCCGCGAGGTTGCATCCGGCTGTTGGGCAGAGGTGGCGCGTGCAGTCGAGATCCCGGATACCCCTCGACGGTGCCGAACTGCTCGCTCTCGCGCTCGTAGGCGGCCCGGTACTCGACGACGTCCTCGTGGCTGCGGCCGACGAAGTTCCACCACATGACGATCTGCTCGCCGAACGGCGGTCCACCGAGCAGCAGCAGTCGCACCTGCTCTCGGGTCGGGTTGTGGAGATCGAGCGTCGAACTGCCCGGTTCGCGGTAACCCAATTCGGCTGCTGCAAGGACGGTCTCGTCCATCGTCACGGTGCCCTGATCGACGATGACGCCGTGCTCGAACGTCGAGTCGACGTCGAGGGTGACGCGGGCTCCGGCGTCGAGCACGAGCTCGGCTCCGAGGAGCGGGGTGAACGTCGCCACCGGTGAGGTCTCACCGAGCAGCGAGCCGAGGAACACTCGTGCGGTCAGCCCCTGGCTCGTGTGGGTCGGTGGCACGTGGTGCTCGAAAGTCGGCGCGGTGAAGCGCGATCGAGCCGGCAGGGCAACCCACAGCTGCATGCCGTGCAGAATCTCGGTCTCCGGGGTGGAGGTCTCGGAGTGACTGATGCCGTAGCCGGCCGTCATCAGATTCAGCTCACCCGGCCGCACCATGGCATGTGATCCGACGCTGTCGCGGTGTTCGATCTCGCCGGAGAACAACCAGCTCACGGTCTGGAGTCCGGTGTGTGGATGGGGTGGCACGTCCATCGACGAGGTGTCGGGGCCGTAGTGGTCCGCGAAGCACCACGCGCCGATCAGTGAACGCTGCCGCTGCGGGAGCGTGCGCCGAACCTTCAGGGCGCGCGGGCCGCCGAGAGGAACCTCGCGTGGGGTGAGAATTTCGATCACGTCTGCTCCTGATGGCACGAAAGTCTTGGCGCTCGAATCGACTACGTGGAACAACCCGAATGCGACGAGGGCTGTTCCCGGTCCGGACTAACCGACGAGGGACGCGGTTCCGCTGAGCAGCCGCACGTCGTACGACTCGGCCGCACCGTGCACCTCGGTCGATCCACCGTGGACCGTGTAGAGCACCGCGTAGGAGGTGAAGGTCACGGGTTGGTTGTCGTCGGAGTCGACGGCCACGCGTGGCAATACGACAAGCAGGTGGGTCCGGTTACCGTCCGAAAGATTGTCGACGACGGTGCGAATCTCGAAACCCAGGTCCGATCGGGTGACGTCGGTGGACTCGAACGTCTGTCCGCTCAGAACGAGCTGCGCCGCCCAGACGCCTGCGGATCGATGGGCATCGACGGTCCCGGTGATGTCGTCGCCGGTGAAGTCGTAGTGATTCGCTGCGGTGAAAGGCATGGTCACAGGCTATTCCTCGGGTCGTGGAAAAACTTCGAAAAAATTCCTCATCCGGCACCCATCCACCTCGAGAGGGGCTGCGAATGCTCAATGAGACACCCGCTACTGCTGTCGCCCCCGACCGCCGTCAGTAGTGGGTGTCTCCCTTTTTGTGTGTGGGAAGACGTCCACATCGTGATGGATGCCCTCGGCTCGACCCGATCCGCCGCCCGAGACCGGATCGGAAGATTTCCGGCGAGTCGAACCGGTGATCGGTACGCTTTCGGACCTGGGCAGGTCGTTTCTCGAGGGAGCCTCATGTACGAAGACTTTCGATCGCCCGCATCGCGGCACGGCGAGCGATCGAATGCGTCGGTACAACCACGTTCGACGCGGGCGCACGGGCAGGCGCGTAGTCGCCACCGCAAACGGTCGAGCACGCCCTCGCCGCCGAGGTCGATCTCGAGTATCACCGCTCCGCCGCTCGGACCTCAGCCCAGTGCGGCTCAGGTTCTTCGCCACTGGTTCGCTGCCCCGCACGATTTCGACTGGATTTTCGTGCACAAGTCGACTCGTCCGCTGCACCGACTGATCCGAGTCGTGTTCGCGAGCTGTGTGGCTCTGTACGCCGCCGTGTCGATGTTGATGCTGGCCTCACCGAACGGGCCGACCGGATCGGGTCCGGTTGCCTACGTGATCTTCATCCTGGTTCTGCAGTTCGCCGCGATCCTGTGGTTGCTGGTCGGGCCGCTACCGGACCGCAAGTGGCAGCTGGTGGCTTTCCTGGTATTCGGCGACGTCGGTCTTGCGTCGGTGATTCTTCTCGATGTCCCCACGTCGGCGCTGATCGGCACGTTCCTCTTCGCGCTGACCGGGTCGATGTGCACCTTCTTCCTCGGTCCGAGACTGCTCGTCGCGCACCTGGTGTTCGCCAATCTGGTGATCGTCTACATCGGGGCGGCCGCATATGTGCAGGGCTTGTGGGGTCCGTGGGATGCGATCGCCGCCGTGCTGGTGGCCGCAGGGGCGACGTCGGGTGTCCCGATCTTCGCCCAGATCGCCTGGTCGTTGGTGTGCGAGGATGCGCGGCAGTCCGAGATCGATCCGCTGACCCGAATGAAGAACAGACGCGGATTGCAGAATGCCATCGAAGATCTGCGCATGGTCGCCCACCGCGAGCAGTTGGCTTTCGTTCTCGTTCTGGTCGATATCGATCGGTTCAAGAGCGTCAACGACCGCTATGGACACGACCAGGGCGATGCCGTCATCGTCCTCGTTGCCGACCGACTCCGCGCCCACCTCGGGAAGGTGGGGGTGGTGGCGAGAACCGGGGGCGAGGAGTTCGTGGCCGTCCTCGTCGGCGAGGCAGAACAATTGTGTGACCTGGTGCTCGACGTGAGCGGCACGCTGACGGACTGCTCGGATCCGATACCGGTCACGGTCAGTGCCGGCGCTGTCGTGATCGCTCCTGATTCGGAGGCATGGTCATCAGGGGTCGATGTGGTCAACGACGCGACGCGCGCGGCGGACTCTCTCATGTACCGAGCGAAAGCGGACGGTGGAAATCGGACGATGCTCGAGACGATGTAGAGCTCAATTCGCTCGTACTGTCATGAGCGAGCGCGGACTTCCTCTGCCCGCGCCCGCCCGGTGACGGTTCCCCGTCAGAACGGGTAGCCGACTCCCGTCAATTTCTCGCTGGCGTCCCACAGCTTCGCGGCAAGAGCCGGGTCCTGTGCGGTCTTGGTCATGCTCGCCGGGCCCGGCTTGCCGCGCGTCTCGAACAGGGATTTGGGGCCGCTGTACGTGCCGCCACCCGCAACGTCGACGGCGTAGAGCGTGGGACGTGCTCCGGCACTGGCGGATTGCGAGAAGATCTTCAGTCCGATCGGAGCGAGGGTGGACAGGATCTTGTTGCTGCCCAGCCCGTCGGGGCTCGAGTACAGCTCGGTGGCCGAGATTCCGGGGTGCGCGGCATTGCTGGTGATCTTCAGTCTGGCCTTGTCGATCCGGCGCTGGAGTTCCAGAGCGAACAGGATGTTCGCAAGCTTGGAATTGGCGTATCCACGCTGAGGGTTGTACCCACGCTCGAGCTGAAGATTGTCGAAATCGAGCTTGGGTCCCTGCCGGTGTGCGACGGATGCGATCGTGGTGATCTTCGCGTCCGCAGCGAGCTTGGGGAACAGCAGGCCGGTCAAGGCGAAGTGGCCTAGGTGATTGGTGCCGAGCTGGAGCTCGAAGCCGTCCGCCGTCTCGGTCCGCATTGACGGCATCATCACGCCCGCATTGTTGATCAGCGCGTCGATCGACTCCGGTGCCGACGCGGCGTATTCACGCACCGAGGCCAGGTCCGCGAGGTTCAGGGTGGCGGTGTCGACGGTTCCGCGGGGTGCCTCCGCCGAAATTTTGGCCGCGGCGGCATCGGCCTTGTCCTTGTTGCGGCACGCGAGCGTTACGTGGTCGCCGCGCTTCGCCAACTCCAGGGCGGTGTAGTAGCCGATACCGGTGTTCGCACCGGTGATGACAACGCGTCTCTGCTTGTTTTCGGGCACGCCGCCAGGTTACCGGTCTGTTTTAGACTTTGCCCGTGAGCAGAGCAGAAGCCGACGAACGTCCGGACTTTCCGAAGGGCACCGGAAATCCTGCGTCTCGGGCATTCCGCGCGGCGGGATACATGTGCCTGGACGATCTTGCGGGGGTGCCCGCGGCCGAGCTGAAGAAACTGCACGGTGTCGGTCCCAAGGCGTTGACGGTCGTCCAAGCGGCGTTGGAGCAGACCGGTCGCTCGCTCGGCTGAAGTTCAGGCCCAATGACTGGGACGGGCCAAGGATTCGGGTAGCCGTGTTGCTCGGTCACCACGTGCCGCGCCGATCTGGAACTGCGTGGCATAGATGCTGCCGAGCATGTCCGTGCCGCGGAGGTCGGCACCCCGGAGATCCGCGCCGATCATGTCGGCCAGACGCAGGTCCGCCCTGCGCAGGTCGGCCCCGATGAGATACGTACCGCGCAGGCTCGCTCCGCGCAGGTCCGCGCCGGCAAGCTGTGCGCCGATCAGGTCGCGGCCGCGGTAGTTCTTCTTCTTGCCCTTCACTTCGGTTCGAACCAGATCGCTTGCCTCGATCAGCAACTCGTTGATTCGCGAACGCAGCCCGGAGACGTCGACCGACAGTAGAACCTCGGGAGCCGACTCGGTCAGCGCCTCCAGTTCGTCGTACTCGTGGCCGATCCGATTGTGCAGCGGCGCAGTCGAATCCCGGTCACGCACATCCGCGAGGTACCACAGCAGTTCGTGCAGATCACGCATGATCGGGAACACCGCGAACATCTCCGACGAGTTCGACGGTTGCTGCCGCCAGTTGCGTCCGGCGAACGTGGACTGCGATACCTTCTGGCCCGCACCGAAGCAGTCGTACACCGCGCACCCGGGAAAGCCTTTCTCCCGCAACGTCGAATGAATGCCGCACCGCGAGTCCCCGAGGAGGTTCCGGCACGGCTCGCCGGCGGCCTTGTCGACAGCGAAGTCCGACGACTTCGCGAAGGGCAGAGCGACGCAACAGAGTCCGAAACAACTGCCGCAATCGGCCAGCAAGTTCTCGGGCGCGCGCATGCGGCCACTCTGTCCCCCGACGCGAGGCAGCGTCAAGCGAGTTTGTTCGCGGCAGTCACTCCGGTCGATTCAGCAGTGCGATGAGCTTCTTCGGGGCGCGATCGCAGTAACTCTCGGTGATCAGTTCGCCGAGTTCGGTCCGGTCCACGGACTCGTCGAGCAGCATTCCGATGATCTGCGGACCCCATCCGGGCTTGAAGAACCCGGCACGGGCGGACAGTGCGTCGAGTTCGATTCCGCTGGAGCGAAAGATCAGCACGTGAGCCGGACCGTCGGTGCCGGCGGCTGCGGCGGATGCAGGCGGGGCGCCGTCGAGGATCTCGAGAACGTGGGCGAAGGTGCGCCCGCGAACTCGCCAGCGTGTCCCGACCCATGCCTGCTCCTCGTAGGTCTCGGGCAGGGCCAAGCACATCCGTCGGACAGCGGCTTCCCAGTTCGTCCTGTCGTGCGACATACCGGACTACAGTATTTCAGCGGGCGGGCAGGCGGGCGAAAAGCACTCCGGAAGGCACGGTCGATGTCGGAACTCGAGTACGGCGAGGTGGTGTCCTCGCTGCGCAGAGCCGGATGCGTGTTCGCCGACGAGGAAGCCGACATTCTCGTCGAGTCCGCGTCGACCCCGGCGGAGCTGACCGCAATGCTCGCACGCCGCGTCGCCGGCGAACCGCTCGAGCATGTCGTCGGCTGGGTCGCGTTCTGTGGTCGACGCATCGCCGTCGAACCGGGCGTGTTCGTACCTCGCCGGCGAACCGAATTTCTCGTCGAATGTGCTGCAGCGCTGCATCCTTCGGTGTTACTGGACCTGTGCTGTGGATCCGGGGCGATAGGCCTGTCGGTCGACGGTGTCACCGAGTTGCATGCTGCCGATGTCGACGCGGTGGCGGTTCGGTGTGCATCGCGCAATGTCGCCGCAGGCGTGGGCACGGCACCGGTCGGTCACGTACATCGCGGCGACCTGTACGACGCCCTGCCGCCGGAGATGCGCGGCAGATTCGACGCGATCGTCGTCAACGCGCCCTACGTTCCGACGGCCGACATCGGGCTGATGCCACGAGAGGCGCGCATCCACGAGCCGCACATCGCGCTCGACGGTGGTTCGGACGGTGCCGGGATTCATCGTCGGGTCGCGGTCGGTGCGCCGCAGTGGCTGGCTCCCGGCGGCTACCTCCTCATCGAAACCAGTGCAGCACTGGCACATTCGACGCTACGAGCTGTAGTCGACGCCGGCTTCACCGGTCGCATCGACGAATCCGAGGCACTCGATGCCGTCGTGGTGATCGGTTCGACTCCGAGTCGGTGAGGGTTTCGATCGGGCTCCCGCGTGGCATGCAGGACCAGATACCGACGACGAGAGGTTGTTCGACCATGACAACATTGCTGTTCGCAGTCACCGCTGCCGACCACTGGACCCTGAACGACGGAAGCAAGTACCCCACCGGGTACTGGGCCGAGGAGCTCGTCGAGTCCCATCGCACGTTCGTCGACGCAGGCTGGGATATCACGGTCGCGACGCCGGGCGGTAAGGCTCCGGTCGTCGACGAAGGCAGCTTGGCCGTCGATGCCAACGGCGGCGACGAGGAGAAGGTGGCGGATCAGAAGAGCTACCTCGCCTCCATCGAGTCGATCCTGTCCTCGCCCGCAAAGCTGGAGGAGCAGAAGGCGTCCGACTTCGACGTCGTCTTCGTGCCCGGTGGTCACGGGCCGATGGAGGACCTCGCCGTCTCCGAGAGCTTCGGGGCACTGGTGATCGACTTCCTCGACTCCAACAAGGTGGTCTCCGCGGTGTGCCACGCGCCTGCCGCCCTGCTCCCCGCCGTCCGCAGCGACGGAACCTGGGCGTTCGACGGGTACGAGCTCACCGGATTCACCGACGAAGAGGAGACCCAAGCAGGTCTCGCCGACAAGGCTCCGTGGTTGCTCGAGTCCCGGTTGCGCGAGAACGGCGCGAAGTTCGACTCCACCGACGCGTGGGCACCAAAGGTCGTCGTCGACCGGAACCTGTACACCGGTCAGAACCCGGCGTCGACGCGTCCCCTCGCGGAGAAGCTGGTCAGCGCGCTGAAGTAACCGGTGCGGGGCGGTCGGCGTTCTGCCCACGGAGAACAAGGAACATCGGCGGGAACATCACTACTGCTTTCGAAGTTGAGCCTCTATAGCTCAATCCTTTGGAGGAGAAGTGACCGAAACCGTTCGTGTCCCCGTACTGTTCCTGACCGACCCGATCGTCCTGCCCGGCATGGTGGTGCCCGTAGAACTCGACGAGGCAGCGCGTGCCGCCGTCGACGCCGCAAAGGCGAGCAACGACGGCACGCTGCTCGTCGCGCCGCGTCTCGAGGACCGCTACGCCGCATACGGAGTCCTCGCCACGATCGTGCAGATGGGACGCCTCGCAGACGGCCGCCCGGCCGCTGTCATCAAGGCCACGCGCCGCGCGCACATCGGCCACGGAGTCAGCGGACCCGGTGCCGCCCTGTGGGTCGAGGCCGAGACCGTTGCAGATGTGCCCCCGAGTGACGACCTCAAAGCCCTGGCGGCCGAGTACAAGCAACTCGTCGTTGCGATGCTGCAGCGCCGAGATGCGTGGCAGGTGATCGACTCGGTCAACAAACTCACCGACCCGGGCGCGATCGCCGACACGGCCGGCTACGCGTCGTACCTCACCGACGTGCAGAAACGGGACCTTCTCGAAACCCCGGACGTGGCAACGCGTCTGACCTCACTCATCGAGTGGACCAAGGCTCATCTCGCCGAAGTCGAGGTCAACGACAAGATCTCCGGTGACGTCCGCGAGGGCATGGAGAAGACTCAGAAGGAGTTCCTGCTCCGGCAGCAGTTGGCGGCCATCCGCAAGGAACTCGGCGAGGACGAGCCCGACGGTGCCGACGACTACCGCGGCCGCGTCGAGGCAGCGGATCTACCCGAGAAGGTGCGCGAACAGGCGCTGCGCGAGGTCGGCAAACTCGAGCGGGCCAGCGATCAGAACCCCGAGTCGGGCTGGATCCGCACCTGGCTCGATACCGTGCTGGATCTGCCGTGGAACAACACCACGACCGACAACAACGACATCGATTCGGCGCGTGCGGTTCTCGATGCCGACCACCACGGACTCGACGACGTGAAGGATCGTATCGTCGAATACCTGGCCGTCCGGGCCCGTCGCTCCGAGCGTGGACTGCAGTCGGTCGGTGGGCGTGGGTCCGGTGCCGTCATGGTGCTCGCAGGTCCGCCCGGAGTCGGCAAGACCTCACTGGGTGAGTCGGTCGCACGTGCACTCGGTCGGAAGTTCGTACGTGTCGCTCTCGGCGGCGTCCGCGACGAGGCCGAGATCCGCGGGCACCGTCGTACTTACGTCGGCGCGCTGCCGGGCCGGATCGTGCGGGCCATCGGCGAGGCGGGATCGATGAATCCGGTTGTCCTGCTGGACGAGATCGACAAGGTCGGCTCGGACTATCGCGGCGACCCCAGTGCTGCGTTGCTCGAGGTGCTGGACCCGGCTCAGAATCACACGTTCCGTGATCACTATCTCGATCTGGACCTCGACCTGTCCGACGTGGTCTTTCTCGCTACCGCCAATGTGATCGACCAGATTCCCGGGCCGTTGCTCGACCGTATGGAATTGGTGACCATCGACGGCTACACCGAGGACGACAAGGTCGTCATCGCCCGGAACTACCTGCTTCCCCGTCAGATGGACAGGGCGGCAATCACATCCGAGGAGGTGACGGTCACCGACGCCGCGCTGCGCAAGATCGCGGCCGACTACACCCGTGAGCCGGGTGTGCGGCAACTCGAGCGATTGCTGGCCAAGGCGCTTCGCAAGGTGGCGACGAAGCTGGTGGGCACCACCGGTGTCCTGAAGATCGACGAGCCGGACCTGGTGCCGTACCTCGGTCGCCCGCGGTTCACACCCGAGGCGCACGAGCGCACCGAAGTACCAGGAGTGGCAACGGGTCTCGCGGTCACCGGACTCGGCGGAGATGTGCTGTTCATCGAGGCCGCGGCGACCGAAGGCGACTCCCGGCTCGAGCTCACCGGCCAGCTCGGTGACGTGATGAAGGAGTCCGCACAGATCGCTCTGTCCTACGTGCGCTCGCACGCAGCGCAATTCGGCGTCACGCAGGAATCTCTGGATCGGAGAATTCACGTGCACGTTCCGGCGGGCGCGGTGCCGAAGGACGGTCCTTCGGCCGGTGTG
Source organism: Rhodococcus sp. 15-725-2-2b (assembly GCF_002259075.1). Classification (NCBI taxonomy): domain Bacteria; kingdom Bacillati; phylum Actinomycetota; class Actinomycetes; order Mycobacteriales; family Nocardiaceae; genus Rhodococcus; species Rhodococcus sp. 15-725-2-2b. Next base: position 320,200 of record NZ_NPFL01000006.1, on the reverse strand, counting down.
ACGATGGTGACCGCCCTGGTGTCGATGGCCACCGGGCGTCCGGTGCGCTCGGATGTCGGCATGACCGGTGAGGTCACGTTGAACGGTCGGGTGCTGCCGATCGGCGGGGTGAAGCAGAAGTTGCTGGCTGCGCAGCGTGCGGGACTGAAGACCGTGTTCATTCCGGCGCGCAACGAGCCGGATCTGGACGACGTACCCGCAGAGGTGTTGGAGGCGTTGGATGTTCGTCCGATGACCGACGTCGCGGATATTCTCGCGCTCGCACTGGAGCCGGCGACGGCAACTGCTGCGGCATAGCGCCGCGGTGATCGTCGTGGGAGGGGCAGGTGGCTCGGCCGCCTGCCCCTCCCGTCGGTCTCGGGTGCCGCGCTTGACCTCGAGTCGTGTCGAGGTTCTACGTTGGTGGGATGAGCATGGAGATGACCGCCTGGAATCAGATGTATCGCACGATGAACAGGCCCGACACCCAGTCGTCGTTCTCGAAGGAGACGGCCCGCAGGATCCTGACGTTCGCGGCACCGCATCGCCGCGCACTCGGCGGGTTTCTGGTGCTCAGCGTGGCTCTGGCCGTTCTCGCGGTGGCCACACCGGTCTTGGCGGGGCGGGTGGTCAATGCGATCGTCGACGGGCGAGAGCTACGCGTGGTGGTACTGCTTGCATCGGCGATCGCAGGGATTGCTCTGGTGGACGCTGTGGTCGGTCTGATCAACCGATGGCTCTCGGCGAACATCGGCGAGAGCCTGATCCTGGATCTGCGGACGGCCGTGTTCGACCACGTGCAACGGATGCCGATCGCATTCTTCACGCGAACCCGCACCGGTGCGTTGGTGAGTCGACTCAACAACGACGTGATCGGAGCGCAGCGCGCATTCAGCACCACCCTGTCCGGTGTCGTCAGCAATCTCGTGACCCTGGTACTGACGTTGGTGGTCATGATCGGAATCTCCTGGCAGATCACCCTTCTCGCACTGGTTCTGCTGCCGGTGTTCGTACTTCCTGCGCGCCGGATGGGTCGACGCCTCGCGCGGCTGCAACGGGAAGCGGCAGCGCACAATTCGGCGATGAGTACGCAGATGACCGAGCGTTTCTCGGCACCGGGAGCAACCCTGGTGAAGTTGTTCGGGCATCCCGAACAGGAATCGGTCGAGTTCGCGGTCCGGGCGGCCAGGGTGCGCGATATCGGAGTGCGCAGTGCCATGGTGCAGACGGTGTTCGTCACCGCGCTGACACTGGTCTCGGCACTGGCGCTCGCCGTGGTGTACGGATTGGGCGGCTTCTACGCCCTCCGTGGGACTCTGGACCCGGGTTCGGTTGTGGCACTGTCACTTCTGTTGGCCCGGCTGTACTCACCCCTGACCGCGCTGGCCAGCGCCCGCGTGGAGGTCATGAGCGCGTTGGTGAGCTTCGAGCGAGTATTCGAGGTCCTCGACCTCGTTCCGTTGATAGCCGACAAGCCCGACGCGACAGCGCTACCGCCCGGGCCGGTGGCCGTCGAACTCGATGATGTCAGGTTCGCGTACCCGTCCGCGGACAAAGTATCGCTCGCCTCGCTCGAGGAGGTCGCCACCTTGGATTCGCGCGGGGGAGAGGAGGTTCTGCACGGTGTGTCGTTCCGAGCCGAACCCGGCCAGATGGTTGCGCTGGTCGGCACATCCGGTGCAGGCAAGTCCACGATCGCGCAGTTGATCGCACGGCTCTACGACGTCGACGGCGGTTCGGTCCGGCTCGGCGGCGTCGATGTGCGGGACCTGACGGCCGAATCCGTCCGCGGCACAGTGGGAATGGTGACCCAGGACGGGCACCTGTTCCACGAGAGCATTCGGTCGAATCTGTTGCTACCGCGTCCCGACGCCACCGACGACGAACTGTGGGATGCGCTCTCGAGGGCGCGGCTCGCGGACCTCGTGCGCTCCCTGCCCGACGGTCTGGACACCGTCGTCGGCGAGCGCGGGTATCGACTCTCCGGTGGTGAGCGTCAGCGCCTGACGATCGCGCGGTTGCTGATCGCACAGCCGCGAGTGGTCATCCTCGACGAGGCAACGGCATCGTTGGACTCGACGTCGGAGGCCGCGGTGCAGGCCGCGTTGGCCGAGGCGCTGGAAGGCAAGACGTCGGTTGTCATCGCGCACCGGCTGTCGACCATCCGAGCTGCGGACGTGATCCTGGTGATCGAGGACGGAAGAGTCGCCGAGCGCGGCACCCACGACGAGCTCCTCGCAGCAGGAGGCCGCTACGAGGAGCTGCATCGGACGCAATTCGCGCAGGCGGAGTGAGCCTGCGAAGCCGGGATCGGAGCCTGCGGAGTGACCCTACGGAACCGGGTCCGGGACCACGGTTGCTGGGTCGTCGTCGGTTGCGGCGGCGAGCATCGGGGTGAATCCGTCGATCGCGTAGTCCAGCGAGAGTGGGCTCGAGTATCCGAGGGCCGAGGGTAGGTCCGTACTGAAGGAGCCGATGTAGGCGGTGCGGTCCTGCCGGACGACGTCGAGGGCGGCGAGCAGAGGGTTGGCCTGCAGCTGCTCGCGGCTCTGGCCGGCGATGACGAGGACGTCGGTGTCGAGTCGATCGAGGTTCTCCGCACTGATGGTCTCGGAGGCGTCGGGAATCTCGAAGCCGAGGTCGGTGAAGAACAGGGCGCGGATGTCGTCCTTGCCGAGAAGCAGGTAGCTGCCGTCGTCCATGACGAACGCGAGAGACAGTGACTTGCCGGTGAATTGGGGGTTCGCGGCTTCGGTGTCGGCGAACTTCTGCTCCAGCTCGGCCGTTCGATCCTGGGCTTCCTGCGACTTGCCGAGGGCTTCGCCGACCACGGCGAACTCCTGCTGCCAGGTTGCGGCGGGTACGTCGTCGTAGCCGCCGATGTCGGCGATCGTGGGGGCCATCCCGGACAGGGTGTCGTACTGGCCCTGGTCGATGAAGGAGTACGGGCCGAGGATCAGGTCGGGTGCTTGCGCCGCGATCTGCTCCAGGTTGAGGTCGGTACTGCCGACTTCGGGAATCTCGGTTCCGCCCAGGGCTGCTCGAGCCCACGGGCGCTGTCGGTAGTCGTAGCTCAGGTTGCCGCGTGTCGCGACGGGCTTGACGCCCAGCGCGAGTGCGAAGTCCTGCTCGTTGAAGCCGATCGTCACGACACGGGTGGGTTCGGCGTCGATGACGGTCTCACCGAAACGGTGCTCGATGGTGACGGGGAAGCCGGCGGCGCTACCGGGGCCACCGGATGCGTCGGTGTCGGCATCGGACGAACAGCCCGCTGCCAGAGCCAGGACGGACGCACCGGCGGCCACGAGCTGGACGGTCTTCTTCATGTGATCTCCTCGCAACTGAAGTTGGCGAGGTTAGCCTAACCGACCCACCGATGCGTCGATCATGTGCGAGGGGGTCGGGCGGCGCGATCAGCAGTTGGTCGTGGCCGGCACTCCCGCGAATCGCTGGTCGATCCACTCGAGGGCCTGTGGCAGGCCGAGTACGGCAGCGGTCAGGTGATCGTTGCTGGGCACCTTCACCTCGGTCACGAGCACTCCGGCGCGGCAGTATCGGGCGATCGTGTTGTCGATGGCGCTGACCGGGATCAACGCATCGGTGGGGCTGTGCCACTCGAAGTACGGTGCCTTCGGTACACCGGGATACAGCTCGACGCTGTTGTCGTTGACGGCGGCGATCGCTTCCGGACTGTTGATGAGGTCCAGCGTGCCTGCGACCTCCATGGCGCTCTTACCCGCGCCCGCGGCGATGATGTCGTTGGTGCACCCGTTCTGGATCTTGTTCTCGATCTCCTTGCCGAGCGGGTTGAGCTGAGAGCTGATCGGGATGCGGGTGGGGTACTCGCGTTCGATACCGAGCGCGGCAGCGAACGCCAGACCGAACATGGGGTGCGGGGCGAAACCGAGATCGCGGGCCATCCGCTCGAGGTTCATCGGAGCGCCACCGTTCGCGCTGCCGACGATGTTCAGCTCGGGCGCGTAGTCGTTCTGAAGCGCGGCTGCCCATGCCGTGGCCATTCCGCCGCCGGAGTAGCCGGCCAACGCAACGGGGCTCTGCTGAACCTGGATGGGATCGAAGCGCTGAGTGGCGCGAATGCTGTCGAGCACGATCTGCCCGCCGAGCTTGGCTGCACCGTATGCGCTGTTGGGTCCGAGGTGATCGGCGATGACGACCGTCCACCCGCGCTGCAGTACTGCGTTCAGAGCGGGCGCCTCACGAATCATCAAATTGGGATCGTTGGTCCAGAGCGCTTGTGAAGGTGCACATTCGAGACCGAGTGCATTGATGATGTGTTGGTAAGAAAGTAAAGGGCCGTTCGGTGCTTTGTTTTGTGGAACCAAGACGGTATTGATTGCGGCGATGGGATCGCCGGCCGAATTGGTGGAGCGGAATTTCAACTGCCACACGTCCACGCCGAAGAATCCGGGCGGCGGTGGCATCGGGCGGCTGGAGATCACGTCGCCCGGAGCGAGCGCATCGAGATCGGCTGGCGGTGCGTAGAAGCCGTCGGCGATCGGCGTCGGGTACAGCGGCGTAGCAGCAGCTTGACCTGCGCCGACGAGTGACGAACACAGAACTGCAACCGCCGTCATGCTGACAGCGCCTGCCAACTTGAGAACCCGCATGTGGTAAACCCCTCCGTGCCTGAACCGAAGCGACGAGCGCTGCGGCGATCTGGCAAGCCCCCGTAGAGCCGGCCCGCAAACCGTTATAGCTGATGATGCTCGAGTTGTTACGCTCCCCCCGGAAACGATGGGCGCAACGGTACGCATCGGCTCATTTTATGGCAACCGAACGTTACCTATCCTCGTTTTTCCGACCGGGTCCAAGTTTTTCACCCGAGGCATTTCTCGTCATTCCCGATGCACCGCCTTCGGTTCCTTGTCCGGGCGGAGACCGCGCCAGCTCGGATGCCGCAGATGGCCGGATTCCGTGGCCTCGTAGTACCGCACCTCGCCGACGAGCACCGGCTCGACCCACACCGCTCCGTTCCGATCGGCCGCGGGCAGCACCGAGGAGAAGGGACTGTCCGACGCCTCGAGTGGCGCGAGGAGGGCAGCGAGCGTATCGAGCGCACGGTCGTCGAACCCGGTTCCGACGCGCCCTACGTATCGCAATCCGTCCCCGTCGGGAATGCCCATCAGGAGTGAGCCGAACCCACCGGAACGACGACCCTGCCCCCGACGCCACCCGCCGATCACGATCTCCTGACTCCGCCAGTTCTTGTGCTTGATCCAGGTGTGGGCGCGCTTGCCGGGTTGATAGACGGAGTCGGTTCGTTTGGCGACGACGCCTTCCCAGCCTCGTTCTCTGCTTTCGGCGATGGCGTCCGCAGCGGTCCCCGTCAGCCGCGGTGGCACCAGCACCGAGTCGAGTCCTGTGGTCAGTAGTTCGAGCAGCCGTCGTCGATCCGAGTATTTCTTGCGCAGCAGTGACGTGCCGTCGAGGTGAAGCAGATCGAACGCGATGAATCGGATCTGGTCACGGGTGGCGTTCTGCAGTTTCTCGAAGCTACTGACCCCGTCGTCGTCGAATACCACGACTTCTCCGTCGACGATGGCGTCGTGCTCGGCCAGGTCATCTGCGAAAGATTGGAGTGCGCCGAACTTTTCGGTGTAGTCGTTACCGCTTCGCGTGCGCAGCGTCATCGAACCGTGCGTCAGTTCTGCAATGATGCGGAACCCGTCCCACTTGCCCTCGAACGACCACTCGTCGTCCGGGAGATCGAGGATGTCGCCCGCGGTGGCGAGCATCGGCGAGATGTTCTTCGGCTCGGGCTTGTCGGGTGCGTCCTTCATCAGATGCATGAGCCACTGATTGCCCTTGGTGTGGATCAGGGCGAAGCGCCCGGTCGCCTTCTTTCCGTGCAGAACGACGATGACCTCGTCCTCTCGCCATTTCTCGAGTTCGTAGGTTCCGCTGTCCCAGATCGAGACGTCGCCACCGCCGTACTCGCCCTTGGGTATCCGACCGGAGAACGACGCGTATTCGAGTGGGTGGTCCTCGGTGTGTACCGCCAGCCGGTTCTGCTTCGGGTCCACCGGGATGTTCTTCGGGACGGCCCACGAGACCAGGACGCCGTCGTGCTCGAGTCGGAAGTCGTAGTGCAGCCGTCGGGCATGGTGTTCCTGGATCACGAACGTGTCGTTGTTGCCCTGCGGTTCGGTGGCGGTCGGTATCGGTTCGGGGGTCTTGTCGGCGCTACGCATGCTGCGGTACTTGACGAGTTTGTCCGTGGCAGAACTACTTTCGGGTGCCGAGTCGACGGTGGGGTCCAGCTCTGCGAGAAGATCGCCGAGGTCCTGGAATCGCTCGAGGACCTCTTCGAATCGAAGTTGTTGCAGCCCCGATGCTTCCAGCTCGTCCCAGGTGCGTGGTGCCGCGACCGTGGGGAGCGCTCGTCCACGGAGAGAGTACGGGGCGACCGTGGTCTTCTTGCCGTTGTTCTGGCTCCAGTCCACGAATACCCTCCCGGTTCGCTTCGCCTTTGCCATCGTGGCCGTGACCCGGTCCGGCGAGCGCTCTTCGAGCAGCGTGGCAACACGCTTGGCGACCGTGGACGCGCCGGAGGTCGACAGCGGTTTTTCGAGCGGCACGTACAGGTGGATTCCCTTGCTGCCGCTGGTGATCGGATATGCGGTCATCCCGATATCGCCGATCAGATCCCTTATCTCGCAGGCTACTTCGGCGCATCGCGCGAGATCCACGTCGTCGCCGGGATCGAGGTCGAAGACCATGCGGGTGGCCGGTCCGGCTTCGGTGCCGTCGAACCGCCACTGTGGCACGTGCGCTTCGATGGCCGCTTGTTGACCGAGCCAGGCCAGATCGGCTGCAGTGGAGAACAATGGGTAGGTGACGACGCGGTCGGAATGCTGCATCGAACGCCGATCGAGCCAGTCGGGTGCGGAGGCGGCAAGGTTCTTCTCGAAGAACGACGACTGGTCCACGCCGTTGGGCCAACGCTTACGGGTCACCGCTCGGCCCACGAGGTGAGGAAGCATCGCAGGCGCGATGGCAACGTAGTACTCGATGATGTTGCCCTTGGTGGTCCCTGTTTCGGGGAACAGCACTTTGTCGAGGTTGGTGACGGAGACCTTGCGACCATCGATCTCGAGGGTGGCCATCGTCTCAGGTTAACGGCCGCCGTCTGAAGATGCGGGGGAGTTGTGACAGGCTCTTTTCTTATGGCGACGATCAGTGTCTCAGTACAGATGCCCGAGAATCCGCAGGGTGCGTGGGACAAAGCTTCCGCACTCGATCGGTTCGACGAGTGGATGACCATCCACGGTGGATGGTGCAGCCCACCGCCCAAGAAGGTCGGCAAGGGCACCGAAGTGGAGTCGCTGGTGAAGGTGAAGGGCTTCAAGAACACGATCAACTGGACCTTCACGGAGTACGACGAGCCCAAGCTGATCGAGATGTCCGGCCGAGGTAAGGGTGGAGTGCGAATCTCGCTGACGGTCCATGTACGTGAGGCCGAGGGTGGATCGGAGCTGACGCTCGATGCGAAGTTCGGCGGGGGTGTGCTGTTCGGTCCGGTGGGATCGGTGGTGGCGCGAGCACTCGATACCGATGTGAAGAAATCCGTTGCGAACCTGGCGGCGTTGAGCTGACGGATTTTCGTTGAACTAGCTGCACGACAATCTCTTCCAGCCCCGCACCGTGTTCTCGGTGCGGGGCTGGATTGTTTCTGCGGTTCGTGTGGGCAGGCTCAGGCGATGTGGGGGCCTGCTCGGGCGTGGGATGGTCGGGGTTGTCGGTACGGGTCGACGGTGGCCGGTGGCACGAACCACGGGTGGCCGTCGGTGCCGATGAACACTTCCCAATCGGAGTGGTGGAGGAGTCGGTGGTGGAATCCGCACAGGAGGACGAGGTTGTTCATGTCGGTGGGGCCACCATCGGCCCAGTGCCGGATGTGATGCGCTTCTGTCCAGGCGGCGGGTTTGCCGCAGCCGGGGAAAGCACAGGTGTGGTCTCTCGCGATGAGGGCTTTGCGTTGTTTGGCGGTGACGGTGCGTGCGGTGCGGGCAAGGTTGAGTGGGTTGCCGTTCTCGTCCATGACGATGGCGGTGAGCAGGCAGTCGCAGGCGAGTTGGAGGGAGGTGTTGCGCGACAGTGGTCCCATCCAGGGGAGCCACCCGACGGTAGTGCCGTCACCGAACAGGTCCCGGTACGCGCCACGATCTGCGGTAACTGGATCTGTGTCGGATTCGTCTGCAGCGCGGGTGTTCTCGTCGTCGGCGATGTCGTCTGCGTCGGCATTGTCGCGGAGGTCGGTGAGATCGCGCAGGGTGATGTGCAGGTTCAGGTGCGGGCGTTCACCGCCTTCGGTGGGGCGGTTACTGGAGGCGAGGTATTGGTCGAGGATGTGTCCGAAGGCGTCGGCGCGGCGCTTGGCGGGGCTGCGATCGTCTTGGGTGCCGTCGGGGTCGGGTCGTGGTTCGGTCAGCGGGGAGAGTGCGGTGAGGAGTTTCTCGCCGGTGACGGCATCGAAGTCTCCTTTGAGTACCAGCCGCCCGTTCAAGGTCTTGGAGGCGAAGAGTTCGTTGCGGTCGGTGTCGTCGGCGGGTGGTGTCTTTCCGCCGTAGGTGTCGTGGAGTTTGGTGATCGCTTCGCGGATGCGGCCTGTGCGTGCTTCGGGTGCGGTGGCGGCGGTGATCATCGCTTTGCGCGCGATGTCTTGGCCTGCTGGGGGGAGGTTCTTCGGTGGGGTTTCGGCGAAGGTGAGGATCAGCGCGGCGTGGTCGATGGTCATGACGCCGGTGTTCACGGCGTCGGCGATGTCGGGGAAGTTCTTCAGTCCGCGGGCGAGGGCGACGATCTTGGTGGCTTTGGACGGTGAGAGCAGGGTGGTGGAGGTGAGCCAGCCGGCGGGGCCGGGGAATCCGAGTTTTTCGCGGGAGACGCGGGTGTCGATTTCGGCGACGAGGGCGATGCGTCGGGCTTCGAGCAGTTGGATCTGGTGGGAGACCGTGGCGGCGTCGGCGAGGAGTTCTGCCTCGCTCAGTTGCCAGATCGCTGTGGTCATGCCATGAAGTGTATCGAACGTGCGTTCGACTGGCAATCATGGTTGAATCGAAAACTGTTGTCCTGCTTAACTATTCGCTGATCCGAACTTGTCGGTACCCCGTGATAAGGCCGAGCATCGAGGGACTCCGAGTCCGTAACCCGGATCCCAGCGCTTCACGGTTGGAAGTTCTCCGGAGCGGCCTACGTATTCACGACGGTCGAGACTTTCCGTGTGTCCGGTGACGGACCCCTAGAGCTGTCGGGTCTTTCGCAACCACCACAGTCCTGCGATGGGGAGCACCACCGGGATGAAGACGTATCCGGATCCGAAGTGCGACCACACCGTCGGCTCCGGGAAGTCCTGGGGCTGAATGTAGCTGAGCGTGCCGATGCCGATGACTCCGACGAGTTCGATGATGCAGGAGACCGTCACCACTCGTCGAGACGCTTCTGTTGCTCGGGCCAGTCCTACCGTGGCGACGATGTAGACCACAGCAGCGAACGCCGAGAGCAGGTACGCCACCGGTGCGTCGTCGAATCGCGTGGTGAGTTGCACGATCGAGCGTGATGTCGCGGCGACGGCGAACACGGCGTAGACGGCGATGAGGAAGCGCCCGAATCCGGTGCGCGTCGCTTGCTGGAGGTTGTCAGGCATATCCGGCCCAAATCTGGCTCAGGCGCAGCACCATGGCCGCGAGGGTGAGGACGGCAACGAGGAGTACGGCAGTGCCGCCGCGCGAGCGGTCGCCCAGAGACCACCACGTGCCGAGGGGGAGAAGGAACAACAGCCCGACGAGGTAGGACCCGAATGTCAGCCGGTGTATCTCGCGGTCCGAGGTGAACATCATGACGAACCCGATGACGGCCTGCAGCGCGACGACGGCCTCGGTGGCCGCGATGGTCCAGAACAGTGCGCGATCGGACTTGTTCTTCAGCAGAACCGGTCGGTTCATGACGAGCTTCGCGAGCACCCAGACACCGACGACCAGGGACAACGCATACAACAAGCCGGTGACGGCGCCGATCATCGAGTTCCTCGTCAAGTTCGTGGTGGATGGGTGATGCAGCCTCCACACTATCCGCGTAACGCCACGTCAACACTGTGAGGCCCTCGAAACACGGCGTTGTTCCGGGTGTGACCAATCGGAAATGGATGGGGCTTGTACTTGTTCCACGGCCGCAGAGGATCCGCTCTCTCGCCGGACATGACCTCTCTTCCTCAGGTGGCCATCGGTGTCCACCGCATCTCGAGTAGTTGCCCACTGCATTCAGCCAGTTCCGCGAACCTCAGGAGACACCAGTGTCAGATCTCGACCAGTCCATCGCCGAGAACATCAAGAAGTCCCTCGAAGAGATTCCGCACCCTTCACTTCCCAAGGGCAGCAACATCTACGGCTCCACCAAGATCTTCCCCGATTACAAGGCCGAGAATGGCGAGAGCTACTTCACGCTGGTGCACGGCATCGCCCACGAGTCCTCTGTGTCGTTCGTCGCGGTACTCCAGGCGACCCGCGCTCTGCGCAAGGGCTTCGAGTCGGCCATGTACTTCTACGGTCCCGGTGCCATCAATTGCCTTGCCACTCGCGGCTTTCCCACCACCGGTGACTCCGGGTTCCCGGGCGAGCAGAACATCAACGATTCGCTCGCGACCTTCATCGCCGAGGGTGGCACCGTGTTCTGCTGCCGCTTCGGACTGGCCCTGCACGGCGGTCGCGAAGAGGACCTGATCGAGGGCGTCATCCCGGCCCACCCCCTGGACGTGCAGGACGCGCTGATCCACTACGCGCGCAAGGGTGCCATCATCAACTCGACCTACATGGTCTAGGAGCGCACCGTGTCGGTCAGTACGCGTGTAGATCTGGCGTTGCTCGGTATCCGAGGATCCACGCCGGTCTCGAGAACGGCAGGCGCCGGGCCGAGCGACGACGGGCATGTCACGATCGATGGCCTCGGCGCAGCCATCCCGCGCAATCCGCTCAGTCCATACGTCCTCGAAGAGGGTCGAGTGCTGTTCGACGGCAACGACATCGGGCTCGACGTGCAGGCCGTCGACCGTCCGAAGTTCTACGACCTGGAAACCGCCGACGGTATCGCCTACGAGAAGATCGCGAAGCTGCACGGCTCCAGCGTTCTCGCGACCACCGTGGTGCAGACCTGCATCCGCTACGACGCGGATCAACGCTGCCGTTTCTGCTCCATCGAGGCGTCGCTCGACGCCGGCGACACGATCGCCGTCAAGACCCCGGCGCAGCTCGCCGAGGTGGCCGAGGCTGCGGTGCGGCTCGACGGCGTCACGCAGATGGTCATGACGACGGGCACCTCGGCCGCCAAGGACCGCGGTGCCCGTCACCTTGCTCGATGCGTGCGAGCCATCAAGGCTGTGGTTCCGCAGCTGCCGATCCAGGTGCAGTGCGAACCTCCCGGCGACCTCTCGACAATTCAGGATCTGTACGACGCCGGTGCCGAATCCATCGGCATCCACGTCGAATCCCTCGACGACGACGTTCGACGCCGGTGGATGCCGGGCAAGGCATCGGTCTCGATGGACGAGTACCGCGCTGCGTGGAGAGAAGCGGTTCGTGTCTTCGGACGCAACCAGGTCTCGACGTACATTCTGGTGGGGCTCGGCGAGGATCCGGACGAATTGGTGTCCGGGGCAGCGGAACTCATCGACATGGGTGTCTACCCCTTCGTCGTTCCGTTCCGTCCGCTCGCCGGAACGTTGGCGGTGGACGTGGACCGAGCGAGTGCCCCCGACCGGGACGTCCTCGAAAACGTCACCCGACGCGTCGCCAAGGAACTCCAGGCCGCGGCGATGCTCGGATCCGATCAGAAGGCAGGCTGCGCGGCATGCGGTGCGTGCAGCGTTCTGCAGAACGCGGGAGGCTGACATGTTCGGTGTCGTAGAAGCGGGCGACCTTGCCGGATTGTCCGGTACTGCAACCACTGTCGTCGAGCCGAGGTTCATCATCCAACCGTGCGAAAGCGCAGCGCAGTTGGACGCCTATCGTGCCCTCAGGAGAGCGACCTTCGTTGCCGAGCAGGGCCTGTTCGCCGGCACCGATCACGACGACGTCGACGACGATTCCCGCGCAGTCGTTCTGGTCGCCACCGATCGGGACGGTACAGTGCTCGGCGGAGTGCGGCTGGCACCCTGTACCGCAACGGATCTGGGGTGGTGGGCCGGGAGCCGCCTCGTGGTCTCCGCCGCGGCGCGTACGTCCGGCGTCGGGCCCGCCCTGGTTCGGGCAGCCTGCGCCCATGCGGAGAGTCGAGGCGTACTTCGCTTCGACGCGACGGTGCAGAAGCGCAACGAGCAACTGTTCACCCGCCTCGGGTGGATTCGCCGCGGCGACGTCGAGGTGGCCAACACACCGCACGTTGCGATGTACTGGCCGATCGACCGCATCGAACGACTCGTCTCGTCGACCAAGGCAATGTTGGCCGGGGTGCTCGCACCTCTGAAGGCGCAGCCACTCGGGCTCGGAGCCAGAGGTTTTCGCGGCGACGACGGCGTTCCGGTACCAGGTAGCGACATGATTGCCGCGTGCGATGCCATCATCCCTTCCATGGTCGATCGTGATCCGGAGTGGGCCGGCTGGTGCGCGGCGCTGGTCAATCTGAACGACCTGTCGGCGATGGGTGCGCGCGCTGTCGGAATGCTCGATTCCGTCGGAGCCCCCACCCAGAGTCGGCTGACCCGCATCATCCGTGGTCTCGCCAATGCCTCTGCGGCATGGCAGGTCCCGGTACTCGGCGGCCACACTCAGGCCGGGGTGCCGTCATCGCTGTCGGTCACCGCACTCGGGCGGACCTCTCGACCGGTGCGTGCCGGCGGCGGAAGCGTCGGCGATCGGTTGACGCTCACCGCAGACGTCGAGGGCGAGTGGAGGCGCGGATACCATGGGCAGCAATGGGATTCGTCTTCTCGCCGGAACTCCGACGAATTGACGGAAATGGCGTCGTTCGTAGCCCGCACCGCACCCAAGGCCGCCAAGGACGTCTCGATGGCGGGCCTGGCCGGCACCACCGGAATGCTCGCCGAGGCGAGCGGAACCGGTGCCGTACTCGACATCGCCTCGATACCGAAGCCCGACGCAGCGTCGATGGGTGAATGGATCACGTGTTTTCCAGGGTTCGCGATGATCACCGCGGACCGTCCCGGTGCACCCACTGCACCGTCGGGACCTGCCCTGTCCGCAGTCTGCGGAGAGCTCACCGACATTCCGGGCGTCGCGCTGCGATGGCCCGACGGAATCACCACTCGCGCGGTCACGTCCACCGTGACCGGATTGGGAGAAGCATGACCACCCACCCGAAGCCCGTCACCATTTCTGTCGCCGCAGCCGAGTTCGGTCGCGACATGGAACAGGGTTACGCCACCATCGCCGCCCTGCTCGAGGAATCACGCAACCGCGGCAGCCAACTGCTCGTCCTACCCGAGGCCTGCCTCGGCGGCTACCTGCCGAGCCTCGGTGGCGGCGACGAGACCGAGGAATCGCGACAGCGTCGACTGAAAGCACTGCCCCCGGCCCTCGAACTCGACGGACCCGAGATCAGGCGGGTCATCGACATGGCGGGCGACACCGTCATCACGTTCGGCTTCTGCGAGAAGGACGGCGATACCCGCTACAACGCCGCCGTGACGGTCGACGGCAGCGGCATTCTGGGTTCCTACCGCAAGGTGCATCAGCCGCTGGGTGAAAACCTCTGCTACGACGCGGGAGACAGCTACTCCGCCTTCGACACTCCGATCGGCCGCATGGGCATGCAGATCTGCTACGACAAGGGATTCCCCGAGGCAGCAAGGGAACTCGCGCTCGACGGAGCCGAGATCGTCGCGTCCATCTCCGCCTGGCCGACGGCCCGCACCGCGACCGTCGAGAACATGGAAGAGGACCGGTGGAAACAGCGGTTCGACATCTACGACCGAGCCCGCGCTCTCGAGAACCAGATCGTCTGGGTCGCAGCCAATCAGGCAGGCACCTTCGGATCGCTTCGATTCGTCTGCAGCGCGAAGATCGTCGGACCCGGCGGAGAGATCCTCGCCGGAACGGGCGTCGAACCGGGCTTGGCCACGGCCACCGTCGACGTCGCCGCACTCATCGGCGCGGCACGTGGCGGCGGCATGTACAACCTTCGTGATCGCCGCCCCTCCGTGTATCGGACCATCACGAAGGAGCCGATCCATGCCTGAGATGTCGTTCCTCGTCCGATGGCCCGATGGTCGCGAACAGTCCTGCTATTCACCGTCTCTGGTGATGCACGACTATCTGACACCCGGGCAGGAGTACCCGGTGGCGGAGTTCGTACAGCGGACGTCGGAGGCGTTGACGATCGCCAGCGATCGAGTTCTCGCCAAGTTCGGCATGCGGTGCACCTCGGCCGCGCAGCAGATGGAAGAGATCCACGGTGTCAGTACCTCGTACGAGGCCGGTGCCGTTCGCGTACTGAGTATGTCGGGAGCTGAACTGCTGTGACCGGAGAGATCGTCGAGCATCATCGCGTGATCGTCGTCGGCGGCGGACAGGCCGGCCTGTCGATCAGCTGGCATCTGACGCAGCGTGGCATCGAACACCTCGTGTTGGAGCGCGACACGATCGCGCACGAGTGGAAGGACTCGCGCTGGGACAACTTCACTCTCGTCACGCCGAACTGGCAGTGCGCACTCCCCGGATACTCCTACGACGGTGACGATCCCGACGGATTCATGCAGCGCGACGAGGTGTACGCCTTCGTGCGCCGTTACGCCGAGAGCTTCGATGCGCCTGTACGAGAACATGTTTCTGTCGACCGAGCTCTGCAGGGCCTGGATGGCGGCTTCGACCTGCAGACGTCCGACGGCCCCATGCATGCCGACCAGATCGTCGTCGCCGTCGGTGGCTATCACATCCCCACCATCCCGCGGTTCGCCGAGAAGCTACCGCGTGACATCGTCCAGATCCACTCGTCCGATTACCGAGGATCCCATCAGTTCCCGGACGGCGACGTGCTGGTGGTCGGCACCGGACAGTCCGGTGCTCAGATCGCCGAGGACCTGCACCTCGACGGCCGACGTGTTCACCTGGTGGCCGGAACCGCTCCCCGCGTCGCACGCTTCTATCGGGGCCGCGACTGTGTCGCCTGGTTGCACGACATGGGGGTCTACGATGTCTCCATCGAAGATCAACCCGGTGGCGTCGGCAAACGCGAGAACACCAACCACTACGTCACCGGTCGTGACGGTGGTCGAGACATCGACCTGCGCGCATTCGCCACCGAGGGGATGCAACTCTACGGCCGATTGCTCGGCGTCGAGGGCGGCGTTCTGCAGTTCGCACCCACCCTGGAGGCATCTCTCGATGCCGCGGATCGGGTGGCCGAAAGCATCAAGGACAACATCGACGCCTACATCGAGCGCGAGGGAATCAGCGCCCCCACCGAGGATCGCTACGTGCCGGTGTGGCGGCCGGAGACCGAGACCACCGAACTCGACCTCGCCACCACCGAGATCAACGCCGTCGTCTGGTCGGTCGGCTTTCGCACCGACTACCGGTGGCTGAAGGTCGGTACCTTCGACGGTGAGGGGCACCCGACGCACAACCGGGGCGTCACCTCGGTGCCGGGCCTGTACTTCCTCGGCCTGCCGTGGCAGCACACCTGGGGTTCGGGACGCTTCGCCTCGGTGGCCCGGGACGCGCAGTTCCTCGCCGACCAGATCGGTCTCGAGATCAGTGCAGCACAGTCTCGAAGCTCAGTGCAGCCGCAGAGCCAGATGGTCTGAGTCCCGTTGGCTCCTATCAAGATCGGCGCGCTGGCAGCACATTTCGGGAGAGATGTCGACCGGGCCGTACTGAAGATCACCACGATCATCTCCAGTGCGGCTCGAGAAGGCATCGATCTCCTGGTGCTGCCCGACGCGTCCCTCGGGGGCTACATCAACAGCCTGAGCAATCCGGATCCCGCGGAACTGCCGCCCACCCTCGATCCCGACGGTCCGGAATTGGCCGCCATCATCGCCGCGGCCGGAGACATGACGATCTGCATCGGGTACACCGAGCTGTCGAAAGGGTTGCGGTACAACGCTGCCGCCTGTCTGACGGGAGACGGCATTCTGGGTAGTCACCGCAAGGTGCATCAGCCGCTCGGGGAGTCGCTCGCCTACGCGGCCGGTGACCACTTCGAGGCCTTCGATACCCCGGTGGGGCGGATGGGGATGCTGATCGACTACGACAAGACGTTCCCGGAGTCGGCGCGGACGTTGGCGCTCGACGGAGCGAGAATCATTGCGGCGCTGTCGGCGTGGCCCGCCAGCGTCACAGATCGGGCGTCCTCGCTGCCGAACGATCGACAGTCCCGACTGTTCGATCTGTACGACGCAGCCCGAGCGGCCGAGAACCAGGTGGTGCTGGTCTCGTCCAATCAGACCGGGGTGATGGGGTCCCTCCGCTTTCTGGGTCAGGCGAAGATCGTCGGTCCCGGTGGTGACGTACTGGCGCGGACCTGGTCCAAGGGCGGGCTCGCGGTGCACGAGATCGATGTCGACGCCGAGGTCGACCGAGCCCGCCGGGGACTGCATCACCTGGCGGAACGCCGGGTGGATGCCTATCCGAATCTGTTGCAGGAGAAGCCGGGCCAGTGAAGATCAGCCTGTTGACGTACTCGTCCAAGCCGCGCGGCGGAGTGGTGCACACGCTGGCGTTGGCGGAGGCACTGGCGCGCGCCGGTCAGGACGTCTCGGTGTGGTCTCTCGGTCGCGGCGGCGACAGCACGTTCTTCCGTGCCGTCGACCCCGCCGTCGACATCAGAATGGTCCCGTTCGAGCACCGGGACGAAGAGAACGTCGGAGAACGAATTCTGCGGTCGATAGATGTTCTGCGGCAGGCGTTCACACCGAACGAGTACGACATCGTCCACGCGCAGGACTGCATTTCCGCCAATGCCGTCGGCCGCTGCATCAGGACCATCCATCACCTGGACGAGTTCACCACGCCCGAGCTGGCCGCATGCCACGAACGCGCGATCACAGCGCCGTATGCGCGTATCTGTGTGTCGGCGGCAGTGGCAAGCGATGTTCGCCGCGGATGGGGATTCGAGCCTACGGTCATACCCAACGGCGTCGACGCCGAGAGGTTCACTGCGGCTGCGCAATCGGGTCGATCGCACTGGCGCGAGAAGCTCGGCCGCTACGTGCTCGCAGTCGGGGGTATAGAACCACGCAAGGGCAGTCTCGATCTGCTCGACGCCTTCGCCCGGCTGGCTGCGCACGATCTGCGCCTGGTCTTCGCCGGCGGCGAGACGCTGTTCGACTACCGCGACTACCGTTCCGAGTTCGACCGGCGCGCAGCAGAACTCGGTATCGAGCCGGTGATACTCGGTACCGTCGACGACGACGAGTTGCCGCACCTCGTGGCGCAGGCCGCTGTGCTGCCGTTCTTCTCCACCAAGGAGGGTTTCGGGCTGGCGGCCATGGAGGCTCTCGCGGCGTCGACTCCCGTCGTCGCGCGAGATCTGCCGGTCCTGCGGGAAGTGTTCGGAGACAGCGTTACCTACGCGTCCACGGCAGCGACCATGGCGGCCGAACTGGAACGTGCGCTCGCGACCCCGCAGGACCCGTCACCCGGTCTGACGCTGGCGCGCAGCCTGACGTGGGACGAGGCCGCGCGTCGACACCTCGAGTTCTATTCCTCGCTGCGCTGACCGTTGCGCTTGTTGCGCCTGAGTCCGTGGGGCTTGAGCTTGTGGAACCCCTTGACCCGTAGTGAGCGAATCGATTTGAGGTAGAACTCGGAATCGTGACGCAGCTCTTCGGTCATGACCGTGTCGACGAGAGTCGTTCCGGGATTGGCCGAACTGGTCAGGCGCGCAGCGATGTTGACCACCGAGCCGTACAGGTCGCCGTAGCGGGCGAGAACCGGTCCCCAGGCCAACCCGACGCGCAGATCCGGCATGTCTTCCTGCTCGGCGAACGCGTCCTGAAGGTCGAGGGCGATGTGCGCTGCGTCCTCGGGCGTCTGTGCGCTGAACATCACTTCGTCGCCGACGTTCTTGATCACCGAACCGCGCCCGCGCGCAATGATATTGGTGGCGAGCGACTCGAACTCCTCGAGCAGTGTCGTCAGTTCGCCGATGTCGAGTCGACGCGTCAGGCTGGTGTAGCCGACCATGTCCGCGAAGCCGACGGCCATGACGGGGCTGTCGGTGGCGTCGTCGGGAGCGGCGATGGACCGTCCCGCTGCTGCGGCCAGATGCCGACGCCAGGTGTAACCCTGGAGCGCTTCGAGGGTGGGCACAGTCTCGGCCGCGATGTCCCTGGCGTTGCGCCGGATGGCGTCGATGTCGTTCTTGTCCTCGTCGTTACTGGTGATGCGCTCGAGGATGTGAGAGTTCACCACGCCCACTTGCCATTCGGCGAGCCTGGACATCGACTGGCCGAGGGTGCGCGCAATCGCGACCTCCATCTCGGGCTTGATGACCTTCTGTTCGGTGAGTCCGGTGATCAGCTTCAGTGCCTCGAGGTCTGCGTCGGTGTAGACGACGGCCTCGGTGTCGGTGTGGATGGGAAAGCCCATGCCGATCCACAGTGCGATGACCCGCTCGAGCGGCAGCCCCGACTTGCTGACGATGTCGGAACGGTTGTACTTCGGCGTGCCCCCCAGGAGATTGCGTTCGATCTCCGCTTGCACCACCGAGTTGATCTGGTTCTCAGGCATATCCCAACGTTCTGTCGAAATAGGAACGGACATCGTCGACGTACGAGTCGATCTTCTCGGGCTCCCAGTCCGTGGTGGGAATTGGCTCGCCGACGGTGACCTTGACGGTACCGGAATGGACGGTGAAATCCTTTTTCCACATCACGTCGCCCGCATTGTGGATGACGATCGGAACGATGGGCACTCCGGCCTGCATCGCCAGGTGAAATCCGCCCTTCTTGAATCGGCCGAGACGCGACGTCGGCATCCGCGTGCCCTCGGGCGCGATGGCGACCGAGATGCCACTGTGCAGCTTCTCGATGGCCGGGCGCATCGCCTCGCGGGCCTGAGCGGGATCGCCGCGGTCGACGTAGGCGACGTCGAAGATCCTGCCCAGCAATGCGAATCGTGGGTCGCGTTCGAGTTCTCGCTTGGCGACCGCGGTGATGTCGCGTCGGAGAATGGAGGTGACGATGATCGAGTCGGCGGTGCTCTGGTGGTTGAACATGAAGACCGCCGGGCGTGCCGACCACGCGTTCTCGGTGCCGGTCACGTCGAGCTTGACGCCGGCGATGGTCAACGCGATGTCCGGAGCGATGGTGCTGGTGATGTTCGCTCCGTTGCGGCGGCTGCGCGTCAGCAGTCCCAGTCCCAGGCCGATAGATGCGCTGGCCAGCACCGAACCGAGAGCGGCGGTGCTGCGTACGGCCGAGGTGAGGTCGGTGCCGCGCTTGGGGCTCTCCAGCGTCAGCGACGGCCATTTCTTCTTTGCCGCGTACCGCTGTAGTTCCGGGTCCGGATTGAGTGCGACGGGGCGCCCGACGGCCTCGAGCAGCGGCACGTCCTCGCCGCCGTTGGAGTAGGCGAAGCAGCCGGCCAGTGCGATGCCCTCCCGCTCGGCGTAGTCGATCGCGGCCTGTGCCTTGCGCGGGCCCCACAACGAATCGCCGACCAGTTCGCCGGTGAGTATCCCGTCGGTGACCACCGGAGTGGTGCAGAGCAGAGTCTCGAACATCATGTCCTGCTGCACGGGCAGAGCCTGGTACGGCGTGGCCGAGGTGGCCATCACCAATCGGTGCCCGGCATGGCGATGAGCTTCGACGAGCGCGCGGGCCTGTGGGTAGATCATCGGCGCGATCTCGTTGCGGAACAGCGTGTACGCCTGCTCCATGAGGTCTTCTTCCCGACGGCCTTCGAGGCCGCGGACTGCCTTGCCCATCAGGTTGTCGACCGGGGAGTTACGCATCCGCATCTCGACGACGGCGCTCGATATCTCCCACAGTTCCTTGACCGTCACGTCCAGGGTCTTGAGTCGTTCGAGAAAGACTGCGCGGGCCGAGAACCCGTTGATCAGAGTGCCGTCGAGATCGAAGAATGCCACGGTGTCTCGGCCGGGTGGAGCGGCGGCGATCGCGATGAGTCGATCGTCGAATTCGGTCATGAATTGTTCTCCTCGGGGGCCGAGATCGGATCCACCTCGCGCAGCATGCGGTGCGCCATGTCGCGGATCGTGCGCACCTTGCGTGCCCACTCGTCGATCTCGAGCGCGAATGCCCTGCGGCGGCGGGCGATACCGTCTGCGCTCGAATCGACCAGGTCGCGATTCTCCGCCAATTGCAGTGCAGTGTCGAACAATTCGCCGGAGATCGACTCGCTGTGATCGAGCTGCTGACGAAGCCGTCTGGCCTGAGCAGCACCGAGGCATTCGGTGATGAACTTCGGCTTGTCGAACTCACCGCTCTGGGGCAGCAACATCAGCTGATCGGCAACCACCTGGTAGGCCTCGAAGATCGGCTGCAACACACGGTGCGCCAGATGCAGATCCTGCGACTGAAGTTGTCGCGCAGCGTAATCGGGGTCGCTGATGTGGGTGCGCCAGTCCGGATCGATGAGATCGACCTCGGATTCGAGCCGTTCGCCGAAGTCCTTCTTGTCGCCGAAGAAGAACTCGAACTTGAGCAGATCGCGCAACTGCAGTGCCGACTGCCACAGAGATTCCTGGGTCAACGGCGTCGAATCGCCGCTGGTCGGGAGCACCACCAACTCGCCGATGGCGCGCATGACGAAGAAGTGGATGGCGTTGTTGCGGAAGAACGCTGCCACCAGGTGCTTGTCCTGGGCCAGGTAGAACAGCGGCTCGGGGCCGTCGTCGAAACGCTTGACGACGTTGGCGTTGACCTGTGCGATGACGGCCGAGCGCACGACATCGACGTCGGCGATGTCCACGCCGCCCGCGGTGGGCAGGTTGCGGCGTTTTATGTAGCGCGCGAGCGGGGCGATGATCGCCCACATCTCGTTGACGTTGAGAGCGCGATCCTCGATGCCGAGCAGGGCCATGGTGACCAACGCCGCCGGCGTCACCGGTGTCGCGTCGTTGATCGCGTGGGAGACGCCGAGCGCGATCTTCTGCACCGCCACCCGCTTGTCGGGATTGTCGGCGACGATCGACGCCACCGACATCGGCTCGCCGAAGTTCAGGTACACGTTGCCGCGCAACGTGCCCTGCGCCCGGATGTAGCCGATGGCCATGCGAATGCCCTCGGCCTGCTTCTTCGCTCCGTGCGACTCCTCGGCCATCGCACCGACCTCGTGGAGGCGGTCGTAGGTGATGGACGTCGGAACCAGGTAGACGTCCTCGGCATCGCTGGTCTCGAGTGCGTCGACCAGATAGGTCAACAACCCGAACCGCGGCGGGCGGAGCTTTCCGGTGCGGCTGCGGCCGCCTTCGATGTACCACTCGAGGTTGAACCGCTTGCTCAGCAGGAAGCTCATGTACTGGCGCAGCGTCCACTTGTAGATCGCGTCCGAGAATTTCCGCTGGATGAGCACCACGCCACTGCGTTTGGCGATCGGACCCAGCGGCCAGAAGCCGACGTTGATGCCGCCCATGACGTGGTTGAGCGGCAGCCCTTCGGCCAGCAGCGCCGGACGCAGCACGAGCGGGTCGAGATAGGAACGGTGGTTGGGAAGGAACACCAACGGATAGTTCTTGTTGAGCTCGCGCACCTTCTGCAGTTGATCGCGGTCCACGTCCACCTTGTACGCCCGCGAGAAGTACGCCCCGAGGGTTCCCCACATCTCGACTGCACGACGGGTCTCGGTTGCCACCATCTCGCCCAGGATGTCCTGGACGCGCTTGTCGACGGCCTCGCGATCCTGGCCGACCTCTTCCGCGAGCTCGGTGATCCCGTCGCGGAACTTCTTCTGCTCCGTCATGTCCTCGACGACGAAGCGCGGGATCTTGTACTCGGAGCCGATGACGCCGCGCTCGGCCTTGTCCAATGCCAGACTGGCCTGACGCAGAATGAACGACGACAGGGACGTGCCGCCACCGCGTTCGAACCGCTCTCGCAGATCACTGAGCGTCGCGGGTTCCCCGACCAGCACCGCGGAGTGGTCGGGGTCGTCGCCTGCCACCCATCGCTGCCATACCTGGGTGGGCTTGGACCGACCACGGGGCGCGAAGATGCGGTGCAGAATGCCGTTCTTGCGATCGGACAACGTGACCCGCAGCGGGATCAGCAGCGGATCGTCGGCGTACCCGCGAACACTGTCCGACAGTGACGTTCTCGCCTCACCCGAGAGCACAACCGAGGGCGGACGGGGCTCGCCGTCCGGTGTGGTGGCGTCGATCCACTGATTCAGAGCCTGCACCTCGAGGGTGGATTTGGCGTCGAGCAAATACACGTGCGGACCGTCGCTGAGCGACTGTTCGTCCGCGTCGAGGTGGTACATCGAGACTCCTGTTCCGCACCTCCGCAAGAAGGCACGCCGCCAGGCTACGCGGCAGAAACCGCGCGCGAGGGTGGTTCGGCGAGGGTGGTTCCCGGACGCCGATCTCCCCGAGAGTCGGGCAGCTACCGGCCGGTACTCGGTGAGGGGCGACGACACCTGGAGTGGGCTCGGGCGGCGCGCGCGACGGCTGTCGTATAGGGTCGGAGTCATCGACCTTCTCGGTCACCCTCAATCTAAGTGTTAATCCAAGTAACAGTTACTTGTGGTTCCAGTTACTTGGATTAACAGACAAATTGCCTCTCGATGCGTCGATCCGACGCGCTCTGCGCTGCCCGGCCGCATCTCACCTGCATCTGTGCGACAGTATTCGCAAACACTTTCGAGAAAGGTCGGTAGTCGAATGCCACCCCGTGGGCGCGCCGTGAACGATTCGTTGACCTCCGAGAATCTGACGACACTGGCGGCGGCGCTGGCCGAGGGGCGTCGTGCCACCGTCTATCTCCGTGAACCGAACCCGAGCCTCGGGCTGCCCGACGGCACCTCGGCGAAGGTCGTGTCGATCGACGGCAACACGGTCACGATCAGCCCGAAGGGCGTCAACGACGAATTGCCCTACGAAGCCGAGGAACTGCGCATCACCCGCAACGCGGCAACCCCGCCTGCGCCGGCCAAGCGTGTACCTGCCAAGAAGGCCTCGGCGGCTCCGTCGGTGAGAAGAGCCGAGCCGCTGCAACCCGCGCCCGAGGCGGTGGCGCCCAAGGCAGAACCGGTACAGCCCAAGGCGGTGGAACAACCGAAGACTGCGTCACCGCAGAGTTCTTCTCCCCGTCGAGTCAAGAAGCCACCGGGCGGAATCAGCGTCACCATTCATGCCGGCGCCGACAACGATTGGTCGGTCACGGTGACCCAGGGTGCGAAGCGGCCCACCAAAGCGCAACCGGTGAGCCCGGAGTCGGTGAGCCGCGCTGTTCGGGAGTTGGGCGATCCCACGGCACGCGACGCAGTCGAGGCAGTCATCTCCCACGCGCGCGAAGAGGCCGCACGGCGCGTTGCAGAACTGAGCCGGCAACTCGAAGAGGCGCGCACGACGCTTGCCGCCCTCGAGCAGGACGTATGAACGACTCACTCGTGTTCGTACACCTGTTGTTGCTAGGGTTCTGCCGACACCGCTGAGAGGGAGTACATGTTCAAGAAATTCATGCTCGTCGTCGTGGGGGCGGCTGCAATCGTAGCCAGCGTCGGCGTGGGGACCGCATCCGCGGCCGCTCCAGCTGCTCTCGGCGGCGGCTCGGGAATCATCGTCGGAGGCCAGGCCGAGTGCACGCTGACGACGATCGGAAACGACCGCAACGGAAACCTGGTCGGCTTCACCGCCGGCCACTGCGGTCAGGCGGGTGCCTCCATCGTTCCCGAGTACGACACCTCCCTCGGCGAGGTCGGCCGCATCGCGTTCTCGAACCCGGAATACGACTACGCCCTCATCGAATTCCAGCGTGACAAGGTCGCACCGATCAACCGCGTCGGCAATGTGACCATCTCTCAGGTCGGCCCGCCGACGGCGTTCCCGAACATCGTCTGCAAGGAAGGCCGTACCACCGGCAACACCTGTGGACTCGCGTACGGCGACATTCTGCAGTCGCAGGAGACCTGGGCTCAGCTGTGCGTCGTCGAAGGTGACTCGGGCAGCCCGGTCGTCGTCGGCAACACCCTTGTCGGCATGGTCAACGCCTACCTCGGCGTGGCGTGCTTCGGACCCGAGGTCGGCACCAACTTCGACGCGATCCTTCGCAACGTCGATCAGGGCAACGGACTCGGCGCAGGGTTCGTCCCGGCTCCCTAGCTCCACCTGGTTTCGACCGAAGGCCCCGTTCGCGCGATGTGTTGCGCGAACGGGGCCTTCGCCGTTCGCGGGGTAGGTGAGGCTCTCAGCGGGCGCGGGCCGACGAGTCGGACGACCGAATGTCGGCGACGATGCGTTCGGCGTCGTCCGGCGCGATTCCCAGCAGCACCAGGCTCGACGTCGTCGTCGCTCCCGCCGGGTCGCCGATCGCACCGGCGTTGGTGGCATCGAGGATCGACAGTGCGATCGCCTCGATGTTGAGGATCAGTACTTCTGCGGCGAGATACGAGGAGAACACACCCTCGCGCTGGCCGCGCCGGATGACGGCGGCGGCCGATTCTCGCATCGGTCCGAGGAGATCGTGAATACTGTTGTGTCCCAAATCTGTTCGCGCAACGGCGAGTAGCAGTCGGTACTGATCGCCGACGCGTGTCAGAGCGAGTGTCTGCCGGACGAACACCGTGACGGCCGATTCGTCCGCGGCGGGAACCCGGCCGAGTGCGGCCGAGATGCTGTCCGCTGCCTCCAGGGCGATACCGTCGATCAGAGCTTCGCGAGAGGCGAAGTGGGCGTACACGGTTCGCCGGACTACTCCTGCGGCAGCGGCGACATCGTTGATGGTCGCATCGGGATTGTCTGCCAGGACCCCTTGCGCAACGTGCAGAATTCGCGCTCGGTTGGACCGGGCGTCACGGCGTTGCACGGGCGGCGCTGCTGCGTCCCGTGCAATCGAACTCGACTCCGTCGTCTTGCGCACAGGACAACATCTAGCACGATCGCGGGCGGCCAGTGTGGCTGCCGCCACAAAAGATTGCCGATCCTAGCCGATGGTTCCTAAGCTGCACAGCACTGTGCAAGGTGTGTCTCGCACTTTGCCAACGGGGGGGAACACACGATGACACTGCTTGCGATGACGCCTGTCCAAGACATGCACAAGCCGTACCCGCGACGCTGGTCGGCGCTGGTGGTGCTGTGCCTGAGCCTGCTGATCGTGGTCATGGCCAACACGTCACTGCTGGTCGCCGCACCGGCGATGACACTCGACCTGAGCCTGACGAGCAGCGACCTGCAGTGGGTGATCGACGGCTACACCGTCCCCTACGCGTCGTTGATGTTGTTGTGCGGCGTGATCGGAGATCGCTACAGCCGCCGTGGCGCTCTGATCATCGGTCTCATCATCTTCGTCGCCGGTTCGGTGGCCGGGGCGCTCACCGATGCCACCCTCGGGGTGATCCTGGCCCGCATCGTCATGGGTGTGGCCGCTGCCATCGTCATGCCCGCCACACTGTCGTTGCTGGTGGCGACCTTCCCGAAACGGGAGCGCGCCACCGCGGTCACCGTGTGGGCGGCCACCTCGGGACTCGCGATCGCGGCAGGGCCGCTGTTGGCGGGCTGGCTTCTCGAGAGCTACACCTGGCATTCGACGTTCCTGATCAATGTTCCGATCGCGTTGGCCGCCATCGTCGGAGCCGTCGTACTGGTCCCGCCGTCACGGGCCGTCGACCCGGGTGCGATCGACTGGATCGGTGGTCTGCTGTCGGTGCTGGCCGTGTCGACCATCGTGTACGCCATCATCGAGGGGATGCACTTCGGCTGGACGGTCGGGCCGTTGTACTTCGCGCTCGTCGGGCTGCTGTCGGTCCTGGGCTTCGTGGGATGGGAACTGCGCCATCCCAATCCGTTGCTCGACGTCCGAATGTTCTCGTCCCGCGTCCTCAGCGGAGCCACCCTGGCGGTGCTGATCTTCTTCCTCGTCACCTTCGGTGCCATCTACTTCGTCGCGCAATACCTCCAGTTCGCTCTCGGTTTCGGTCCGGTGTCCACCGGCATTCACCTCCTGCCCTTGGCCGGGGCAGTCTTCGTCGGATCCGGAATCACGATGTGGCTCACGCCGAAACTGGGACCCCGCATCACCGTCACCGCAGGCATGGTCGTGGGAACGCTGTCGGTCGTCTCGCTCATCGGGATCGACGCGACGGCAACGTACTCCGACTTCCTTCCAGTACTGACGCTGCTCGGTCTCGCAATCGGCCTGTCCGTCTCGCCCTGCACCGACTCCATCATGGGCGAGTTCCCGGACAGCAAGCTCGGGGTCGGCGGCGGCCTCAACGACACCGCCCTCGAACTCGGCGGATCGCTGGGGATCGCTGTGCTCGGATCGGTGCTCGCCGCGTCCTACCGTCAGGGAATCGAAGGGTTTCTGCAGACCTTCCCCGGCAAGCAGCCGAACGGCCAGTACACCGGGCAGGCGGCGGAAGGGCTTGCCGCGTCTCAGGATTCGCTGGCCGGTGCGGTGATCGTCTCCGACGTCATCCGCGACCAGAATGCATTCCTCAGCGGGTTCGCCGACAATCTCGAAGCCAATGCCGTCGCGGCGTTCGGTGACGCAGTGGTGCACACGAGTGTCGTTGCCGCCGTGATGTTCGGCGTCGGCACCGTGATCGTGGCGCTGCTCATCCCGGCCAAGACTGCGACGGCGTCGTCGGAGAAGATCGCGTTCGAGCCGATCGTCCCCTTCGTCGCACCGCCGGCCAAGGATCCGGCAGCAGATCGAGAGGTCGCGGAGCTCGAACAACTCCTCGAGCGGCCGTCGGCCAAGCCCCAGAAATCCGGTGCACGACACGCTTTGCGAATCGCCGAGGAGACCGCACCGCCGGCTGCACGCATCGTGGCCGAGCCGGCTCTGGTGGACGCCGAGCTCGAGCGTCCCAGCATCTATCAGCTGGCCTCGAAGGTGTACGAACTCGACGCCTCCGTCGCCCGGCAGGCCACGGTGGACAGCAAGTCCGGTGACCGCGTGACGATCCACCAGCTCGCCCTGTCCAACCTGGCGCGCACCCGACGCGTCGAGGCCGAGGAAGCTCTCGACGCTGCGCTCGAATTGAGCGACCTTCCGGTTGCACCCGCACCGGAGCCGGTCGAATCGACCTCGCCGCTGCAGACCTTCTACCAACGGGCCAGCAGACAACAAGCAAACTGCACCGCATTCAAGGAACGCTCGAGCTCCATGTGGGCAATGCCGCTGTAGCTCTTCACTGTCCGCCCGCCCGCCCCATTCGCGTCAATGGACCCTTGCACTCTTCAGACGTATGCAGTGGTTCATTCACGCGCGGCGCATCGCTGCGTCAATGGACCATTGCACCGCCGAGACGTATGCGATGGTCCATTGACGCGGCAGGGGGGGCGGGCGGGGCAGGGGGTCGGCTAGATCAGCACCGCACCGTTCGATGCCGAACCCACCAGCTTGGAGTACTTGGCCAGTACTCCTCGGGTGTAGCGGGGCGGCAGTGGTGCCCAGCCCTGTGCGCGGGTGTCCAATTCGGCTGCGTCGACGAGCAGGTCGAGGGTGCCCTTGCCCACGTCGAGTCGGATCTGGTCACCGTCGCGGACGAAGGCGATGGGACCGCCGTCGACTGCCTCTGGTGCCACGTGTCCGACGCACAGGCCCGTGGTGCCGCCGGAGAATCGGCCGTCGGTGAGCAGCAGGACGTCCTTGCCGAGTCCGGCGCCCTTGATGGCTCCGGTGATCGCGAGCATCTCGCGCATCCCCGGCCCACCCTTGGGTCCCTCGTAGCGGATGACCACGACGTCGCCCGCTGCGATGGTGCCGTCTTCGAGGGCGTCCATGGCCGCGCGTTCACGCTCGAAAACTCGTGCGGTGCCGACGAAGACGTCGGAGTCGAAGCCTGCGGACTTGACCACGGCCCCGCCGGGGGCGAGCGAGCCCTCGAGGATGGTGATGCCGCCGGTCGGGTGGATCGGCTTGTCAAGTGCGCGCAGTACCTTGCCGTCGGGGTCCGGGGGTGCGATGTGAGCGAGGTTCTGTGCCACGGTCTTTCCGGTGACCGTCATGCAGTCGCCGTGCATCAGGCCGGCGTCGAGCAGAGCCTTCATGACCACCGGAACTCCGCCGATCGCGTCGACGTCGGTCATGACGTGCTTGCCGAAGGGCTTGACGTCGGCCAGGTGCGGCACCTTTGCGCCGACTCGGGTGAAGTCGGCGAGGGTCAGGTCCACCTGGGCTTCGTGCGCGATGGCGAGCAGGTGCAGCACCGCGTTGGTCGAGCCGCCGAATGCCATGACGACGGCGATGGCGTTCTCGAAGGCTTCCTTGGTGAGGATGTCGCTGGTGCGGATGCCGCGTCGCAGCAGATCGACGACGGCCTCGCCGCTGGCGTGTGCGAATCCGTCGCGTCGGCGATCGGGAGCGGGGGGAGATGCGCTGCCGGGCAACGACATTCCCATCGCTTCGGCTGCGCTGGCCATCGTGTTGGCAGTGTACATTCCGCCGCAGGCACCTTCTCCGGGGCAGATGGCGCGTTCGATGGTGTCGACGTCGGCGCGCGACATCAATCCGCGTGAACAGGCACCGACGGCCTCGAAGGCGTCGATGATCGTCACCTGGTGCTCGCTGCCGTCGGACAGGGTCGCGAAACCGGGCAATGTGGAGCCGGCGTAGAGGAATACGCTCGCCAGATCCAGACGTGCTGCGGCCATGAGCATTCCGGGCAGCGACTTGTCGCAACCGGCGAGCAGAACGGAACCGTCGAGACGTTCTGCGCTGATGACGGTTTCGACGCTGTCGGCGATCACCTCACGTGAGACCAACGAGAAGTGCATGCCCTCGTGACCCATCGAGATGCCGTCGGACACCGAAATGGTGCCGAATTCCAGCGGGTAGCCGCCTGCGGCGTGGACGCCCTTCTTGACGGCCTTCGCCAGACGTTCGAGCGAGAGGTTGCACGGGGTGATCTCGTTCCACGAGGACGCGACACCGATCTGGGACTTGCCCCAGTCTTCGTCGCCCATTCCGACGGCGCGGAGCATGCCGCGGGCGGCGGTCTTCTCCAGTCCATCGGTGACGTCGCGGCTGCGCGGCTTGACGTCGATGCCTTCGTGGGGATTCTGCGGGGTCGTCATGACACTCCTGAGCGGTCGGCGAAAAATAATTCCTCGGTCGCGTCCCGGAGGTTCCGCTCCTGAGGTCGCATTCACCGTCAACCCTAAACCCGCGGGTTCGGCGCATCACGAACAGTGGTGGCCGAGGTGAGTCCTCGGCGGGATTTCTTCACCGCAAGTCCCCTCCACACAGTGACCAACGGCCCTGTCGTGCACTGCCAACGCGGGTCGACAGTGGTGGGCAGCCATCACCGTGCGGTGGGAGGTCGAGGAGAGACGATGAACGATCAGCCGGATTCTGCCGTGGTGGAGATGTTGGTGGAGCTTGCGTGCCGCGCTCCGTCGGTGCACAACAGTCAACCGTGGAGGTGGGTGTACTCCGAACACGGACTCGACCTGTTCACCGATCGGTCCCGACTGCTCGGGGCGATAGACCCGACCGAGCGGCAGATGGTGCTCAGCTGTGGGGCAGCGCTCGACCATCTGTGCACTGCAGCCGCTGCCTTTCGGTGGACGGCCGACGTCGAACCGATGCCGACGGCCGGTGCGCCGGACCATCTCGCTCGTATTCGATTGACCCACGACGCGCACCCTCGATCGCACGAGTTCGACCTGTTGGCTGCGATCAATCGCCGCCACTCGGATCGCCGGGCGTTCGGTCCGGTGCCGGACAACCGAATTCCCGCGCGCTACGTCGGTCACGGCGACGGAACCGACGACATCCGAACGACGTTCCTGTCCGCCGAGGCCAAGGAGACGCTGGCCACGGCGTCGAGGCTCAGCGCTAGCGTACGAAAGTACGACGCGACGTATCAGGCCGAGATCCGGTGGTGGGCCGGGCACTCGTTCCGATCGGGAGGAATTCCGCCGGAGGCTCTCACCGATCGTGCGGAGTCCTCCAGGGTGCAGGTGGGCCGAGCCTTTCCCGAACCACGCCGAGTCGGCAGAACGGAAACACGAGAGCCGGCGGCGGACGAGTCGACGGTGGTGATTCTCGGTACCGCGTCCGATGAACGCCTCGACTGGTTGCAGTGCGGGCGGGCCTTGTCCGCCTTCCTGCTGGCCGCAACCGCCGATGGTCTTGCGACCTGTCCTCTCACACATATGACCGAGCAGTCGGGCAGTCGACGCCTGGTCAAGTCCTTGGCCGCCGGACAGGGTGCGCCGCAGGTGCTGATTCGGATCGGTGCACCGGCGGTCGGCTCGCCTCTCGCCCCGACCCCGCGACGAGCGGTGTCGTCGGTGCTGTCGGTAGCTGCCCGCAGTACGGCAGGGGGCTCGCGCCGAACCACGTCCCTGTGACCGGGTATCACGCGTCGGACCGGTGACCAAAGGCTCTGTGGCGCGGCCGCTGTCGAGCTGTCCAATAGCAAGCGAGCATCCGAGAACGGATGACCGTCGACGGGCCCGGCCGTGTGGTCCGTCCGGACCGAGGACAGGAGATGGCCATGGTTCTGGAACACCATCAGAAAATCGTCGTGGGCGTGGATGGTTCGCCGAGCAGCATCTGCGCTGCACACTGGGCGGCATCCCTCGCCGAGCGGTTGAAGGCACCGCTGCACATCGCCGGGGCGGTGCAGCATCCCGCGTTCTACCTGGGCGAGTCCGCATCGGTCGTTCCCCTCGACATCTGGGACGAACAGCGTCGGGCGGCAGAACGCATCGTCACCGACGTTGCTGCCGCAGTGCTGGCCCGGCATCCACACAGCGCCGTGACCACCTCCGTGGAGGAAATGCCGGCGTGCTCGATGATGGTCGAACTCTCTCGCACCGCGCGCATGCTCGTCGTCGGCAATTCCGGTTCCGGGCCGATCGTGTCGGCGCTGTTCGGGAGCACAGCACAGCGGACATCGACCACGGCGTGGTGCCCGGTGATCGTGTGGCGCGAGGGAATCGACGCCGTCGACGCACCGATCCTCGTCGGCATCGACGGCAGTGCGACGAGTGAAGCCGCGGTCGAGCAGGCATTCGATCTGGCCTCGCGGTTCGACGTGCCGATGATTGCGGCACATGCCTGGAGCTCGTTGTCCCAGGGTGCCGCCTTGTCTCTGCCAGGATCGCCCGACGACATCGAGATCGAGCGCGAACAGCAGCTGTTGCTGTCCGAGTGCCTCGCCGGGTGGAGCGAGAAGTATCCGGATGTCACCGTGGAACATGTCGTACAGCAGGGCAATCCGGCACACCTGCTGATAGAGCAGTCCAAGCGGGCCGGAATCGTGGTGGTCGGCAGCCACGGGCGAGGAATCGTCGCCAGTGCCCTGTTCGGATCGACCAGCAGCAACCTCACCCGGCATGCACACTGCCCGGTGATGATCTGCAGGGACCGATGACCAACCGTACGGTGCCGAATCGACTGCGCCGCAAGGAAGAACGCCGGCGCATTCTCGACGCGAGCACCGCGGACCGGCTCGCACGCAGCGCGACGCGGGCTCGGTTGATCGGCCACGATCACTTCGGCCCCACCGTCGACGTCGTGCCCTGCATCTGGATCGGGAGTCGGGTGTACTTCTACGCCGAGGGGCGGTCGCAGTTGGGTCGTAGCATGCTCGACTCGTCGGTCGTGCTGGAGTTCGACGCCGAGAA
Source organism: Rhodococcus sp. 15-725-2-2b (assembly GCF_002259075.1). Lineage (NCBI taxonomy): Bacteria > Bacillati > Actinomycetota > Actinomycetes > Mycobacteriales > Nocardiaceae > Rhodococcus > Rhodococcus sp. 15-725-2-2b. The sequence goes on along the minus strand of NZ_NPFL01000006.1, from coordinate 288,481 downwards.
TCCGGATCGCGCAACAGTCTCCACCGTCGTTGTGCACGGAATCGCGCGTCCCGTCCTGGATGTGCGAAGAGATGTCCTCGAACAGGCTCTGCCGCGGCCGCATTCGGAGGAACCGCCGATGCACCGCCTGGTCGGAGTGGTTCCTACGTCGGTCTCGGGCGTCGAACTGACATGCCCCGGCCGCACCACCCATCCGACACCGAACCATGCACCGCGGAGGACCACGACGATGAACGACGACGAGGCAGCAGAGATGTCGGGGGCGGTGGTGCTGGGGTCCGAGTCCATCACGGTCGACATCCCGGCGGACACGGGACCGAGAGTCTTTCCGGTGACCACGGCCGCGATCGGGGGCGCGGTCCATGCGGTGATGATCGCGGAGTACGGACCGATCGGTGGAGTCTCACCGGACGGGCATGTTCTCGCAACGGCCGTGCTCGACCGATGGCCGAATGCACGAGTGTTCGAGCGGCGCAGTACCGGTGACCGCGGTGCCGACCCGCGTGGCTACGAGTGCTTCTACGTCGAACTGGACTCGAGCGGCCGCCGATCCGATGCCGATCTCGAAGCGGTGTCCGCCCTCTTCCGCTGAGCGAACTTCGACCCCGAGAACTCCAGTTCGTGACCTTGTGCCCTGTTGCCCCCTCGTCCGCGGCGAAACACTCGAAGGACACACGATTCGGGAGAGTGGGTGGTTGCGGTGTTCGGCTACGACTTCGCTCGCTGGTGGCGCCTGGCACCGTGGAGCACCAATCCTCTGATGCGGGGCCGTGATCGGACTGCGGCTCTCGCTTTCGCGTGCGCGATGGCGGTGATTCTGGGACTCGTCCCCTTCGCCGCGCTGCTCGGATCGCTCACCTACGCCGATCTCGATGCCGCGGCGGCCCGAACGAGCGCCACCACCCAGCAGATCGATGCCCTGGTGACGAGTGAACCCACGCTGCGATCGGAAGACGGTGCCGTCTTCGACCACACCGAGTACTACGCGACCGTCGCCTGGGAATGGCCACCGGGACAGCGGCACAGCGACGAGGTTCGCCTTCCGGACGAAGCCGAACAGGGTGCCACAGTGTCGGTGCGAGTCGATACCGAGGGCAGGTGGGTTGCGGAGCCGTCGTCCGCGACGTCGAATGTCCTGTTGGGAATTGTTGCAGCCGTTGGCTTCTGGGTGGCATGCACGGTCGTTGTCCTCACCTGTCTTCAGGCGACGCGGTACTTCGACCGGCGCGCCAGAATGCGCCAGTGGGACCGCGACTGGCTGAAGTTCGAGACCGAACGTGGTCGAACCAAGGGGGATTCGGCATGAGGGACCTCGGCCACTTCGATGATGGACCGAGTGCTCTGACTGTGGGCGCGGTTGCAGATCTACGTTCGATTCGATTCGACTGCAAAGACAGTCGACCACGAGACGAGGAAGAATCATGAGCAATTCCACCGACCGCATGCTTCCCATCCTGGTGGGCATCGACGGCTCCAGTGAGGCCGATTCCGCGGCGCAGTGGGCGGCGACCTATGCGGCGAAGGTGCGCGCACCCCTGCGTTTGGTTCATGCAGTCCCCGAGGGGGATTGGTACGGATCGGCGGCATTCGTCGACGGCGGTGCGCTGGAGAGGGACCTGCGCACGATCGGACGCAAACATCTCGCCCGCGCTGCGGCCGCGATCCACGAGGCCGCACCCGAGGTGTCCGTCGATTCCGTCACCGCCGATGGAACCATCGCCTCGTACGTCTCGGATGCAGGCGCGGAACTGGTCGTGCTGGGATCGAGAAAGTCGAGCGCACTGAGGGACCTCACTCTCGGCAGCAACACGCTTCGAGCCGGGACGCATGCGCAGTGCCCGGTGCTGCTCGTGCGCAACGCCGTCGACAGCGTCGACCCCGCTCGTCCGATCGTGGTGGGGGTCGACGGAAGTGAGCAGTCGGATCGGGCGCTCGGTGCCGCGCTCGAGATCGCCCACACCCTCGGAATGCCGGTCGTCGCGGTGAACTATTGGGGATTCGCGGCTCAGGCAGGTCTCGGAACCGGATTCGAGGACGTCGATTGGGCGAATATTCGCGCACACGAGAAGCATTGGCTCGAAACGCATGTGGAGACCATGCACGAGAAGTATCCGGATGTTGCGCTGAGCACTGTGAGCGCGCAGTCGAGTCCGACGCGTGGTTTGCGGGCGATGTCCGCGTCGGCGTCGATGCTCGTGGTGGGCTGCCGAGGCCGGGGTGCTGTCCTCGGAACGATTCTGGGATCGGTCAGTCAGAATCTCGTCCACCACGCCGATTGCTCGGTGCTGATCGTGCGATGACCCAGCGCGATGAGTCACGCGGTCCGACGCGAGGCAGGTGGTGGTGAGCCGATGTCGCAGTGCGGTGGGCAGTTCGACGCCTCGTCGCCGGTGCCGCGGATGAGTACCGCCGCGATGACCGCACCGATCACCAGCAGTCCGGCGCATATCAGCATTGCGGTGTGGAAGCCGTCCGAGAACGTCTCCGGGGCAGAGTAATCAGACCCTGCGATACCGGCGAGCGCAGGCAGTGCGGCCACGGCGAGCAGTTGACTGGTGCGGGCCACGGCATTGTTGACTCCCGACGCGATTCCGGCGCGATCGGTGGACACCGCGCCCAGAACCGCTCCGGTCAGTGGGGCCACCAGAGCGGACAATCCGAGTCCGAAGACGACAACCGCGGGCAGAATGTCTGTGGCATAGGTGGATCCGGGCCCGATGCGGAGCATGAGCACCAACCCCAGTGCTGCCAGCAGTGGTCCCACGGTCATCGGAATACGCGGTCCTATGCGTCCGGCGATGCGCCCCGCGCGGGCGGACAGCGCCAGCATGAGAGCGGTGATCGGTAGCGTGGCCACTCCGGCCGCTATGGGCGAGTAACCCACGGCGAACTGCAGCTGCAGCACCAGAAGGAAGAACACTCCGCCCAGGGCCGCGTAGACGGCGAACGTCACGAGATTGGCCGCCAGAAACACTCGCGATGCGAACAGCGACGGCGGGACCAGTGGATCGTGTGAGCGTCGCTCGATCACGACGAACACAGCGACGGCCGCGACGCCGAGAAGCACTGCCGGAACCTGTGATTCGATCAGCCCGTAGGTCAGCAGCCCCAATGCTGCCGCCACCGCCACCGCGCCCGGTACGTCGAGCCGACCGGCCGCATGCGGATCTCGGCTTTCCGGAACATGTTTCGCCGCCACCCAGACCACCACGACGGCGAGCGGGATGTTGATCAGGAACACCGAACGCCACCCGACGGCGTCGACCAACCAGCCCCCGAGCAACGGACCGACCGCCGACGCGACGCCGCCCAGCCCCGACCACAGACCGATTGCAGCTCCGCGATCCTCGGCCTTGATGGAGGCCGATATCAGCGCGAGCGAACCCGGCGTCAGCAAGGCCGCACCGACGCCCTGAAGTAGTCGCGCCGCGATCAGCACCTCGATACTCGGAGCCAGCCCGCACAGCACCGATGCGGCCGCGAACCAGACGGTGCCCCAGACGAACACCCGCCTGCGCCCCAGTCGGTCACCGAGGGAGCCGCCCAACAAGATCAGCGAGGCCAGGGCCAGGGTGTAGCCGCTCAGAGTCCACTGCAGACCGGTGACGCCTGCACCGAGGTCGCGGCCGATAGCAGGCAACGCGATATTGACCACGGTGGCGTCGAGCATCGCCAGAGCCGAACCGAGCACCGTGGCTGCGACGATCCAGCGGCCCCTCGCGCTCGAGAGTGTGATGCCCTCAGCGGTCACAACCGTTCGACGCAGACGACGAAGTTGCGTGAGTCCTTCTCGAATCCGTACAGCGCCGGGTCGGGGCAGTCGTCGACGGACGAGGTGCCCTGCAGGATGGTCACGACGCGGCGGGTGTCGGCACCGGGGGTGGCGCAGTCGATCCGCTGAGCGAATTCACCGACGAGGTCCATGCATCCGCCGACCTGCCAGTCGATGTCGAGGCACAGAGCTCCCTGTTCGATGTCGAAGTAGGTCTCGTAGTAGTACTGATCGGCGTCCTCGGGGCATTCGGCCGAGGTGGGCGTCTTGGCGAAGACGACGTAGTTGGACTCCGCAGACCCGCAGGTCGCGTTGGCGATGGCCGCCTCGTCGACGGTGCCGCCCAGGTTGACGCACTCGCCGATCTCCACGTCGATGTCGACACTGCCGCCGTCGTCGATGTCGGTGGTCGGTGGTGTGGTGGGAGGGTTGGTGGTCGTGGTGGCGGGAATGGTGGCACCGGAGATGGCGACGGCGGTACCGGACACCTCGGAGGCGCACCCGCCGAGTATCAGGGCCGCGCACGACGACAGCGCGAGAACGAGAGCGCGGACCGAACGGTTGGATGACGTCATGGTGAGTCCTGCCCTCGTAGGTTCGAGCGTGCCGTGTCCGTCGACCGTGCTCGTGTAGAAAATATCCGACTCGCTTGTCGGCTGCATGAGGCAGGATGAACTGCGTGGATCTTCCTCTTGCCGTGCCGGTCGCGCCGATGCTCGCCAAAGCCGCGAAAGTGGTGCCCGCCCAGCCCGAAGACGGGCCTGCGGTGTGGTCGTACGAGCCGAAATGGGACGGGTTTCGCGCCATCGTCTTCCGTGACGGTGACGAGGTGGTGCTCGGGTCACGCGGGGGAAAGGACCTGGCCCGCTACTTCCCGGAGTTGGTGGCGGCGATCAAGGCCGAGCTACCCGAGAAGATCGTCGTCGACGGCGAGATCGTCGTACCGCGCGAGAAGAACGGTTCCACGCGCCTCGACTGGGAGTCGCTGTCCGAACGGATTCATCCCGCAGCGAGTCGGGTGACGATGCTCGCGGAGAAGACTCCGGCGCAGTTCATCGGCTTCGATCTGTTGGCCGTCGGCGACGAGGATCTGACGGCCGAGCCGTTCTCGACCCGCCGCGCGAGATTGCTCGACACGGTGGGAACGGGTGGCCCGAGTTGTTTCGTCACCTCCGCCACCGATGATGCGGCCGTGGCCGAGGACTGGTTCGAGCGTTTCGAAGGTGCCGGGCTCGACGGTGTGGTGGCCAAGAAACTCGACGGGATCTATCTGCCGAACAAGCGCGAGATGATCAAGATCAAGCATGCGCGTACCGCGGACTGCGTGTTGATCGGCTATCGAATCCACAAGTCCGGCAACGGTATCGGATCCTTGCTACTCGGTCTCTACGATGGCGACGATCTGCGGATGATCGGCGGTGCGTCGGCGTTCACCGACAAGCGCCGGTTGGAACTGCTCGAAGAACTCGAACCGCTCCGACTCGGTGACGACGTCACGTACGACGGTGAGGCGACCCGCTGGAATTCGTCCAACGACCGCAACTGGATTCCGGTGCGCATCGAGCGGGTCATCGAGGTGGCCTACGACCAGATGGAAGGGGCGCGGCTGCGGCACGTGGCCAGGTTCCTACGCTGGCGGCCCGATCGTGATCCACGCTCGTGTGCCTACGACCAGCTCGAGGTTCCGGTGCGCTACGACGTTGCCGACGTGATTGCCGGGGGACGATAGACATGGCCGCGAAAACGCCTCCCGCGTTCGTGCAGGTCGGCGAGCGCGAAGTACGAGTGTCGAGCCCCGATCGCGTGATCTACGAGGCGACCGAACGTACTCCGGAGATCACCAAACTGCAGGTGTGCGAGTACTTCGCGGCCGTCGGGGAGCCGCTGATGCGGGTGATCGGAGATCGCCCCACCGCGATGGAACGGTGGCCCGACGGCTATCGCGAGGGCATGCGGTTGGCGCTCGGCCCCCAGGACAAGGAGGGCGACGGCTTCTATCAGAAGCGGTTGCCCAAGGGCGCTCCCGAGTGGATAGAGACGGTGAAGATCGCGTTCCCCAGCAAGCGCACCGCCGAGGAACTGTGTCCGTCCGAACCCGCGTCGCTGGTGTGGGCGGCGCAGATGGGTACGTTGACGTTTCATCCGTGGCCGGTCCGTCGACCGGACGTCGACCATCCCGACGAGTTGCGTCTCGATCTCGATCCGCAACCGGGTACCACGTTCTCGGACGCGTTGCGAGTAGCCGATGTGACGCGAGAGCTGTTGGAGGAGTTGGGCTTACGGGGATATCCGAAGACGAGCGGGAATCGGGGTATCCACATCTACGTTCGCATCGAGCCGCAGTACACCTTCGAGCAGGTGCGTCACGCGGCCATCGGTCTGGGTCGAGAACTCGAACGGCGCGACGACGGGGTGACCACCAACTGGTGGAAAGAGGAACGCGGAGAACGCATCTTCATCGACTACAACCAGAACAACCGCGACCGAACCATCGCCAGCGCCTGGAGTCTGCGGGCTCGACCGGGCGCGACGGTGAGCACTCCGATGGCGTGGTCACAGTTGGCCGACGTCACCGATCCACGTGAATACAACCTCGTGACGGTGCCGGAGCTTGTTCGGGACGGCGACCCGTGGGCCGATATGGACGAGCAGGCCTACTCCCTCGAACCTCTTCTGCACCTGTGGGAAACCCTGCCCGGCGGAGAGCTGAACTTCCCGCCCGATTACCCCAAGATGCCCGGAGAACCGCCACGAGTGCAGCCCTCGAAAAAGGTTGCCGAGCACTGGGATGCGGAGGGGAATCGCACGGACAGCTGATCCTCGAGCAGGTCGATCACACCGTGCCCACGTGTCGTTTCGCTTCGCGGTCGGCTTTGATGCCGCTCGTCGTGAGAATGACGGCTCCGCCGAGTGCCAGGACCACCGAGAGCGTCAGCATGGTCGTGGCGGGGACCGAGCCCAAGACCAGTAGCCCTGCGATCGACACCGCTGATGCGAGGCAATGGGCGGCACCTGCCATCATGTACGCATACGCGGCTCGATGGCCGGCGACCCAGGCTTTCTTGCTGGACTTGGTTGCCCGCGTCTTGATGCCGATCAGCGAATTGGGTTCTTGCTCCGGGTCTTTGGTCGCCAATGCGGTCACCCATACCGTCAGCGACAGCACGAACAGTGTCAGTGCGATCGCTCCCGTTACCGCGCGCGCGGATTCTGCGTCCACGGTCGATCCCCCCACCTCGGTGCTGTACGCCTCACTGCAGCATACCGGCCGGTCGGCTTCGGTGGAGTGAGAATTTCTTCCACCCTGCCCACGATCACATGGATTCGAGCTCCCGGATCAACGTCGCCGCATCGTACGGTCCGATATGCCGGGTGAGATTCTTGTCGCCGCGTCCCAGGTAGAACGTCGGGGTGCCGTCGACGTCCGAGGAGGTGGCGTCGAGTTCGTCGTCCTCGACGCGTACCACGTAGTCGCCGGTACGGATGTCGTCCTCGAATCTGTCCATGTCCAGGCCGAGTTCACGTGCGTAGCCGTCGATGTCGTCGGGCTCGAGTGCGTCGCTGTTACGGAACAACACGTCGGCCATCTCCCAGAACTTGCCCTGCGCGGCTGCGGCCTCGCTGGCGTACGCCGCGTAGCGAGCGTGTGGGTGATAGTCGTCGAGCGGCAGGTGCCGGTAGACGTATCGAAGGTCGTCGCCGAAGTGCTTGCGTACCTCGGCGACACTGCCGGTTGCCTTGCTGCAGAACGGGCATTCGAAATCCGCGTACTCCACGATGGTCAGTGGTGCATCCACCGGGCCGCGGATGTGATCGCGCCTGGCGTCGACCGGACGCAGAATGCGAAGGGATGCTTCGGCCTTCGGAGGATGAATCTTCTCGTCGATCCGGAAGAGGACCCAGCCGAGCAGTGCGGCGATCACCGAGGCCACCAACACGCCGACCCGTGCTTCGTCGGCCAGCAACGGGTCGTCGAGCGCGAGATCGATGATGAACAACGAGATCGTGAATCCGATTCCGGACATCGCGGCACCGCCTGCGATGTGGGAGAGCGTCAGTCCTGGAGCCAAGGACGACGGTCTCAACTTCGCGAAAACAGCAGATGCAGCGGTGATTCCGACGAGCTTGCCGAGAACGAGACCGGCGATGATGCCCCAGGTGAGCGTCGAGGTCGACGCGGCTTTCAGAGTGTCCGAGCTCAGCACGACTCCGGCGTTGGCGAGCGCGAAGATCGGCACGATGATGAAGGCCGTGTACGGCTGGTAGAGCCGCATGAGACGTTCGTTGACCGACACCGCGCGATCGAGTCCGAGACGGGCGGCTCGGGCGTATTCGGGATTGGGCGACTGCCGGAACGCGCGTGTCAGATCCGCCGCGCGTTCCACCTCGGTGCGGCGCGGCGGATAGACCGGAAGAATCAACGCGATCATCACTCCCGCGAGGGTGGGGTGAACTCCGGACTCGTACATCGCAACCCAGGTGAACAGTGCAACGACGAAGTACCCGACGCCGCGCCACACCTCGAGCCGACGCAGTAGGAAGATCAGCGCCAGACCGACGAACGCCAGCACCAACGGCACCACGTCGAGGTTGTCGGTGTAGAAGAAGGCGATGATCGCCAGCGCGCCCACATCGTCCGCGACAGCGAGCGTGAGCAGGAAGATGCGCAACCGAGCGGCCTTCTTCGGGCCGAGGACGGCGAGTGCCCCGAGGAGGAACGCGGTGTCGGTGGAGATCACGACGCCCCATGCCTGGGCGGCGGGCCCGGACGGATTGAAGGCGAGAAACAGCAACGCCGGCGCGGCCAGACCGGCAACCGCCGCGACGATTGGGATGGCGGCACGAGATCGGTCGGTGAGCTCACCCATCGCGAACTCACGCTTGACCTCGAGCCCGACGACGAAGAAGAACAACGCCATGAGCCCGTCGTTGACCCAGTGGGCGAGGTCGAGGGAGATGCCGTGCTCGCCGACGGTGACGGAGAGTTCGGTGTGCCAGAACGACTGGTAGGTCTCGCCGAAGGGTGAGTTGGCCCAGATCAGCGCGATCAGTGTCGCTGCGAGCAGGAAGCCCGCCGCCAGGGTTTCGCTGTTCTTCTCGCCGCGGGCCCGCGAGATCCGTTCGGCGAAACGTGCCATGGGCCGATTCGTCGGCGTGATCTGATCTGCCATCTGCGGCCCGCATCCTCTCGAAGAGTGTTGTGAAGCAGTCTGTACCAACGTGTGGGTCGACGGTTTGCTTCCTTGCAGGTGACAGCCCGCAGAGTAACGTTATTGCGCTGTCGAACTCGCCGCACGGCGAGGGAGATGTGCACAACATATTCGATGAAGGGCATTAGTCCGTCCGGAAACGGGAATACGAGCCCGACTCACCCCTGCCACGAAGGAACATCCATGCGTGATTTCATCTGCCGCAAATGCGGACAGAAGCTGTCGTTCGAGAACTCACTGTGTCTGAGCTGCTCGAGCGCGCTCGGCTTCCATCTGCCGAGCAGAGCTCTGCTGGTGCTCCCCGACAAGGCCGACGACGGTGTCGCAGAGGCCGAGGTGGACGGCACCACGTGGAAGATGTGCGCCAACCTCAACACGGCGCGCTGCAACTGGCTCGTCGACACCGACGACAGCGACGATCTCTGCGTGTCGTGCCGGCTCACGCGTACTCGCCCCGCCGACGACGACGTCGACGCGATGGCCGCCTACGCGGATGCCGAGACCAACAAGCGTCGAGTCGTACTCGAACTGACCGAATTGGGCCTGCCCATCGTCGGCCGGGACGAGGACGACACGACGGGACTGACGTTCGATCTGCTCTCGAGCGCGAACCAGCAGGTGATGACCGGCCACGACAACGGTCTGATCACCCTCGACCTCGCCGAGGGCGACGACGTGCACCGCGAACAGTTGCGTGTGGCGATGTCCGAGCCGTATCGCACCCTGGTCGGACACTTCCGTCACGAGATCGGCCACTACTACCAGATGGTGCTGGTCGGCAACGGTGAGCACCGCGCGGCGTTCGAGGAGCTCTTCGGCGATCCGGATTCCGATTACCAGGCCGCACTCGATCGCCACTACAGCGAGGGTGCGCCGGCCAACTGGGAGGACGATTACGTCTCCTCCTACGCCACCATGCACCCCGCCGAGGACTGGGCCGAAACGTTCGCGCACTATCTCCACATCCGTGACACGCTCGACACGGCTGCAGCCTTCGGTATGGCCCCGGCCGGTTCGACGCTGGAGAGCCCGCTGCCGGGTGACGTCGGTTTCGATCAGATCATCGAGTGGTGGCTGCCGTTGTCGTGGGCACTGAACCAGATCAACCGGTCGATGGGCCACCAGGACCTCTACCCGTTCGTGCTGCCTGCGACCGTCGTGAAGAAGATCGGATTCGTCCACTCGCTGATCGCCCCCAGCACACTCTGATGCCGGGCTAACGGTCCTCCCGGATTTGCAACCGGGGCGTATCCTGTGGTGTCGGCACTTCGCCGATACCGGGACGCGCCCCGGCGCAGCAGGACGAGGTGACCGCCATCAGCGAGCAGACACTGGACTCGACCGCCCATCCGCGCGTCACGGACTTCGAGCTCAGCCGACGACTGGCCGAGGTCGCCGAGAGACTACGTCGGCAGCACTCCGATCCCGATCGGGTCCTGGCCACGATCACCGAGGCGGCGGTGGCCAACATCCCGTCCGCCGAATTCGCGTCCATCACGACGGTGTTGCAGGGCAAGTTCGTGCACAGTGCGGCCCTCGTCGGCGAGGTGGCGGGCCACTGCGACAAGATCCAGGAGCAGCTGGGCGAAGGTCCCTGCCTCGAATCGGCGATCGAACAGACCACCATCAGGATCGACGACATGGACAGCGATTCTCGCTGGCCACAGTTCACCGTCGCCGCCTCGGCGCTGGGTGTCAAGAGCATGATCTGCTTCCAGCTCTACGTCGAGGGCTTCAACTTCGGCGCGTTGAACCTCCACTCCACCCGAACGAACGCCTTCTCGGCCGAGGCCGAATCGATCGGTTCGCTGTTCGCTGCGCACGCGGCCATCGCGTTCTCCACCGCGCGTGAAGAACAGCAGATCCGGGCGGCATTGACGAGCCGAGACCTGATCGGTCAGGCCAAGGGCATGCTGATGGAGCGCTACAACCTGAACTCGCAGGCAGCTTTCGCTTTGTTGGCCAAGCTCTCGCAAGACACCAACGTCAAGCTCGCCGACCTCGCCGCGCAGCTGGTCGCCGACGCGGCCGAATCGTCCGACTGAGTCGATTCACCGCACGTCGAGGCCGTCGGTGCTCGCGACCGACACGGCCGGGCTGTCCGAGGCGACGAAGACCTCGATCCGGACGTCCTCGTCCAGATAGCGACTCAGTAGTGCCAATCCCGGTGTGGCGGCGATGATCTCGTGAACGCGGTCACCCGAGATCGGGTAGTCGTCCACGTCGTGACGCCAGTGTGCAGCCACCAGGGTGCCCTCGGCTTCGAGGTGCTCGACGACGCGCGTCATCGCCGACGACAGGTCGTCGGCGTCGAGGTAGTACCCGACCTCGCTGATGACGACGAGATCGAACGTCGCCTCGGGTGTGGGCAGGGTCGACCAGTCGTCGGACAGCGACCACAGCGCGAATTCGACTGCAGCAGTGTCACCTACGCGCCTCCGTGCCGAATCGAGGGCGCTGTGCACCACATCGGTCGAGACCACGTGATCGCACCGGATCGCCAACTGTTCGGTGAGCACCCCGATGGAGCAGCCGGGTTCGAGCGCGCGCCGATACTGCGGTTTCGGCAGCGAGGCCATGGTCAGCGCGTATTTGCGACGCTCGTACCACTTGCTGTCGAGCATGAACGGATCGTCCTTGTCCGCATAGACGGTGCGGAAGTACTCGGCACCGAGGCTTGTTCGAGAACCCTCGCTCACGCGAACACCACCTCGAACGGTCGCCGGTACCGAGCCAATATGTGCGGCGGCAACACCGCTCGGTCCGCAGGGTGATCGGACAATGGGCGGATCTGCGAATCGAACTGCTCGATCGACGCTCGTTTGGCGTCGAGGGTGCGCGGCGGCAGGTCGATGCGGCGTCCACGTGTCCACGGCACGGCAGGATGATTCGGAGTTGCCCAGTGCCACATCCAGATCGGGTACTCCACCACCGGTATCCCGACGGCGTTCGCCGCGGTGAGACAGGCCCGCGCGGTGGCTTCGTGGTCGGGATGGCCGTCCCCGCGCCACGGCGTCAGACACCAGGTGCCGGGGGTGGCGTCGAGCAGCGGCATCAGCGCATCGGCCACCGCGCTCTCGTGGTTCTCGACGTCACCGTCGGCGATCTGCAGACGGATCGGGGAGTGGTCGATCCCCAATTCGGCCAACGCGCGCTCGGACTCGGCGGGGCGACGCGCACGCAGATCCTCTGCCGTGACGGTGGGGGAACCGGGATGGGAGCCGTCGCCGTCGGTCACGGCGACCACCCGAACATCGACGCCCGATGCCGCAGCCAGAGAGAGCAGGCCGCCGACGCCGAGCACCTCGTCGTCCGGGTGCGGGGCGACGACGACCATGGTGAGGACGTCCTTCCACTGCAGGCCGGGAATGGACCAGTCGGCCGACATCCAGTCCGATTCGGCTGTGCCGACATCGGTTTCGGCATCGAATGCGTTCTCTACCAAGGGTTGTCCTCCTCTGCGATGTCGTGCCCGAGGGCTTCCAGGTCGCGCTCGGCGTGACTCTGCCGCAGGTAGACGGTGAGATCTGCGACGCGTCGGGCGTGTTGGGAATCGCTGCACAGCGGGCCTGCACCGAGAGCGCGCCCGACGCGGTCGATGCACTGAGTTGCCGCATCCTCGACCACAGCCCGCACGATGCGGGCCCGGGTTCGGGCGCGACCGGATCGGTCGAACGGATCGGCATCCACCTCCGCTGCGGCGGTGGTCAGTGCGCTCGACGCCGCTCCGAGTGCGGCCGCGATGGCACCGAGATGTGCAGTACGGTGCGGATCGGGTCTGTCGCGGACTGCAGCATGAAGCGTGTCCGCCACCGCGCATGCGCTCCCGAACCAGGCTGCCGACACCCCGATCGCCCCGTGCCAGAAGCCCGGTCGTGTGAGGTAGTCGGTCGGGCCGCCGACCGCAACGGCAGGGACACTGTCGAAGGCGACCGAGCCGGAATCGCTCTCGCTCATCCCCACTGCATGCCACGTGTTCGGTACCGGAGTTGCGCCCGGGTGCGTCAGGTCGACGGCGAACAGCCGAGGGCTGCCCTCCACGCGTGCAGTCACGAGCGCATGGGTACACAGTGACGCACCCGAGCACCACGGTTTCGTCCCGGTGAGAACCCAGCCCGAATCACTCGGCACCGCTTCGAGAATCGGAGCAGGCGGTTCCGCAGCCCACACTCCCCAGATCTGCCCACGCTGTGGCGTCGGGCCGTCGAGTTCGTGCAGGATCGCGATCGCGTCGGTATGCGCTTCGGACCACCGGCCCAGCACCGTGTTGTGCCGACTCAGGGCGGCGAGCGATTGCCAGCGCAGATCGGTGTATCCCGAGCCGGGCAGCGCGAGGTCGAGACGACCGTCCGCCTCGAACGCCAAGAACGCGGCGCGCAGCCCGGTGTCGACGTCGGCTCGGTCGGTGGATTCGAGAAAACCGGTCTCGCTCATGCGGTGGCCTCCAGGGCACGTAGGAATCCGGCCATGCCGTCGGGCGCTCGGCCGCGCAGCCGACCCGACGTCGTGACCGGAATGTCGCACACCCGACGGCACTCGAAGCCGCCGAGCTCGAGGCGTCGGACCAGATCGTGGTCCTCGCCGGTGGTCAGAGGTGCAAATCCGCCGATGGAGAGATACTCCGCCGCTCGGACGCCGAGGTTGGCACCGTGCACGTGTGGGTGGCCGAACTCGTTTCGATAGTGCGCGTCGTACGACGACCGCAACCCGAGGTTCTCCTCGATGTGACCCTCGAAATCGACTGCCACCGTTCCGGCCACTGCCCGAGCGCCGTCGGCGGCGTGTCGGAGATGGCCGAGCAGCCAGTCCTCACCCACCCGGGTGTCGGCATCGGTGGTGGCGAACCACGTCGATGGGCTGTGTTCCGGGCCGTGCGTCGCGAATCCGGCAGCTCTCGCCGCGCCGACGTTGCGGTGTGCCACCTCGACGGCCGACACGGACGGGTGACGTGCTGCGATGCGCGCAGAGTCATCGGTGCACGCATCGAGCACGACGATCGTCGAGACGGACACCGAGGCCACATCGCGGACTCGGCGTTGTGCTCGTACCAGGGCGGTCAGGCAGGCGTCGAGCAGATCCTGCTCGTTGTGCGCGGGTACGACGACGACGATGTGGGTGACGGGGGTACGGGGGAAAGCATCGGAGATCACGGTCCACCCTTTACGGACACCGGACGAAAAAGAGTCCGTTTCGGAAACCGCCGGTGTCTGGACGGGATGTGCTCTCATCGCACATACCCGTTCCCCGGCTGCCGACACATCCGCCGCAGCCTGGTGAGACGGCTCCGGGACCGGTTGCGAGAAGATACTCGTACCGGTGGTTTCTTTCGTCCGTTTCGGGGATATCCGATTAGCAAATGTCGGGGCGGTATGTGTTAATGGGCGTTGCCCCGCGGCAGCACAGTTCGCGGGTGTCGCGACGCAGCACGAAGGATGGTCGGGTTACATGGCATCACCGGTTCGCACACGCAGATTCGCCCGTATCGGCGCGATCGTTGCAGGTACAGCCCTTGCCACGTCCGCCGCATTCGGTTCGGCACAGGCCGCGCCACTGTGGCCGGGCGGCCCGGACGTCTCCATCCCCGGGATGCCGGGATCCGCGGATCCGGCTGCACCCGCGCCGCAGCAGCTCACCCCGCAGCTCGCGCCCGCGAACTTCTCCGATCCGAGCATCAGCCCCTCGGGCGGCGAGGTCGTCGGAGTCGCGCAGCCCATCGCCATCCGCTTCGACGAGGCGATCGGCGATCGTGACGCCGCGCTGCGCGCCATCCGCGTCACCACCAACCCGTCCGTACCCGGGCACTTCTACTGGATCAACGACACCCAGGTCCGGTGGCTGCCCAACGAGTTCTACCCGGCGCACACCCAGGTGACCGTCGAGGCGGGCGGAGCGAAGGCCGAATTCTCCACCGGCGACTCCATCATCACCACGGCCGACGACAACACCAAGCAGATCACCGTCACCCGCAACGGCGAGGTGGTCCGCACCATGCCCACCTCGATGGGCAAGGTCGGGCACGAGACCCCCAACGGCACCTACATCGTCGGCGAACGGTTCCGCGACATGTACATGGACTCGTCGACTTACGGCGTCCCCGTGGACTCCGAGGAGGGCTACCGCACCTACGTCGAGTACGCGACGCGCATCTCCTACAGCGGCATCTTCGTGCACGCTGCTCCGTGGTCGGAGTCGCAGCAGGGCTACTCCAACGCCTCCCACGGCTGCCTCAACGTCAGCACCGAAGACGGCAAGTGGTTCTTCGAGAACGCCCAGAAGGGCGACCCGGTCATCGTCGTCAACACCGACGGCGGCACCCTCAGCGGATCCGACGGTCTCGGAGACTGGAACCGCTAGAGCGGCTTCGCCGCATGTGCACGGAACTTCGTAGCCCACTACGAAGTTCCGCTCACATAGGTTGGTCTGTACGACGGTGAGCGTTGGGGCTGAGTTCACCATTCGTTAGCCGCGACTGAGCACAGTCCTCGCGGTGAGTGCAACAACCGAACGAGTGCTGCCCACGGCACGCGAGAAGCGATTCTTCTCCCGGCCGTGGACCGATTACGCACTGTTCCTGATTCTCGTGGGCCCCAATCTGGTTCTGCTGGGCGTGTTCACGTATCGGCCGCTGGTGGAGAACTTCCAGTTCTCGTTCTTCGACTGGAACCTGTCCTCGCCCACGTCCACGTTCGTCGGATTCGACAACTACCGCGAGTGGGCCTCCCGCGAGGACACCTGGCAGATCGTCGGCAACACCGTCGTGTTCACGGTCGCCGCGGTGGTGGGCTCACTGGTTCTCGGCCTCGTGCTGGCGCTGCTGCTCGATCGAAAGCTCAGGGGCCGCAACTTCGTTCGCTCCGCCGTGTTCGCTCCGTACGTCATCTCGGGTGCAGCGATCGGTATCGCATTCCAGTTCGTCTTCGACCCCAACTTCGGGCTCGTCCAGGATCTGATGCGACGCTTCGGCCTCGGTACCGTCCCGGACTTCTATCAGGACCCGAAGTGGGCGATGGTCATGATCACCGTGACGTACCTGTGGAAGAACCTGGGCTACACCTTCGTCATCTACCTCGCGGCTCTGCAGGGTGTGCGCAAGGAACTGATGGAAGCGGCCGAGATCGATCAGGCGAGTCGCTGGACCACGTTCCGCAAAGTGCTTCTGCCGCAACTGCGCCCGACGACGTTCTTTCTGTCGATCACGGTGCTGCTCAACTCGCTCCAGGTCTTCGACATCATCAACGTCATGACGCGCGGTGGCCCGCTGGGCACCGGCACCACCACGATGGTCTACCAGGTCTACGAGGAGACGTTCCGCAACTTCCGGGCCGGCTACGGTGCCACGGTCGCGACGATCCTGTTCCTCGTCCTGCTGATCGTCACCCTCGTGCAGGTACGAATCATGGATCGAGACGATCAACGATGACAGTGACGAACAGGCCTCGGACGGCAATGCCGGAAAAGGTGCCAGGGCCGCGCGACCAGCAACGTGCGCGACGCAGCGCCAACATCCTCGGATACGCGGCCATGGTCGCCGTCCTGCTGATGATCGGGCTGCCACTGTTCTGGATCCTGATCACCTCCTTCAAGGATCGACCCGACATCTACGTTCAGCCGGTCACGTGGTGGCCCAGCGTGTTCCATCCACAGAACTACGACGAGGCGACGACGGAGGTGCCGTTCTTCACGTATCTGCGCAACTCCATCATCATCACCACGGCCGTGTCGTCCATCAAGTTCGTCCTCGGGGTTCTCAGTGCCTACGGACTGGTGTTCCTGCGCTTCCCGGGCAAGAACGTCGTCTTTCTCGTCATCGTCGCCGCCCTCATGGTGCCCAATCAGATCACCGTCATCTCCAACTACTCGCTCATTTCCGAGTTGGGGTGGCGGAACTCGTTCCAGGGCATCATAATTCCGCTGGCGGGGGTCGCCTTCGGTACGTTCCTGATGCGCAACCACTTCCTGTCGCTGCCACCGGAGATCATCGAGGCCGCGCGGATGGACGGTGCCGGACCGGTACGGCTGATGTTCCGGGTGATCCTGCCGCTGTCCGGCCCGACCATGGTCGCCTTCGCCATCATCACGATCGTCACCGAATGGAACGAGTACCTCTGGCCGTTCCTGATGTCCGACGACTCGTCCGTCGCACCGCTTCCGGTCGGGTTGACGCTGCTCCAGAACAGCGAGGGCTACACCAACTGGGGGGCGGTGATGGCCGCGACGGTGCTGACCATTCTGCCGATCCTTCTCGTCTTTCTCGTCCTGCAACGCCACATGATCAAGGGCCTCACCTCCGGTGCGGTCAAGGGCTGATTCACCTCACTATCAGGAGTCGAACACCATGGCACACATCATCAATCGGCGTGGCTTCCTCACGCTCACCGGTGCGGCCGCGGCCGCCGCAGCCCTCGCTGCGTGCAGCGGCCCCGGATCGGGTGGGTCGGGCGGCGAGGCTGTCGAAGGCGACGCGAACACCATCAACTTCTGGTCGAACCACCCCGGCAAGTCCCAGGAGTTCGAGAAGGAACTGATCTCGCGCTTCCAGGCCGAGAACCCCGGCCTGACGGTCAATCTCATCGACGGTGGCAAGAACTACGAGGAGGTGTCGCAGAAGTTCAACGCGGCGCTGTCCGGCAACGATGTGCCCGACGTCGTCGTGCTCTCGGACGTCTGGTGGTTCAACTATGCCCTCACCGGTGCGATCGAGCCGCTCGACAAGCACTTCTCCGCGGCAGGCGTCGACCAGTCCGACTACGTGGATTCGTTGCTGGCAGATTACAACTGGAACGGCAGCCACTGGGCATTGCCGTACGCGCGCTCGACGCCGCTGTTCTACTACAACAAGGCCGTCTGGCAGCAGGCCGGACTGCCCGATCGCGGGCCGGCCACCTGGCAGGAGTTCGACGAATGGGGCCCGCGCATTCAGGCCGTCGTCGGAAACGGCAAGCTCGCTCACGGTTGGGGTAACGCCGTCGACTACCTCGGGTGGACGTTCGAGGGACCCATCTGGACGTTCGGGGGATCCTACTCCGATCAGTTCGAGCTGAAGTTCGACGACCCCAATACCATTGCGGCAGGCAAGTTCCTGCAGGACATGATCCACACCAAGAAGTACGCCGCGGTCTCCAACGACATCGCCAACGACTTCGCCGCCGGCATCATCGCGTCCACCATCGCCTCCACCGGCGACCTGTCCACCATCAAGGGCGGGGCGGCGTTCGAGTTCGGTACCGCGTTCCTGCCTGCCACCGAGGGGACCCCCGGTTGCCCCACCGGCGGAGCCGGTCTGGCCATTCCGGCGAAGATCTCGGACGAGCGAAAGGTCAACGCGCTCAAATTCATCGATTTCGTCACCAACGGTGCCAACACCGCGTACTTCTCCCAGAACACCGGCTACATGCCGGTCCGCAAGTCTGCGCAGCAGGACCCGTCGGAGATCGCATTCCTCGAGGCGAACCCCAACGCGAAGATGGCCGTGGACCAGTTGGCGCTGACGCGTTCGCAGGATTACGCCCGCGTGTTCGTCCCCGGCGGCGACAAGATCATCGGTAGTGGACTCGAGCAGATCGCGTTGCAGAATGCCGATGTCGCAACGACATTCGCATCCGTCTCGGATCAGTTGCAGCAGATCATCGACCGCCAGATCACCCCGAAGCTGCCGAAGTAATGGCCGCCGTTCACTACGCCGGTGTTTCGCACCGGTACCCGGGTGCCGATTCGCTCGCTGTCGACAACCTCGAACTCGACATCGCGGACGGTGAATTCATCGTTCTCGTCGGACCTTCGGGGTGTGGGAAGTCGACGAGTCTGCGAATGCTCGCCGGTCTCGAGTCCGTCGAAAGCGGTCACATCGACATCGGCGGAGTGGACGTCACGTCATTGGCCCCGCGGGCCAGGGATGTCGCGATGGTGTTCCAGAACTACGCGCTGTACCCCAACATGACCGTCGGCGACAACATGGGCTTCGCGCTGCGCAATGCCGGAATGAGCAAGTCCGACACCGCAGCACGAGTACTCGATGCCGCGAAGATGCTCGAGCTCGAGCCATTGCTGAACCGCAAGCCCGGCAAGCTCTCGGGCGGACAGCGACAGCGAGTGGCCATGGGGCGCGCCATCGTGCGTCAACCCAAGGTGTTCTGCATGGACGAACCGTTGTCCAACCTCGATGCCAAACTGCGGGTGTCGACCAGGGCTCAGATTGCCGGTCTGCAGCGACGATTGGGCACCACGACGGTCTACGTCACCCACGATCAGGTCGAGGCCATGACCATGGGTGATCGAGTCGCCGTGTTGCTGGACGGCAAGTTGCAGCAGATCGCTGCGCCGCGGGAGCTGTACGACAATCCCGTCAACACGTTCGTCGCCGGATTCATCGGGTCACCCGGGATGAATCTGGTCGACGCCCCCGTGCGCGACGGCGCGGCCGTACTCGGTGAGTTGCGCATTCCCGTCCCGTCCTCGGCGGGCGAGCGGGTCGTCGTCGGCGTGCGACCGGAATCGTGGGATCTGGTCGGCGACAGTGCCGGCGGCCTGCACCTGACCGTCGAGCTGATCGAGGAACTGGGTGCGGAGTCGTTCGTCTACGCCTCCGCACCCGCCACGATCGATGGGTGGACCACCGCATCCGGGAGGATGTCGGTCCGAGTCGATCGCAAGCTGTCCATCGCACTGGCCGAAACCGTTCGGCTGGTACCCAAGCTGGACGAGCTGTTCTTCTTCGATTCCGTTACAGGCCTGCGGTTGTCGTAGCCGGCTCGCCGAGATTCACTGGGAGCGTGGCCCATCCGTGCAGGACACGGGTGTTGCGACGGGTTCCCTCGCCTGCCGACCGCAGGTGAGGGTACCGGTCGAACAGGGTCTTGAGGCCCACTTCCGATTCGGCCTTGGCCAGTGCAGCGCCGAGGCAGTAGTGCCGCCCGCCCGAGAACGACAGGTGCTTACCGGCATTGGCGCGGGTGACGTCGAAGCGATTGGGGTCCTCGAACACCAGCGGATCCCGATTGGCACCGGCCAGCACCAGCACGGCGAGCTTGCCCGCGTGCACCGTCACTCCCTCGATCTCCACGTCGCGCTTGGCCATGCGGGCCGTGAGCTGTACGGGAGACTCCATCCGCAGCATCTCGTCGACAGCCGTGGGCCAGTGTGACGGATCCTGTTGCAGCACAGCCAGTTGGTCGGGGTGATCCAGCAGCAGTTGGATCCCGCTGCCGAGCAGATTGACCGTCGTCTCGAACCCCGCAGCCAACACCAGACCTGCGGTGGCCCTGAGCTCCTCGTCGTTGAGGCCGACGCCCTCGTCCTCCGCGGCGATCAGCTGACTCATCAGATCGTCACCGGGATTGCGACGCAATCCGGCGATATGTTGCGACAGCCAGGCGTCGAATCCGATCAGACCGCGTTCGACCTGCTTGAACTGAGACCACGACAATCCGATGTCGAGGCTGGGTGCGGCCATCTCGCCGAACTCGAGGACTCGCTGATTGTCCTCCACCGGCACTCCGAGGATGCGCCCGATGACCGCGACCGGTAGACGCGCACAGTAGCGATCGACGATGTCGACGACCGGAGAACCGTCGGACAGCTCGTCGAGCAGAGCATCGGCCGTTTCCTGCACCTGATCGCGCATCTTCTTCACCGCGCGGGCGGTGAAGACCGAGGACACCAGCTTGCGGTACCTCGTGTGGTCGGGTGGCTCGACCGAGAGCAGCGAGGGCGGCAGAATCGGGTGCAGTGCACCGGACCGGGTGTGCGCCTCGATCCAACGCAGCGGCCCGGGGAGGGTTGCGCCCAGCTGGGTGACGCGGAAATCGTCCGAGCGCAACAGGTCGAACGCCACCCGGTGGTGCACGGTGATGTTCGAGATCCGTGTCTTCACCAGCGGCGCGGTGGCGCGCAACTCCTCGTAGACGGGTGTCGGATCGGCCCGGGTCGCCGGATCGACCAGCAGCATCGCTTGCCGATCACCTGCGGCCGCCCCCCGTTTGGCCGCGAGGCGCACCACCCCGTGTGCGGCCAGCCAGCGTGCGAATTCCTTCATCCGATGTCCCCTCCCCGTTGTGTACCAGCCTGTTGCTACCAGATCTTGACGCGCTTCCCCGGGTCCAAGTACAGCGCATCTCCGGGCCGTACGTCGAATGCTTCGTGAAAACTGTCGAGATTTCGCACGACTCCGTTGCAGCGGAACTCCGGCGGCGAGTGCGGATCGACGGCGAGTCGACGGATTGCCTCGGCATCGCGTGCCTTGGTGCGCCACACCTGTGACCACCCGAAGAACACGCGCTGCAGGCCGCTCAGGCCGTCGAGCACCGGCGCGTCCTTGCCTTCGAGCGAGATCTCGTAGGCGGCAACCGCGATCGACAGACCACCGAGGTCGCCGATGTTCTCGCCGATGGTGAACTCGCCGTTGACCTTGTGGCCGGGCAGTGCCTTGGGTTCGAATTCGTTGTACTGCTCGATCAGGGCCGTGGTGCGCTTGCCGAATTCGGTGCGGTCGCTGTCGGTCCACCAGTCCACCATGTTGCCGTCACCGTCGTACTTGGCACCTTGATCGTCGAATCCGTGGCCGATCTCGTGACCGATGACGGCTCCGATGCCGCCGTAGTTGGCCGCGTCGTCGGCCTCGGGGTCGAAGAACGGTGGCTGCAGAATGGCTGCGGGAAAGACGATCTCGTTCATGCCGGGGTTGTAGTACGCATTGACGGTCTGCGGCGTCATGAACCACTCGTCACGGTCGACGGGTCCGCCGAGCTTGTCGAGGTCGCGCTGGTAGTCCGCGGTGTAGCCGCGGCGGTAGTTGCCGAGCAGATCGTCGGCGCTGATCTCGACGCTCGAGTAATCGCGCCACCGATCGGGGTAGCCGATCTTGGGGGTGAACTTGCCCAGCTTGTCCAAGGCCTTCTCACGCGTCTCCGGGCTCATCCATTCGAGCTCGGAGATGTTGCGTCGATACGCCTCGGTGAGGTTCTCGACGAGCACCTGCATCCTGGCCTTGGAGTCGGCCGGGAAGTGGCGTTCGACGTAGAGCTTGCCGACGGCCTCCCCGAGCACGTCCTGAACCAGGGAGACTCCGCGCTTCCACCGTTCGCGATTCTCCTCGGTACCGGTCAGCGTCGTTCCGTAGAACGCAAAGTTCTCGTCCACGATCGCGCTCGTCAGGAACGGCGCACGCGAATGCACGACGCGCCAGGCCAGCCACGCCTTCCATGCCTCGATGTCCTCGGAAGTCCACAGTGAGACGAAGGTGCTGAGGAACGGTGGCTGGCGCACGACGATCTCGGCGAACTGCTCGGTAGTGGCACCGAGCCCGGAAATCCATGCAGCCCAATTGAATCCGGCACCATTCTGAACCAGGGTGTCGAAATCGACCAGGTTGTAGCTCTTCTCGGCGTCACGCCTGGCCACGACGTCCCAGTGGCCGGCGGCGATCTTCTGCTCGAGGTCGAACACCGTCTGCGCGTCGTACTCGATGCCGCTGAGCGCGAACATCTTCGAGATGTGCTCGAGGTAGCTCGTACGGATCTCGGCGTACTCGTCCTGGCGGTAGTACGACTCGTCCGGCAGGCCGATGCCGGATTGGCTGAAGTGGACCAGGTAGCGATCGGACTGCTTGGCGTCGGTGTCGACGTAGTGGCCGATTGCACCGCCGACGCCCGTGCGTTGCAGGGAGCCGAGAACGCCTGCGAGGGTGACGAGGTCGGTGGCGTCGGAGATGGCGGTGAGCTCGTCGGCGATCGGGGTGACGCCGAGTTGCTCGGCACGGTCGGCGTCCATGAAGCTCGAGAACAGGTCGCCGATCTTCTGCGCGTCGCTACCCGCGGGCGGGTTCGCGGCGGCCGATTCTTCGATGATGGTCTGTACGTCGACCTCGGCGCGGTCGTACAGCGTGCGGAATGCTCCGTCGACTGCGCGGTCGGCCGGGATGTCGTACTCCTCGAGCCATTTGCCGTTGACGTGCACGAACAGGTCGTCCTGTGCGCGTGTGTTCTCGTCCTGGTAGCTGAGATCGATGCCCGAGTTCACTACTGAAGTCATGCGTCCATCTTTACACTCTTGCGCTCGATTGAACGGGTGTTTAATGTGCTGTACATGCGTTCAGTATCGGAGGATCTCACCACCAGGGCACGAATCCGCGACACCGCGATCGGCGTCTTCGGCTCACAGGGCTTCACCGCAGGCGTGCGGTCCATCGCCACCGCGGCAGGAGTCTCTCCCGGGCTGCTCAATCACCACTTCGGGTCCAAGGACGGGCTGCGCACAGCGTGCGACGAGCACGTTCTGCGAGTGATCCGCGAATCGAAGACCGCCTCGGCTGCGCCCGCAGGCATGATGGAACAGCTCGCTCGGATCGACGAGTACGCGCCGCTGGTTGCCTACATGGTGCGGAGCTTCTCCTCGGGCGGTGCGCTGGCGCGAGAGTTGTTCGAGCACATGGTCGACGACGCCGTCCGCTACATCGACGAAGGAGTCCGCGACGGCCGATTCACCCCCAGTCGAGACCCCGCGGCACGCGCCCGATTCCTGACGCGACAGAACGTCGGCGGACTACTGCTGTACGTG
Organism: Rhodococcus sp. 15-725-2-2b; assembly: GCF_002259075.1. Lineage (NCBI taxonomy): Bacteria > Bacillati > Actinomycetota > Actinomycetes > Mycobacteriales > Nocardiaceae > Rhodococcus > Rhodococcus sp. 15-725-2-2b. Next base: position 264,949 of record NZ_NPFL01000006.1, on the reverse strand, counting down.
CAGATGGCCGGCCCCGACGTCGATTTCCGCGAGGCACTGAGCGCCCTAGGCCACGAGGTCATGTTGCCCGCGCTCGAGCTCTACACCGACGGACTGTTCACCGACTCCCGAGCTTTGGACACGTATCTGGAGGCGAAAGAATGACCGACGCAATCGCAGTGGACGACCTGGTGAAGAAATTCGGTTCGGTTCGGGCGCTCGACGGACTGTCGCTGCACGTACCGACCGGTGAGGTGCACGGCTTCCTCGGTCCCAACGGAGCCGGCAAATCCACGACGATCCGCATCCTGCTGGGTCTGATCCGCGCGACGAAAGGCGACGTGCGGCTGCTCGGCAGCGACCCCTGGACCGACACCGTAGCGCTGCATCGACGCCTGGCCTACGTGCCGGGTGACGTGACGCTGTGGCCGTCGCTCACCGGCGGTGAGGTGATCGACCTGCTCGGCCGAATGCGAGGAGGCATCGACTCTGCTCGTCGCGCCGAGCTGATCGAGAGGTTCTCCCTCGACCCGGGCAAGCGCACCCGCACCTACTCCAAGGGCAATCGCCAGAAGGTGGCGCTGATCTCGGCTCTTGCGTCGAACGTGGAGTTGCTCGTCCTCGACGAACCCACCTCGGGACTCGATCCGCTGATGGAGCAGCACTTCGGCGATTGTGTGAAAGATGCTGCCCGACGCGGAGTCACGGTGCTGTTGTCCTCGCACATCCTGTCCGAGGTGGATGCTCTGTGCAGTTCGGTGACGATCGTCAAGGACGGGCGGACGGTCGATACCGGGACTCTGGCGTCGATGCGACACCTGTCTCGTACGACGGTCACTGCCGATCTCGAGCGCATGCCCGACGGTTTGACCACGCTCGCGGGGGTGTCCGACGTCCGAGTCGCGGGATCATCGGTCACCTGCACGGTGGAGAACGAGGCCCTTGCGGCGACGATGCACGTGCTGGCCGACGCCGGAGTCCGCAGCCTGGTCAGCTCCGCTCCGACACTCGAAGAACTGTTCCTGAGGTACTACGCATGAAGGCTCTGACAGGAACCGGCGCGTTGCTGCGGTTGTATCTGCGTCGCGATCGTCTGGTGGCACCGGTGTGGATCGTTCTGCTCGGGGCGTTGCCGCTGCTGTACGCGGTCAGCTTCGAGGGCCTGTATCCGACGGCGGCGGATCGTCAGGCGTTCTACCTCGGGACTCTGTCGGCGCCCGCGCAGGCAGCGCTCGTCGGCCCGATCTTCGGTAGTGACCTGGGAGCTCTGGTGTCCTGGCGTTCGGGGTTGGTGCTGGCGCTGGTTCCGCTGGCGGCGATCCTCACTGTGGTCCGTCACACCCGAGGTGAGGAGGATGCGGGTCGAACCGAGCTGATCGGATCGACGGCGGTGGGACGCTACGCCGGGTTGGCCGCGGCGATCGCGTTGGCGGGCGGCGCGGTGGCGGCGACGGGAATGTTGTCGTCTCTCTCGCTGTGGGCGTTCGGCCTGCCGGTGGCCGGGAGCGTCGCGTACGGGGCGTCGGTCGCCGTGGTGGGGATCGTCTTCGTCGGCTGTGCGGCAGTGTCGGCGCAGGTGGCGTCGGGAGCTCGGGTGGCTCGCGGTTACGCCCTAGGCGTGCTGGCCGCAGCGTTCGTTCTCAGAGCTGTCGGCGACATCGGCTCGGGAACCCTGTCGTGGTTCTCGCCGATCGGGTGGTCGGCGCAGGTGCGGCCGTTCGCCGACGAGAGGTGGTGGCCGCTGTTGCTGTCGCCGGCGGCCGCAGCCGCATTCTGTGCCGCGGCATTCGTGACCGCGAGTCGACGCGACCTCGGCAGTGGGCTGCGGGCCGAGCGCCGCGGGCGGGTGGCCGCCGCTCCGTCACTGTCCGGTCCCGTCGCTCTCGCCTGGCGACTCTCTCGCGGAACCATCGTCGTCTGGACCGTCGGGCTCGCCCTGTTCGGCACTGTCGTCGGAGCTTCCACGGACGGGATCGACGACCAGCTCGGCAGCAGTACTACTATCGGCGACGCGCTCGGAAAATTCGGCGGTACCACACTCGAACAATCGTTCGTCGCGGCCGTGCTGAGCATCGTCGGCATCATGGTGGCGGCCTACTCGGTGTCGGCCCTGCTGCGCCTCCACGCCGAGGAAGAGGCGGGTCTGGCCGAGATCGTTCTCGCCACCGGCGTCTCGCGGATCCGCTGGCTGGCAGGGCACCTACTCCTGGCCGTTCTCGGCCCGGCGTGGCTGCTGCTGGTCGTCGGCCTCACCATCGGGCTGACGTACGGGTCGGCGACCGGCGATGTCTCGGGCGAACTGCCGTCCGTCGTCGGCGGCGCACTGGGTCAGCTCCCGGCCGTATGGGTGGTGACGGCCATCGGCCTTGCCCTGTTCGGCGCTGTCCCCCGATTCGCGACCGTCCTGTGGGCCGTTCTGGGAGGCTTCGTCGCCGTCGGCCAGGTCGGGTCGGTCGTGGGCCTGCCTCAGCCCTGGCTCGATCTCTCGCCCTTCACTCATGTTCCGCGATTGCCGGGAGCGGCAGTCGAATTCGCGCCGATCGGATGGCTCGTCGTGATCGCCATCGTCGTCGGTATGGGAGGTTTCACAGCGTTCCGACAAAGAGGCATCCGAGCGTGATGTGCGTCCGATAGCATCGGGTGTGGCCGATTTGTCCGGCCCGGTCCGACATGGTGGCGTCCTGTCGGGTCCGTGATCTCTGAGCCGAACGCGCATGGAGGTTACGTGCACTCGACATTCCTGCGCACATGGTGGAACCAGCCGCACAGCTACGAATCGGTGGTGAGCTACCTCGGGCTGCACGGTGCGCTCGCTCCGTATCGCCTCGCTGCATCCTTGAGTACGTTCTCGTACGGACTCGCCGCTGCCGCACTGTTGTTGCTCACCGATTCCCCGCCGACATCGACTGTCGGCCGGTCGATCATCGTGGTTGCGATCGTGTCGACGCTCGCGGTCGGTGTCGCCTGGCTGAAAGCTCCCTGGCCTTCGAAGCGGGTGTCTCTGTTGTTCGCCGTGTACTCGGACGTCGGAGTGACGCTGGTTCTGTTGTCCTACGGATCGCCCCAGACCACCTTCCTGGCCCTCGCGATGCTCGCAGCCAACAGCGTGTACGTCCAGCTCTTCCACAGTCCGAAAGTCATGGCGCTGCACTTGCTGTGGGCCGGGTCGGCCGTGACGCTCTTCTTCGTGCTGATCCTGCTCTCACCCGACACCGATCCCGGATTGGCCGTCGCGCAGCTGGTGGTGCTGTTGCCCATCACGTTCATGGGCCCCACGTTCTTCCAGTATCTGCTTCTCAAACTGCAGGTTCAGGCGCAGGCGGCCAACTTCGATCCACTCACTCAAGTGCGCAACCGGCGCGGGCTCGACGAGGCACTGCCGGTGTATTTCCTGGGGGCGAACGATGTGTCGGTGATGGTCGTCGACGTGGACCGATTCAAGTCGATCAACGACAGATTCGGTCACCACCAGGGGGACGCGGCCCTGCAACTCGTCGCACGTCGGTTGACGACGGACGGTGTGCTGGTTGCGCGGGTGGGCGGTGAAGAGTTCGCCGTGGTGACCAAATCGGCCGAGAACCAGGCCCTCGCGCTGGCCGAGAAGTATCGCTGCGCCGCGCATTCCGCGGAGGACCCCGCGCCCCTGACGGTGAGCATCGGCGTCGCGCATTGCACGTATCCAATTTCCGAGGACATCGATTTCGACATCGTGGAACTCACCACGCTGCTGTTGCGGCGAGCCGACGCGGCGATGTACGAAGCCAAGCAGCAGGGCGGCAATCAGGTGGTCGTGGCGGGCTCGACGCCCCGACGTGATCGGTCTCCGTCAGGCACCGAGACCTGAGTGCCTGACGCGGCGGCTCAGTTCGGTGTGGAGTCGTCGTACTGGTTCTCGACGTTCTGCTGGAATTCGTCGGCACATTGCTGTTGTGCGGCAGTATCGCTGCCTGCGTTGCTGAGGCAGTCGGTGAAGTCCTGTCCACCGACTGCGTTGAACAGGCCGACCCCGACGACGACGAGAACGATCGACAGCGCTGCGGCCACGAAACCCAGAACGATCGCGATGAGTGACACGGTGCCGTTGGTGGCGGTGCGCTTCTTGTACCTGGAACGTCCGACGAAGCCGAGAACGATGGCGATCAGGCCGAGAAGAATGCCCCCGACGATGGTCCAGGAGAACAACACACCCAGAATCGCCAGGACCAGAGCCACCGTGCCGACGGTGTTCTTCGGTGCCGGTGGCTGTTGTTGGTAGCCGCCCTGCTGGGGGTACTCACCGGGTGAAGGGTAGTTTCCGGGCGGGGGATAGTTTCCGGGCGGCGGATTCTGATTCGACACGTTGAGTACCTCCGATATCGGCGATCGTGAACGCTCGGAGTGTATGTGGGTGGCTTCGGTGCGCACAGGAGCCACGTGCTCCCGTGATCAACTTGTCATCGAACGGGTGAGTCACCCGCCGAGCCGCGAATGCATCTCCCAGATGAGTACCTCGGCCGATTCGGTCGCGGTAACACGTTGTCCGCCAGTGGAACTCATGCGGACTGCATCACCCTCCCAGAGCTCGCCCACCCCCTCGAGCGTGACGGTGCCGCGCGCGACGAACAGGTGCACGAACGGGGCGTCGGGCACGGTCACGGAGGCTCCGGGCAACAACCTTGCCGCGTGCAGTGCAGCCGACTTCTGGCCGATGGTGATCGCTGCCCGATCACGGTGCTTGTGCATTCCCGACGCGACGGTGACCAACCCGCCGCGCAGTAGTTCGTCGCCGATCTCGAGCTGTTCGTATCCGGGTGTGGCACCGGGAATGTCCGGGAGCACCCACATTTGCACGAAGCGAACGGGTTCGGTGTGCCTGTTGCCGTCGATGCTCCAGGAGTCGTTCTTCTCGGAGTGCATGATGCCCTTGCCCGCGGTCATCCGTTGCGCGAGGCCGGGATGGATGATTCCGGAGTGTCCGATGGAATCCTGATGCACCAGTGAACCCTGCATCACCCACGTGACGATCTCCATGTCGCGATGCGGATGTGTCTCGAAACCCTGACCGGCGGTGACGATGTCGTCGTTGTTGACCAGCAACAGTCCGTGATGGGTGTTGTCGGGGTCGTAGTGCTGGCCGAAGGAGAACGAATGTTTCGAGTCCAGCCAGGACACACGGGTTTTCGATCGATCACCGGCGCGGTGTACGTCGATGTGGGCGGTCAGTGGAGCGGACATGTGACCACTCTACGAGCATGTCCGTGCACCGGCGTACGACCTGCATAACGTTCGGGTGTCTTTGCGGTCGGTGTGTGAGCGTCGCCGGGAGTGGGTAGGTTTCGCTGAGTACGGTCACAAGCTCCGCAAACTCCCCCGAAGGCGGCGAGAGATTCTCATGGTCGGTTCCAGCTCGAGTGTGGCACGCACGATCGAACCCCAGCTCGAGGATGCTCTGGCGGCGTGGTTGCCAGGTCAACGGTGGTTCGGCGCAAAGGGTTCGACGGTCGGAGCGGTGCGCATCGTCGCGCGCGACGTGCTCCTGGACGAGCCGCATTTCGCGGCCGAGCATCTGCTGGTGGAGGTGCAGCTGACGCAGGACGGCACCGCCGTGACGCAGACCTACCAGGTTCCACTGGGGTTCCGCACCGAGCTGACCGACGATCTCCGACCGTGGACCCTGCCCGTGGCGGGCGAGGTGGCCGTGTTCGACGGTTTACGCGACCCCGAGATCATCGGCCTGTACGGCGATGCACTTGCCGCCGGAAAAGCCACTGGCAGTATCGAATTCAGGATCGTCGACGGTTCGAGTGTGCCGAGCGGTCTGCGCGGTCGGGTTCTGGGGGCAGAGCAGTCCAACACCTCGGTGATTCTCGGTGATCTGCTGTTGCTCAAGCTGTTTCGTCAGGTGCCGCCGGGAATCAGCCCCGATGTGGAACTGCATCGCGCGTTGGCGGCGGCGGGGAGCGTCAACGTCGCGCCGCTTCGCGGCTGGCTCGAAGCCGAAGTCGGCGGTGAACCCACGACGCTCGGCATGGCCCAGGATTTCGCCGCGAACTCCGCCGAAGGCTGGACTGCGGCGCTGGCCAGCGTGCAGGAGGTGTTCGATTCCCCGCAGACACCGATCGAAGAGCTGCCGGCCGATTTCGCCCCGGACGCGCATCGAATCGGAGCAGCTGTGGCGCAGGTACACCACGATTTGGCATCGGAGTTGGGCACCGCCGAGCGGTCGGTGGAAGCTACCGCCGTCGAGGAGATCCTCGCCCGCATATCGGGAGTGGCACGGGTGGTGCCGGAGATCGCGCAGTACATCCCGGCGGCGACCGCGCTGATCTCGCGGGCGGAGGCGTCGAACAGCACCACGGTGCAGCGCATCCACGGCGACCTGCATCTGGGTCAGGTGCTGGGCACTCCCGAACGGTGGCTGCTCATCGATTTCGAGGGTGAGCCGGCTAAGACCCTGGCCGAACGTAGGCAGATGGACAGCGCGCTGCGCGACGTCGCAGGAATGCTGCGCTCGTTCGACTACGCCGCCAACCACCTGCTGGTCGACCGCCCCGAGGACGAGTCGGCGCGTGAGCGGGCCGAGCAGTGGGCGGCGCGGAGCATCTCGGCATTCTTCGACGGATACGCCTCGGTGGCCGGGCACGATCCCCGTGACGAGGCCGACCTGTTGCGTGCATACGAACTGGACAAGGCCGTGTACGAAGTTCTGTACGAGGCGCGCAATCGGCCCACCTGGCTGTTGTTGCCGATGCGGGCCGTAGCGCGCCTGGTGAGTTGAACTGCGACGCACGAGGGGCGACGTCGACCGGCCCGTCTACGACAAGTACCGTATTGCCTGACACGGGAGGCAGGACATGAACGGTATCTTGGCAATTTTCGGCATCGCGGTGGTCGTCGTCACCATCGTCGTAGTGGTCGTGCTCGTTGCGGTGTTGTTCGTCGCATCGATCAAGCCCGACAGCCTCAACATCGACCTGGACCGCAAGAAGCGCGCCCGGGAAGAAAGTTCCACGAAAGCCTGAGACTTCCGTCACGCCCGAGACCGATTCGTCGGTGCGCGGAGTTGTATCGAGTCGAAGCGCCGACCGACGCTTCCGGTTCTACAACTGGAGTCCTCGTGAGCATTTCCCTGAAAGCTCCAGCTGCGTCCGGTTCGTCTGGCTGTGCGCCCCGCATCAGGTCGCGGATGCTCGGGGAGTCGGTGCTCGCTCAGTTCACGCGATTCGTGATCGTCGGGGTGTCGAGCAACGGTGTGTACGCCCTGTTGTTCGTCGCGCTCGCTTCCCTCGGATCGTTCACCGCCAACCTCGCGGGTGTGGCCGCAAGTACCGTCCTGGCCAACGAACTGCACCGCCGTCACACCTTCCATGCGACCGGTCGAGTCGGTTGGTTCCAGACTCAGTGGGAAGCCGGAGGACTGGCCCTGATCGGGCTCGGTCTGAGCACCGCCTCACTGGCCGCAATGCACATCCTGTTCCCGGCGGCACCGACGTACGTACAGGTTCTGGTCGTGATCGCCGTGAGTGGCATCTTCGGAGCCGCCCGATTCCTCGCTCTCCGTGGCTGGGTGTTCCGTTCACCGACTCTCGCAACCCCCGTATCGAATCTCGCCACTCGGTGAGCTGTGAAATCGCACCACCCGGCCTCGCCGGTGATTGCGACCTCTAACAGAATCCGGGCAAGGCACCCCGCACGACGCATCGATCGCCCTAGGCTGGCGAGCCGACGTCAACGCGAGGAGGCATGTCGATGGCCAGGGATCTGACACAGCTCGAGCTTCTGCAAGAGCTGGTGCCCACTGCCGAGGACAATGTGAACCGTCACCTGTCCATGGCTCGGGAGTGGCACCCTCACGACTACGTGCCGTGGGACGAAGGTCGTAACTTCGCCGCACTCGGCGGCCAGGACTACGACCCGGAGCAGTCCAAGCTCTCCGACGTCGCACAGGCCGCGATGATCACCAACCTCCTCACCGAGGACAACCTGCCGTCGTACCACCGGGAGATCGCCGAGAACTTCTCCCAGGACGGTGCCTGGGGCACGTGGGTCGGCCGGTGGACCGCCGAGGAGAACCGGCACGGCATCGTCATGCGTGACTACCTCGTCGTCACCCGCGGCGTCGATCCCGTCGCCCTCGAAGAAGCCCGCATGATCCACATGACCAACGGATATGCGTCGCCTGCCGGTGCAGGGGTGGGTCTGCTGCACTCGGTCGCCTACGTGACGTTCCAGGAGCTGGCCACCCGCGTCTCGCACCGCAACACCGGTAAGGTCTGCGACGATCCGATCGCCGACCGCATGCTCCAGCGCATCGCCGCCGACGAGAACCTGCACATGATCTTCTACCGCAACATCACCGGCGCGGCGATGGACATCGCTCCCGATCAGACGTTGCAGGCGGTCTCGGACATCGTGATGAACTTCGTCATGCCCGGTGCCGGTATGCCGAACTTCCGCCGCAACGGTGTGTTGATGGCCAAGCACGGCATCTACGACCTGCGTCAGCACCTCGAGGACGTCGTCTGGCCGGTCCTGCGCAAGTGGAGCGTGTTCGAGCGCAACGACTTCACCGGCCGCGGCGAGAACAAGCGCGAGGAACTCGCCGCGTTCCTCGAAGACCTCGAGCGTCAGGCCACCAAGTTCGAGGAGATGCGTGATCGCTCCCTCGCCCGCGAACGTGCGAAGGCCGAAGCACGCGCGTCGTAGTGCCTGCGGCAGTGGTGCGGTTATGTGCCCTCAGCGGCACATAACCATGCCACTGCGGCGAAGCCGCATACTTGGGTGTGAACGAATTCTGGGACCGCATCTCCGCGGTGAGTCCTGATCCACCGGTATGGATCGTCCAAGTTGCTGCTGTGATTGCACTCGTCATCGTCGTGTTGCCGCAGACGTGGCGGATCGCGCGCAACGTGGTGACCATCGCGCACGAGGGTGCGCACCTGTTCGTTGCGCTGATTACCGGTCGTCAGCTGATGGGCCTGCGCTTGCATTCGGACACCTCGGGCGTCGCGATCTCGAAGGGCAAGCCCACCGGGCTCGGCGTCATCGCCATGACTTTCGCCGGCTATGTCGGGCCGTCGCTACTCGGTCTCGGTGCCGCGTTCGTGCTCGGGACTCAGCATGCGTCCGCGGTGCTGTGGATCGGTATCGTCTCGATCGCGTTGATGCTGTTGATGATTCGCAACATCTACGGATTGCTCTCCCTGGTCACCGTCGGGGCCGCCCTGTTCGTCGTGTCCTGGTGGGGCACCGGAGAGCAACAGGTCGCCGCGGCGTACTTCATCACGTTCTTCCTGCTGATCGCCGGTCCGCGTCCCGTGCTCGAACTGCAGAAATCGCGCAGCGCAGGACGGGCGCGGGACTCCGACGCCGATCAGCTGGCTCGATTGACCTTCCTACCCGGCATCGTCTGGGTCGGGCTGTTCCTGCTCGTCACCGTCGGCTCATTGGCATTGGGCGCGTGGCGAATACTTATGCCGGTGCAGTGATGCTCGTCTAGGTTCGAGTCGTGAACCTCACCGAGGTATGGACGGCATACATGGCGACGCTTCGTGAACGCGCGCCGATCACCGCTGCGTCGATTCGGCCGCCAAGGTCTGTGAGTGAGCGCGAGGCCGCTGAACGCGCGACGACGCCGTGGACGGAGGAGTTGCGCGAGTTCTACGGGTTGCACGACGGGCAGCACGAAACCTACGGCGAGGAGTATGTGCCGGCCGGATCCGTATTGCCGGACTTCACTCTGTACTCGCTCGACCGAGCGGTGGATCGGCACAGGTTCAGTCTCGAAAATCCGCATCCGATCGACGATCTGGGTGAGGACTGGCCGGCCGAAGTCCTTGCCCAGGAGGCAGGTGAGACGGCGGAGATGTTCGTCCCGGCGTATGTTCCGTTCGCCGAAGACGGTTCGGGCGGAACACTTTACATCGACACACGCACGGGTGCCCGGCGAGGTTGTATTCGCAGCTTCTCATACGACTCCGCTGACCAGGGTGCGCCATGGTTCGACTCGTTGGCCGAATTCATTGCAGCGTTGCACCGCAGCGTCGAGACGGGATCGGCGATCTACGACGACGTGACGCCCTCGTTCGTGGACGGCGTGCTCGAATGGGGCGACCCCGCGTTCTCGGAGGGGTCGATGGCCTACGCCACTACTCTTCCCGTCGTTCGAGTACCATTCCCGCTCATCGATTTTCGGCCATCCCAGCTATCGGACGACGACGATCTGATCGATCTGGACCACGTGCGCCGCACCGTCATCGATACCGCTCGGAGGCTGCACCCGAGTGCCGTGGTCGAGGACGCCCGAGCGGTCTATCGTCAGGTGCCGCGCCTGCGGGGTGCGAACATGAATTGGTGGGTGTGGATGGATGGAGCGGAAACGGTCTTCACAGCAATCGTCACCGGAGAGGGACACGACGTCATCGTCCTCGAGCTTCCGCCAGGGGGATGCGCGCTCGAGGCCGACGAGTGAACTGAACAGCACGGGCATTTGCTTGCGCGTCCTCCGCACCTGTGTAGGACGGTCAGGGTCCGCAATCGGCACGAAACGGCGGTCGCACGTGCTCGACCATCCGCCTGCTGTATCGACTGCGGTGGACCCGAATCCACAGCTGGGATCCGTCTACGAACTGTCGGTCAGCAGCTTCACAAGTCGCGCTACTCGGGCCGCTCGGGTCTGCTCGCGCGCCGCGTTGTCGATCGGCATCAACAACTGACGTCGCTCGCTCGGCCGCTTCCGCTCCCACGCGGGTGTGCACTGCGCGTTCCTCATCGCCTCCTCGAGGTCCTTCGGAACCGGCACCAGATCGGGGTCGGCCGGCTCGAACTCGCACGAGACCAGATCACCGGGGCGAATGCCCAACCGGCGTTGAAGACCTGCACCGATGTAGACGAAGGACCCGGGCATCACATTCGAATCTGCCTTGTTGAGACCGAGATTGAGACTCGAGCCCTCGATCGAACCGTCGATCCGTCGAGTCGGCCACCGTTCCGCCGCCTCGACCAAACGAGTCGGAACACGAATGATCGTGTACGTGTTCTTACCCCACGTCATCGGCTCGAGCACTCCGTCGAACCGGATGCGGTCACTCACCGATGCCTCGCGCCGTCGACACAACACCGAAGGAAATGTCGCCCACGATCGCAGCATAATCGAGTGCAAGGTCTTCGAGCCGATGACGGACCTTGGAGGCAGTGAGGGAAGGGGTACGCATGGCCGTCATGGACGACGCACCGAAAGTGCATGCCGAGACACGTGCGCAGTGGCGGACATGGCTGACCGAACATCACGCGACGGTGCAATCTGCGTGGCTGGTGTCGTGGAAGAAGGCCACCGGAAAGCCGGCGATCAGCTACGACGACGCCGTGTCGGAAGCCCTTGCGGTGGGGTGGGTCGACAGCCGACCCCGCAAGCTCGACGACGAGCGAACCATGTTGTATTTCTCGCCCCGGAAACCCGCGAGCGCGTGGTCCCGTCCGAACAAGATTCGCGTCGAAGCCCTCCGTGAAGCAGGTCTGATGCTCCCGGCGGGGGAGCGCGCCGTCGAGGCTGCCGTGGCCAACGGATCGTGGACCGTACTCGACGAGGTCGAGGATCTGATCGTTCCCGACGACCTTGCGGCTGCATTCTCCGAATACGTTGATGCGGAAAACAATTGGAACGGATTCCCTCCGTCCGCGCGTCGCGGCATTCTGGAGTGGATCGCCACAGCCAAGCGGCCGGAGACCCGCGCCGCTCGAGTGCACGAGACTGCGCGGCTCGCATCGATCGGCGAGCGCGCAGCTCGTTGGCAACCCAAGCGCGATCGACAGTGACGGAGCGCGCCACCGATGACTGGGCCGAGTGTCGATCATCGGGTCACGTCTCGCCCCGCTAGAACACCACCCACAGCAGCGACGCGAGTGCGAAGATCGCCAATCCGAGCGTGGTTTCCATGACGGTCCAGGTCTTGAGGGTCGTCTTCTCGTCCATGCCGAAGAAGCGGCTGACGAGCCAGAAGCCGGAATCGTTGACGTGAGAGAGGACGGTTGCTCCGGCGGCCAGTGCGAACACCAACAGTGCGATCTTGAAGTTGCTCAGATCCAGCTCGGCCACCTGCACCGAGATCAGCCCGGCTGTGGTGGTCAATGCCACGGTCGCCGAACCCTGCGCGACGCGTAGTGCGGTGGCGATCAGGAAGGCCTGCAGCAGAATCGGCAACCCGATGTCGGACAACGAGGCGGTGAGGGATTGCCCGATGCCACTGGCGCGCAGTACTCCACCGAACATGCCGCCGGCACCGGTGATCAGGATGATCGAGCAGATGGGTCCGAGAGCCTGGTCCATGTACTTGGCACCGTCGGCTACGGGGAAGCGTCCCGGCGCGAGGATGAACAGGGCCAGCAGCAAGGTGATGAGCAGTGCTATCGGGGTCTGGCCGATGAGCGTCAGCGCCGCGGCCCAGGTCTCGTCCCCGGTCAGTACGCCTGAAGTGGTCAGTGTGTTGACCACGGTATTGAGCGAGATCAGCACCAGCGGCGTCAGCAGGATGAACAGCACCGCACCGAACTTCGGGGCGGGGTCTCGGAGGCCGGCCATTTCCTTGTCGTGTTCGTCGGTGTCGGCTGCGCCGTCGGAGAAGAGGTCGGCGGGCAGGGTGTGGAACCGCTTACCGAGCTGCGTGCCGACGAGGTAGGAGCCGACGAACCAGGAGACGACGGCGACGGGGACGCCGACCAGCAGTACCGATCCGATGTCGCCGCCGAGAAGTTCGGTGGCTGCGACGGGACCGGGGTGCGGGGGAACGATGGCGTGCATCGCGGCGAAAGCGCCTGCCGTCGGGAGGGCGTACAGCAGCACGGATCCGCCGAACCGTCTGGCGACGGTGAAGATGATCGGCAGGAAGACGACCAGGCCGGCGTCGAAGAAGATGGGGAAGCCGAAGATGAGTGCGGCGACACCCAGGGCGAGCGGGGCGCGCTTGGCCCCGAATCGGTTGATCAGGGTATCCGCCAATACCTGTGCGCCACCGGTGATTTCGAGCAGTCTGCCGACCATCACACCCAAGGCGACGAGTAGGGCAACAGATCCGAGTGTGGAACTGAAGCCCGAGAGCAGGGCCGACGGCACGTCCGCCAGCGGAATTCCCGCCGCGACAGCGGTGACCGCGCTGACCAGGACGAGTGAGACGAAGGCGTGCAGCTTCACCTTCATGATGAGGAACAGCAAGATTGCTACAGCTGCGGCTGCGATCAGCAGCAAGACAGTCGTTCCGTATGCCGGTTCGATCGGATCCATGGGGGTTACCTCGTTCGTTCGGCTCGAATTTCGACCATATCGGACAGTCTGCAAGCCGCGTGGGGTTACGAGCTCCGGTCGTCGGTCGACTCGGGTGCTGTGGAGTACGGTGCGAGTATGAGTGATGGGGATCACGTAACGGGTGGGGACGGCGCCGGAGACTCGACCGGGGAACCGACGAAGGAACAGCTGCGCGAGCAAGCGCAGCGGTACGCCGCCGCTGCGCGGATGAAGATGAAGGAGCGACGGGCGAACTCGTCCGGTGGTCTCGGAGCCGTTGTTGCCGAGCGTGCAGGCGGCTGGGACCTCGACGACCAGAACACCGTCGCGATGGACCGTCAGCAGCGGCTGTGGAACGGGGTGATGGATCGGTACTTCCGAATGGAGATCGACGGTTGGGAGACCATCCCCGAGTCGCCGGTGCTGGTCGTGGGGGTGCACTCGGGTGCGCCGTTCGTGTGGGACGCGTGGACGGTCGGCGCGCAATGGTGGCGACACTTCGGCGAGAAGCGGATTCTGCACGGCACTGCGCACGATGCACTGATGGCGTTCCCGTTGATCGGCAAAGTCTTTCGATCCATGGGCGTGCTGCCCGCGGCACCGGACTCGATGTCGACGGCGTTGGCCGAGGGCCGGGACGTCATCGTGTGGCCGGGCGGTGAGGTCGATTCGTTGCGGCCCTGGAGCAAGCGAGACGAGGCGACGCTGGGCGGCCGAACCGGCTTCATCAAGCTCGCCATCCGGACGGGTGTACCCATCGTGCCGGTGGCGACCGTGGGTGGGGCCGACGCGATGCCGGTGCTCATCCGCGGTGACAAGCTGGCGAAGGTGCTCAAGCTGGACAAGATCGCACGGTTGAAGGTGTTCCCGATCGCGATCTCTCTTCCGTGGATCATCGCGCCCGCCGCGCTGCCGCAGATTCCGTTGCCCGCGAAGATTCGTACGCGTTTCATGCCGCCGGTGGAACTGGACCACGATCCGGCTCGGTGCGAGGACGAGGCGTACGTCGACGCCAAGTACGACGAGGTACGTGCGAGCATCCAGTCCGGGATGGACGCCCTCGCCAGCAAGCGAAAGTTTCCCGTCTTCGGTTGATTTCTCGTCGGCCCGGCAACACGGACCGAACCTGACCGCGATCGTTTCTAGCGTCTCCGTCGTAGGGATTCACCGCTACGACGAGGGGCGTCACACATGATCGAAACATCGGGATTGACCAAGACTTTCCGGCAAGGCAAGAAGACCGTGGAGGCGGTGCGCGGCATCGATCTGGCGATCGGTGAGGGAGAACTGGTGGCGCTGCTCGGACCCAACGGGGCCGGCAAGTCGACCACGCTGCGCATGCTGACCACCCTGTTGTCACCGACTTCGGGCTCGGCGCGAATCGCCGGATTCGACGTGACGAAAGATCGAGATCGCGTCCGGCGCAGCCTCGGCTACGTGGGGCAGGGCAACGGCGCGGGCCACAGTCAACGCGTCCGCGACGAGCTCGTCGTGCAGGGCCTGTGCTATGGCATGACACGTCCCAGATCACGCAGTCGCGCAGACGAATTGATCGAGGCGCTCGAGCTCGGCGAGCTCGCTGCCCGTACGGTCTCGACCCTTTCCGGCGGGCAGCGTCGCCGGCTCGACATCGCACTGGGTCTGGTGCATCGACCGCCCCTGTTGTTCCTCGACGAGCCGACCACCGGAATGGATCCGCAGAGCCGAGCGAACCTGTGGGACCACATTCTCCGGCTCAGACGCGAGATGGGTACCACCATCGTGCTCACCACGCACTATCTCGACGAGGCCGATTCCATGGCCGAGCGGGTGATCGTCGTCGACCGTGGCACCGTCATCGCCGATGACACCGCCACGGCGCTCAAGTCCGAACTGGCAGGCGACCTCGTGGTCCTCACCGTGTCCGACGCGTCGGCGCTGGCTGCGTTGATCGGCGGTGTGGCCGGAGTCAGAGACGTGACGGTTGCGGGTTCGCGGTTGAACATCCGAGTCGAGCGCGCCGAGGTGGTTCTGCCGCAGATAGTGCGTCTGAGTCAATCCCACGGTATCGAAGTAATGACCGCCGACATGACGCGTCCGACCCTCGACGACGTGTTCCTCGGTCTCACCGGGCGCAGCCTTCGAGAGAGCGCTGCGGCGGCCACGCCTTCACTCGAAAGCGCCGGCACGGCAGGAGAACTCCGATGAACGTACTCTCCGGAAGCACGTTGGTGATGGGCCGCGAACTGCGGCCGATGGTTCGCGATCCGTTCACCGTCATCTTCAGTCTCGTCCAACCGCTGATTCTCCTGGCATTGTTCGGCCCGCTGCTCACCGATGTTCCCGGTCTCGGGGCCGGAAGTGTGTGGGACTGGTTCGTTCCCGGTGTGCTTGCAATGATCACCATCTTCGGAACGTCCATGACGGGCTCGAATCTGTTGGCCGAATTGCAGCAGGGGTCTCACGAACGAATGTTGGTGACACCGTTGCCGCGATCGGCGCTGCTGGTCGGGCGCGCGTTCAAGGAAATGGTGCCGCTGGCCGCTCAGGCCGTGCTGATCGTTCTGGTGGCATTGCCGCTCGGCCTGTCCGTGAATCCGATCGGTGCCGCCGTCGGAATCGTGCTGCTCGGTGTGTTCGGCGTCGGACTCGGCGCACTGTCCTATGCATTGGCTTTGGCTGTGCGCGGACAGGATTGGGTGTTCTGGTCCATCCAGCAGACGCTGATGTTCCCGCTGCTCATACTGTCGGGCACGATGCTGCCGCTGACGGCCGCCCCGGGGTGGATGCAGTTCCTGGTCGACATCAACCCTCTCGGATATCTCGTGGACGCCGAACGTGCTCTGTTCGCCGGCGACTTCGCGAGTTCGACGGTGCCGGCAGGTGTCGTCGCGGCCGCGGCCACTGCGGTGGTCGGACTTGCCGTCGGGATCCGGGCTATGGGTTCGAGGCGGGTGTGAGGCTAAGCTCGCGTCATGGATCGGCCTGCGGTAATTCTCGAAAACGATGTGACCGTGTACGACTTCTACCTGCGTCACCAGCAGAATCGTCAGGTCGCGAGGTTGGCCTATGCCACCCTTGCCCGACGCTTCCGCCCGCGGGTGTCGTATCCCGACGGTGCCCGTGAGGAGCTGCGTCGTCTCGTCTACGACAACACGCGTCTGCTCATCGCGGTCAATCATCTGACCGAGAACGATCCGTACACGCTCGCAGCGGCGGCATGGTCGTCGCCGCTGCGTCCGGTCATCGGCCGCACTCGGGTACTGGCCAAGGACGAGCTGTTCCAGGAACCCAAGCAGCGCAAGCGAATCGACATGATGGGTGGAATCCCTGTCTTCCGCGGCAAGAATCACGGAATGCGCGCGGTCAGCGCTGCGGGCAGCCGCATGATGGATGTCAGCGCAGAGCGCATGAAGCGGGGCGACGACCTCGCAGTGTTCCCGGAGGGAACCTGCAACCTCGAGGATCCGACGACGGTGCAGCACGTCGGCAGCGGTATCGGACACATCGCGATGCGGGCGCGCAAGCTCGGGGTCGAGCCGGTGCTGATCTGCATCGGTCTGAGCTACGGCCCCGGTGCGCCGAGAGTGAAGCGGGCGAGCGTCTACATCGATTCACCCATCACCGAACTGCCCGAGAAGCCGATCGACATCACGCGGGTGGTGGCGCAAGGAATGCAGAAGGCGCTCGACGGTGCGGTGGCTGCGTACTGACTGCGCCGGCGGGGTTGGTAGAAACAGATGACAGGTAATTCGATTCGGCGTTCGTCAGGAGATATTCGTGAGTGATCAGATCAAGACGGCCGTAGTCACCGGTAGTGCGCGTGGAATCGGCGCTGCGGTGGCGAAGCGGCTGGCCAAGGATGGTTTCGGAGTCGCCGTGGTGGACCTCGACGAGGCCGCGTGCAGCGACACCGTCGGCGCGATCCAGGCTGCCGGTGGGCAGGCAGTGGCCATCGGTGCGAACGTCGCCGACGAAGAATCGGTCCAGACTGCGGTCGATCGCATCGCCGGCGAGTTCGGTGCGCCGACCGTACTGATCAACAACGCAGGCATCACCCGCGACAACCTGCTGTTCAAGATGACGGTGCAGGACTGGGATTCCGTTCTCGGCGTACACCTGCGTGGATCGTTCCTGATGACCCGCGCGGTCCAAAAGCACATGATCGACGCCAAATGGGGTCGCATCGTCAACCTGTCGAGCACGTCCGCCCTCGGCAACCGCGGCCAGGCCAATTACTCCGCCGCCAAGGCCGGAATGCAGGGCTTCACCAAGACCCTCGCCATCGAACTCGGCAAGTTCGGTGTCACCGCCAACGCCATCGCCCCCGGGTTCATCGAGACGGAGATGACGGCGGCCACCGCAGAACGTGTCGGCATGCCTTTCGAGGACTTCAAAGCTGCTGCGGCGTCACAGATTCCGGTCAATCGCGTCGGTCACCCCGACGACATCGCGCATCTGGCATCGTTCTTCGTCAGCGAGGGCGCCGGCTTCATCTCGGGTCAGGTCGTCTACGCCGCCGGTGGGCCGAAGGACTGACCTCTCCAGATGCGTGAATGGACCATTCACGAGCCCAGACGGGTGTGAATGGTCCATTCACGCAGAACGGATGTCGACTACGGCGTCGGCATGCCACCGTTGACGTTCAACGTCTCGCCGGAGACGTAGCCCGATTCGGCCGAAGACAGGTAGACGTAGGCACCGGCGATCTCGGCGGGCTGCCCGGCGCGTCCCAGCGGTGTTTCCTTGCCGAAGTCCGGCAGTGCCGAGGTCGGCTGCCCGCCGGCGGCCTGCAGCGGTGTCCAGAACGGTCCCGGCGCAACGACATTGACGCGAATTCCCTTGGGTGCCAACTGCTGCGCGAGCGCCTTGCTGATGGTGTTGATGGCCATCTTCGTGGTCGCGTAATCCACCAGACCGGGTGAGGGTGTGTACGCCTGGATCGAACTGGTGTTGACGATGGTGGAACCAGCGGGCATGTGGGGCACCGCTTCCTGGATGATCCAGAACAGTGCGTAGACGTTGGTTTTGAACGTCTGATCGAATTGCTCGGACGTCAGGTCGGCCAGGTCTTCGACGAACTGCTGCTTACCGGCCACGTTGATCAGCAGGTCGAGCCCACCGAGCTCGTCGACGGTGGTGCGCACGATTCCGCGCGCGGCCTGTTCGTCGGTGATATCTGCCGGTGCCAGGACCGCGGTTCGGCCGGCGTCGCGGATCGACTGCGCAACTTCCTGCGCGTCTTTTTCCTCCGACGGCAGGTAGTTGAGCACCACGTCGGCACCCTCGCGTGCGACGGCAATCGCTGCTGCACGTCCGATTCCGGAATCGGCACCGGTGATCAGGGCCTTGCGGCCGGTCAGTCGGCCGGATCCACGGTACGTTTGCTCACCGTGGTCGGCGAGGGGCCGAAGATCTGTCGCGAGACCGGGCGGATCCTGGTGCTGTTCCGGGAAGCCGTCCTGACTGTACTGCGTGACGGGGTTGGTGAAGGTGTACTGATCGCTCACTGGGGAATCGTCCTTCGAGTGCAACGTACTGCGTGAGGAACCTCTACTCGATTCCGTGTGCTCGACGGATGCCCCGATGCGGTCGGCCACAAACTGTGACCGACCGGACAGGGTTCGGAGGGTGAGCGTGTCCGGTCTCAGGGCAGGATCGAGTCGACGTAGCCGCCGTCGACGCGCAGTGCGCCACCTGTGGTTGCGGAAGCCTGTTCCGAGCTCAGATACACGATCATGTTGCCAATTTCCTTCGGCTCGATCAGGCGTCCGATGAGCGATTGGGGCCGGTGTTCCTTCATGAATTGCGCCTGTGCCTCGTCCCAGGGCAGTTCGTCACCGACGAGTTCGCCGACGAACTTCTCGACACCCTCGGTGTGGGTGGGTCCGACTATGACGGAATTGACCGTAACGCCGGTTCCTGCAGCAGCTTTCGCGAATCCACGGGTCACCGCGAGCAGAGCGGTCTTGGTCATTCCGTAATGGATCATCTCCTCGGGAATGACGACCGCGGAATCGCTGCAGATGTTCTGAATTCGGCCCCAGCCTGCCTCGGTCATCGCAGGCAGATACGTGCGGATGAGTCGAATGGCCGAGAGCACATTGACCTCGAAATAACGTCGCCATTCGTCGTCGTCGATGTCGAGGGCGGGTTTGGCTCCGAAGATGCCGAGGTTGTTCACCAGAATGTCGACGACGGGGACCTTTTCGACCAGCGTCTCCACCCCGTCGGCCGTCGCCAGATCGGCGGGCACGACGATCACCCGCGCACCGGGCACGTCCTTCAGCAACTGTTCCTCGGCCGAATCGAGCGCCGACGCGCTGCGGCCGTTGAGGACGACGCGTGCACCTGCGCGGGCCAATTCGGTGGCAATGGCCAGACCGATGCCTTGGCTGGAGCCGGAGATCAATGCGGTCCGGCCGTCGAGATCGATGTTCATGAAGCCTCCCAGTGTCGTGGAACGACTCCAGTGTGCGCCTTTCCGAAGACGTGAATGGTCCATTCACCGGCCCTGACGGGGGTGAATGGACCATTCACGCAGACGCGGGGGCCTATTACGAATACGTGTAGAAACCCTTACCGGTTTTGCGACCCAGCATTCCGGCGTCCACCATGCGCTGCAGCAGCGGCGGCGGAGCGTAGTGCGGCTCGCGGAATTCCGCGTAGAGCGACTCGGCGACCGCGAGGGTGACGTCGAGGCCGACGGTGTCCGTCAGGCGCAACGGGCCCATGGGGTGTGCACAACCGTTGACCATGCCCTCGTCGATGTCCTCGGCACTGGCGAAGCCGGACTCGAGCATGCGGATGGCCGAGACCATGTACGGGATGAGCAATGCGTTGACGATGAATCCGGCGCGATCGCCTGCGCGAATCGTCTTCTTGCCTAACGTGTTGCCGGCGTAATCCGTCACCGCGGACACTGTCTCTTCGCTGGTGAGCAGGCTGACGACGATCTCGACCAACGGCAGTACCGGCACCGGGTTGAAGAAGTGCACTCCGACGACCTTGTCGGGACGCTTGGTCGCGTTGGCCATCTTGATGACCGGGATCGACGAGGTGTTGGTCGCCAGGATTCCCTCGGGCTTGACGATGGAATCGAGCTTGCCGAACAGATCGAGCTTGAGCGATTCGATCTCCGGTGCCGCCTCCACCACGAGGTCGCGGTCGGCGAAGTCGTTTATGTCGAGTGTCAACGTGATTGCGGCCCGGGCCTTCTCGGCTGCGTAGGCTTCGATGCGACCGGATTTGACGGCGCGGGCGAAGGACTTGTCGAGGCGGGCTTCGGCGGCGTCGGCCGTCGCCTGGCTCGTCTCCAGAATCAGTACCGAACTGCCGGAGCGAGCGCACATCTCGGCGATGCCGGCTCCCATGGTGCCGCCGCCGATGACGCCTACGAGGTCGATGTCGCTCATTTGAGCAGCGCCCGCGACATGACGACACGCTGAATCTGGTTGGTGCCCTCGTAGATCTGGGTGATCTTGGCGTCGCGCATCATGCGCTCGACCGGGAAGTCGGTGGTGTAACCGGCGCCGCCGAAGAGCTGCACGGCGTCGGTGGTGACCTCCATGGCCACGTCCGAGGCGAAGCACTTCGCTGCCGCGGAGATGAACCCGAGGTTCTTCTCGCCGCGCTCGGCGCGGGCTGCGGAGCTGTAGACCATCAGTCGAGCCGCTTCGACCTTCATCGCCATGTCGGCGAGCATGAACTGCACTGCCTGGAAGCTCGAGATCGAGGTACCGAACTGCTTGCGGTCCTTTGTGTATGCGATGGCTGCGTCGAGGGCGCCCTGTGCCAGGCCGACGGCCTGCGCGCCGATGGTGGGGCGAGTGTGGTCGAGCGTTTCCAGCGCGGTCTTGAAGCCGGTACCTGGCTCGCCGATGATGCGATCGCCGGGAATCTTGCAGTTCTCGAAGTACAGCTCGGCGGTGGGTGAGCCCTTGATTCCGAGCTTCTTCTCCTTGGGTCCGACGACGAATCCCTCGTCGTCCTTGTGCACGATGAACGACGAGATGCCGTTGGCACCCTTGTCGGGATCGGTCACGGCCATCACGGTGTACCACTCGGACTTGCCGCCGTTGGTGATCCAACACTTGGAGCCGTTGAGGATCCAGTCGTCACCGTCGGCCTTGGCGCGGGTGCGCATGCTGGCCGCGTCGGATCCCGCTTCGCGCTCGGACAGGGCATACGACGCCATCGCGCCGCCGGCCAGGGACGGCAGAACCTGCTTCTTGAGTTCCTCGGAGCCCTTGAGGATCAGCCCCATCGTGCCGAGCTTGTTGACCGCGGGGATCAGTGAGGACGAGCCGCAGACGCGGGCGACCTCTTCGATGACGATGCAGGCGGCGACGGAATCCGCACCCTGGCCGTCGTATTCCTCGGGAACGTGGATGGCGTTGAAGCCCGAGGCGTTCAGCGCTTTGAGTGCTTCCTCGGGGAAGCGGGAGTCCTCGTCGACCTCTTTGGCGTACGGAGCGATCTCCTTCTCCGAGAGGGCCCGAATGGCCGCGCGCAGTTCGTCGTGCTCTTCGGGCGATTGATACAGATCGAAGTCGGGATTTCCGGCCATGTCGGCCACGCTCCTCGGTGTGTCGGGGGTAGCACTGCCCGGAGGGGGCACTCAGTGCCAAGGATTGCCCCAGTGTACGACCGAATACGGACCTGATCAAGGCCGGGTCTTCAGCATCCGGCACTCAGTGCCATTCGGTCCGGATCGATCAGGCGCTTGTGTGATCGGCCAACGCGTCGACGACTTTGGTGACGGACGTGCCTCGGGGGAACGACGCGACGACGATCTCACCGGAGAACTGCGCGCGTACCTGCGCGAGTGCCGAACGCAGATCCTCGACCGACGTCGGCAGGCCGTCGCGAATCATCCGACGAAGGATGTAGTTGTGCGTTGCGGTCACCGTGGCCGAGAACTGCAGGATCTCCAGGTGCGGGTGATCGGGCAGAACGCGCTGCAGATATTCGACGAAGAGTCTGTCGTAGCGAAACACGGTGACGATTTCTCGGTCACGCAGAGCGGGGATCTTGTGGACCACCTGGTAACGCAGGCGCGACATGTCCCGCCACTCGGAAAACCGCTCGTACACCAACTGCGCGGCATCGCACACGGCCCGCCACGGATCGCCCTCGTTCGATTCGAGAAACGCACCGGCCTGCTCCAGCAGAATTTCGTGGTCGGCGAAGACGACGTCTTCCTTGGCGCGGAACTGGCGAAAGAATGTCCGACGCGAGATTCCGGCGGCACCGGCTATGTCGTCCACCGTCGTCGACTCATAGCCCTTGACGGAGAACAGGTCGAGGGCCGCGGTGGCCACGGTGAGCCTGAAGTCGGTGGATTCTTCGGGTTCTCCGCTCATGGGAGAGAAGGTAGCCGAGTTTCGGGACGAGCAGGGAGGACGTTCTCTTCCGTGCGTTGGTTGCTAGTGTTCGCAAGTAGCCTGCTGCGCGGCGGCGGGTGCCACGGGAGGACTTCATGGCCACGGAATCGAGCCGGCCGCTGTACAGAATGAAAGCCGACTTCTTCAAGACATTGGCGCATCCTGCGCGCATTCGGGTACTGGAGTTGCTGAGCGAGCGCGAGCATGCCGTCTCCGAGCTGCTTCCGGAAATCGGCATCGAGCCGGCCAATCTGTCTCAGCAGTTGTCCATCCTGCGGCGCGCCGGTCTCATCGAAGGCACTCGGGAAGGCCTGTCGGTGTCCTACACGCTGACGTCGCCCAAGGTGGCCGACCTGTTGCTCGTTGCGCGGGAGATACTCACGGGAGTGGTGGCCAATCAGGCCGAGTTGCTGGAGGGCGAGTCCGGAGCACGCACCTGACCCGACGGTCTCGGATGGTCTGGCTCACGTTGCTGTTCACCTGATTCATTACTTGCTAAACTTAGCAATCAACTGGATCAGGATCGATGAGTTCTCAGAGAGCGTCACATGTCCGAACCGACGAAATCCGACCGTAAGACCGACGCCTCCAGGGCTCTGACGGCGCTCTTGCCCAGATGGAGCGAGTGGAAACCAGCCTTCCGCGCGCCCGGTGCGGATCTGCTGGCGGGTCTGATCGTGGCCCTGGTCGCGCTGCCTTTGGCGCTCGGCTTCGGCGTCAGTACCGGGCTGGGGGCCGCGGCCGGCCTGACCACGGCGATCATCGCGGGAGTCGTCGCCGCTGTGTTCGGCGGATCACGGTTCCAGGTGTCCGGACCGACCGGTGCCATGACGGTGGTGCTCGTCCCGATCGTCGCCGAGTACGGTCCGACGGGCGTACTCGCCGTCGGGCTGATGGCCGGGGTAATCCTACTCGTGCTCGCCGCGGCCGGCGTCGGTCGAGCCGTCCGGTACATGCCGGCACCCGTCATCGAAGGGTTCACCGCAGGCATCGCCGTCGTCATTGCGCTGCAACAGGTTCCGTCGGCCCTCGGTATCACCGACGCCGAGGGTGAGAAGGTGTGGCAATCCGCGTTCGACGCGGTGCGCTCGTTCGTCTCGCACGCGAGCGTCCTGACACCCGCCGTGGCCGTCACCGTCGCGATCGTCATGCTCGTCGGAGGCCGACTGGCTCCGAAGATCCCGTTC
Organism: Rhodococcus sp. 15-725-2-2b; assembly: GCF_002259075.1. NCBI lineage: Bacteria > Bacillati > Actinomycetota > Actinomycetes > Mycobacteriales > Nocardiaceae > Rhodococcus > Rhodococcus sp. 15-725-2-2b. Next base: position 241,163 of record NZ_NPFL01000006.1, on the reverse strand, counting down.
TCTCTGGTCGCGGTCGCCGGAGCAACGGTCGTCACCCGATTGTTCGACCTCGACATCGCCCGCATCGGCACCATACCGTCGTCGCTGTCCGCTCCGAACCTGAGCTTCTTCCACCTCGGTGACGTGACGGCGTTGTTGGCTCCGGCGCTGGCCGTCGCAGCGCTGGCGGCCCTGGAATCGCTGCTGTCCGCGACCGCGGCGGACTCGATGGGCGTCGGTGCCCGGCACAACCCGGACCGTGAACTGTTCGGGCAAGGCCTGGCGAACATCGCCGCGCCGTTGTTCGGCGGGATCCCGGCCACCGGTGCCATCGCCCGCACCGCCGTCAACGTCCGATCCGGAGCGCGCACCAGGCTCGCCGCACTCACTCACGCCGTGATTCTCGCCGCGATCATGTACTCCGCCGCGGGATTGGTGGCCGACATTCCACTCGCGGCTCTGGCCGGGGTGCTCCTGGCGACGACGGTACGCATGGTCGAAACTGCCTCCATCCGAGCAATTTCCCGCGCCGGTCGTGGGGACACCGTGGTGATGGCGTCGACCTTTCTCGTCACGGTCGTCTTCGACCTGGTGACGGCCGTGGCGGTCGGCGTCGGGTTCGCTGCGGTGCTCGCACTGCGCGCGGTCGCGCGATCGGCCACGGTCGAGCAGGTGCCTCTGGATGCACTCGACGCGGTCTCGGAGGAAGAAGGCAATCTGCTTCGCGAACACATCGTCGCCTACCGAATCGACGGCGCGTTGTTCTTCGGAGCCGCGCACAGCTTTCTGCTCGAGCTCGCCGACGTGTCGGACGTGAAAGTGGTGATCCTGCGCATGTCACGAGTGACCACGATCGATGCCACCGGAGCCATCGTGCTCAAGGACACGATCACCGAACTCGAACACCGCCACATCACCGTCCTGATCTCCGCGGCCAAACCCGAACACCTGCGACCGCTGACTGCGCTGGGTGTGTTCACCACCAAGGACGACGAGGCGCGCCGTGTTTTCGAGACCACCCCGCAGGCCATCGCCTATGCACGCACCGTCGTGACCGAGGCAGCCGAACACCGCGGGTAGGGTCCAAGTCACACTTGCGTAGGAAAGGACCGCTCATCGTGGCTCTCGTTGCAGGAATCGACTCCTCCACCCAATCGTGCAAAGTATTCGTTCGTGATGCCGAATCGGGAGAGTTGGTGCGCCAGGGGCGAGCCTCCCATCCCGACGGCACCGAGATCGACCCGCAGCGCTGGAAGGATGCGCTCGACGAGGCAGTGGCGGCAGCAGGCGGACTCGACGATGTGGACGCAGTATCGGTCGGTGCGCAGCAACACGGCATGGTGTGTCTCGACGAGACGGGAACTGTGGTCCGTAACGCTCTGCTGTGGAACGACACTCGGTCGGCGCAGGCCGCAACCGACTTGGTGTCGGAGTTGGGAAAGGAGACCGGCGTCGACGGCGGGCAGGCGTGGGCCGACGCCGTCGGAGTGGTTCCGTTGGCCTCGATCACCGTCGCCAAGCTGCGATGGCTCGCCGACCACGAGCCGGAGAACGCCGATCGCACTGCGGCCGTATGTCTTCCGCACGATTGGCTCAGCTGGCAGCTCGGCGGCGCATCCGGGCTCGATTCCCTGGCCACGGATCGGGGCGACGCCAGCGGCACCGGGTACTTCTCCGCCGCCTCGAACGAGTATCGAACCGATCTGTTGCAGTTGGGTTTTCGTGGGCGCAACCCGCAGCTTCCGCGGGTCGCGGCACCGAACGAGACCATCGGCCGACTCCGCAGCGGTGCACTGATCGGACCGGGTACCGGAGACAACGCCGCCGCGGCCCTCGCCCTCGATGCCCAGCCCGGTGACGTGGTGGTCTCGGTGGGCACTTCCGGTGTCGTATCGGCCGTGACATCGATTGCGGCAGCCGATGGTTCGGGTCTGGTCGCGGGATTCGCCGACGCCACCGGCCGGCAGTTGCCGTTGGTGTGCACCCTCAACGCTGCCCGGGTGCTCGATGCGACGGCGCGTCTACTGGGCGTCGACCACGACGAACTGTCTCGGTTGGCGCTGTCGACGACCAGCGATGGCCTGGTGTTGGTGCCGTACCTCGAGGGTGAGCGCACCCCCAACCGTCCCGATGCATCCGGCGCGATTCACGGCCTGCGACTGAACAATTCGACGCCCGGCCACCTTGCGCGCGCCGCAATCGAGGGACTGCTGTGCGGTTTGGCCGACGGTATCGACCACCTGCGTGCGCAGGGTGTGGAGACGAAACGGGTGCTACTCATCGGCGGCGGCGCGAAGTCCGCCGCGTTGCGGGCATTGGCTCCGGCGATTCTCGGAGTTCCGGTGACCGTGCCCGAGCCGGGTGAATACGTCGCCGACGGTGCCGCGCGTCAGGCCGCGTGGACCCTGGCCGGGACCACTGAGCCGCCGACCTGGGCCCAGGCACCGTCGCAGACCTACGAGGCCGACCCGACCCCGGCGGTGCGGGAGCGCTACGCCGAGGTGCGGGATCTGACCGAGGGCACCACCCCCATGTGAGCGAAACTTCGTAGCCCACTACGAAGTTCCACACACGTGCGGCGGAGCCGCTCTGGCGCTCTCTAGGGAATCAGGCGCGCGTCGCGGTAGCGCTGGATCACCGAGGCGATGGCATCCGGGGTGGATCGGAAGCCCAGGAACCCTGCCTTCTTGGACTTGTTCATGTCGGTCAGGCATTCCATGTCGCGGCCGAGGTCACCGTCGGTGTGCCACCACGACGCCAACCGGGAGACGTCGCTTTCGGCCAGATCGTGCTTGTCGGCGATGCGCTTCCACGCGGCGGCCGCGTCGGACATGCGGGGTTCGAGGGGGCGCGGCTCGGTGTCGAAGCCCTCGGGCTCGACGCCGAAGTGCGCGGCGAACTGCGGCCACAGCCAGCGCCAGCGGAAGACGTCACCGTTGGCGATGTTGAACGCCTCGTTGTGCGCGTTGTCATCGGTTGCGGCCCAGATCATCTGCTCGGCGAGCAGGTCGGCGTCGGTGAGGTCGGTGAGCCCGTTCCACTGTGTCTCGGAGCCGGGAAAGACGAACTTCTCGCCGAGCTCCTTGCAGATCGACGCGTACACGGACAGTGTGAGCATCATGTTCATCGCGTTGCCAACGGCGAAGCCGGAGATGGTGTGGGCGCGGTGCACACTCCAGCCGAATCCGAACTTCTCGGCACCGGCGAACAGTTCGTCCTCCTGTGCGTAGTAGAAGTTGGGGGTGTCGAGTCGATCCTCGGTCTCGTGGAACGGGGTCTCGGCCATCACGGACTCGCCGTAGGCGTCGAACGGTCCGAGGTAGTGCTTGAGTCCGGTCATCAACGCGACGTGCTTCACCGAGTCGAGGGGGCCGAGCACGTTCAGCACATTGCGCAGAGTTGCCGAGTTGACCTCGATGTTCTCCTGCTCCGAGTCCTTCTTCATCCAGGCGGTGAAGAACACGACCTCGGGGCGGACGTCCTTCAGTGCCTCCTCGAGCGAGGCCGGGTCGAGCAGATCGGCCGCCACGGGGACGACGCCGTCGATGGGGACACTGCCGCTGCGGCTCAGTCCGTAGGTGGTCCAGCCTGCATCGAGTGCGGCGCGGCACAGGGCCTGCCCGGAGATACCGGTGGCACCGACGATCAGCGCGCGCGTCTTGTTCGTAGTCATCCGTGCTGTCTACCCACTGGGGCCGGAGCGACACGTGACGCGTCGAGTCTCACAACAGGGCGAGAACTTGCTGGGCGACGAGCACGAGCGCGCCGACGGCGGAGACAGTGATCGCGATGATCCGCAGGCGTCGACGATCGAGAACTCGATTGACCACCCGCGACAGCAGAAAGCCGAGAACAGTCGCCGGGGCCAGGAACACGAACAGCGTGGCGGTGTGGGTGTCCACTGCTCCGGCCACTGCCAGCACCGCCAGCGAGATGAGTGAGCCGACGAGGAAGAAGCAGCTCATGGTGCTGCGCAGCTCGGCTCCGGTGTTGCGTTGCCACACCAGCGCCATCGGCGGCCCGCCGATGGAGGTGGCCGTTCCCAGAATTCCCGACGCGGCCCCGGCCACCATCAGATTTCGTCTGTGCGGCAGGGGGACCCAGCCGAACGACGTCAGTGCGACGCCGCCCAGCACCACCAGTGCCAGCAGAATCGCCAGTCCGCGTTCGGGCAGCAGGACGAGCAGCAAAGCACCCACCGCCGAACCGGGGAGGCGACCGGCGAGCGCCCACCCGGCACCCGAGAGGTCGAGGGCAGTGCGATCGCGAACCAGCACGAGCACACTGACGACGACGGCGAGCATGATCAGGGTTGCCGGGATGAGGCCGGGGTCGACGATCGCCACGATCGGTGCGGCGAGCATGCCCATGCCGAATCCGATCGACGCCTGCATCGCCGATGCGAAGAAGATGGCCAGGGCGACGACGACGAAGCCGGTGATGCTCAGGTGTGTTGCCATCACGTCCCGGCAGCGACGAGGCCGAGGTTGCCTGCTGCGAGCGGGTAATGGCATTCGGCGATGTGATCGGCCTCGTCGGCGTCGAGCGCCACCGGGGGTGCCTCACTGGCGCACAGTTCGGTCGCCTTCCAGCAGCGCGTGCGGAATCGGCATCCCGACGGCGGGTTCAGCGGCGACGGTACCTCGCCCTTGAGCAGGATCTTCGTCCCGCGCGTCGACGCGTCGAGTGTGGGTGCGGCCGACATCAATGCCGCTGTGTACGGGTGAGCCGGACGGTCGAACACCGCTTCGGTGGCCCCGGATTCGACGATGCGGCCGAGGTACATCACCGCGACGCGGTCGGCGACGTGTCGGACGACCGACAGATCGTGCGAGATGAACACGTACGAGATGCCGAGTTGCTTCTGCAGATCGTTGAGCAGGTTGAGCACCTGCGCCTGTACCGAGAGATCGAGTGCGGAGACCGGCTCGTCGCAGATGATCACGTCGGGGTTCAGTGCCAGAGCTCTCGCGATGCCGAGGCGTTGGCGTTGACCGCCGGAGAATTCCTGCGGGAAGCGGTTCTCGTCGCTCGGCCGAAGACCCACCAGATGCAGCAGCTCACGTACGCGCGCGGAGCGGTCGCGTCGAGTCCTGTACAGGCTCTTGTGGGTTCGCCACGGCTCGCCGATGATGTCCCCGGCGGTCATTCGCGAGTTGAGCGAACCGTACGGGTCCTGGAAGACCATCTGTACCCGCCGACGCCACGCGAGCAGTTCCTTGCCGCGCAGCGCGAACGGATCCGTGCCGTCGAACGCGACGGTGCCCGAGTCGGGTCGTTCGAGCATCATCAGGGTGCGCGCGAGAGTGGACTTGCCGCAGCCGGATTCGCCGACGAGGCCGAGGGTTTCACCGCGTCGCAGGTCCAGGTCGATGGCGTCGAGGGCGCGGAGCTTGCCGCGGCCGACGTCGAAGGTCTTGTTCAGGCCGCGGACGGTCAACAGTTGCTCAGACATGGCTGGATACCTCGTTCGGGAAGTGGCATGCCGACATCCGGCCGCTGCCGACGGATTCGAGCGGGGGACGAGTACTGATGCAGATCTCGCGGGCCAACGGGCAGCGGGCCTGATAGACGCACCCGTCGGGAATGGAGTGCAGGTCCGGTGGGGTGCCGCCGATTGACTTCAGATCCTCACCGCGGACTGCGTGGACGGGTACCGAGTCCAGTAGGCCCTTGGTGTACGGGTGCCGCGGTGCGCCGAACACCTCGGACACCGGTCCGGTCTCGACGACGTTGCCCGCGTACATGATCGCGACTCGGTCGGCCTCCTCGGCCACCAGGGCGAGATCGTGGGTGATGAGTACGACGGCCATGTCGTGTTCGGTGCGTAGTTCCTTCAGCAGCGCCATGATCTGTGCCTGCACCGTCACGTCGAGGGCGGTGGTCGGTTCGTCGGCGAGCAGTACCGACGGACTCAGGGCGACGGCCATCGCGATCAGCAGGCGTTGGCGCATGCCGCCGGAGAACTGGTGGGGATAGGAGTCGGCACGGGATTCGGGCTCGGGAATACCCACGCGGGCCATCAGCGCGATGGCCTCCGCTCGTGCCTGCTTGCCGGACATACCGCGATGGATCCGAAACGGTTCGGCCAGTTGGGTTCCCACGGTGTAGACCGGATTGAGGGCGGTCAGTGCGTCCTGGAAGACGATGGCCAGTTCGGTGGCCGCGACCGTGCGTCGCACCTTGGTCTTGGCCGTCACCAGGTCGATCTCGCCCATCTCGACCGAACCGCCGGTGATGTCTGCGATCGGTTCGAGCAACCCGACGATGGCCTGTGCCGTCATGGACTTGCCGCAGCCGGATTCACCCAGCAGGGCCAGGGTTTCGCCGCGGCGGGCGGTGAAGGTGACGTCGTCCACGGCGCGGATGACGCCGGACGGGGTCCGCAGATCGACGGTCAGTCCACGCACGTCCAGGGCTACGCTGCCGGTATCGGCGCGTCGAGGTGCGGTTGCCGGTGCGCTCATGAGACGACCTTTCGTACGGGGAGCAGGCGAGATCGCTTGGAGCGGGGCACATTGAGTCGCCAGCGCTGCGCTGGATCGGTGGCGATGCGCGCCCACGCGGCGAGCACGGTGGCAGAGACGGTGGTCAGGACAATGGCCAGACCGGGGAAGAACGAGAGCCACCACGCGGTCTGCAGGTAGGTGCGGCCCTGCGAGACCATCAGGCCCCACGAGACGTCCGGCGGCTGAATGCCGATGCCGAGGAAGCTCAGTGACGACTCGGCGAGAATGACGAAGCAGAAGTCCAGGGTCGCGACGGTGAGCAGGGTCGGTAGCAGGATGGGGGCCACGTGGCGTCTGATCACCGATCCGCTCTTCGCGCCGAATGTTCGTGCGGCATCGACGAACAACCGACTCTGCAGCTCGGCCGACTCCGCGCGGGCGGTGCGCAGGTAGATCGGGATGCGGGTGACCGTCAGGACCAGAACGATGTTGGCGGCGCTGGGGGAGAACACGTAGAGCACGACGACCGCCATCAGCAGGGACGGGAAGCTCAGGATCACGTCGGCAACGCGCATCGCTGCGGTCTCGCGCCAGCCTCGATGGAAGCCGGCCCACATACCGATGAACGATCCGATGATCGCCGAAAGGATGACGGCCGGAACGGCAACCGAGAGTGTGGTTCTACTGGCCACGATCAACCGGGCGAGCATGCTGCGGCCCAATGGATCGGTGCCGAGGATGTTCATCCACCCGGTGTCGAGGGTGAATGGTGGCAGGTTGGAGCGGTCGAGGTCCTGATCGGTTGCCGAGTCGCCGACCAGCATCGGGCCGAAGACCGCGGTGAGGAAGACCAGCACCAGGATCGCGGCGGCGACGGTGGCGACCCTGTCGCGTAGCAGCAGCTTCCACAGCGGGGCCGACGCCTTGCGGGCTTCCACCGGACTCTGGGGTGGAACATCCTCGGGCTCGGACGTTTTCGGTGCTTCGAAGTCGAGTGACATCAGTTTCTCCTAGACCTTCACCTTGTCGCGAACCCGGGCGTCGAGCAGTGCGTAGCAGGCGTCGATGACGATGTTGAGCACGAAGATGGACACCGCTGTCAACAGCACGGCCGCCTGGAGAACCGCGAAGTCGCGCTGCAGGATGGCGTCGATCATCAGTTTTCCGATGCCCGGCCAGCCGAAGATGGCCTCGACGACCACCGCGCCGTTGACGAGTCCGACCATCAGGTCGCCTGCGACGGTCAGCGCCGGTGCCGCGGCATTGCGTAGAGCGTGGTGGGTGACGACCCGAAGGTCGCCTGCGCCTTTGCTTCTCGCGAGTCGAACGTACGGTGCCGACAGTGCCGAGACCATTGCGCCGCGCACCACCTGGGTGAGGACTCCGAGGGGACGAATGAGCAGAGTCGCGATCGGCAGTATCCAGGAGAGCATTCCGTTGTCGACACCGGAGGTGGGCAGCCAGCCGAACAGGATGGCGAAGACGTAGACGCCCATGATGGCGAACCAGAAATCGGGAATGCTGGCTGCGGTCATCGACAGCAGGCTCGAGATGCGATCGGCCAGCGAGTTGGGCCGGTACGCGGCCCAGCAGCCGATGATCACGGCACCGAGGATCGCGAGGAACATCGTCGCGAACGCCAGCTGCAGTGTCGCCGGGAATGCGCGCAGTGCCATCGCCGACGCGTCCTCGCCGGTACGGAGCGACTGCCCGAAGTCGAGTTGCACGACGCCCTTGAAGTAGTCCAGCAGCTGCGTCAGCACCGGCTGATCGAAGCCGTTGGTGGCGCGGAACGCCTCGCGCTGGGCCTGAGTTGCCGACTCGGGTAGGTACAGGCTGGTGGGGTCGCCGGTGAGCCGAGCGAGGAAGAACACGCCGAGCAGGACGACGAACAGCGGAACGAGGCTGGTGTAGATCCGTCTGCGGAGAAATCTGAACATGTCAGGGCCTCTCGGTATCGGCGCGAGTCATCGCGGCGAGATGCATTTCGTCGACCGTGGCCGAGTTGGGGGTGTAGTCGACCGAGCACGCCTTGGCGAGCACACCGTTCATGTGCGCGATGTAGGCCATCTGCATGATGTCCTTCGGTTCGTCGGCGAACACCTGCGCGTACGCGTCCTGCCTGTCTTCTCCGGTCAGTGCGCCCGCCGCGGCGATCTCTTTGTCGAATTCAGCTGTGCCGTAGGCGCTCTGGAATCCGTCGCTGGTGAAGTACTGGTCGACGGTGAAGGCCGAGTCGCCGGCCTGGTTACCGTGCTGAATCACCAGCAGGTAGGGCCCGACGTCCGGAAACGGGCGTTCCTGATATTCGGCAGTGCCGGCGGCATCCATCATTTCGATCGTGACGTTCATGCCGATCTTGGACAGCGAGTTCTGGATCACCTCGACTGTTTCGTTGATCTTGGGGAACTGTCCGGTGCGCCCGATGAGTCGAATCTCGGTGTCCACGGGTACGCCGTCGGCGCGGGCCTCGTCGATCAGCGTGCGGGCCCGGTCCATGTCGTAGGGCCACGGCGTCAACTCCTCGTTGAATCCCACGACCCCCTCGGAGATGAGTTGCGCTGCAGGCGAGCCGAGTCCGCGGAACAGTGCTTTGACGATGCCGCCGCGGTTGATCGCGTAGTTGATCGCCTGCCGCACCCGCATGTCGTCCAGCGGCGGCTGCGCTGCCTGGATGCGGAGCGCCGTGGTCTCGTTGTTGGGGTAAGCGACTCCCAGGTCACCTGCCCCGTCCTCCGGGCCGACCGATGTTGCGATCTCGGCCTCGCCGTTGGTCACCATCGAGGCGCGGACGCTTCCCTCACTGCGCCACTGGTATTCGGCCCTGGCGTACTCGGGCTTCGGACCCCAGTAGGTCTCGTTGCGTACGAGCGAGAGCTTCTGTCCGTAGTCCCAGCGTTCGATCGCGAACGGTCCCGTTCCGATCGGTTCACGCACGCGCTCGGTGTAGCTGGCTGTGCGTGGGACCATCTCGACGAACGACAGACGTAGCGGCAGGATGGGGTCGGGTTCCGGGGACTGCACAGTCAGTGTCATCGGATCGACTGCGTTCACCACCAGGTTCGCGTCACCGAACACATAACCTTCGACGTTGCAGCCCAGTTCCGAATTGACCGTGCGGTCGATGGAGAACGCGGCGTCCTCGGCTTCGAAGGGACTGCCGTCGCTGAAGGTCACGCCGGGGTGGATCGCGAACGTCCACTCCGTGTCGGAGGTCTGTTCCCACGAGTCGGCGAGCTTGGGCTCGAGATCGCCGGTGCTGGGGTTGCGTTCCATGAGGGGCTCGGTGATGTTCGAGCGGGTGACGACCCCGACCGACGTGAGCGAGACATCGCACGCCTCGAGAGTCGGCGGTTCCTGCGGAAGAACGATGCGCAAGGTGTCGGCGCGAGCGGCTCCACCGTTGTTGGAGTTGGCGACGGTGCAGCCGCTCACGATCAATGAAAGTGACAGTGCGCCAACGGCTGATGCGATGACGCGATGGTTCCGTCCCTGCTGCACGAAGAGTGCAGGGCTCATGGTGGCCTCCAGTGGGAAAAAGGATCCGCGTCTGCATGTCGCAGCCGAATCTGTGACGGTAGACACACGGTAGGAGCGTGCGATCTTCATCGTCAACCGGACGAAAACCGGTTTTCGAGCAGTTTCGTGGGTCACATCGGACGCTTCGATGGGGTTTGGGTCACAGGCATGGGGGACTGACCAGGCCCGATGCAGGTCGGGGTAGTCGAGGCGGCATCGGCAATGGGTCGTTCATGCCGTTTGGGTATCGGTCCATGTTATTTCCGTGTTGGACAGGTATTCGAGAAGCGGCATACCGTACAGGAAACGCGCACGTTCCACCATCTCGCGAGGAGAACAATGGTCACCGTCAGCTCAGAGAAAACCTCTGTGTCGCAGCAGGATTCGCAACAGGGCGGTCGAGTGCTCCGAGTTGGACCACTCAAACCGTCGTTGATGGACACCTTGGTTTCCGAGTACGACGCGCTGGTTCTTCCCGAGGGCGACGAGCGCGAGGACTTTCTGGCCGCACACGGCAGTTCGATCACCGCGGTCGTCACCTCCGGCCGGACCGGAGTCGATGCTGCGCTGATGGACCGGTTGCCCCAGCTCGGAGCCGTCGTCAACTTCGGTGTCGGCTACGACACCACCGACGTCGACGCCGCAGCCGAACGCGGAATCGCCGTGAGCAACACCCCCGACGTGCTGACCGATTGCGTGGCGGACCTGGCTGTCGGCTTGCTGATCGATACCGTGCGCGGGCTCTCGTCCGCCGAGCGATTCGTGCGTGCCGGCCGCTGGCCCGCCGAGGGCAACACGCCACTGACGCGTCAGGTCACCGGCACGCGCGTCGGAATCATCGGACTCGGCCGCATCGGTTCGGCAATTGCCGATCGGCTCAGAGGGTTTCGCTGCGAGATCTCGTACCACAATCGTAACGAGATCGACGGTTCGCCGTATGTCTACGCTGCCGGCCCGAGAGCGCTCGCAGAGAACGTCGACGTGCTGATCATCGCCGCGTCCGGCGGCTCGGGAACTGCGCATCTGGTCGACCGAGCTGTGCTCGAAGCGCTGGGGCCGCAGGGGTATTTGATCAACGTGGCGCGCGGAAGCGTCGTCGACGAGGAAGCGCTGATCGAGTTGCTTGCAGCGGGGCAGCTCGCCGGTGCCGGCCTGGACGTCTTTGCCCACGAACCGAACGTGCCCGACGCTCTGGTGGCGATGGACAACGTGGTGCTGCTGCCGCACGTGGGTAGCGCAACGGTGGAGACCCGCGCCGCGATGGAAGCGCTCACGCTCGAGAACCTCGATCGCTTCCTGGCCGACGGCACCCTCGTCACACCGGTGACGAAGTGACCGTCGTCGTCGGCTACTCGCCGACCATCGAAGGAAAAGGCACACTGCCCTTCGCATTTCGTGAGGCACTCATGCGCGAAACGGACTTGCTCATCGTGGCCGAGAACGACAGCGCAGGCGAGGCGGACTTCGCTGCCACCGTCGAATCGGCTCGCGAGGAGGCGTCGGCGCTCGGTGTCACGACGAAGATTCACGACAACGAAGCAGGCCGCTCGCATGCCGACAATCTGATCGACCTCTCGTTCGACGAGCAGGCTCAGCTCGTCGTCATCGGCATCCGGCGTCGATCACCCGTCGGAAAATTGTTCATGGGCAGCATCTCTCAGCGTGTCCTGCTCGAGGCCCACTGCCCGGTGACGGCCGTCAAGCCGCCGGTGGGGTTGCCGCGCTGAATGCGCGTCATCGGCGGGTCCTGCCGTGTCGAATCACATCGATCACGCAAACGGGGACCTCACACCGCTTTTATCGACTGCGCGCCCCCGCTATTAGCTGATCGGGGGCGCGCAGTCGGTGAAAAGGGCGCTCACTTGCGGTTTCGGGCACGCTCGGCAACTCGATCAGCGGCGCATCACGACCACTCCCGCGTCGGCAGTACATCGGTCATGAAACGGTGCAGCGCCGGGTTGTCGTTGTCCGGCCGCCAGGCTGCGTCGAGCTCGACAGGCCGTTCCTTGACGGTCCGAACCGGCCGAAACACAACACCTTTCGGACGCATGGTCGACGCGGACTCCGGCACCAGTGCCAATCCGATGCCCGAGCGGACGAGGACCAGCATGGTGTGGACCTGGGTCACGTACTGCACGTAGCGCGGGGTGACGCCGACGATGGTGAACGTGCTGATCAGCAGTTCGTGGAAGTACCGCGCATCGACGGGTGAGTACATGATGATCGGCTGCTCGTCGAAGTCCTCCACCGTCAGTTCGGCCTTCTCGGCAAGAGGGTGGTCGTGGGGCATGGCGGCGATCAACGACTCGTGCAGCACCGGCCGCGATGCGATACCCGGCCGCTTGAGTGGTGGCCTGGCCAATCCGAGATCCAGATCGCCGACGGCCAAGGATTCCATCTGCACCGACGAGACCATCTCGCGCAGAACAAGTTTCACGTCGGGAAGTTTGTCGCGTGCGGCGTCGAGCAACTGCGGCAGCACCGCGTGCGCCGATGCGCCGGTGAATCCGACGACCACGGTCCCCAGGTCTCCGGTGGGCACACGTCGCACCGTCAGCAATGCGCCCTCGGCGAGGTCGAGGATGCGTCGAGCCTCGGGAAGGAACGCCAGGCCCGCGGCGGTCAGGGTGACCGACCGGCTCGTGCGGTCGATGAGCTGCACTCCCACTTCGCTCTCGAGCTGTTGAATCTGCCTGCTCAGCGGCGGTTGTGTCATGTGCAGCCGCTCGGCAGCCCGGCCGAAGTGCAACTCCTCGGCGACAGCGATGAAGCAGGACAGCCTGTTGAGCGAGAACATCCATTCATTCCTTGCATCGCGCTGGGGAGTTTCGGCGTGTTTCTCGTATGAATCTAGCGCACCTCGTCGAAACCCCGACGATTGACAACCTTCTCTCCGGTAAGAGTAGAGTTGCCGCCGGAGCGGACGCCGAACCTGTCGCAGTCCCTCGCACCCATCGAACGGAGTTGTCGTGTCTCGAGCTGCCCAGGTGCCTGCCACCGCCGTCGAAGACGTCTCGGTGCTGGGTGCGTTGCGCTCACCGAGGCGACTGAAAACCGAGGTTCTCGCTGGGCTGGTGGTGGCGCTGGCGTTGATCCCGGAGGCCATTTCGTTCTCGATCATCGCCGGTGTCGATCCGCGCGTCGGGCTGTTCGCGTCGTTCACGATGGCCGTCACCATCTCCATCGTCGGTGGCCGACCGGCGATGATCTCTGCGGCCACCGGGGCGATCGCCCTGGTTGTCGCCCCGGTGGCCCGTGAATACGGCCTCGACTACCTCATCGCCGCGGTGATCCTCGGCGGCGTCCTGCAGATCGTGTTGAGCGTCCTCGGTGTCGCCAAACTCATGCGGTTCATCCCGCGCAGCGTCATGGTCGGATTCGTCAACGCGCTGGCGATCCTGATCTTCACCTCGCAGGTGCCGTACCTGATCGGGGTGCCGTGGTTGGTGTACCCGATGGTCGCGGTCGGACTGCTCGTCATGTTCTTCCTACCGAAGCTCACCTCCGTCGTGCCTGCACCTCTGATCGCGATCGTGATACTCACCGCCGTCACTCTCGTCTTCGCGCTGGCCGTCCCGGACGTGGGCGACGAGGGCGAGCTGCCGTCCTCGCTGCCGTCGTTCCTGATACCGGACGTGCCGTTCACGTTCGACACGCTGTCGATCATCGCGCCGTTCGCACTGGCCATCGCCCTTGTCGGTCTGCTCGAATCGCTGATGACGGCCAAGCTCGTCGACGACATCACCGATTCGCACTCCGACAAGACTCGTGAGGGATGGGGTCAGGGTGTGGCGAATCTGGTCACCGGGTTCACCGGCGGTATGGGCGGCTGCGCGATGATCGGCCAGACCATGATCAACGTCAAGGTCTCCGGTGCTCGAACCCGTATCTCGACGTTCCTCGCCGGCACCTTCCTGCTGATCCTGGTGGTCGGGCTCGGTGACATCGTCGCGCTCATTCCGATGGCCGCGCTGGTCGCCGTGATGATCATGGTGTCGGTCGGCACCTTCGACTGGCACAGCATTCACCCGAAGACGTTGCGGCGCATGCCCAAGAGCGAAACTCTCGTCATGGTTGTCACGGTCGCTGTCACCGTGGTCACCCACAACCTGGCCTACGGCGTCGTCGTCGGTGTCGTCACCGCGATGGTGCTGTTCGCCAGGAGGGTTGCGCACCTGACCGAGGTGGTCGATGTGGCTCATCCGGACGAGGACACGCGCGTCTACGCGGTGAAGGGCGAGCTGTTCTTCGCGTCGAGCAACGATCTGATCTATCAGTTCGACTACGTCGGAGATCCGAAGAACGTCGTCATCGACATGTCCGAGTCGCACATCTGGGACGCCTCGACCGTGGCGACTCTCGACGCCATCACCACCAAGTACGCGGCGAAGGGCAAGACGGTGGAGATCGTCGGTATGAACGCGCCATCGGTCGAGCGGCACGATCGTCTCAGTGGAAACCTGGGCGGCGAGCACTGACTAGGGTGGACGCTCGGGCGAGGAGAGGCGGCTTATGGCAGACGACGGCACACACATGCAGATCGGACAGGTGGCTCAACGCACCGAGCTGTCCATCCGCACGGTTCGTCATTACGACGACGTCGGCCTGGTCACCCCCTCTGCCCGCTCGGCCGGTGGTTTTCGGCTGTACACCGAGACCGACGTCGAGCGTCTGCTCGTAATCCGCCGGATGAAGCCGCTCGACTTCACCCTGGCCGAGATGAAACAGCTCCTGGAATCCCTCGACATCCTCGGAGACGAGAACGCGGCCGACGACGCGAGGTCGTCGGCCGCGGCCTTCGTTCGTGAATGTCATACCAAGGCCGAGGACAGCTGCCGCACGCTGCGGCGGCAGCTCGCCTACGCAGAGGAACTGACCGAGGTGCTGTCGACTCGCGGAGCAGTAGTGCGGAGCGAGTAGGTTCGGCCCTAGCGGCCGAAGCTACTGCATCCGGGTCGAACCGGAATTCCCGCGAGGCGGTCGTCCAACCACGCGAACGCAGCGGGAGCTCCGGTGCCGGCCACGATGCTGTGTTCACCCAGGTATTCCTCGAGGCGGACGTCGGCTCCGCGTGAACACCACTTGTCGAACACGGCCTCCGGACCTTCCTTCGGAATCCAGAACTCCTGCTGTCCGTGATACATGAACACCGGTGCCGTCGGAGTTCCGCCGTCTCCCAACCGATTCCGATCGGCAACCGCGAGCGCCAGCGGTGAATTGAACGCATCGGGAGTGATGGACAGTGACTCGATGCGGATCGGAGCAACGATTCCGAACGGAGCGATCCCGACGATGCACAAGTCCTTCGACGCCTGTGCGAGCCGCCACCCGTCGTCGTTGTAGAGCGAGAGCATCTCGGGGTACTCGCGCGCAACGCCCATCGCTGCCGCGAGGAACACCGCAGACGCTGCGTTGCCGTTCATGGACTGACGTAGCAGCGCGAAGTCGGTGGGCGTTCCGCCGAACGCTGCGCCGACGATGTTCAGTTCGGGGGCGTAGGCCGGAGCCTCCTGCACGGCCCAGCCCGATGCGATCGCCCCGCCCGAGTAGCCCGTAATACCCAGGGGCGCAGTCGGATCGAGGCCGATCGCGGCGGTCGTGACCGCTCCGCGCAGACCGTCGAGTACGGCATGTGCCGCCATCGGTCCGACGGCGTATGCATGGCGCGGCCCCTGATGGTCGGTGACGACGACGGCGTAGCCCCGCGCCAGAAGCAGTTGCACGGGTGCCAATTCCGGAGCGATGCCGCGTTGCATGGTCCACGATGGCTCGCACGTGGCACCGAGCGAATCGATGGCCATGTTGTAGGCGACAACAGGGCGCGGACCGGGCGAGGTCCAGGGCGCGGTCGGGACGATGACGCTGGTGACGATGGCAGCGGGGCGGTCCTTCGCGTCGGTCGAGGCGACCAGCAGTTGAGTGGTGGTGACCGGGGTGGCAAGTGGTCCGACGGTGACGCTGCGGGTCCGTAGAACTGTTCCGGGAGTAGCTGTTTCGTATCCGGGCGGCGGAACGACCCACGGATCGTCGAGCGGTGTCGCGGCGATCGATTCGGCGGTGCGCGGTGGATTCTGGAAATCGCCGAGTGGATCGGCAGCCGCCGACCATTGCCCGCCCGACACCACCAGTGACACCGCAGCGACCACCGCCGCATACCGACGGCCGAACTTCGCGTACTTCCCCATCGAGACCCCCCGGTCGACGTTCCGGATCGTTACCGGAGCTATTCACACGACTCTAGGGGCAGGAACCATCCACAGGGGCCGAACGCACAATTTGCTCGGATCGGGCGAGGGGACCGGCGACCCGGCACGACAGGCCGACCCTGGCGTACCGGGCAGAAGCCGTTCCACGCGCGGCTTCTTGTGGTCACTCACCTCGTCACCGAGAAGACGTGCTCTAGCCGTCGACGACGACCGGAACGATGAGGGGCTGACGGCCCAGGGTCTGCTTGGCCCAGCGCGCCGACTCCTGCACGATGCGCTTTTCGATGTGCTCGCGGGAGGCCACGTTCACGTCGCTCTCGCGGGTGAGGGTCTTGCCGATCGCCTTGGCCAACGAGTCGAAAGCGTTGGCCTCGTGCGCGAATCCGCGTCCGATGAAGTCGACGTCGTCGACCAGCAGGCCGGTATCGGGATCGACGATGGCGATGACGGTCAGGACGCCCTCGTTGGCGAGCAGCCGGCGCTCGGCCAACGAATCCTCGGTCACCCCACCGACGGCACTGCCGTCGACGTAGATCAGTTCGATGGGGACACTTCCGGTGATCTGTGCGACGCCGTCGAACAGGTCGATGACGCTTCCGTTCTCGGCGATCAGCACACGATCACGCGGTACGCCGGTCCTGATCGCGAGATCGGCATTGGCGCGCAGGTGTCGCGCTTCACCGTGGACGGGAAGCACATTGGCGGGTTCGAGGATGTTGTAGCAGTAGACGAGCTCGCCCGCGCTGGCGTGGCCGGAGACGTGCACCTTGGCATTTCCCTTGTGCACCACGCGTGCACCCTTCTCGACGAGACCGTTGATGACGCGGTAGATCGCGTTCTCGTTACCGGGGATCAAGCTGCTGGCCATCAGTACGGTGTCGCCGTCGCCCACCTTGATCTGGTGTTCGCCCGACGCCATCCGCGAGAGCGCGGCGAGGGGCTCGCCCTGCGATCCGGTGCAGATCAGCGTGATCTTGTGCGCCGGAAGCCGGTTGAGCTTCGGCAGATCGACCACGAGCCCGTCGGGTACGTCGAGGTAGCTCAGATCGGTCGCGATCTTCATGTTGCGCACCATCGATCGCCCCACGAACGCGACCTTGCGGCCCTGCGCATGCGCGGCGTCGAGCACCTGCTGAATGCGGTGGACGTGACTGGCGAAGCTTGAGACGATCACGCGTCCCGACGTTTCGCGGAACACCTTCTCGATGGCCGGGACCAGATCGCGTTCGGAGACCATGAACCCGGGAACCTCGGCGTTGGTCGAGTCGACGAGGAGAAGATCGAGCCCTTCCTCGCCGAGGCGCGCGAAGCTACGGAGATCGGTGATGCGACCGTCGAGCGGGAACTGATCCATCTTGAAGTCGCCGGTGTGCAGCACCAGGCCTGCGTCGGTACGGATGGCGATGGCGAGGCCGTCGGGGATCGAATGGTTGACGGCGACGAACTCGAGCTCGAACGGACCTTCCTGACGTGTCTGCCCCGCTTCGACCTCGATCAGCGTCGTCGAGACCTTGAACTCGTCGAACTTGGCGGCCAGGAAATGCAGCGTCAGCCGCGACGCGATGACGGGAATGTCACCGCGCTCGCGCAGCAGGTACGGGACGCCGCCGATGTGGTCCTCGTGCCCGTGCGTCAGGACGATCGCCACGACGTCGTCGAGGCGGTCCCGGATGCAACTCCAGTCGGGCAGGATGACGTCGACGCCGGGCTGGTGCTCCTCGGGGAACAACACACCACAGTCGACGATGAGCAGTTTTCCGTCGAACTCGAACACGGTCATGTTCCGGCCGATCTCGCCCAGACCGCCGGTTGCGATCACGCGAAGGTGCCCGGCCTGGAGTGCGGAAGAGGCTCGCTTTCTCGGAGCGGCGGGGGATTTCCGGTTACGTGGTGATCGCGACATGCGTCCAACGCTACGGGTGGGTCTCGACCTGCGTCGACCCCGGTCCGCAGACCAACGGTTGCGCACGCGCGGAGGCGCAGTCTTCGACCTTTTTCGGGCGATCGTGATTCGGACGAGCGGTTGGGGTGGTATACGTCGAGCATGCGCTCACTGGTGATCACACAGAACATCACTGTCGATGGAGTCATCGAGGCGACCGACGACTGGTTCGCTCGTGCAGGCGGGGACCCCGAGCTCGACGCGGCGCTGGCCGCGCAGAGAGACGAGTCGGATGGATTCTTGGTGGGGCGCTCGACCTTCGAGAGTATGCGCGACTACTGGGGTCCGAAAACCGATGACACAACCGGTGTGACCGATCACCTGAACCGCGTTGCGAAGTACGTCGTGTCCTCGACGCTGACAGACCCCGGGTGGGTGAACTCGACCGTGCTGTCCGGCCGACTGATCGACGAGGTCACGAGGATCAAGAATTCGAGCGGATCGGACATCGTCTGCACGGGGAGTATCACCCTGTGTCGGGAGTTGATCGCGTTGGACCTCGTGGACGAATACCGCTTGTTCCAGTTCCCTTACGTGCGCGGGCACGGCGAACGATTGTTCGACGGAACTCCGTCGCAGTGGTTGCGCCTCCTGGAGTGCAGAGCATTTCCGTCGGGGGCGTCCTTGGTGCGGTACGCGACCCGTCGTTGACCTCTGGCGGGTCGACTCGATTCCATTGCGGAATCACGCGTCATCACTTTAAAGTGATGACGCGCGTCATCGGATGCCGCGCCCGTGGGAGGGGTCAGTCGATATGCAGATGCACAGTGTGGTCATCATCGGCAGCGGCTTCGGTGGCCAGTGCGCAGCCAAAGCTCTGCTCGATCGCGGGATCGACGACTTCGTCATTCTCGAGAGGCGTCCTTTCCTCGGCGGCACGTGGAAGCAGAACCGCTACCCGGGCGCAGCCGTCGACGTGCAGAGTCCGCTGTACTCGATCGCCTCCGAGCCGTTCGAGTGGTCGCGCATGTTCGCCGAACGCGAGGAACTGGAGCGATACACCGACCACGTGCTCGAATCGAACGGTCTGCCGGCTCGTACGCATGTCGACACCGACGTCAGGAAGATCGAATGGGCGGGAGACCACTGGACCATCATCACCTCGCGGGGTGACTACGCGGCGAAGTTCGTCGTCAACGCGTCGGGACCACTCAGTACACCCGTCGTACCGCCGTTCCCCGGGAGAGAGAAGTTCCAGGGCACCCAGTTCCACACCAACGATTGGCACACCGAGTACGACCACGCCGGCAAGAGAGTGGCGATCGTAGGCAGCGGTGCCAGCGCCGCACAGGTGATCCCCGCGATCCAACCCGACGTGGAGCAGCTACACGTCTTTCAGCGCACCCCGCACTGGGTGATGCCGCGCCACGATCGTGAATTCACGGCGATCCAGCGAAAGCTGTTGCGCATCGAACCGATTCGAAGGGCGGTTCGCGCCGGCATCTACTGGACCCTCGAGACCCGCATCATCGGGTTCAAGTACTCGCGGCGAATGCTCAAAGCCGTAGCCCAGCGAACTGCTCTGAAACACATCGAGTCTCAGGTTCCGGACACCGAACTTCGGACCAAGGTCACCCCGGACTTCACCATCGGTTGCAAACGAGTGCTGCTGTCCAACACGCTCTATCCGGCACTCGGGAAATCGAACGTCACTCTGCACGACAGGAACGACGGTATCGCCGAGATCACCGAAACCGGAATCGTCACCACCACCGGCGAACACGTCGACGTCGATCTCCTCGTGTGGTCCACCGGATACGACGCCACCGACGGCGTCATCTCGTACCCGGTGATCGGCCGCGACGGCCGGGCCCTGTCCGAGGTCTGGGATCCGTACCCGCGCGCCTACCTCGGCACCACGATTCCCGGCTTTCCCAATCTCTTCGTCGTCACCGGACCGAACACCGGTATCGGCCACACCTCCGCCATCTTCCTCATCGAGGCGCAGATGGAGTACATCGTGCGGGCGATCGACGCCGTCAGGCACAGTGGGGCACTGGCGATCGAGGTCACTGCAGATGCAGAACAGGCCTACACCGACAAGATTCACCGCGAGATGGAGGGCACCGTCTGGAAGGACGGCGGCTGCCACAGCTGGTATCAATCCAAATCCGGGCACGTCGTGGCGATGTTCCCCGGCTTCAGCTTCACCTTCCGCCGGTGGGCCAAGCGATTTCGTCCGCAGGAACACCACATTCACTTCTCGCCCACCGAGGCGACCGCGAAAAACGAGGTGTCGGCATGAAGGATCACTCGGGCCAGGTAGCGCTGATCACGGGAGCAGCAGGCGGCATCGGTTCCGCCGTTGCGTCGGCGCTGCATCGACGCGGTGCGTCGATCGTCCTCGTCGACATGAAATCGACCGACCTCGAATCGGTGGCGGCGAAACTTGGCAACCAGCGCGTGGCGATCGCCTACGCCGACGTCACCGTGCGGGAGCAGCTCGACGCGGCCGTCGCCACCGCGATCGAGACCTTCGGCACGCTTGACATCGTTATGGCCAACGCCGGAATCTCCAGCGGTGCACAGGCATCGACCATACGGTCCGTCGAAGACGGAGTTTTCGAGCGCGTCATCGGCGTCAACCTGATCGGCGTGTGGAACACGGTGCGTGCCGCCCTCCCACACATCGTCGAGTCAGGCGGCTACGTATTGATCACCTCGTCCACGTACGCGTACCTCAACGGCCTGGCGAATGCACCGTACGCGGCATCGAAGGCAGCGGTCGAACAGCTCGGGCGTGCTCTGCGCGCGGAACTTGCGGGCACGAAAGCGACAGCGGGAGTGCTGTATCCGGGATGGGTCGCGACGCCGATCGCCGAGGTCGCATTCGGCGGCGACGACGTCGCGACAGCCATGATCGACCGCGCCTTCCCCACGCCGCTACTCCGCCCGATCACCCCGGACAAGCTCGCCCGGGTGGCCGTTCGAGGGATCGGACGAAGAGCTGCGCGCATTGCCGTACCTGGTCGCTGGATTCCGATCTCGATACTGCGCGGCATCGTGAACCCGATCATGGACGCCGCGATGGAGCGGGACGCCGAATTGATCCGTCTGACTGCCGAACTGGATGCCCGACGGTCATGAGCGCAGTGTCCGATGCTCCCGGGCGGGCCTACGGCGGTGAGAGTGCCGTCGACCGCGACGACCGAAGGCGGCGGCAACTGCTGGATGCCGGACTGCGGGTGTTCGGCAGCGTCGGATACCGAGCGGCCACCGTGCGCGGACTGTGCCGCGAGGCCAAGATCGCCGACCGGCACTTCTATCAGTACTTCGACAGGACCGAGGATCTCCTGCTCGCGGTCTACGCCGAATGCATTGCACACCTCACTGATTCGGTGTCCGACACGATGGCGGAGATCGATTCCGACGGCGACCTCAGGGCCGCCGCCGAACAGTTGCTCGATCCCTTCTTTCGGGTCGTCGAGGACCCGCACCTGGCCCGGGTGGTGTGGATGGAGGTGCTCGGGGTCAGTCCGCGCGTCGAGCAGACGTATCTGACGGTGATGCAGCAGTTCGGGACGCTGTTGCTCGGCTACCTCCGCACGTTCGCGGGCGACGTGGAGTCGGGGCCCGATGTGGATATCGACCTGCTCGCCACCGCCGCGATCGGCGGAATCAGCCACACCGCGATGACCTGGTACCAGAGCGGTTACGCCGCGGAACGGCGCATCGTCGTCGCCACCATCGCGACCATGCTCGCCAACATCGTCGCGCCGTTGACGAACGCCGACCCTGCCGAGCAGTAGCTCTACTGCGCCGGCACAACCCTTTTCAGGAACGCGAGCTGCTCGTCGACGATGACCGGAAACAGCGGTTGCACATAGGGATCGAAGTGTCCGCCCTTGTGGATGTGCACGGTGGCGTCGGGAATTCTCGCTGCGACCTTCACGGTGACGTACGCCGGTGTGACCACGTCGTCGGACATGATCTGCAACAGCACCGGGCATCTGATGGACGACGCGGTGCGGCCGGGTGAGTACAGCCCGATGCGCAGGAGTATCCGTGCGGCAACGTTTTCCGGGTAGTCGCCCTCGCTCAGGCCGGATTCGAGGAGGAGTCGGTCGCGTCCGGGAACGGCGTCGGGTGAGGTCATGACAGCCAGATCACCGGGATTGCCGACCGAGTCCACGTATCGGGGTGATCGTCCGCGCAAAGCGCGGATCCGGTCGATCACCGCTGACGGGGCCAGCTGGAGAGTGCGCCGAAGCCCGGTCGCGCGCACGGCCGCGATTCCGTCCACGTGTGGGATCTGGGCGATGACGGCCGCGAAGTTCTCGCCTGCGCCGGCCCGAGTGAGCACGTGTCCGCCTGCGAAGGAAGTACCCCAACCGACGATGCGATCCGAGTCGACGCCCTCGAGTGTTCGTGCGTAGGCGACGGCGTTGCGCCAGTCGACGAGTTGCTTGCCGATGTCGAGCAGCTGTCGCGGCTCCCCGTCGCTGTCACCGAAGTGCCGGTAGTCGAAGACGAGAACGGTGTAACCGGCGCGGGCGAAGACCTCTGCGTAGGCGAAGAGGCGAATGACGCGTGGGGTGCCGAAGCCGTGGGCCATGACGACGGCAGGGGTATCCCCGCTGGATTCGGCGGGTCGGTACACCGCGACGGCGCAACGGACCCCTTCCGAGTCGAACCATTCGTCGGTTCGGGTGTATCCGGTCTGGTTGTCGGCACTCATGTCGGTCGTCCCTTTTTCGGATTCTTGATCGGCATTCAAGAAGCTAGCAGCCTCTTGAATGCCGATCAAGATAGGATCGCGGAATGCCGCGCAACCGTCGACCCGTCGATCGCGCCGAGAAGCGTTCCGAGATCGTGAACGCAGCTCGGTCGCTGTTCGTCGACGACGGTTACGAGCACACCCCGATGGGGCGGATCGCCACCGCTGCCGGAGTGACGACCAATACGATCTATTGGTACTTCGGTGACAAGGACGAGCTACTGGTCGGCGTGCTGGACCAGATCCATGCCGACGCGCTGAGCCGGTTCGTTGCCCTCGCCGACAAGTCGGTGACCGAGCAGGTTCTCTGGGTCGTGGACGAGCTGGAGAAATATCACCGACTGGTCGACACGGTCCACTCGCGCACCTCGGTATCGGCCTGTATAGACAAGTGGCACAACGACTTCCATGCGCTGTGGGAGCAGTGGATCGCCGTCGAACTGCGCAACGACGGGGTCGCCGACACCGACATCGAGCCGGCGACCCGCATGATCGTCTTCGTCATCGAGGCCATGTTGACACACCCGCAGGACGAGGCATCGAAACGGACGATGATCGATCTGCTGTTCCGCAAGGTCGGTGCTTCGAGCTGACCTAGTCGTGGACGGTCGTGCGATTTCGGCCGAGGTTCTTCGATTCGTACAGCGCCCGATCGGCTCGGCCGAGAGTGGTGCGGGCGGACTCGGTGCCCTGCCTACCCGCCACTCCCACCGAGATCGTCAGATCCGACGGCAGCTCGGCCCGGACGCAGTCGACGGCGGTGCTCAACTCGGCGACCGAGCCCGACGTGCACAGCACCGTGAACTCGTCGCCGCCGGAGCGGCTGAGCAGGTACTGCCGAGGCAGGCACGTGCGGAGAGCGGACGAGACGAGCTCGAGTGCGTGATCGCCTGCCGCGTGCCCGAAGTCGTCGTTGATCACCTTGAACCGATCGATGTCCACGACAGCGATCGCATCGATTCTCGAACTGCCTCTGGTGCCGGGCCGCGCATCCAGTTCACGGCTGAGCCGTCGCTGATTCGAGAGCCCGGTGAGGTGGTCGATCTCGGAGTTCGACGCCACGCTCTGTACCCACGCCGCAGAAATGGCGATCGCGATCAACACGAGCTCGGCGTTGATCACCAGCGCAGGATCGATCTCTCCCACCACGATGCCCAGATACGCGATGTAGAGCGCATTGAGCACGGTCGTCCGACGTGCGACGCGATGAGGAAGCACGATGAAGGCGGGCGTCACCAGCAGCAGTTGCAGAAAGATTCCGGACAGTGCGACGGTGTGCCCGCCCGCTGCGGTGCAGAACAGCGCGATACTGGTCAGTCCCGACAGGTGCATCATCAGATACAGGCGACGGGAGAGCACCGGTGCCGCGGCGATCATGTACACGCCCAGTCCGCACCACGACACCGCAAGGGCGAGCAGGATCGGAGCGGCCAGAGGACCTTCTGTCGCGATCGAGGTGACACCGACAAGGCCGCTGACCAGACAGTTGACGCCGGACGTACGAGCCACCGAGGCAGGGGAATACTGCCAGCCACTGTTCACAGGACGAACCTCTCGCACAGATCCCCACGACCTCGGGCGAGTTTAGCGCTGTGCGGGTGCAGGGACTCGCTTTACCAGCGCGGGCAGGTGTTCTGGAAGCTCGGATCGATGCTCTGCATGTATCCGGTGTCGTCGCGATCCCGGATTCCGCAATCGAGGTACTGCTGATGCAGCGCCGCCAGAGCATCCTCGTCGATCTCGATGCCCAGACCCGGGGCCGTGGGAACGGCCACTGCCCCGTCGACGAAGTTCAGGACACCCGGAACGATGACATCCTCGTCCTTCCACGGCCAGTGAGTGTCGCAGGCGTAGGTGAGGTTGGGCGTTGCCGCAGCGAGGTGCACCATCGCGGCCAGGCTGATGCCGAGGTGGCTGTTGGAGTGCATCGACAAGCCCATCTCGAAGGTCTCGCAGATTCCGGCGAGCAGCCTCGAACGCTGCAGACCTCCCCAGTAGTGGTGGTCGGACAGCACCACCTGAACCGAGTCCTTCTGTACGGCCGGCTTCAGGTGATCGAATGCGACGACGCACATGTTGGTAGCCAGTGGCATCTTCGCCTCCCGCGCGACTTCTGCCATACCCTCCAGCCCCGGAGTCGGGTCTTCCAGATATTGGACGATGCCGTCGAGTTCGGCCGCGACGCGGATGGACGTGTCGACCGTCCACGCCGCGTTGGGGTCGAGCCGAAGCGGCAGCTCGGGGAACGCTTCCCGTAGTGCCTTGATTCCGGCTATCTCCTCATCGGGCGGAAAGACACCACCCTTGACCTTGATGGCCTCGAAGCCGTACTTGTCGATCATCTTTCGGGCCTGCCGTACCAGACCGGCCGGGTCGACTGCCTCGCCCCACTCGTCCGGCTGTCCACCGGGATGCGCTGCCCACTTGTAGAACAGATACGCACTGAACGGAACCGAATCGCGAACCTTCCCGCCGAGCAGATCCGACACCGGCCGACCGAGCACTTTCCCCTGCACGTCCAGGCAGGCGATCTCGAACGGTGAGAACACTCGGTCGGTGGTGCTGGCCGTGGTGATCATTCCTGCCACGCCGTCTCCGCCGGTGATCGACAGCGTCCCCAGTACGGTGTCGACAGCGTCTCGAACGGCGTTGAGTGCGAACACATCCAGGCCGGTGATGGCCTGCGCGGCCGCGTCGAGTCGGGCGAGATGCGCAGTGTCGGCGTAGGTCTCACCGAGGCCGACGACACCGGCATCGGTGTCGAGCTGAATGATCGCGCGCAGTGCGTAGGGCTGGTGCACGCCGACGGTGTTGAGCAACGGAGGATCGACGAAGGCGATCGGGGTGATCCGAGCGCCGGTGATCAGGACCGGATCCTGCATCAGTGCACCGCGAGCTCGTCGGCCAACACGGCCCGGCCGGCGGCGACGATCGCGGTCAGTTCCTCGAGGTGCGGGGCACTGATGTCCACCAGTGGCGGACGAACCGGGCCTGCCTCGATCCCTTCCATCGTCACGCCCGCCTTGATGAGAGAGACGGCGTAGCCGGGAACCTTGTCGCGCAGGCGAACCAGCGGGTGGAAGAACTCGCGAAGCAGTGCGGCAGTGAGCTCGTCGTTGCCGCTGTCGAGCGAACGATAGAACGCCAGGGCCAGTTCGGGTGCGAACGCGAACGTCGCGGACGAGTACAGCGTGACCCCGATCGCGCGGTACGCCTGCTGCGAGACCTCCGCGGTGGGCAGACCGTTGAAGAACTGGAAAGACTTGCCCGACGGTTCCAGCGCGTCCAGCACCGCGCGGACGATGCGGCCGACCTGATCGAGATCTCCCGTGCCGTCCTTGAATCCGACGACAGTAGGCAGCTGCGCCACTTCGACTGCCGAGTCCTCGGTGAAGCGGGCGTTGCCGCGGTTGTAGACGATCAGCGGCAGATCCGATGCACCGGCAACGGCCTTGGTGTAATTGACCAGACCGGCCTGCGGCATCGTCACCAGGTAGGGCGGGAGCAGCAGAATGCCGTCAGCACCGTTCGACTTCGCGCTCGCCGCGAATGCCTTTGCCTGGGCGACGGATCCGCCTGCACCGGCGTAGACCGGCACGCGACCCGCGACGACGTCGACTGCGGTGCGCACGATCTTGCCGAACTCCTCGGTTTCGAGGGCGTGGAATTCGCCGGTGCCGCAGGCGATGAACACTCCACCGGGTCCGGCGTCGACCCCCTTCGCGATATGAGCGGCCAGCAGGTCGTAATCGACCTCGCCGGAAGCGGTGAACGGGGTGACGGGGAAGAACAGGACGCCGTCGAGCATGGGGATCTCCTCGAGAATGTGGGTGGGGTGGATCAGTCTTGGGTGAGCCGGCCGTCGATGCGGCGGAAGATCCCGTCGGGATTGCCGTCGGCAATTGCGCTGGGCAGCAACGAAGTCGGTACGTCCTGGTAGGAAACAGGACGCAGGAAGCGTTCGATGGCGAGCGATCCGACCGATGTCGTGCGGGAGTTGGACGTGGCGGGGAAGGGGCCGCCGTGCACCATCGCGTGGCCGACCTCGACGCCGGTGGGCCATCCGTCGAACAGGATGCGCCCGGCCTTGAGTTCGAGAACCGACAGGAGCTTGCCTGCCTCGGCATGATCGGACTCGTCGGCGTGCACGGTCGCGGTCAGCTGGCCTTCGAGCAGCGCGGCGACGTCCCGGACCTGCTGTGCATCGGTGCAGCGAACGATGAGGCTCGACGCGCCGAAGACCTCGGCCTGCGCGGCCTCGGAGGTGAGGAACGTGTCGGCGTCGGTGTCGAACAGTGCTGCGCGGCAGGCATTCGGAGCGTCCGTTTCGGTACCACGGGCGATCTCGGTGACCGAACCGGACAGCGTGGCGACACCGTCCGCGTAACTCGACGCGATGTTCGGGGTCAACATCGTGGTGGGGGTCGATTCCTGCACCGCCGTGGTGGCCGCGTCGGTGAAGGACTGCAGGCCCGGGCCGTCGACGGCGATCACGAGGCCGGGGTTGGTGCAGAACTGCCCCGAGCCCATCGTGAGCGATGCGACGAAGGCGCGGCCGAGTTCGGCCCCGCGGGAGGCGAGCGCGCCGTCCATGACGAACACCGGGTTGATGGAACTCATCTCCGCGTACACCGGGATGGGCTCGCGACGACCGGCCGCCGCGGCCACGAGGGCCGTTCCACCCGAACGGGATCCGGTGAATCCGACGGCCTTGATGCGCGGATCGGTCACCAGAGCGGTACCGAGTCCGCGGCCGGAGCCGAACAGGAGTGAGAATGTGCCCGAGGGCATTCCGGTGGAGGCCACAGCGTCGGCGATTGCTCGACCGACCAGCTCGGACGTTCCGGGATGGGCATCGTGTGCCTTGACCACTACCGGGCATCCAGCCGCTAGGGCAGAAGCGGTGTCGCCGCCGGCGACGGAGAAGGCGAGCGGGAAGTTGCTGGCCCCGAACACTGCAACCGGGCCCAACGGAATCTGCCGCTGGCGGATGTCGGGGCGGGGCAGTGGCGTGCGCTCGGGCAGTGCCGGATCGATGCGGGCACCGTTCCAACTACCCTCGCGCAGAACGGAAGCGAACAGGCGTAGCTGTCCGGTGGTGCGGCCGACCTCGCCGGTGATGCGGGCCAACGGGAGTCCTGACTCGGCAACGGTGCGCTCGATCAGAGTGTCGCCGAGAGCGGCGATGTTGTCGGCGATGGTCTCGAGGAACTGAGCTCGAGTCTCCGAGGACGTGGCCCGGTAGTCGGCGAACGCTTCGGCCGCTGCGGCACAGGCCCTCTCGACGTCGGCATTGTCTCCGTGCCCGTATGCGGGTTCGAGATCCTCGCCGGTGCTGGGGTCGACTCCGTGAATCTGCGTGCCGGCACCGAAGACCGGGACGCCGGCGATGATCATCCGGCCGGTGAGGTGGGTGGACTGTGTCGTCGACGCTGTCATGGGGTGACTCCTAGGGCTGTGGTGCGGTACGTGCGCTGACACCAGGGCGTGACCTGGCTCATAGATCACCACGCTAGAAGGCTGATCGATACATGTCCAAGTCGAAAAAAGTCGTATTTGATTCAGTCTCGGTATCGATGTTGCTGCCAGGCCCGATGAGCACCGGCTGGAGTTGCCGATACCTCTACTGCATCGGTCGATGCGCAGATGGTCTTGGACATGCATCGATCCTCGGTCCTACTGTTTCATGTGAGCCCAATCACTGGGTCGATCCATGCCTGTGCCGGTCACACTCGCGCACTGGTCGCGGGAAACCGCTCGAGCTACAGAACGGAGCGATCGATGCCGATCACTCTCCCGCCGACACCGGCCGTCGACTCTGCCGTTGCGAAGATATTTCGTCGAGTCGTCCCGTTGTTCATCATCATGCTGATCTGCAATCAGCTGAACCGATCGAATATCGGATACGCCCGTGAGTACCTGGAAGCCGACGTCGGTATCGGTGCTGCGGCATACGGATTCGGAGCAGGCGTCTTCTTCATCGCGTACGCGCTCTTCGAGCTTCCGAGCAACGTGATGATGGAGAAGTTCGGTGCCAAGATCTGGCTGACCCGCATCATGGTCAGTTGGGGCACCATCTCGTTCGCCATGGCCTTCGTCAACGGTCCCGAGATGTTCTACATCCTGCGGTTCCTGCTCGGCGCGGCCGAGGCCGGATTCTTCCCGGCCATCATCTTCTACTTCGCCAAGTGGTTGCCCAACAGCCACCGCGGCCGTGCCACAGCACTGTTCGTCGCCGGATCCTCGGTTGCCGCTGCGATCTCCGGCCCACTGTCGGGTCCGCTGCTCTCGCTCGACGGCCTCTTCGGAGCCCGCGGCTGGCAGTACCTGTTCGGCATCGAAGGTCTGCTGTCCGTGGTGGTCGGCATCATCGCCTATTTCCTCATCGACTCGCACGTCAAGGACGCGAAGTGGCTGACCGATGACGAGAAGCACGATCTGAACGCTGCCATCGCCGTCGAGGAAGCAGAGAAGGCGCGTACCTCCGGCATGGGCGACGGCCGGTCGCGCTGGAAGATGTTGCTCGATCCCAAGCTGCTGCTCTTCATCTGGATCTACTTCGCGATCCAGCTGTCGATCTACGCCAACACTTTCTGGCTCCCGTCCATCGTCCGGCGCATCGACGGAACCAACGACATCACCGTCGGCCTACTGTCGTCGCTGCCGTGGATCTGCGCCGTGTTCGCCATGTACTACATGTCCAAGATCGGCGACCGCACCGGAAACCGTCGACCACTGTTGATCATCGCGCTGCTCACCGCGGCTGTGGGTACGTTGGCGGCCGCAGTGGCGTCACCGTGGATTGCGCTGATCTTCCTGTGCATCGCAGCCATGGGATTCAAGAGCGCCAGCCCACTGTTCTGGTCGTTCCCGCAGTCGACTCTGCATCCGATGGTGCTCGCGGCCGCTATCGCCGTCATCAACTCGGTAGGCAACCTCGGCGGCTTCGTCGCACCGTTCGGCTTCGGATTGATCCAGGAAGCAACAGGTTCGGTGACCTGGGGTCTCTATGCGCTGGCCGGCGCGTCTGCTCTCGCCGCGCTGTCCGTTCTGCTCATCAAGAAGCCGCGCGGGGTGGTGGCCGAGACCGAGGGCCGGGACGCGCCCGTCACCCTGACCAAATAGCATTCGACATCACCGGCCGAGAGGGTCCGATCATGAACTCCAAGAACAGCACCCCCGTCGTGAGCGAGATGCGCGTCATACCCATCGCGGGCCACGACGACATGCTGCTCAATCTCAGCGGTGCGCATGCACCGTACTTCACTCGCAATCTGGTGGTGCTCACCGACTCGGACGGGCGCACCGGCGTCGGCGAAGTGCCGGGAGGAGAGGCGATTCGGCAGACTCTCGAGGATGCGCGCGTGCTGGTCGAGGGCAAGGGCGTCGGCCACTACAACGCGATTCTCGCCGAGATGCGTCGCGCGTTCGCCGATCGGGATTCCGGTGGCCGCGGGGCGCAGACGTTCGATCTGCGGATTGCGATCCATGCGGTGACCGCAGTGGAATCGGCGCTGTTGGATCTGCTCGGACAGCACCTCGGTGTCAGTGTCGCAGCACTTTTGGGGGACGGGCAGCAGCGCGAGAAGGTGCAGGCTCTGGGCTACCTGTTCTTCGTCGCCGACCGGAACAAGACCGACCTCGCCTACCGCGGCGCCGCCGACGAGGCCGCCGGAGCCGACGACTGGATGCGTATCCGGCACGAGGAGGCCATGGATCCCGAGTCGATCGTGCGCCTCGCCGAGGCCGCGCAGGCGCGGTACGGATTCCAGGACTTCAAGCTCAAGGGTGGAGCGCTGCCGGCGGCCGAGGAAGCCGCTGCGGTACGTGCATTGGCCGAACGCTTCCCGGAAGCGCGAATCACGTTGGATCCCAACGGCGGGTGGTTGCTGAAGGATGCGATCGAGACCTGCCGCGGACTGCGCGATGTGCTCGCCTACGCCGAGGATCCCGTGGGACCCGAGGGCGGCTTCTCCGGACGTGAGGTGATGACGGAGTTCAAGCGCGCCACCGGGCTACAGACAGCGACCAACATGATCGCCACCGACTGGCGCGAGATGGGCCACACCATCCGGTCCGGTGCCGTGGACATTCCGTTGGCCGACCCGCACTTCTGGACGATGGCTGGTTCTGTCCGCGTAGCGCAGCTGTGCGATGCGTGGGGTCTGACGTGGGGTTCGCACTCCAACAACCACTTCGACGTTTCACTGGCCATGTTCACCCACGTCGCCGCGGCCGCTCCCGGGACGATCACTGCCATCGATACGCACTGGATCTGGCAGGACGGGCAACGAGTCACCAAGGAGCCATTCACCATCGAGTACGGCTACCTCACCGTCCCCGACAAGCCCGGCCTCGGAGTGGAACTCGACTTCGAACGGATCGACGCGGCACACGAGCTGTACCAGAAGGAGGGGCTCGGTGCCCGCGACGACGCCATCGGCATGCAGTACCTGATCGAGGGATGGACGTTCGACAGCAAGCGACCGGCTCTGGTGCGATGAAGATCGTCGTCGGCGATCGGAATGTGCTGCCGCATCGTGAGCAGTTCGAGGCCGGGCTACCCATCGGCACCGAGGTCGTCTGGTGTGTTCCGTTCGACGAGAGTCGCGTCGTCGAGGAGCTTGTCGATGCGGACGTGTACGTCGGCGGCAAGTTCAGTGCGGCCATGGGTGCCGCCGCGCCGAGGCTGCGGATGGTGCACGTTGCCGGCGCGGGAACGGACAATGTCGACCGCTCCGGATTGGGGCGCGATGTGCAGGTGTGCAACACCTTTCACCACGAGCAGTCGATCGCCGAGTACGTCGTATCGGCGACGGTGATGCTGCGGCGACAGTTCCTGCAGCAGGACCGCGCACTCCGCTCGGGAGTGTTCGCCACCTCGGTCTACGACCCGAGAATCGCGCAACCTCTCTCGCTGAGCGGTGCTCGTATCGGATTCGTCGGTTTCGGGCACATCGGTAGGCGGACGTGGCAGTTGTTCCGGACCTACGGGGCGGTGGGGGCAGCGGTCACCGGTAGTGGACACGCACCGGACGAGGGTCTCGAGTGGCACTCCACGACAGATGATCTGGGGAAGCTGGCCGACTTCGCGGATGTCCTCGTGGTCTCTGCACCGCTGAACGAGCACACCCGCGGCATGATCGGTGCCGACGAACTGGGAAGGCTCGGCACCGACGGGGTACTCGTCAATGTCGGTCGTGGTCCCCTGGTGCAGGAACAGTCGCTGTTCGACGCGTTGTCACGCAAACGGATTGCCGCGGCCGCGATCGATGTCTGGTACCGCTACCCGGGTCCCGACGGGGTGGGAGAGCCGAGCTCGTTGCCTTTCCGCGATCTCGACAACGTGCTGATGACACCCCACTCGTCGGGCGTCACGCATCATACGTTCGTGGGCCGGGTCGGAGATATCGCGTCGAACATCGATGCACTGGCGGCATCGATCCGCCGGTAAACGGTGTTGGACGTGTATTGCGGGTCGAAATAGGCTGTGAAGCAACGTAATCGACGATTTCAGGAGTTGCAGATGACCGTAGACGTCGACAAGCCCACCAGCGGACTCTCTGCCCCGAATGCAGCGATCACGGCGCTGGCCCCCGGAGCCGCGAGCATCGACCGCATCGCGGAGGTGACGCTGTCCTCGATCGTGCTACCACTGAAGAATCCGATCAGCGACGCCAAGGTGCTCACCGGTCGGCAGAAGGCGATGACCGAGGTGGTCTTCCTGTTCGCCGAGATTCGTACCGAACAGGGGCATGAGGGAATCGGTTTCGGATACTCCAAGCGCGCCGGCGGACCCGCCCAGTTCGCGCATGCCCAGGAGATCGCCCCGGTTCTCATCGGAGAGGACCCGAACGACATCGGCAAGATCTGGACCAAGCTGGTGTGGGCCGGAGCCTCGGTGGGCCGCAGTGGCGTTGCCACGCAGGCGATCGCCGCGATCGACATCGCACTGTGGGATCTCAAAGCCAAGCGCGCCGGGTTGCCGCTGGCCAAGCTGATCGGGTCGTCACGAGATTCGGTGCAGACGTACAACACCTCGGGCGGGTTCCTGCACACTCCCATCGAGGAGGTCATGGAGAACGCTGCCACGTCGCTGGCGAACGGCATCGGGGGTATCAAACTGAAGGTGGGACAGCCGGATTGGCGTACCGACATCGCCCGCGTCACTGCGGTGCGTGAGTTTCTCGGCGACGATGTTCCGCTGATGGTCGACGCCAACCAGCAGTGGGATCGGCCGACAGCGCAACGTATGGGGCGAATCCTGGAGCAGTTCGACCTCGTCTGGATCGAGGAGCCCCTCGATGCCTACGACGCCGAAGGGCATGCGCAACTCGCCCGCAGCCTCGACACCTCGGTCGCGACGGGCGAGATGCTGGCCAGCGTCGGCGAGCACGTCCGCCTCATCGAGGCCGGTTCGGTGGACATCCTGCAGCCCGACGCACCCCGCATCGGCGGAATCACTCAGTTCCTCAAACTGGCCTCGCTGGCCGAGCACCACAACCTGCAACTGGCACCGCACTTCGCGATGGAGATCCACCTGCACCTCGCGGCGGTGTACCCCCTGCAGACCTGGGTGGAGCACTTCGACTGGCTCGACCCACTGTTCGACGAGCACCTCGAGACCCGGGACGGACGCATGCATCTGTCCGCACGCCCGGGTCTGGGCTTCACGCTCAGCGAGCAGGGTCGTTCGTGGACCGTCGCGAAGGCAGTGGTGCGCTGACGCGCAGGTGAGCGGAAACTCGACCCCTGCTACGAAGTTTCGTGCACGTGCCGCGAAGCGGCTCGTCCCACCGGTACTGTCTCCTGGGTGACAGACGCTCACCAGGCATCGCGTTGGTCCGCGATCTTCCGGCCCACGCCGGTCCGGGTCATGGCCACGGGATTCGCGCTCGCCATCGCGTTGGGTGCGGGTGTGCTGATACTGCCGGCGGCCACCGTCCCCGGCAGCGAGACCGGTTTTCTGCAGGCGTTGTTCACGTCCACCTCGGCTGTCAGTCTGACGGGTCTGATCGTGGTGGACACCCCGGTGTACTGGTCGGGTTTCGGGCAGGGCGTGATCCTGGGTCTGATCCAGATCGGTGGTTTCGGGATCATGACGATCGCGTCCCTGGTCGGTCTGGTTCTGGCCGACCGAATAGGACTTCGCGGCAGGCTCAATGCAGCCGCAGAGGTTCGTACATCGGGGCTGGGCGACGTTCGTAGCGTCGTTGTCGGTGTGTTCCGTACCAGTCTGATCATCGAGAGTGTCGTCGCGATCGCCCTGGCGGCGCGCTTCGTCATCGGGTACGACGAGCCTCTCGGTCGCGCACTGTGGCTGGGGACCTTTCACGCGGTCTCCGCGTTCAACAATGCCGGCTTCGCCCTGTTCAGCGACAACATGATCGGGTTCGCCACCGATCCGTGGATCTGTGTCCCGTTGTTGATCGCGGTCGTGTTGGGCGGCATCGGATTTCCGGTTCTCTTCGAGATCGCCCGCCGGGTTCGCTCGCGTGCTCTGGGGCGTCGGACCGGCCGGCGTTGGTCGCTGCACACTCGCATGACGCTGACCGTCACCGGGATTCTGTTGATTCTCGGACCGGCAGTCGTGCTGCTCTTCGAGTGGTCCAGAACCCTGGGCGAATTCGGGCTCCGGGACAAGATGCTGGTCGCGACGTTCCAGGGCGTCATGCCCCGCACCGCAGGGTTCAACAGTGTCGACTACGCCGACGTCGACAACGCGACCTTGCTCGTCACCGACGTCCTGATGTTCATCGGCGGTGGCAGCGGCGGCACAGCGGGCGGCATCAAGGTCACCACGTTCGCCCTCCTGCTGTTCGTCATCCTCGCCGAGATCCGCGGTGATCGTGAGGTGACGGTGTTCGATCGTCGGATCGACGCGCGAGTGCAGCGACAGGCACTGACCGTCGCGCTGATCGGGGTCGCATTGGTCATGCTGCCGGTCGTCGCATTGCTCGCCGGCACGAACTTCGACCTCGACGTCCTGCTGTTCGAGGTCGTGTCGGCGTTCGCGACGGTAGGCCTGTCCACCGGAATCACCGCACAATTGCCCGGCTGGGGTCAGGTGATTCTGATCGCCTTGATGTATCTGGGTCGTATCGGTTCCATCACCCTGGTCAGCGCTCTGGCCGCCCGCGACCGCGGCCGGCGCTACACGCTCCCCACGGAAAGGCCGTTCATTGGCTAGGAAACCATCCTCCGACGTCGTTGTCGTTCTCGGTCTCGGCCGCTTCGGTAAGTCGCTCGCCCTGGAACTGATGGACCAGGGGGTCGAGGTGCTCGGCGTCGACAGTGACGACGCCGTTGTACAACGCGTGGCAGACCGTTTGACTCACGCTGTGGTGGCCGATACCACCGACGAGGAGTCTCTTCGGCAGTTGTCGGTGCACGAATACGACCGTGCCGTCGTGGGCATCGGGTCCAATCTCGAAGCCAGCCTGCTCACCGCATCGGCACTGGTGAATCTGTCGCTGCCGACCATCTGGGCCAAAGCGCTCAGCAACGCGCACGCCAAGATTCTCACCCAGATCGGCGTGCACCACGTGGTCAGGCCCGAGCACGACATGGGCAAGCGCGTCGCCCACCTGGTCCGCGGCCGAATGATGGACTACATCGAATTCGACGACGGTTTCGCCATGATCAAGACCTCTCCGCCCGCTTCCATCATCGGAAAGAAATTGGGCGAGAGCGGGATACGAACCAAGCACCGTGTCACCGTCGTCGCGGTCAAGCGTCAGGGCGAAGGATTCACCTACGCCACGGCAGACACGGTGATCGGCGCAGGCGATACCGTCATCGTCTCCGGTCAGGTCCGAGACGCCGAGCGATTCAGTGAGTCGACCTGAGTGATTCCAGTGTCGCTCGCGCGCCCTGCTCCTGCAGAGACGACAGTTGTTTCGTGTACTCGGCGACGAAGCGCTCGTTGTCGATCAGATCCCCGAACACTGCGCGGTTCGCGATGAAGGCCGTGGGGTTCTCGCGCTGACTCTGCGCGATCGGCACCAGTGAATCCTTCAACTGGTCGACGATCTCGATGGGCTCGCCGGACTCGTCGACGGCCTCGGCGTAGCGAGCCCAACTGGCCACCACTGCGGTGGAGCGGGCGATCTCACCGCCGGTCTCGAGATTCTTGCGGATGACAGGCAAGAGCCACTTGGGAATTCGGTCCGAGGACTCGGCACACAGGCGCGCGACGGTATCGCGGATCTCGGGATTGGAGAACCGCTCGATCAGCGTCCTCTTGTAGTCGGTCAGATCGATGCCGGGGACCGGCTGCAGCGTCGGGGTTGCCTCCTCGTCCATGTAGGCGAGCAGGAACTCCGAGAACAGCGAATCCTGGCACACGTCGTGGACGAGGCGATAGCCACTGAGGTAACCGAAGTACGCGAGCGCCTGATGACTGGCATTGAGCAACCGCAGCTTCATCAGCTCGTAGGGGGTGACGTCCTCGACCACCTGCACGCCCACGTCTTCCAGCGGCGGACGGCCGAGGGTGAAGTTGTCCTCGAGCACCCACTGCGTGAACGGCTCGCCCGCGACGGGCCACTGGTCGTCGATGGCGTACCGCAGCGAAAGCTGTTCGGTCACTTCCGGTGTCGTGACCGGTGTGATGCGATCTACCATCGAATTGGGGAACGCGCCTTCTGCCTGGATCCAGTCGGCCAACGCCGGATCCTTCAGTCGCGCGAACGTCGTGAACGTCGACTGCGCCATATGGCCGTTGCCCTCGATGTTGTCGCAGGACATGATGGTGAAGGGCGTCATGCCGCGTTCCTTGCGTCGCGCCAACGCCTCGGTGACGAGCCCGAATGTCGTTGCGGGTACAGCGCCCTCGGCAAGGTCGGCAACGATTGCGGGATTGTCCGCGTCGAACTCGCCCGTCGTTGCGGAGAAGTTGTAGCCACCCTCGGTGATGGTGAGCGAGACGATCTTGGTCGTTTCGGCGGCCATCTTCTCGATCACGGCCTCGGCGTCGTCCGGCGCGAAGAGATACTCGACGATGGAACCGATGACACGGGTATCCCACGTGCCGTCGGAATGCTTGAGCGCCAACGTGTACAGGCAGTCCTGTGCGTGCATGACGTCGTTCATTCGTCGGTCACCGGGCAGTACCCCGACGCCGCAGATTCCCCAGTCCAGCGCCTGTCCCTGCTGCAGCAGGCGGTCGACGTACATCGCCTGGTGCGCTCGATGGAAGCCACCGACACCGAAATGCACGATGCCCACCGTCACCTCGGATCGGTCGTACGTCGGGACAGCGACGTCCTCGATGAAGTCGGCGAGGTTCTGCGAGTTCAACTTCATGCGTTGGTCTCCTTCGAAAGTCCTGGAATCACTACGGCTTTGATGCTTCCGGGTTGCCTGTCGGCGTTCAATGCATCCTCGACGCCATCGAGTCCGAACCTCGCCGTCACCATCGCGTCGAGATCCACCATGCCCGACGCCACCAGCGCTCGTGCGATCGGCCATGTGTTGGCGTAGCGAAAGACGCCGGTGAGCAGCAGTTCTCGGTTCTGGATCCGCGAGATCGGCAGCGGGTAGTCCGACCCGCCCATGCCGACGAGGACGACCGTGCCTGCGGGTCGTACGGCGTGGATGCCGTCGACCACGGCTCGGGCCGCACCGGATGCGTCGATGAAAGCGTCGACCGTCAGTGCGCGCACGTCCTCGGCGGCGGGGTCGAGTACGCGCGTCGCGCCGAACCTCTCCGCGTTGGCGCGGCGCGAAGCGTCGATGTCGGTGACGATGACCTCGGTGGCACCGAATGCGCGCGCGACCTGCGCGGTGACGAGCCCGACGGGACCTGCGCCCGCGATGAGCACGCTCGAGCCCGCGGAGATGCGTGCCTTCTGGGCCGACGCGATGCCGACCGACAGTGGCTCGAAGAGAGCTGCGGCCTCGTCGGAGATGTCGTCGGGGACGTCGTGGGCGAAGGTCGACTGGATCAGCACGTACTCCGCGAGCGCACCGTCGATGGGCGGCGTCGCGAAGAACTCCATGGCCGGGCACAGGTTGTAGCGGCCTGCCCGGGACGGTGCGCTGGTGGGATCGGGGCGCTGCGGCTCGATGGACACGCGCTGCCCGACGCGGGTGTCGGAGACCTCGGAGCCCACGGCCACGATGACGCCCGCTGCTTCGTGCCCGAGTACGAGCGGACCGTCGACGACGTAGTCGCCGATGTGTCCTTCGCGGTAGTAGTGCGCGTCGGAACCGCACACTCCGACTGCCGTGACCTGCACGAGGACCTCGTCGTGCGCGGGCGTGGGGACGGGCCGTTCTTCGAGTCGTATCTCCTGCACTCCGGTCAGGACGCTGGCCTGCATGGATTGTGGCACGGGTCGCTGGTGGCGAGGGGGTGTTGTGTAGATCACACCTTAATGTTAGCTTAGTGAGCAGATGAACACGAGTTGAGCATCTGCTCACATTTCAGGGAGGCGGACATGGACGGATCGACGTCCGGCACCGGGGGAGCGAAGCCTTCGCGGTCCGGAGAGGATCTACGCCTGGCTCTGCGCGCCGCAACCATGTACCACCTCGAAGGCGCGACTCAGGCCGAGATCGCCGTCAAGCTCGGCGTCTCGCGCCCGACAGCAGGCCGGCTCGTTGCACGGGCTCGCACCCAGGGTCTGGTGACGATCGAGATCAACGTTCCCGACGATCTCCAGGGCACCGTCCACGCCGAACTCGAACGGGAACTCGAGGCGCAGTTCGGGTTGACCGAGGTGCTCGTCGTATCGGACGTCATCGACGGCACCGATGCCGGCTACGGGTCCCTGGGTCGCGCGGCTGCAACCTTGCTCTCGCGTCGCCTCAAGGATCAGGACGTTCTCGGCTTCACCTGGGGACCCGAGACGGTGGCGGTTGCGAGCTCTTTGAAGACGCGATCCACCAAATGTGCTGCGGTGGTGCAACTCGACGGTTCCATCACCTCGGCCGACTACCAGACCGGCGTCGAATACACGCTCGGGCGGTGTGCTGCGTACCTGCAGGCGACACCCATCAGGCTCAATGCGCCGCTGTACGCAGATCAGGCGACGGTTGTTGCGTTGGAGCAGGATTCGGTGATCTCACGCGCCCTCAAGGCCGGGACCGATGCCGATGTGATGATGTACGGCATCGGTCCCGTTTCCACGTCCACCACGTTGTTCGAGGGCAGCTTCATCGACCTCGAGGTGCTCGACGAACTGCGTCGACTCGGTGCGGTCGGTGAGATCGGCGGCCGGTTCTACGACGCCGAAGGCAACGACACCGGAGGATCGCTTCCCGGCCGAACCGTCTCGGTGGGACTCGACGCCATCAGGGCCTGCGATCGGGCTGTGCTCGTCACCGGCGGACAGCGCAAACACGAAGCGTTGCTCGGTGCTCTGCGGGGTGGCCTGGCCTCGATCCTGGTCACCGATATCGAAAGTGCACGTTGGCTCGTTGCGCAAGCTCCAGCAACGGCGACCTCCAATGGAAAGGTATTTCAGTGAGGGTATTACCGAAAGTGGTTGTCGCGGGCTCGCTCGCGACGACCTTGGTTCTGTCCGGATGTGCCGGTGCCGGCTCGTTCGGTGGTGACGGTGACGGTACGACGATCACCGTTGCGATCGTCTCGAATTCGCAGATGTCCGACGCCATCTCGCTTGCTCCGGAGTTCGAGGCGGAAAACCCTGGCATCAACCTGAAGTTCGTGTCGCTGTCGGAGAACGAGGCCCGTGCCAAGATCACGGCCTCGGTCGCGACCGGTGGCGGCGAGTTCGACGTGGTGATGATCAGCAACTTCGAGACCCCGCAGTGGGCCGAGAACGGTTGGCTGACCAACCTTTCCGAGTACGCGGACGCCACGCCGGGGTACGACGAGGACGACTTCATCCCGACGTTGAAGGAGTCGCTGTCGTACGAGGGCAGCATGTACTCCGTGCCGTTCTACGGTGAGTCGTCGTTCCTGATGTACCGCAAGGATCTCATGGAGGCCGCAGGCATCACGATGCCGGAGGAGCCGACGTGGCAGCAGGTGGCCGATGCCGCCGCGGCACTCGACAGCCCCGGCCTCTCCGGAATCTGCCTGCGCGGCAAGCCCGGTTGGGGTGAGGTGCTCGCGCCGCTCAACACCGTCATCAACGCGTTCGGCGGCCGCTGGTACGACGAGAACTGGAACGCTCAGTTGAACAGTCCCGAGGTACGAGAAGCCGTGCAGTTCTACGTCGACACCGTGCGTGAGCACGGTCAGGCCGGCGCGGCCACCAGTGGCTTCAGCGAGTGCGGAACGCAACTCTCGCAGGGCAACACCGCAATGTGGTACGACGCCACCTCGGCCGTCTCGGTACTCGAGGACCCGTCGTCGAGCAATGTCGTCGGGCAGATCGGTTACGCCAAGGCCCCGTCGGCGGCCAAGGGCGACAACGGTTGGTTGTACTCCTGGGCCCTCGGAATCCCCAAGACCAGCGAGGCTCCCGACGACGCGTGGAAGTTCGTCTCGTGGATGACCAGCAAGGAGTACCTGAACAAGGTCGGTAACGAACTCGGTTGGGAGCGGGTGCCTCCCGGTAGTCGCCTGTCGACCTACGAGATTCCCGAGTACGCGGAGGCGTCGGCGGCCTACGGTCAGCTGACCCTCGACTCCATCGACAGTGCCGACCCGAACAACCCCACCGTGGATCCGGTTCCGTACACCGGAGTCCAATTCCTGACCATTCCGGAGTTCCAGGACCTCGGTACCCGGGTCAGTCAACAGATCAGTGCCGCAGTCGCCGGGCAGATCAGTGTCGACGACGCTCTCGATCAAGCGCAGCAATACGCCGAAGTGGTCGGCAGGACCTACCAGGAGGACCAGGGATGACCACCACCGAAGAACGGACGGCTCCGGCCGGACCGGAGAAGTTCGTACCGAGACCGAGGACGATCTCCAAGGCCGAGGGGTGGCGTCGGCGCGGACCGCTGTTGCCCGCCTTGGTGTTCGCCATCATCGTCACCCAGATTCCGTTCCTGTTCACGCTGTACTACTCGACGCAGTCCTGGAACCTCGTTCGTCCCGGTTCGCGTGAGTTCAACGGTCTGAACAACTACATCGACGTCTTCCGCGACAGTCAGTTCCGCGAGGTCGCGATGAACACCGTGATCATGATCGTCGGAACGGTGATCATCTCGGTGGTGCTCGGTCTGGCCCTGGCGTTGCTGCTCGATCGAAAGTTCATCGGGCGCAGCCTCATTCGCACGCTGCTGATCACCCCGTTCCTCGTCACCCCGGTCGCCGGTGCGCTGATCTGGAAGACGACGATGTTCGATCCCGTCTTCGGTCTGATCAATTTCGCGCTGAGCCCGTTCGGGGTCGGCGAGATCGACTGGGTCTCGCGGTTCCCGCTGGCCGCGGTCATGACGAACCTGGTGTGGCAGTGGACGCCGTTCATGATGCTGCTCATCCTCGCCGGGCTGCAGTCCATGCCCAAGGACATCGCCGAGGCCGCACGCGTCGACGGGGCGGGCCCGTTCAAACTCTTCCGCGAGTTGACGTTGCCGCACCTGCGCCGGTTCATCGAACTGGGCACGGTTCTCGGTGCCATCTACCTCGTCAACACCTTCGACGCCGTCTACATGATGACCTCCGGTGGACCGGGAGTCGCGTCGGCCAACCTGCCGTTCTACATCTACCAACGGGCCTTCCTCGGATTCGACATCGGTCAGGCCGCGGCCATGGGTGTCGTCACCGTGGTGGCGACCATCATCCTCAGCACTCTGGCGCTGAGACTGATCTTCAAGAGCTTCAGCGCAAACGAGGAGGCGGCGTGATGAGCACGGCAACCACGAGCAAGAACAAGGCCGTCACACAGACCTCCGACGGCCAGGAGATCCGCAAGAAGAGCAAGTGGGGCCCGGGCACGGTCTGGTCGTTCGTCGCCTGGGTGGCCGGCATCGCCTTCTTCTTCCCGGT
Source organism: Rhodococcus sp. 15-725-2-2b (assembly GCF_002259075.1). Taxonomy (NCBI): domain Bacteria; kingdom Bacillati; phylum Actinomycetota; class Actinomycetes; order Mycobacteriales; family Nocardiaceae; genus Rhodococcus; species Rhodococcus sp. 15-725-2-2b. The sequence continues at coordinate 199,438 of NZ_NPFL01000006.1, read as the reverse complement.
GCTCTGGATGGTCATCACCGGCTTCAAGCAGGAGGCCGACGCCTACTCCAACCCGCCGAAGCTGATCTTCACCCCCACCCTCGATCAGTACCGAGGTGTCCTCGAGAGCGGCATCGGCACCACCCTGCTGAACTCGGCGTTCGCGACGATCGTGTCGACGATTCTGGTTCTGCTGCTGGGTGTTCCAGCGGCGTTTGCGCTGTCGATGCGGCCGGTCAAGAAGACCCAGGACGTGCTGTTCTTCTTCATCTCCACCAAGATGCTGCCCGTCGTGGCCGTCATCGTTCCGCTGTACGTCATCGTCGGTGACATCGGCATGCTCGACAACATCTGGGCCCTGGTGGTCCTCTACACCGCGATGAATCTTCCGATCGCCGTATGGATGATGCGTTCGTTCTTCATGGAGGTGCCGGCCGAACTGCTCGAGGCCGCCAGCATGGACGGTGCGTCGCTGTGGACCTCGGTACGCGAGGTGATCCTGCCGCTCGTCTCTCCCGGTATCGCGGCGACGTCGTTGATCTGCGTGATCTTCTCGTGGAACGAGTTCTTCTTCGCCGTCAACCTCACTGCCGTTCAGGCCCAGACGATTCCGGTGTACCTCGTCGGATTCATCACCGGCCAGGGCCTGTACTGGGCCCAGCTGTCCGCCGCTGCGACGTTCGCAGCACTCCCCGTCGTCCTTGCCGGATGGTTCGCGCAGAACAAGCTCGTGCGCGGTCTGTCCTTCGGCGCCATCAAATAGGAGAAAGTCTCATGGCTGCAATCAAGTACAAGAAGGCATCCTGCGTCTACGAAGGTGCCGATTCGCTCGCCGTCGATTCCCTCGACCTCGAGATCGAGGACGGCGAGTTCGTCGTCCTGGTCGGACCGTCCGGCTCCGGCAAGTCCACCGCCCTGCGCATGCTCGCCGGTCTCGAAGAGATCGACGGTGGCGCAATCGAAATCGGCGGCAAGAACATGGTGGGCGTTCCGTCCAAGGACCGCGACATCGCCATGGTCTTCCAGAACTACGCGCTCTACCCCAACAAGACCGTCGGGGAGAACATGGGCTTCGCGCTCAAGATGCGCGGAGTGAGCCTCGAGAAGCGTCAGGCACGCGTCGCGGAAGCGGCCCGTCTGCTCGATCTCACTGAGTACCTCGACCGCAAGCCCGGCAAGCTCTCGGGCGGCCAGCGTCAGCGAGTTGCCATGGGCCGCGCAATCGTTCGCGAACCGCAGGTGTTCTGCATGGACGAGCCGCTGTCCAACCTCGACGCCAAGCTACGGGTGCAGACGCGTACGCAGATCGCGGCGCTGCAGCGCAGACTCGGCACCACGACGGTCTACGTCACCCACGATCAGGTCGAGGCCATGACGATGGGCGATCGCGTCGCCGTCCTGCGCGGCGGCAAACTGCAGCAGTTCGCCTCTCCCACAGACCTGTACGACAACCCCGTCAACGCGTTCGTCGCAGGATTCATCGGCTCCCCGGCGATGAACCTGATGACGGTACCCATCGGCTCGGGCGGCGTGCAGATCGGCAAGTTCCTGCTCCCGCTCGAGCGCGACGAACTGACCAAGCTCGCGAGCCTGGGAATCGACGAGGTCACCATCGGAATGCGGCCCGAGAATCTCGGCATCGTGCACGGTGGCGGTGAAGGATTCGAAGGAAAGGTCGATCTCATCGAGGAGTTGGGCAGCGAGTCCTACGTCTACGCACACCTCGACGACCCGAAGGTCAAGGGGCTCGACGGGGGACCGGTGTCGTTGGTGGCGCGTTCGGCAGTACGTGCCCCGGCGAGAATCGGCGAGAGCATCGGCCTGACACGCCTCGACGGTGCGATCCACCTCTTCCACCCCGAGACGGGGGAGCGCATCTAACGCGGCTGGTACGCGGTCTTTCGCGCGAGGATCAGTGCCGTCAGAAGCGCGGCACCCCAGAGCAGGAAGATGCCGTCGAAGAACAAGTGCCCGTACTTGACACTTCGATTCTCGTCCGATGCGATCAAGCCGATCACCGCGCCGACGAACGACGCCCCGCCCCAGAGGATCAGCAGCACCGAGCCGGGCCAGGAGATGCCGAGGATCAACGACGGCATCCTGGTCCGGTTCTGTGCTGCCAGGCGCGGCCGGTTCATGTACGCCAGGGCCGGAAGAATCGCCGCGCCGAGTTTGACCAACGCGAGCACCAGCAGTGCCGTTCGCGCTGCCGCCGGGTCGCTGTCGACCCACTCCGTGGCGAAGGCACCGACGGTATCGAGCATCCACCGTCCACCTGCGGCCCAATAGCCGGAAAATGCTGCGTGGACTGTCCCCAGTGCACCTGCGATCGCGAAGTATCCGATGGCCACGGTGGTCGAGGCTAGCCGAGTTGCCACCCCCGTTCAGGGGTAGCGAGCAATTGTTCATCTCACCTACCGTGACGGTGATGGGCATCACACGCGCAGGAGGAAACATGGCCGAATCGGCATACACGGCATTCAGGAACGCTCGCGATCTACTGCTCGACGCCTACGGCGAGTACGACCGCGCCGTCGACACTTTCGAGTGGCCGTCGTTCGGTGAGACGTTCAACTGGGCGATCGACTGGTTCGACGCGATCGCACGAGGCAACGACGGCACCGCGCTGTGGATAGTCGAGGAGGACGGCAGCGAGGCCAAGTACAGCTTCGACGACATCGCTCGTCGCTCCGACCAGGTTGCTCGGTGGCTCGAACAGCAGGGAATCGGCCGCGGTGACTCGGTGATCCTGATGCTCGGCAATCAGGTGGAGTTGTGGGAAGCGATGCTCGCGGTCATGAAGCTGGGCGCTGTGTTGATGCCGACCACCACGGCCATCGGATCCTCGGACCTGACCGACCGCGTGGTACGCGGCAATGCGCGAGCAGTGATCGTGAACCCCTCGGACACCGGCAAATTCGACGACGTCCCCGGCGACTACCTGCGTATCGCCACCTCCGCCTCCGACGGTTGGGTCGACTATTCCGGGGCCCGTGATGTCGAAGCTCGATCGTTCGAGTCGGTGACCGCTCCCACCGACCGACTGCTGATGTACTTCACCTCCGGCACCACCAGCAAGCCCAAACTCGTCGAGCACACTCAGATCTCCTATCCCGTAGGGCATCTGAGCACCATGTACTTCCTCGGGCTGCGCCCGGGAGATGTGCACCTGAACATCAGCTCCCCGGGGTGGGCCAAGCACGCGTGGAGTTGCTTCTTCGCCCCGTGGATCGCCGAGGCGACCATCTTCATCTACAACTACGGCAAGTTCGACGCGAAAGCACTGCTCGAGCAGATCCGGCGCGCCGAGGTGACGACGTTCTGCGCACCACCGACCGTGTGGCGCATGCTGATTCAGGCCGATCTCGCCGGCGGCGGCGGCTCGCTCCGCGAGGCGATCGGAGCCGGTGAACCGCTCAATCCCGAGGTGATCTCGCGGGTCCAGCAGGAGTGGGGCCTGAGTATCCGCGACGGGTTCGGGCAGACGGAAACCACTGCACTGGTGGCCAACACGCCTGGTGCGGTACTCAAGTCCGGCTCCATGGGTAGGCCGTTGCCGGGCGTCCCGGTGGTGATCGTCGACCCCACCACCGGCGAACTCGCCGACGAGGGCGAGATCTGCCTCGACCTGGCCCAGCACCCGTTCAACCTGATGACCGGCTACCTCGGTGACCCCGAACGCAATGCCGCCGTCATGGCCGACGGTTACTACCACACCGGCGACGTCGCATCACGGGACTCCGAGGGGTACATCACCTACGTCGGCCGCACCGATGACGTGTTCAAGGCCTCGGATTACAAGATCTCCCCGTTCGAGCTCGAAAGCGTACTCATCGAACACCCCGCCGTTGCCGAGGCAGCAGTGGTGCCCGCCCCCGACGAGACGCGACTGGCCGTTCCCAAGGCATACGTGGCATTGGCGTCGGGCTGGGAACCCAACGAGGACACCGCATTCGAGATCTTGAAATACGCACGCGAGCACCTGGCTCCGTTCCTGCGCGTGCGTCGCATCGAATTCTTCGAGCTACCGAAAACGATCTCCGGCAAGATCCGCCGTGTGGAATTGCGCGCTCGTGAGGATGCGGCCGTGGGTCCGCTGGAGACCGAGTGGCGCGACGACCAGTTTCCTGCGCTGAAGAGGTGATGTGACTGTCCACAATTTGCCTGCGGAGACGGGATCCCGATTCTCGAGGCGAATTGTGGACGCTCAGGTCACCTGCCCCAGAACCGTTCGAGGACGCCGAGCACTTCTGCGGAGGCCGCCATCGTCGTCGCATGATCGAACCCGCGGATGACATGCAATTCGGAGTTCGGTACCAACGCTGCGGCAGCGCGCGTGTCGTCGAGCCGGGTGCCGTCCTGCGAGCCGACGTAGAACAGCGACGGCTGGGTGAAGTGCTGCAGCGTCTCGTCCGGTAGTCCGGGATCGGCGTCATTGGCTCGGATGTACGCGGCCATTGCCTGAGCGTCGTTGGCGGAGAACACCGCTCGCGTACCGGGATCGATCGGGAACATGCGGTGGTTGTTCCACGCCTCGAGGAACCCGTCCATGCCACTGTGCTCCAACACATCCGCGCATCCCGGGAAGAACAGGCGATCGAACGCTCCGGCCTGAGCGCCGTGACTACCGCCGCCCACGGCCAGTGATCGCACTCGTTCGGGCCTCGCCGCGGTCAACGCCAAGCCAGCCCGGGCCCCGAACGAATAGCCGAGATAGTCGACGGTGTCGACACCCACTGCGTCGAGCACCGCAGTCAGATCGCCGACGATGATGCTCATCGCATACGCGTCGGGAGTATGGGGCTTGTCGCTGCGGCCGTGCCCGCGACTGTCGATCAGAATCAACTGCCGACTGCCGCGCAGCGCCTTCACATACCCGAACGTCCGCCAGATCGTGTGCGTCAGAAAACTGCCGTGCACCATCAACAGGGGTGGGCCTGACCCCACCACCGTGTACGCAATCCGTGTCCCATCGTCTGCATTCGAGGCGTACTCCACCCCGCGATTCTTGCCCACTGCGCCTGTGGGTCGCTCCGCAGGCTCCACTCCGGTCCACTCAATGTGACATTGACCCCCGAAAAGGCCACTGAACGTCACATTGACTCCTCACGGGTGGGCGCTTCTCTGGTGGGCGCTTCTTCGGGTGACTCGACGGTTGGGGTGAGGTCGATGGTGCGGGTCGGGCCGATGGCGTCGAGGAACGGTCGATCGTGGCTTGCGACGATCAGTGCACCTTCGAATGTCTCGAGTGCGTCGATGAGGTGTTGTCGGCTGGTGATGTCGAGGTTGTTGGTTGGCTCGTCGAGCATCAGTAGTTTCGGAGCGGGCTCTGCCAGCAGAATTCGTGCCAGTGCGGCGCGCAGTCGCTCTCCTCCGGAGAGGGTCGCGACGACGGCGTCGGCGTCGGATCCGCGGAACAGGAAGCGCGCGAGTTGGCCTCGGATTCGTTCGGCGGTGGCCTGTGGCGCGACGTCTGCGACGTTGTCGGCGACGGTGCGAGTCTCGTCGAAGATGTCGAGTCGCTGCGGTAGGTACTTCCACGGAACCTCGGCTCCGGTGGCGTCCAGAGCCCGTAGCAGTGTGGTCTTGCCGCTGCCGTTCGGCCCGACCAGAGCGATGCGTTCGGGACCGACGACAGTGAGCTCGTCGTGGGTCAGAACGACCTGTCCGGGATGGACTTTCGTTGCCGGGAGGTCGACGCGTATCTCGCGGTCGTCGCGCACGAGGTCCTCGGCGGCCGAGAGCGACGATCTGGCGTCGTCGACGCGATCGGTGTGGGTACCGCGTAGCTTTCCGGCCGATTCCTGTGCGGCGCGTTTTCGCGCACCCATGATGATCTTGGGTTCGCGCTTCTGCTCTTCCATCTTCTTGCCGTACCGCAGACGGCGGTCGAGTTTGATTCGGGTGTCGATCAATTCGCGTTCCTGCTTGCGGACGTCGTTCTTCGCGTCGCGGACCGTTGCCCGCGCCGCCTCCTGTTCGGCGTCGATCACCGAGCGATAGTGCCGGTAGTTGCCGCCGAACATGCGCAGCCGCGAGACTCCACTGCGCTCTGCCCGCACCTCGGCGATGGAGTCGACGCGTTCGAGCAGTTCGAGGTCGTGAGTGCACACGATCAGCACACCCGAATACCCGTCGACCGCTGTGTACAACCGTTGTCGCGCAACCCGATCGAGGTTGTTGGTCGGTTCGTCCAGCAGTAGTACGTCGGGCTCGGCCAGTAGCTCCGCGGTGAGAGCGAGCAGCGTGGCCTCGCCGCCCGACAGGGTGCCGATTCGGCGATCCAGGTCGTGGAGGGACTCGACGACGCTGCCGAGGCCGAGCTTGTCCAGCAACGCCAGAGCGCGTTCCTCGATGTCCCAGGCCGACCCGACGACTGCGAAGTCTTCCTCGTCGGCGGAACCGGATTCGATGCGATGCAATGCTTCTCGCACCGAATCGATGGCCAGTACCCGATCCACGGGTAGATCGGGGTCCAGTGTGATGTCCTGTCGCAGGTAGCCCAAGACGCCCGGCATCGTGATGGAACCTCGTTGCGGTACCAATTCCCCGGCGAGCAACCTCAGTAAGGTCGACTTCCCCGCGCCGTTGGAACCGACGAGACCTGTTGTGCCGCTGGTAAAGATGGCCGACAAGGCGTCGAACACGGGGTCGCCGTCGGGCCAGGAGAACGTCAGGTTCGAGACAGAAAGGGAGGATGAGTGAGGCATGGGCGCTCCAAAGGTGTGCATGCGGACGATCTGCAGGCGTCTAGGACCTTTGGAAGAGCAATGGCCTCTCCGAATCTGTGGGCAGCAGGGCAGGATCCACGCTAACCCCGAACCCCGCGAGCGCGCAATCGAATTAGATCGTCGGACCCTTCTTGCGTAGATCGTCGACCGTCTCCATGGCGCCGCGGAGCTCGTCCAACCACTCCTGGGTGTGTTCTCCGACCAGCTTGACGGCCCACGCGAGGGCGTCCGCGCGGGAGCGAGCGACGCCGGCGTCGACGAGGGTGTCCAGGACGCGACGCTCGGGCTGACGCAGGCGGGTCATGACCGGTACCGCGAGGTGGGTGAACAGGACCACGTCGGATCCGGTCCTCACACCCCAGGCGACCTTGCGTCCGTATCGCTTCTCGGCCTCGGCGGCGATCTGCATGCGGTCGCCGCGGGTCGTTTCTCGGAACCGTGCGATGCGACCCTCGTTGGTGGCCGGTGAAGTGTCCGGCTCTGCAGGCAATGTTCCGACGACGACGATCTCCTCTCGGTCGACCTCGACCGAGGCGGCACCGTCGAACCAGGTGTCCGGGAGTCGGCCACCGAACCAGTCGGCGGCGTCGGTGGCGTCCGGAATGTCTGCGTGCTGCCAGCCGCCGGGGCGGCCGAACGAGCGTCCGTTGGGTTTCATGAGGACTCCTTCGGTTGTGTTGTAAGACTGATTACATAATTACACCTCCTTTCGAGATCGTGCCACCAGTGTTTCGCGTACGCACTGGGGCATGATCGACCCCGTGCGCACTTCGAGAAGACCCACGACTCTGGCCGCGATCGTGTCCGTACTGGCATTGGTGCTCGCCGCCTGCGGTCAGAGTGGGCCCGATCAGCCGCAGACTGTCGCCGAGCAGTTCGCCGCCGCGGTCAACAGTGCGAACATCGACCAAGCGGCTGCGTTGACCACCGATCCGGCCGGCGCGACGGCAGCCCTCACCGAGCTGTACGACGGGCTTTCGGCAGGCGGAACGGTGACGGCAACTCCCGATTTCGAGGCCACCGACGCCAACGCCGATACCGGCACGTTCACGTTGAATGCCGGTTGGCGCTTCTCGACGACCACCGACGGCACCGCCGAACCCGACGGCGAGCCGAAGGAATGGAACTACACGACCTCTGCGACCGCGGCGGAGACCGAGCAGGGTTGGAAGATCACGTGGGATCCAACGATGTTGGTGCCGGGCCTGACGGCCGACTCGTCGGTGCGCTTCACTCCGACCGACGCGCTCGTCGCGCCGCGCATCTTCGACGGCAACGGCGTCGAGCTGATGTCGCAGCAGGTGGTCACCCTGGTCAACGTCGATGCTACGGCCGATCCCGTGGCTGTCGCGAACCTCGTCGGATCCGTCGTCCCGGGTATCACCGCCGAGTACGTCACCTCGACTGTGGCTGCAGCGCAGGGTAATTCGGCCACCATCGTGTTGCTTCGTCAGGCGGACATCGACCCCATCGGTGCTCAGCTCGCGACCGTCCCCGGAGTCACCCTGGCCCCGCAGACGCGGTTGCTCGCCACCGACCGCAACCTCGTGTCGCCGGTCCTCAACGACCTCACGACGCTGTGGGAGCAGGAGCAGGCGGCCAATCGTGGATGGGCTGTACAGGCTGTTGCAGCGGACGGCACCGTCACTCCGCTGGCGGGACGCGATGCCGGAACCGGCGACGATATTGCGACCACCCTGGATTCGGCACTGCAACTCAAAGCCGAGAATGCCCTTGCGTCGCTGCCGCAGCAGGCGGCCATCGTCGCGCTTCGGCCGTCGACGGGGGCGGTTCTGGCAGTGGCGCAGAATGCCGCCGCCGATGCCGAGGGCCCGATCGCGCTGACCGGCCTGTACCCGCCGGGGTCGACGTTCAAGACGGTGACCACCTCGGCTGCACTGCAGTCCGGTGCCGTCACCCCCGATACCGTGCTGCCGTGCCCGGCGACGGAGAACATCGAAGGCAGGCAGATCCCGAACGACGACAACTTCGATCTCGGCGACGTGCCGCTCCACACCGCCTTCGCCAAGTCCTGCAACACGACGATGGGCCGCCTCGGTGTGGCACTCCCGCCGAACGGACTGACCGACGCGGCCGCGCAGTACGGCCTCGGCGTCGACTACGTCACCCCCGGTCTGACGACCGTCACCGGCTCGGTCCCGTCGGCCGACACCCCGGCGCAGCGCGTGGAGTCCGCCATCGGTCAGGGGCAGGTGACCGCGTCGCCGTTCGGAATGGCGCTGGTCGCGTCGTCGATCGCGAACAACGGATTGCTGCCGCCTACGGTCGTCGTCGGAGAGCCGGGCGTGGGCAACATGCAGCCGGCAGCGGTGAACCCGCAGGTCACCGAGCAGATCAAGACCATGATGCGCGAGACGATCACCGGCGGCACAGCGACGGCTCTCAATGACATCCCCGGGTTGCTCGGCAAGACCGGCACCGCGGAGTTCGGTGCCAACAACGAAGGCGCCCACGGTTGGTTCGTCGGGATCTCGGGCGATCTCGCGTTCGCGGTGTTCGTGAACGACGCGGGCAGTTCGGGCCCGGCCATCGAGGCTGCGGGTCGTTTTCTGCGGTGAATCGGCTGCGGCCGAGTCTCAATCGTGACCGGCTCGTATGAATCCCGTGCTTGTTACTCGTGTGACTACAGTGAATATTGTGACTCATGAGTTCTATGAGTCGTGCCCGTCGTGGCCCGCGCAAGGTCCGCGGTCGCTACCTCGTCGCCGTTGCAGCATCGGCGACGTTGACGGTCTCGGCAGTGTTCTGGATGGTCGATCGCCCGCCGAGCGAGGCCGAGGTGCTGGTCTCGAAGTTCGTCGACGCCCTGGACAACCGCGATGTCGCGGCCGCTGCCGCGATGACGACCTACCCGAACGCCGCGACGGCCGCGCTGAACCAGATGTTCGACGGCTTGTCGGCCGGTGGCACGTCCACCGGTGACTTCGACCTGACCCAGTACATGGACCTCTCGGACGAGAGTGGATTCTTCACCCTGGCGTCCGCCTGGAACTTCGGTGAGGGCAAGGACTGGAAGTACAGCGCACAGGGCTCGACCAAGAAGCTCAGCGTGGGTTGGCGCATCGCGTGGGATCCGGCCACCCTCGTCCCCGACCTCACCTCGGGCGGATCGGTCCGCTACACCCGGACCGACGCCGCCCCGCCGCTGATCTTCGACGCCGCGAACAACGTGCTGATGAGCGAGCGCACCATCAACGCCATCTCCCTCGACCCGGCGCAGATGAGCGATCCGGCCACGTCCACGGCGCAACTAGCGGATGTCATCGACGTCGTCGCCCCGCTCATCACCTCCGAATCGATGCTGGCCGAACTGAATTCGGCTGGCGGCGCACCGATCACCGCCGTGACCTTGCGTGACGACGACTTCGCCGTCCTCGAAGACGACCTGCGCGCCGTGCCGGGCGTCGTGGTCTCGCCGCAACCCAAACTGATCGTCGACGATCGTCGGATCACCTCTCCCGTGCTGGATTCGCTGCGCGCCGCATGGCAGGAAGGGCGCGACGCCACCGCAGGCTGGGCCGTCGACACCTACACCGTCGACGGAACCGGCGAACGCCGCGTCGGATTCCAAGGACCGGGCGGGCCGGACCTGCACGCGACACTCGATCCGCGTATCCAGTTGGCAGCCGAGAATACGGTCGTCATGGCGGGATCGTCGGCGTCGATCGTCGCCGTGTCCACCTCGACCGGCGCGATTCTCGCTGCGGCACAGAACAGTTACGCCAACGAGCAGGGCGACGTGGTGTTCGGGGGCTCCTACCCGGCAGGCACCGCGTCTGAGCTCGTGCGGGCCGTGCAGTCCGATCGCGGCGACGACAGTGCCGAAGACGCAGCTGCCGGCTTGGGTCTCGGTATCAACTACTCGATGCCGGGACTCGACGCCCACACAGGATCTCCCGCCGCGAGCCGCAGTGCGATCGACGGCATCAGGACCGTGTCCACTGCCTCCGGTGACGAGGCGACCGTGACTCCGTTCGGACTCGCGCAGATGGCAGCCGCGATCTCTCGGGGCAGCGCTCCGACTCCGGCGATCGTCGCGGGGCAGACCGCAGTCGCCGATCGAGAGTCCAAGGCAATGGGGTCGGATGCGGTAAACCGGTTGCGCGGCATACTCGCCGACTCGTCGAGCAGTAGCGGTCTCGACACGTTCGACGGTGTGCAGGGATTCGCCGGGGACAGTGGCGACGACCGCTTCGTCCTCGCCACCAGTGGTGACGTCGCATTCTCGGTGTACATCGAGGACGCGGACGGTGGTGACCAGGCAGTGCGGATGACGAGCCGGTTGCTGCAGGAGATGGCGAACCCCGTCGAATGAGCCTGAGGTTCAGGCCAGATAGTTAGGCGCGGTAGTTTCATTCGGTGACTGTGCTCGATTTCGGACTTCTGGTGGTGGCCGGGTTCTTCGCCGGGCTCATCGGGTTCGTCACCGGGCTCGCATCGCTCGTGTCCTACCCTGCTCTGCTCGCAGTGGGTTTGCCTGCGGTATCGGCGAACGTGACGAACACTGTTGCGTTGGTCGCGGCCGGTGTCGGAGCGACGGTGAGCTCCTCGGCCGAGCTGGCCAAGGACGGTAAGCAGTTGGTTCGCTACGCGATCTACTCGGCGCTGGGCGGCACCACGGGTGCGATTCTGCTGCTCAACACGCCGGACGGTTCGTTCGAGGTGGTCGTGCCGTTCCTGGTCGCTATGGCAGCCATCGCGCTACTGCTGCAGCCGAGTATCCGAAAGCTGTCCGGAGGCAGGCAGTTTCCGACGCTCTATCCCCTGGCGCTGTTCGCGGTCGCGATCTACGGCGGCTACTTCGGGGCCGGGGCCGGGGTCATCTTCCTCGCGCTGGCATTGATCTGCACGGCGGATACGTTCTGGCGCGCAAGCGTTCTGAAGAGCTTCTTCCTCGGTATCGCGAACCTGATTGCCGCGATCATCTTTTCGTTCTCCGGTCAGGTGAACTGGTGGGCTGCGCTCGCGCTGGCGATCGGTTGCTTCGCCGGCGGTGCCTGCGGGCCACCGACGGTCAAGGTGATCTCGCCGATCATTCTGCGTATTGCGGTCGGGATTCTGGGGCTCGGTCTCGCCGGGTGGCTTGGGTATCAGGCCTTCGGCTGACGGTCGGTGTTCGGCATGCTCAGGGCAGCGAGCCCGACGGCGGTCAGCGCCAGAAGGCCGAGAATCACGTACGCACCCGAGTAGCTTCCGGTCCATTCGGCGAGCACGGCACCGGCCCAGGGGGCCGAGGCCATCGCGATGACGATCGGCGCAGACATGATGCCGCTCAGATGCCCGTACTGGCTCGGACCCCAGCGATCGGTGATGGCGGTGGCCTGGACGAGTGTGAACAGTCCGCGCGCGAGTCCGGCACCGATCGCGACGGCGATCAGCGCCACGACCGAGGTGGCGACGCCGAGCAGGATGGTCGACAGGGCAGTTGCGGCGATGATCCCTACGGTCCTGGTTCGGGTACCGGCGAAGCGTTGCAACGGAAGGTAACCGATGCGGCCGAGCACCTGCCCGGCTCCGCCGAGACCGAGAGCCGTTGCCGCGAGAGCGGTATCGGCACCGTGTTCGATCAGCAGCGGAACCAGATTGAAGATTCCGGCGAACGCGACGAAGCCGGTGACGCTCATCGCTGCGGTGAGCATGACGAACGGACGACTACGGACGGTCTGTGCAGCAGTAGGTACTGCTCGCGCGTGCCCGGACTCACCCGTCGACGGCCACTGTCCGCGCAACCCGATCGAGTGCGCGGGAACGGTGACGATCAGTAGGACGACTGCGAGTACGAGATACGTTCGACGCCAATCGGAGTGGCTCGACAGGATCGCCGTCAGCGGAGCGAAGACCGTACTGGCCAGTCCCGCGGCCAGAGTGAGGATCATCAGGGCTCGGACGCGGTCGGTGCCCCACCACCGTGTCAGTGCAGCGAACGCAGGGGGATACAGCACCGCCCCCATGGCGATACCGGCCACGAACCATCCGAGAAAGAACAGCGGAAGTGTCGGGGACGTCGCGATGAGAACCAGCGCGGGTATCGCGAGAATCGACCCTGCGCTCATCACCCAGCGCGGTCCGCGGCGGTCCAGGATGCGACCGACGGGAACTCCGACCAATGCTGCAACGAACTGGCCGATCGAGAACGCGGCCACGATCGACGTCGTCGACCATCCGGTATCCGCGGAGATCGCAGGCGACAGAACGGGGAAGGCGTAGTACAGAATTCCCCAGCTGGTGATCTCCGTGACGCACAGAACCGACAGGATTCGGCGTCGCCCCGGGTGCGAAATTTCCAGGGGCAACGCCGAATCCACCGCCGCAGAGTCAGTCACGCGACGGTGCGCCGAGAGTGATCAACTCCGGCGCAGCAGGGGCACCGCAGCAACCGCCGGTCGACGGGGCGTCGGGCTCGTCGAACAGGCCCGCGCCGCCGCAGACGCCGGTGTCGGGAAGCGTCAGCTCGACCTTTCGTGCGCCCTCGTGGTCGCCGGCGAGTTCGGCTGCGATGCTGCGGACCTGCTCGTATCCGGTCATCGCCAGGAATGTCGGCGCGCGGCCGTAGCTCTTCATGCCCACCAGGTACAGGCCCGGCTCGGGCTGGGTGAGTTCCTCGACGCCGTGCGGTGACACCGATCCACACGAATGCAGGTTCGGATCCACCAACTCGGCGACGAACTTCGGTGCCTGCAGGGTGGGGTCGAGATCGAGGCGAACCTCGGACAGCCACGACAGGTCCGGCCGGAAGCCGGTGAGTGCGACGACGCGATCGACGTCATCGATGCGCGATCCGGTGTCACCGATCAGAGCGAGCCGATCACCCTCCACTGCAACCGTTTCGGTGCGGAAGCCCGAGACCACGGTGAGGAATCCGTCGTCGACCGCCTTCTTGGCACGCTGACCGAGAGCGCCGCGAGCGGCAAGTTCGTCCGCGTCCCCGCCGCCGAAGACCTCCGCGGTCACGCCTCGACGCACGGCCCAGGTGATCGTCGTACCGGGCTCGTCCGCGGCGAGTTCGGCGAAGGTGATGATCGCGGTCAGCCCGGAATGGCCGCTGCCGGCGATGACGATGTGCTTGCCTGCGAACGTGGATCGAGTGGCCGGGTCGGTCAGGTCGGGAACACGGTAGTCGATCCGGTCTGCGGCGGTCTTCTCGCCGATGGCCGGGAGTCCCTCGCTGCCCAGTGGATTGGGTGATCCCCAGGTGCCGGACGCGTCGACGACCGCGCGGGCGAGGATGCGTTCCTCGCTACCGTCGGAGTGGCGGATGTGCACCGACAGCGGCTCGGTGTCGCGGCCGGCGTCGACCACCCGGTCGCGTCCGCGGCGAGCGACGCCGACCACCTCGGAGTCGGTTCGGACCACATCGCCGAGAACGGCGGCCAGGGGCGCGAGATACCGCTCCACCCATTCGCGTCCGGTGGCGTAGGTGTCGCCGTCCGGCGCGGTCCAGCCGGTGGGTTCGAGCAGCCGGACGGCCGCGGGGTCGACGACCTCGGACCACGGAGAGAACAGTCGAACGTGATTCCACTCGGACACTGCCGATCCGGCAGACTTTCCGCGTTCGAGAACGACTACCCGGGAACCGGTTTCGGTCAGATGCGCCGCGGCGGCGAGACCGATGGGCCCTGCGCCGACCACTACTACGGGGTACGTGTTCATGACTGATCCACCTTTCTGCTGTTGACGATGGTGTCCACGGCTGCACGCGCTGTGCGGCCGACACCGACGAGCGTTGCCGACGCCGGGCCGGTCCAGTCGCCGTAGCCGAGAAGAATCAGGCTCGGTTCACCTCGAACATGGTTGCCGTCCAACACGATTCCCGACCCGTCGGCGTGCAGGTGCAGTGGCCGCAGGTGATGCAGAGCAGGGCGGAACCCGGTGCACCAGACGATCGCATCCAGCCGCTCTGTGGTGTGCCCGTCGGTGACACCGTCGGAGGTGAGCGCGGTGAACATCGGCCTGGCATGCAGAACTCCACGATCGCGGGCATCTCGCACCGGCGGGACCATCACGATGTCTCCCAGACCAGCGACCCCGCCGGAATCCGCTGCGCCCTCGGCAAGAGCGCGAGCCCGATCGCTGGCGACATCGAACAGCACTCGGCCGTCCACATCGTCGGGGAGAAACCTGGGCTCGCGGTTGGTGAACCACGCGGTGTCGGCGACGGCGGAGATCTCGGCCAGAATCTGCGCAGCCGAGTTCCCTCCACCGACGATGCCCACACGCATGCCGGAGAAGGAATCGGGCGCACGGTAGTCGGCAGCGTGCAGTTGCGTGCCCGCGAACTGCCGCATACCGGGGTAGCTGGGCCAGAACGGTCGCGACCATGTCCCGGTGGCATTGACGATCGTTGTGGCGCAGTAGGAGTCACCGTCGGTATCGACCCGATAGCCGTCGGTCGTCCGATGCACCGACGTCACCTCGACGGGCCTGCGCACCGGCAACTCGTACTTCTTCTCGTATGCCCGCAGGTAATCCACGACGTGCGATGCCGGAGGAAAGCCGTTGTGCCACGGAGGCATCGGCCAGCCGGGAAGTCTCGAGTACTCCGCCGGCGAGAACAGGTGCAGCGACGGCCAGTATTCCTGCCAGGACCCTCCGGCATGCGTCTGGTCGTCGAGAACGACGAAGTCGAGCCCGGCTCGTCGCAGGTAGTAGCCGGCGGCCAGTCCTGCCTGACCGCCGCCGATCACCACCACGTCGTACTTCATTCGAGTCAAGCGTCGGTGCCGCGCATGCGAGATGCGAGTTCCTCGACCCGAGCGGCAATGTCGTCACGGACGATACGCATGCGTTCGATGCCGTCGATACCGCGCTCGGACGGCTCGTCGGTGTTCCAGTTCTCGAACGTCGGTCCGTCCACTGGTTCCACGTGTGCCTCGCTGCCGAGGGTGACGACATAGTTCATACGGGCGAGCAGATCGGGATCGATCGGCTTGGGCGCTTCGCCCGACAATTCGACGCCGACTTCGAGGAGAGACTCGGCCGACAGCGCGTTGACGGCGCCACCCGGTTTCGTGCCGGCCGAGTGCACCTCCACCGAATCGCCCGCCGCCTTGCGCATCAGACCGGCGGCCATCTGAGACTTGCCGCCGTTCTTGACGCAGACGAACAGCACGCTCGGTGTCGTCATGACACCGAACTCTGCTTGGCCGGAACCAGTTCGGCGATCAGGTCTTCGATGCGGCTCCTGATCTCGTCGCGAATCGGCCGGACCGCCTCGACGCCTTTGCCTGCCGGGTCGGCCAGTGCCCAATCGCGGTAGCTCACTCCGGGGAACACCGGGCACGCGTCACCGCAGCCCATAGTGATCACGACGTCGGATGTCTCGACGGCTTCCGGGGTCAGAATCTTCGGGGACTGGGACGAGATGTCGATGCCGACCTCGGCCATGGCCTCGACCGCTGCGGAGTTGACGGTGTCCGCGGGAGCGCTTCCGGCGGAACGCACTTCGACGGCGTCGCCGGCGAGATGAGTCAGAAATCCGGCGGCCATCTGAGATCGGCCGGCGTTGTGAACACAGACGAACAGAACGCTGGGGGTGGCGGACATCAGAATTCCTTCGGGGACGTGGTCGTGGACACGGCGGGGGAGAAGCGTTTGCGCAGTGCGAGCGAGACGTAGACGAGGCCGACCAGCACTGGTACCTCGATGAGTGGTCCGACGACTCCGGCGAGGGCTTGCCCGGATGTCGCCCCGTAGGTCGCGATGGCGACGGCGATCGCCAGCTCGAAGTTGTTGCCTGCTGCGGTGAACGCGAGGGTGGTGGTGCGTTCGTAGCCCAGACCCATCGCAGCACCGAGAGCGTAGCCGCCGCCCCACATCACCGCGAAGTACACGAGCAGTGGCAGCGCGATACGCACCACGTCGAACGGCTGTGACGTGATCTGATCACCCTGCAGCGCAAAGAGAACGACGATGGTGAACAGCAGGCCGTAGAGCGCCCACGGGGCGATCCTGGGGATGAACTTCTCCTCGTACCATTCGCGGCCCTTGGCGCGTTCGCCGAAGAAGCGAGACGCGAATCCCGCTATCAACGGGATTCCGAGGAAGATGAGGACCGACTTGGCGATCTGCCACGGCGACGCCTCGATGGTCGTCTGGTCCAGGCCCAGCCAGCCGGGCAGAACCGAGAGGTAGAACCATCCGAGGACCGCGAACATGAACACCTGGAACACCGAGTTGATCGCGACCAGAACCGCGGCGGCTTCTCGGTCGCCGCAGGCGAGGTCGTTCCAGATGATGACCATCGCGATGCATCGAGCGAGGCCGACGATGATCAGGCCGGTTCGGTATTCGGGCAGGTCGGGAAGGAAAAACCATGCGAGAGTGAACATCAGGGCCGGACCGAGGACCCAGTTGAGCACCAACGAGCCGATCAGCAGGCGCTTGTCTCCGGTGACGGTATCGAGGCGGTCGTAGCGAACCTTGGCCAGTACCGGGTACATCATGATCAGCAGTCCGATGGCGATCGGAAGTGACACCCCGTCGATCGAGATGGCCGACAGCGTGTCGTTCAGCCCGGGGATCATGCGTCCCAGGAGCAGACCCACGACCATGGCCACGCCGATCCACACGGGCAGGAACCGGTCGAGGGTGGAGAGCTTGCCGACCACGGCAGTATCGGTTTTCGTACTCATGCCATGACCTCCGTGGACTCTGCAGCGTTCAGCACGGCGGAAAGTTGCTGCAGCGCAGCGGGAATCACCGAGTAGTAGACCCAGGTGCCGCGGCGTTCGCAGTCGAGCAGGCCGGCTTCGCGCAACACCTTGAGGTGGTGCGAGATGGTGGGTTGGGAGAGGTCGAATGCGGGGGAGATGTCGCAGACACATGCTTCGCCGCCTGCATGGCTGGCGACGAGGCTGAGAAGGCGAAGCCGCACGGGATCTCCCAGTGCTTTGAACATGCGGGCGAGATCTCCTGCCCAGTCCGCGGTGAGGGGCTCACGGATCAGCGGCGAGCAGCATTCGCCGTCGACGGGAAGGTCTTGATTCGACATCCGTCTATATTGACGTCTACCGAATCAGGCGTCAAGTGAACAGTTGCCGAACCCGAAGAAGGCGGTACCCGACACCGAGCGCGACCACGCCGGTTCCGACGACGATCGACGGCACCGGCAACGTGGCGATCAGCACCACGCATCCGATGCTGCCGATGACCTGGAGGGCGCGTGGGTAGCGGCGATGCTCGGCATCCTGGGTGAACGCGCTCAGATTGGCCACCAAGTAGTAGAGCAAGACCCCGAACGACGAGAAGCCGATGGCGTCACGCAGATCCACTGTCAGGACCAGCACGCAGACGATCACAGCCAGGGTGATCTCGGCGCGATGCGGCACCGAGTACCGCGGGTGGACTGCGGCCAGATACGACGGCAGGTCGCGATGGCGGGCCATCGCCAGGGAGGTGCGGCCGATACCGGCGATCAACGCGAGCAATGCCCCCAGCGCAGCCAGGCCGGCACCGATCCGCATCACCGGCGACGCCCACGAATGTCCCGACGCCACCGCGAGATCGACCAATGGGGCAGACGACGAGGCCAGGAGTTCGGGGCCGAGAACCGTCAACAACGTCACCGCAACGAGCGTGTAGACCAGCAATGCGATACCGAGCGCGGAGACGATGGCGCGTGGGATGGTCCGTTCGGGTCGGACGACCTCCTCGCCGAGGGTCGCGATGCGCGCATAGCCCGCGAAGGCGAAGAACAGCAGTCCCGCCGACTGCAGAATGCCGTACCACCCGTTCTCGGTGAACGAGCCGAGTCCGTCGACGGCGGGAACGGACGAGCCGGTGAGGCCGAGGACCACTGCGATGACGAGGACGGTGAGGACGGCGGTGACCAAGATCTTCGTCAGCACGGCCGTGCGGGTGATGCCGAAGCAGTTCACCGTGGTGAGCGCTGTGATGGCAAGTATCGCAACGAGTTCGGTGTAACCGGCAGGTGCGACATAGGCTGCGAACACCAAAGCCATGGCCGCCGAACTCGCGGTCTTACCGATCACGAACGTCCACCCGGCCGCAAAGCCCGGCCACTCGCCGAGCCGCTCACGGCCGTAGACGTACGTGCCGCCCGACGTCGGATACTGCGCGGCCAGCTGGGCCGAGGAGGTGGCGTTGCAGAATGCGACGACCGCAGCGACGGCCAAACCGATGAGCAGGCCCGCCCCTGCGACGGCCGATGCGGGAGCGAACGACGCGAACACCCCGGCCCCGACCATCGAACCGACACCGATGACGACGGCGTCGACAAGACCGAGGCGACGGGCCAGCGGCTGTGTCACGCCCGAAGCCGGTTCTCGCTCACGGCGACAACTGTAGGCGCTGCGAATCGACTCAGCGCAGTTCCTGGAACTCCGACAGCAGCGCGAAGGAGGCCTCGCACAATTCGGTCTGCGTCAGCAGGATGCCGATGGTCCCGTCCGGGTCGACGAAGAAGTCGGTGCCCTGCCCGCCGGACCAGCCGTACCGGCCGAGATGGTCACCGTCGGTGACGACCGAGACGCCGAATCCCCACCCCGTTCCCGGCCAGAAGCCGGGGTAGAAACTCTCGTCGGTCTTGATCGACGCAGGCACCTGGTCGTGTGTCATCAGCTCCAGGTGCTCGGTCGACACCGACGTCTCGATCGCACGAAGGAAGCGGTGAAAATCGGTCGCCGTCGACACCAGCTCGCCGTGACTGACGTCGACAGGGGGCGGTCCCGCGTAGGGCCCGCCTGCGGCGGGTTCGGTTTCGATCAAGGACCCGTTCTCCAACCGGTAGGCCGCCGTCAGGCGGTGGCATCGGTCGGTCGGTACCCACAGCCCGGTGTCGGGCATGTCGAGTGGCGTGAACAGGTCGTCCCGGAGGTGGTCCTGCAGAGACCGGCCGACGATGCGAGAGACGAGGATGCCGAGGATCGCGAAGCCGTGGTGGTAGCGCCACCCGGTACCGGGCTGGAACGCCAGAGGAAGTTCGGTCATGCGTGCCAACCACTCGTCCGCGCCGAGCGGAGACGGCGCGGGGCCTGCTTCGGTGTCGTTGTCCCTCATGGCCCGGGCCAGCGGGGTGTCTCCCATCTGAATTCCGTACCCACTGGTGTTGGTCAGCAAGTGCCGCAACGTGATCGGTCCCTCTCGAGCGACGGTGTCGTCGAGTGCAGCGTCGGGGCGGGTGAGCACCGGCAGGCCGGCGAGTTCGGGAAGCCAGGGCACGACATCGTCGTCCAGCGTCAGTCGGCCCGCCTCCACGAGACGCAGGGCGGCCACGCTGGTGACGATCTTGGTCATCGACTGGATCCGGACGATGGCGTCGACTGCCATCGGTGGGCCGCCGACCGCCGATGATCCGACCGCGACGGGTTCTGCGTCAGGGCCACCCAGTAACGCTGTTGCCCCCGGCATCAGCCCGTCCTCGATGTGCCGGGTCAACAGCTCTCGCACGGTTCCGCTCACGGAACTCATCGTGTCACCGGAGCGGTCGGGATTCCAACGGTCGCTACTTCCGGTTCTGGTACACGTCCGGGATGCCGTCGTGGTCGTCGTCGCGGGTTTCTTCGATGTGGAAGTCCCGGTAGGCCTTGTTGCGGCTGCGCAGGATGATGGCGGCCAACGATGCCGCGATGATCGAACCGGTCAGGACGCCGACCTTGACGTGGTCGTCGCGCTCGGTTCCTTCGCCGAAGGCAAGGTCGCCGATCAGCAGCGAGACGGTGAATCCGATACCCGCGAGCATCGAGACGCCCAGGACGTCGAGCCATTTCAGTCCGGCATCCAGTGTGGCCCGAGTGAACCGCGAGACGAGGTAGGTGGTGCCGAAGATGCCGACGGCCTTGCCGATGACGAGGCCGGCGATGATGCCGATGGCGATCGGATCGGTGAGAGCGCTTCGCAGGCCGGAGAATCCGCCGACGGTCACACCGGCCGCACAGAATGCGAACAGGGGAACCGCGATGCCCGCGGAGATGGGCCGGATCTTGTGCTCGAAGTGCTCGGCGAGTCCGGGGCCTGCTTCGGGGCCACCGTTGGCCTTGCTGCGCATGACCGGAACAGCGAAGCCGAGCAGCACGCCCGCGACGGTGGCGTGAACGCCGGACTCGTGCATGAGAACCCACGTCACGACAGCCAGTGGGATCAGGATCCACCAGGAGCGAACGCGCATCTGTACGGCCACGGCGAACAGCGCGAGCGGAATCAGCGTCAGGCCGAGCGCGACGAAGTTGATGTCGTCGGTGTAGAAGATTGCGATGACGCTGACGGCCAGCAGGTCGTCGACCACGGCCAGAGTCAGCAGAAAGGTTCGCAATGCAGTCGGCAGGTGGGTGCTGATCACGGCGAGAACGGCGACGGCGAACGCGATGTCGGTTGCCGTCGGGATGGCCCAGCCGAGCAGAGCTCCGTCTCCGGTGCCGAGGTTGATCAGGACGAAAATGACTGCAGGAACTGCCATTCCGCCGACCGCCGCAGCCACCGGTAACGCGGCGCGTGCCGGATCGCGCAGGTCGCCTGCGACGAATTCTCGCTTGAGCTCGAGTCCGACGACGAAGAAGAAGATGGCCAGCAGCCCGTCGGCGGCCCACGTCGAGAGCGTCAGATCGAGATGGAGCGCCGAGGGGCCGACCCGGGTGCTCATCAGCGAGTCGTATGCCGCGGACCAGGGCGAGTTGGCCCAGATCAGTGCGACGAGGGTGGCGACGAGAAGCAGTGCTCCACCGACGGTCTCCTTGCGAAGGATCTGCGCGACGCGGTCGGCCTCGGACCAGGAGCCGCGGGAGAACAGCGGCAATCGTGTGGGTGGAGTCGATGAATCTGTCACGGTGAGAACGCCTTTCGGTAGCTTCGTCGAGCTGCGAACCGACCGAATGTCAGGCAGTGGGTACGCAGCACAGAGTTGTTGCCGACCAGACTTCCCGGCGCACCGTGGATCATCCTATCGCGCCGAGGCCGTTCTCGACGAACTCTGCAGTCAACGAACGCTCGGCACGAACTTCGCCAGCGCTCGCCAACCCAGCAGCAGAACTGCGGTGGACAGCGTTGCGACGACGATGAACGATCCGGCTGTTCCCTGCCCGGTCACCGCACGCAACACCATGCCCACCGCGACCGTCATCACCCACACGACGATGCCCGTCGGGACGATGAGGAAAGCGTCGAACTTGTTGCGGTACAAGGCGAACGCGATGATCCAGCCGATGGCGGCACCGACGACGAACGGCCAGGCGGTGTGGAACAGGCCGGACAGTGCGGTGGCCTCGGCGTGACTGCGCCGACCGATCGCGGCGAACAGCACGACCATGAGCAGGTCGATGACGGCAGCAACTACTGGGGAACGAAACTTCACGCGCACCACTGTAGACACCGACAGCGAACGGCCCGCACCGACGAATGCGGTGCGGGCCGTTCGGGGGACCAACCGGTGCGGATCGATGTGGGTGTCAGTCGCGTGGACTGCAACGAAGTCGCATTGATCCGGAAGAGGGGGACGAAGCGAGGCGGACTTACGCCTGCAGTCCGGCCTCGATTTCGAGGTTCAGCGTGATCTTGTCGCCGACGACAGCGCCACCGCCTT
The DNA here is from genome assembly GCF_002259075.1 of Rhodococcus sp. 15-725-2-2b. Taxonomy (NCBI): domain Bacteria; kingdom Bacillati; phylum Actinomycetota; class Actinomycetes; order Mycobacteriales; family Nocardiaceae; genus Rhodococcus; species Rhodococcus sp. 15-725-2-2b. The sequence continues at coordinate 177,175 of NZ_NPFL01000006.1, read as the reverse complement.
CGAGGGGCATGTCGATGCTGATGCCGAAGTCCTTGCGGTTGATGACGGTGCTGGCCTCGAAGCCGGCGACCGGTCCGTTGCCCATGCCTGCGTTGACGCCGTTGAACTCGAGCTTGAGATCGATGGAGTTGGTGACGCCGTGGAGGGTGAAGTCGCCCGTGACGACGAAGTCTCCGCCGTCGGCCTTGACCGAGGTGGACTTGAACGTCGCGGTGGGGAACTTCTCGACCTCGAAGAAGTCGGCGGTCTTGAGGTGGCCGTCGCGCTGCTCGTTGTCGGTGGTGATGGACGCCACGTCGATTTCGGCGTCGACCGACGGCGTGCCGTCCTCGGCAACGGTGATGGTGCCGCTGAAGGTCTGGAAACGGCCACGGACCTTGCTGACCACCAGGTGGCGGACGGTGAATCCAACGGTGGAGTGCGCCGGGTCGATGACCCAGGTGCCTGCGGTGAGCTCGGGAAGTGCGATCGCGGTGGTCATGGGGACTCCTAAGGGTTGAAGTTTCAATGCTGATAGTACACAAGCGGACCAGGGTCCGTATATATTCCGAGTGAACAGAAGGTGACGGACAACACAGCTCGTGACGCTACGCGGTCTCCGGATCGCCCTTGGCGTCGCGGATGTCCTCGGTACGTCGCAGCTCGGCGGTCTCCTGCTGCTCGAGTGCGATGTCGAACTCGAGATCGGCGTGCTGGTGCTTGCGGAACAGCACGAGAAACACGATCCACCCGACGATGGCGACGAGGATGAAACTCACGCCGCGGTACACCAGGGCCGAGGCGACGGCCTGCGATGCGCTGATCGAGGCAGCGCTGGTGAGGAACGCGATGAGGGTGGCGTCGACGACGACGAGGCCACCGGGTGCGAGGGGAACGGATCCGACGGCTTTGCCCGCCGCGAAAGCGATGAGCAAACCGGACAGTCGCGGATCTGCGCCGACGGCGAAGCACGCGAACGCCAGGCAGGCGACGTCGCCGAGTCGATGCACGGCCGACCACGAGAGGGTGAGCGCCCCGTCGCGTTTGCCGAGCTGAACGGACTGGATCTGGCCGATGATCTTGTCGATCCCCTCGGCACCCGCGTCGAGCTCGTGGTTGCGGAACGCGTTGTATCTCCGCAGTCCCCAGCGCGCGACGGTCTTGATCGACTCGGGGTGATCGGAGATGTAGCGAACGGCGGCGACGATGGCGATGACGCCTGCGATCGGAAGCACCACGGTGAACGTGTTGAACGAGCTGCCGACCACCAGTCCGCCCGCAACGCCGAGCACGGCCAGTCCTGCCGCGGCGATGACGCCGGAGATCGCCAACTGCCAGGACGCAACGACCGGGCTCGCTCCCCAGCGGCGTGTCTCGCGATAGGTGAACGCCGTGGAGAACACCTGGCCTGCGGGCAGGGTGAGCGCCATCGCGGTACTGCCGTAGATGACCGCCACGGACTTGCGCTGACGCACCTTCACTCCGCCTGCGTCGAGCAACTGCTTCTGCACCCTGCCGAAAGCGCTCAGCGACACCGCTTGAGCGACTATGCAGGCCGCCAGCCAACCCCAGTGGATCTCGCGGACGGCTGTCCAGGATTCGTGCAGCCGCGGCCACAGATAGATTGCCTCGCCGACCAGGAGCGCCACCAGGGCGATTCCGGCGATCCACTTGACCCACCGCAGTCGGTTTCGCGGACGCCGCACTGCGGGTCCGCGGGTGGAGCTGGGGTCGGGCACCCTGTCAGACTAACTGTCGCGCGATGAGGAATCGGGATAGTCCACCGGCCAGGCCAGGTGGGTGGCCCGTCGTCGACCACGCAGTTGCACCTGGTCTCCCAGCTCCCACTGTTCCTGTTCCTCGTCGTCGGCGAAGTACAGGGCCGAGGTCGACGCCAGGACGCGTCCGGGACGCAGTTTGGCGAGCTCGGTGAGTCGCGAGGCCTCGTTGACCGGGTCTCCGATGACCGTGTACTCGAAGCGCTCCGACGCACCGATGTTTCCGGCGACGGCCAGACCCGCGGATACACCGATGCCGATGTCGAGGCCGGTGATCTCGTCGAGCGCGAATCTGAGTTCGCGCGCGGCGGCGAGCGCGGCGGTCGGGGCGTCGGGACGATCGAGTGGGGCACCGAAGATCGCGAGGGCCGCGTCGCCCATGAATTTGTTGACGAAGCCGTGATGACGTCCCACGACGTCGACGACCACTCGGAAGAACTCGTTGAGCAGCACCACGACCTCGCCCGGTGGGCGCTCGGAGGCGGTGGCCGTGGAGCCGACCATGTCGACGAACAGCACTGCGACGAATCGTGTCTCGCCGCCGAGTTCGGTTCCGAACTGCAATGCCCGACGCGCCACGTCCTCACCGACGTGTTGGCCGAACAGCTCTCGCAGGACGCGTCGTTCGGCCGATTCCTCCATCATTCGGTTGAAGCCCACCTGTAGGCGTCCGATCTCGGAGCCGTCGAACACGTCGACCTCGACGTCGGTCTCGCCGCGCTGAACGCGCTCGATTGCGCGGTGCAGCTGGCTGATCGGGTCGGAGATCTGGCTCGCGGTGAGCATCGAGAGCACGAACGCCTGCACGATCGCCAGCACGCTGAGCAGGATGATGGCCACCGCGAGCGCGTTGGGAGAGAACACCAGATCGGTGGTGATCTGCGTGGCGCACAGCAGGATGATGCCGATGACGGGCATCAAGGTGCCCAGTCCCCACGTCATGGCCATGCGGGTGCCGACGCCGGGCGTCATGGTGCGGTCGAATCGGCCCTCGCTCAACGCCAGTGCTGCGACCGGTCGCAGGATCCGTTCGCCGAGCATGTACGTGAATCCGAACGTCACGGTGGCGGCCATACCGACGGTGACGATGACGGCGATGGACAGCGACGGCATCTCCGCGATGGTCAGCAGCACGAAGATGATGCCGCCGATGATCCAGAGGATGAGGTGCACGATCGCCTGACGCAACGGCGCGTGCAGCGTCGTCATCTGTTCCTTGCGGGTGGGTGGGCCGCCGCGGAGCTGCCACCTGATCACCGACCGCAGGAGGAAGTACGCATAGATCAGGCTGACGACCAGGGCCACCAGTAGGTACGCCCCGAAGATGTACACGTTGCGCACGCGGTCGGCGACGATCGATTGCGATTCGGGGATGGGCAGGCCGTATCGCACGAAGGCGAACACGAGGACCGCACCGAAGACATTGGCGATGAGCATCGAGAGCATATAGAGCGGCCAGCGACTCTTCAGGGTGAGCGAGACCGCTCGGAAAGATGCCAGCACGGGTTAAATTTAGCGGGTGAGCACCGACGAGTTGCGGGCGCAAGGTACGGGGGCGTCCCCGGGCCCCACTTCGGCTGCGGATTCGGTGCATCCGCTGGTGCGGGTCAGCGCGGAATGGACGTGGCGACTGCTTGTCCTGTTTGCCGGATTCATCACGTTCTGCCTGGTGGTGGCCAAGCTCAGCACCGTCGTCATTCCGTTGGGCCTGGCGCTCCTGGCGTCGGCGATGCTCGTTCCCGTCGTCGATTGGATGCACCGACGCGGAGTGCCACGTGCCGTCGCGGTGATCGTCGTGATCATCGCCAGCATCGGCGTAGTCGCCGGGATCATGACCTTCATCGTCGAGCAGTTCATCGAAGGCCTGCCGCAGGTGGGTGACCAGTTCACCCAGTCCATCAACGGCATCGAAGAATGGCTCAGCAACGGTCCCTTGCACATCAGCGAGGATCAGATCAGGCAGGCCACCGACAGCCTCGTCAAGGTCATTCAGGATAATCAGGAAGCCGTTACGAGCGGAGCCCTGACGACCGCAGCGGTGATCGGTGAAATTCTCACCGGCGCACTGCTGACACTGTTCACCCTCATCTTCTTCCTGTACGGCGGCGATCAGATCTGGCAGTTCGTCACCCGACTGGCGCCGACCGCGGCCCGCAGAAGAATCCGCACCGCCGGCATCCAGGGCTTCGGGTCCCTGGTGGGATACGTCAGGGCGACGGTTGCCGTCGCAGCCGCCGATGCCGTCGGGATCGGTGCCGGTCTGGCCATTCTCGGTGTGCCACTGGCTCTTCCATTGGCCTCGTTGGTGTTCATCGGAGCATTCATCCCCATCATCGGTGCGGTGCTGACCGGATTCGTCGCGGTGTTCATCGCACTGGTCACCAAGGGCCTGATCACCGCGGTGATCACCCTCGGCATAGTGGTGGCCGTCATGCAGCTCGAAGGCCATGTGCTGCAACCACTCCTGCTGGGCCGCGCCGTGCGACTGCACCCGTTGGCGGTGGTCCTGTCCATCACCGTCGGCATTCTGCTCGCGGGCATCGTCGGAGGCCTGCTGGCGGTGCCGATCGTCGCCGTCCTCAACACCGCCGTGCGGTCGCTGCTCGCCGACGACCCGGACGAGGTCTACGAGGAACTCGAGGTGCCCGACCCGCTGTATTCCGCCGAGCCGAGCAATCCGGACACTCCGCCCGGAAGCGACGTGCCTGAGCGGCTTGCCAAGGGAGAGTTGACGACCCCGGATACCGAGGCTGCCGATACCGAGACAGCAGGTCCGAAGACCGATGCGGACGGCTGACCGGGTACGGACCACGCTCACCTCGTCCGATCCCGACACCCCGCTCTGGCGGGCCTCGCAGGCTTTCCGGCTGATCACACTGGTCTACGCGATCAGTTATCAGGCCGCGACCGTGGACAATTACACCAACCCGCGGCTGAGCTGGTTCCTCGTCGCTCTGATGGCCGTGTGGTCCGGGGCATCGGCGCTGATGCTCGCACGCGCATCACTGCCACGCTGGCAGGTGGTGCTCGCCGATCAGGTCATCGTCATCGCGCTGATGGCGTCGACGAGGTTGGTGGCCGATTACGAGTGGTACAGCACCCGCCAAACTCTGCCGACCACGCTGTGGGCCACCAACGCCGTCATCTCTGCCGCAATCCTGTTGGGCCCCAAGGGCGGAATTGCATCGGGGGTGGCGATGTCGGTGGTCAGCGCACTCGTCCGCGACCGCTTCGACTCCGATCTCTGGTCCGATGCCACCGCCCCGGTCCTGCTCTCGGCCGGACTGGCACTGGGACTGGCGTCGAACACCGCCAGGCGCGCCCACGAAGAATTGCGCCGCGCAGCACTATCGGCCGCGATCACCGAGGAGCGAGAGCGGCTGGCCCGGCAGGTGCACGACGGAGTGCTGCAGGTCCTGGCCCTGGTACGACGGCGTGGTCTCGAAATAGGCGGGCCGGCAGCCGAACTCGCCGAGCTGGCCGGCGAGCAGGAAGTGGCTCTGCGTGTGCTGATCTCGGAACAGGCAGCTCCTCGGGACGACCACACCGGCTCGATCGTCGACGTCAGGGCGCTGCTGCGAACTCAGGCGGGCACATCGATCTCGGTCTCGACGCCCGCCGATCCCGTGCTGGTCGAATCCGACGTCGCCGAGGAACTCGCCGCCGTCGTGGCCACCGCACTGTCCAACGTCGAACTCCACGCGGGAGCCGATGCGAAGGCCTACGTGTTGCTCGAGGACGTCGACGGGGAATTGATCGTCAGTATCCGCGACGACGGCCGCGGAATCCCTGCCGGACGGCTCGCCGCCGCCGAGGCCGAAGGTCGGATGGGCGTCTCGAAATCGATCCTCGGCCGCGTCGAATCTCTCGGCGGTACTGCGATACTCGACACCGACGAGGGTGAGGGAACCGAATGGGAGATCCGCATTCCGCGAGCGAAGGGACCGGAATGACAGAGGAAGCGAATGCCGACATCGCGGTGATGGTCGTCGACGACCACCCGATGTGGCGCGACGGTGTCGCCCGGGATCTCGAGGCCGCCGGATTCCGGGTAGTCGCCACCGCGGACGGCGTTGCCGCTGCGGGGCGCCGCGCCCGAGCGACCACACCCGATGTGGTGCTGATGGACATGCATCTGCCCGACGGCAACGGAGCCGATGCCACCGTCGCCGTCCTGGACGCCTCGCCCGAGACCAAGATCCTGGTGCTCTCGGCCTCCGCCGAACGCAGCGACGTGCTCGACGCGATCAAGGCGGGTGCGACCGGTTACCTGGTCAAGAGCGCATCGGCCGAAGAACTGTTCGACGCGGTCCGTGCCACGTCGGCCGGGCAGGCGGTGTTCACTCCCGGCCTCGCGGGCCTGGTACTCGGAGAGTTCCGGCGGATGTCGTCCTCGCCCGAGCCTGCATCCGACACTCGCCCGACGCTGACCGACCGCGAGACCGAAGTACTGCGCCTGGTCGCAAAAGGATTGAGCGCCAAGCAGATTGCGACCCGACTGACGCTCAGCCATCGCACCGTCGAGAATCACGTCCAGGCGACCTTGCGAAAACTGCAGCTGGCCAACCGCGTCGAACTGACCCGATACGTCATCGAAAAAGGGCTGTGAGGGTTTGCGTCGGTAGCCGAGGGGCACTCTGCATTCCATGACCGACAACGAAAATGCAGTGGACACCACCGTCGACCCGGCGAAGCACTCGAAGGGGGTCGACGCCGATCTCGATCAGACCGGTGCCGAGCGCGACGAGGCTATCGACGAGTTCGACGGCCACCTGGACGGGTCGGGCGAGGAGTCCTCGCTACCGACGCCCGAGCCGACCGACGTGGCCGACAAGTCCGAGGAGAAGACCGTCACACGGTCCGAGTAGCGCTACGGACTGCACAACCTGCCGAGCGCGAACTTGGCGATCGGGACGTACGGCAGAACCAGTGGCAGTGGGCCGTCGATCGTCAGCCACGCCCTGGTCCCGTTGGGTCGTGAGACGACGCCGTGCGTCAGGTCGACCCCGATGGCCTGATTCTGGAACCAGGCCGACCATGCCCACGTCCACGATCGCTCGTCGACCGAATGCACCCGGAAGTCGATCGGCAGCCCGAGCGGCCCCAGCACTCGGCCGGTGGTGTCGGCGTCCAGGCGCTCACCGCGGTACTCGACGCCGATGATCTGTGGAGCCCAGGTCTTCCAGGCCGTCGGTTCCATGTAGCGTTCCCAGACCTCGGGGGCGGGGGCGTTACCGGTCGATTGCAGTGTTACTCGCATCTGCCTCACCTACCCGTTGGTAGCGATCCCCACACAGAATTACGTGAGGGTTCGGCCACTGTCCATCACCGCGCCGTCGGGCGGACTCTCGGCTGGGGAGACTGGTCGGGTGCGCATCGTGCAGGTGGCCAACTTCTACGGACCGAGGTCCGGCGGCTTGCGGACGGCCGTCGACCAGCTCGGATCGGGGTACGTGGCCGGCGGCCACGAGGTGACTCTGATCGTGCCGGGCGATCGACGGAGTGAGACGCTGCTCCCGTCGGGAGTGGTGCGCATCGAGGTGCCGGCACCGCGGATTCCGCTCACCGGTGGGTATCGGGTGGCCGACCCGCGCCGAGTGTCCTCGGTGGCGGCCGGATTGCGGCCCGACGTGATCGAGGTATCGGACCGACTGACACTGCGCGGCATGGGTGCCTGGGCCGCGCGCCGAGACGTACGCAGCGTGATGATCTCTCACGAACGTCTGGACCGTCTGCTCGCGCAGACGATGCCGATGCGCTGTGCTCGCCCCATCGCGGACCTGGCCAATCGGCGTACGGCCGAGCAGTACGACGCCGTCGTGTGCACCACGGAGTTCGCGCAGCAGGAATTCGAACGCATCGGAGTGCGCAACGTGCACCGAGTGCCGCTCGGCGTGGACCTCGACCTGTTCCATCCGCGGCGTCGGCACGTGGGCAACCGGTCGGCTTGGTTGGGCGACGCCGATCGCCTGCTGGTGCACTGCGGCCGGCTGTCGGTGGAGAAGCACGTCGAGAGAAGTATCGATTCGCTTGCTGCGCTGTGTGATTCGGGAATGCGGGCGCGGCTGATCATCGCCGGCGACGGCCCCCGCCGAGCCGGCCTCGAACGACGTGCCCGCGGCCTACCCGTCGACTTCCTCGGCTTCGTCGACGGCAGAGCGGCCGTCGCAGCCCTGCTGGCCTCTGCGGACATCGCTCTCGCACCGGGACCACACGAGACGTTCGGCCTCGCTGCGTTGGAATCGCTCGCCGCGGGCACCCCCGTCGTCGTCTCCGAGACCTCGGCGTTGGCGCAGATCGTCACCCCACACTGCGGCGGATCCTCCGAGAACACCGCAGACGGATTCGCCGCCGAGATCGAACGAGTACTCGAACTACCGGTCGACGGCCGCCGCACCGCCGCCAGGTTGCGCGCCGAACAGTTCGGATGGCCGGCGTCGGTGTCCGGAATGCTCTCCGTTCTCGGCGGTCGCGCAGCCTGAGATCTTCGCTACCCTGAACCCATGGAGGCGAGGGATCTGAGAGTGTCCGATGCCGAACGCGAACACGTCGGGCAGCTTCTGCAGCGCGCGGTGGGCCAGGGCATGTTGTCGCTCGGTGAGTTCACCGAGCGAATGGACACCGCACTGGCGTCGAAGACCCGCGGTGAACTGAACTCGGTACTCGCCGACCTGCCCGGGATGCAGATCGCCGAGGAACATCGCCCGGCACCGAAGCCCTTTCCCGCGCCCACCTCGCAACCGACGGCGCGCCGCGTCGTTCACGAGCATTGGGGACACGGCAGCGGCGCGTCGGACACACTGCGCGGCACCATGTCCACCATCACCCGCAAGGGACCGTGGAACGTGCCGCCGAGCATGCGCGTCTCCACCCGCATGTCGACGGTGACACTCGACTTCACCCAGGCGGTCATGTCCACGCAGGTGGTCGAGATCCACGTCGACGACTACTGCAGCACCGTGACACTGATCGTGCCCACCGAAGCGACAGTCGATCTCAACCGCGTCGAGACGGTGGCGGGTAGCGCCACCAACAAGGTCCGCACCGGGCCTCCGTACGGGCCGCTGCATCTCGTGGTCTCGGGCAAGGTTCGCTTGGGTTCGGTGACCGCCAAGCATCCCTTCGGTAGCTCGATCCGTCGTATGTTCGGCTAGCGAGGCGCTTCTACTCGAGCAATCCGAGTAGCACTACTCACGCTTTCCGGCCGCCACGGTCGCAGGATCTAACCCATGACTTCTCCCCAGAGCTCCGGGCTGGATCCGCAACTCGTCGCGCGACTGTCCAGCCGCTTCGATTCCTTGGGCGACCACATGCGCCAGGTGGCCGTCGACCTGCAGAACCTGCAGTCCCAGCTCGGTGCCGCAACGGCTCCCGCTCCCACGCGGCAGGCGTCGGCACCCTCAGCTCCTGCCGTTGCGCCGCCGGTGGCGTCACCACCGCTGCCACCGCTGCCACCGCTGCCTCCGCAGCCCTACGGTCAGCCGTTCGGCCACATCGTCCGTCAGCCGGTGGGGCAGCAGGCAGCTCGGCCCCAGCCCACCATGACCTACCCCGCACCACCCAGTGGACCGGTCGTCGCGCCTCGCCCGCCGGCTCCGCCGCGCGAACCGTGGTGGCAGCGTGACGGTGTCATCAGTCGTCTGCTGGCTGTCGCAGGCGCAGGCGTCACCCTCGTCGGTGTCGTGATGCTGCTCGTCCTCGCCGCACAGGCCGGGTGGTTCGGCCCTACGCTGCGGGTCGCCGCGGGCGCAGTGTTCTCACTCGCGCTGATCGGTGCAGGTGTCCGAGTGTTCGGCCGCTCCGGCGGACGCATCGGCGGAATAGCCCTCGCCGCCACCGGCATCGCGGGCCTGTACCTCGATGTACTCGCGACGTCCGTCCTGTACGGCTGGCTCGATCCCGTACTCGGGCTGATCACCGCATTCGGAATTGCCGCAGCCGGAACGGCACTCGCAGTGCAGTGGACGTCGCAGCCGATGGCGGTGCTGATTCTCGCCGGTGTCGCGGTGTGTGGACCGGTGCTGACCGACGGCCTCACCCTGACCCTGATCGCATTCCTCATCGCCACGTACGTCGCCAGCTTTCCGGCTCAGATCGGCCGCAATTGGCCACTCCTGCAGGTCGTTCGGACCGTACCCCTCGTCGGTGCGGTGCTGGCTGCCATCGCGAGTGTCGATCTGTCCGGATCCACCGGCGACCTCTGGCTGCTCCTGGCCGTCGTGTCGGTGGCCGTCTTCGGGATCGGAACCTCACTGGAGTTGCTGCGCCGCAACGTCTCCGATGTGGTCGCCACCGTCATGATCGCTCTCGCGTCTGTGCCGGTGCTGGTCTCTGCCGACGTTTTCGATCGCGCCGCGACCGTCTCTGTCCAACTGGTTCTTGCTGCTGCAGCCGTGGCGATCGTAATTCTGGTGAGGTGGTTGCCAGGGCACGCTCGCATCGCCGTCGCGGTGATCGGAGCGCTGGCGACGCTGCAGGCCGCAGTCGAGTCGACGACCCTCGAGATTCGCCCGGTGGTGCTGTTCGCCGTCGCGTCGGCACTGATCGCGGTGGCCCACAGCACCCGCTCGACACTCGCATACTCGATCGGCAGCGGATTCGGCGTGATCGGCGCACTGATGTTCGTCTCGGTCAGTCCGCCGCAGGCGCTGCTGGACTCCGATCACGCAGTGGGCAGCGTCGGTATCGCCCTGGGCGGAATCCTGCTCGCTGCAACGGCATTCGCCTTCGCGTACGTGCTGGCCGAACTGAAACCGGTCGACGACGGACTGCGGACCCTCGGCATCGTCTCCGGCGTACTCGCGCTGTACGGCCTGACGGCGGCAACGGTGACCCTCGGCATCGGAATCGGTGGCGAAACAACGGGATTCACTGCAGGCCACACCGCGGCGACCATCGAGTGGATGATCGCAGCCTTCGCACTCCTGGCATTCGGGCTGCGCAGTGTCACCCACGCGCATCTGGCACTGCTGGCCGGACTGTCCTTGACCGCGGCGGCCATCGCAAAACTGTTCCTGTTCGACCTCGTCGCCCTGGACGGACTGTTCCGAGTCATCGCCTTCATCGCAGTGGGACTACTGCTGCTGATCGCGGGCACCCGTTACGCGAAGGTGTTCGCGGACCGAGAGAATGCGGCAGTGTCTTCCTGACCTCCCCACACCGCGTGAATGGACCATTGCATACGTCTGAGGAGTGCAGTGGTCCATTCACGCGTCCGACCCGAGCCCGGCCACACCGCATCAATGGACCATTGCATACGTCTCGGCGGTGCAATGGTCCATTGACGCGTGGTGGGGCGGCGGCGCGTCAGTCGTCTTTCGGAGCCGTTTCGCCCAGTCCGAGTCTGCGTTGCATGCGCTTCATACCCGCCGGTGCCCACCAGCTTGCGTCGCCGAGCAATTTCATCGTCGCGGGCACCAGGAACATGCGAATGACGGTGGCGTCGATGATGAGGGCAGCGATCATGCCGTACGCGATGTACTTCATCATCACCAGATCCGAGAACGCGAACGCTCCGGTGACGACGATGAGGATCAATGCTGCCGCGGTGATGATGCGACCGGTGTGCGAAGTGCCGATATGAATGGCTTCGCTTGTGCTGGAGCCATTTTCGCGTGCCTCGACCATGCGGGAGAGTAGGAACACCTCGTAGTCGGTGGACAGCCCGAACACGATGGCGGCGATCAACAGCAGAATCATCGCCATGATCGGCCCGGGCGTGAAATTCAGCCACGCCGCGCCGTGGCCGTCGATGAAGACCCACGTCAGGATGCCCATCGTGGCACCGAGCCCGAGGGTCGTCATCAGCACCGCCTTGATCGGCAACACCAAGGATCCGAACGTCAGGAACATCAGTACGGTCACGACGATGACGACCAGCACCGCCATCAGGGGTAGACGATCGACCAGCGCATCGATCGAATCCCGTTCGATCGCAGGCGTTCCCGTCACCTCCATCGAGGTGCCCTCAGGAGTGTCGATGCTGCGCAGGAACTCGATGGCGGGCGCTGCGTCGTTGCGATCGACGAGTCCGGCCTTGAAGACGATGATCCCGTCCTTGCTGGCACCGACCGGGGTGAACTGCTCGACCAGGCCCGGTGCGTTGTTCGCCTGGGTGGTGATGGCGGCCAGGTTCGACCCCTGGGCGTTCTGGATGACCAATTCGATCGGCTCGGTGCGCTGGCCGGGGAACAGTTCGTCGAACCGTTCCTGCGCCACCCGCGTCGGATTGTCCGGTGGCAGATACGTCTCGTTGATGCCGCCGAACGCGAGGTTCCCGATCGGAAGCGTCAACGCCAGCAGCCCGAGCACGATGGTGACGACCACCTTGATGGGGTTGCGCATCACCCAGGTGGTGAGCTTGCCCCACATGCCGTTCTCGATCTCCTCCGACGACTTGGTCTTGCGCATGAACGCCAGGCCGAGGGCATCGACGCGTGGGCCGAGAATCGACAGAATGGCCGGCAGGATGGTGATCGCGTTCAGTGCCGCGAGAGCGACCGTCGCGATCGAACCCAGGGCGACCGACCGCAGGAACCCGTGCGGAAACAGCAACAGACCACCGAGGCACGCGACGATGATCGTCGCCGAGAACGCCACCGTCCGACCGGCCGTCATGACCGATCGACGGACGGCATCAGGCGTCGACCGGCCGTCGCCCAGTTCCTCTCGGAAACGCGACACGATGAACAGTCCGTAATCGATCGCCAAGCCGAGTCCGACCAGCGACACCACCGGTGCAACGAAGGTGTTCACGTCGGTGACGTGGGTGAACAGCTTCACGATGCCGTTGGCGCCGACGACGGTCAGCGCGCCGACGATGAGCGGCAGCGCAGCGGCCACGACGCCGCCGAACACGAAGAACAGCAGCACTGCCACCGCCGGGATGGCAAGGATTTCCATTCGATGGATGTCGTCGGTCATCGTCGACTGCAGGGCGGCCGCCACGGCCTGTTGGCCGGCGACCTGTACGTCGACGCCGTCGATGTAGAACGCGTTCTGGACGGCCTGGAAGTTCTCGGTCAGCTCGGTGTCGTCGGTACCGACGATGGCGATGCTCGCGATGGCGTGCTGCTTGTCGGTGGTTCCGAGCGCCGCCAGCACCGGGGCCTCGGCAGTTCGGAAGTAGCTGGCGTTGATCTTCGCGATGCGGTCCGGGTGATCGGCCACCAGCGAATCGAGACTGCCGACGACCGCAGCGTCGAACGCCGGGTCGTCGATGGTCGAGCCCTCCGGCGCGGTGTACAGGACGATCACATCGCCCTCGGTGTTACGGCCGAACGTCGCCTCGGCAAGGTTGTTCGCAGCCGCGGATTGCGACGTCGGATCGTCGAAGCCGCTCTGGCTCAAGTGGTCGGTGAGATCCCAGCCGTACGCGGCCAGGAGCGACAGTCCGGCCACCATGACACCGAGAACGGTGTACCGGAGTCGGTGGACGAACTTTCCCCATCGAACGAACACGTGTGTACTCCCCCTGGATGCACGCGACTACCGCCGCCACGTGAGTGAACCTCGGCTCAGGGAGGTTAGCCGATCACACGAGCGTCAGCGTGAACGGTTGCGCTCGCGTGCGAGCAATTCGCTGACGCTGAGCACCTGTCCGTTCTCGCCGCCGCGATGACGACCGCTGTCGCCACCCTCGGTGGTCGGTGCGGATCGGCGGCCCGACGGCTTCTCGGACCGTGGCTCGCTCGACGTGGATCCGTTGCTGCCGTTGCGTTCGGTTCCGGTCTGCTCGGTGCCGTTGCGATCGGACCCGTTGGTGCCGTTTCGGTCGGTGCCGTTTCGTTCGGACCCGTTGCTGTGGCCGTTGCGATCGGAACCGTTCTGCCGGGAGCCGGTCTCGTCGCTACCGCCGTGGTTCGCACCGCTGTGGTTCGATCCGTTGTGATCGGACCCGTTGGCGGTCGAACCGTTGCGCGGTGTGCTCGGGGGTGGTGATGCGCTGGGTGCTCGCAGGTCGGCGAGCCAGCTCTCGATGGAACGGGAATCCGGTTCCTCGGCGCGAGGCGCGCGTGCGGCCCGGGTTCGGCTCGGCGGCGCTACGGGTGGACGCGGTGCGCTCGGTGCGCGGGGCGGCTCCGCCGACGGGGGAGCTGCCACCGGGTTGACCGGCGGTGCGGGCCGGACGACCTCCGCTGCCTGGGTCGGTTCCGGTTCGACGGTCGGCCGCGGCGCAACCGGCCGGCTCGGGGCAGGCCTGGGAGCCGGTCGTTCCTGCGGAGCGGCCTGGGTCCGAGGGGGAGTCGGGGTAGGTCGAGCAGCCGGTGCCGCAGGCGTGGCGGGAGCCGCACGGGTCGGCTCGGGTGGGGTGGCCGGACGCCCTGTCACACTGCGTCGGGATTCTTCCTTCGCCGCGTGGGTCGCTCGGATCGGGCCCCCGCCGTGCGGTGCGACCACGGGAATGGGTTCGGTGAGCGGCTCGCTGCGGCGCGGTGCCGGACGCATCGGCGGCGCGACCGTACTCGACGGTGCACCGCCTGCGAGAGCGAGCTCGGGCACGTCCGCCATGGGGAGCAGTTCGTCCTCGAGGATGGTCTCGCCGAGTCCGAGCTTCTGCTGAATCCGCTTCATCCACTGCGGGGCCCACCAGCAGTCGTCGCCGAGCAGTTTCATCGTGGCGGGCACGAGGAACATGCGGATGAGGGTGGCGTCGATGATGAGGGCCGCGATCATGCCGTAGGCGATGTACTTCATCATCACCAGATCGGAGAACGCGAACGCCCCGGTCACGACGATGAGGATCAGGGCCGCTGCGGTGATGATGCGTCCGGTATGCGAGGTTCCGATACGGATGGCTTCGCTTGTGCTCGCGCCCTTTTCGCGCGCTTCGACCATACGAGAGAGCAGGAACACCTCGTAGTCCGTGGACAAGCCGAACACGATCGAGATGATCAGCACCAGGACCGGAGCCATGATCGGCCCGGGAGTGAAGTTCATCAGCCCCGCACCGTTGCCGTCGATGAATATCCACGTCAGGATGCCCATGGTGGCCCCGAGACCGAGGACGGTCATGAGCACCGCCTTGATCGGCAGCACCAACGATCCGAACGTCAGGAACATCAGCAGGGTCACGATGAACACCACGAGCACGGCCATCAGCGGAAGTTTGTCGATGAGCGCACTGATGGAGTCCTGCTCGATGGCAGGGGTACCGCCGACGAGAACGGACGCTCCGTCCGGCACGTCGATGCTGCGCAGGAAGTCGATGGCGGGCTTGGAGTCGTTGCGATCGACCAGTCCTGCCTTGAAGACGATGATCCCGTCCTTGCTGGCACCGACCGGAGAGAACTGCTCGACCAGGCCGGGAGCATTGTTCGCTTGATTGGTGATCGCGGCGAGGTTGGCACCCTGCGCGTTGCTGATCACCAGCTTGATGGGTTCGGTCCGTTGGCCGGGGAAGAGCGAATCGAACTCGCCCTGCGCTTCGCGGGTGACGTTGTCGGGCGGTAGGTAGGTCTCGTTGATGCCGCCGAACTTGATGTTGCCGACCGGCAGCGTCAGGAGCACCAGGCCGAGCACGATCGGGACGGTGACCTTGACGGGGTTGCGCATCACCCAACGAGTGAGACGGCCCCACATGCCGTTCTCGATCTCCTCGCTGGACTTGGTCTTGCGCATGAACTTCAGACCGAGGGCGTCGACGCGGGGTCCCAGGATGGCGAGCATCGCGGGCAGGATCGTGATGGCCGTCAGAGCTGCGAGAGCCACTGTTGCGATGGAGCCGTAGGCCACCGACTTGAGGAAGCCCTGCGGGAACAGCAGCAGACCACCGAGGGACGCGACGATCATCGTCGCGGAGAACACCACGGTGCGACCGGCCGTCATGACGGTGCGGCGCACCGCCTGTGGCGTCGAGTAGCCGTCGCCCAGTTCTTCTCGGAACCTCGAGACGATGAACAATCCGTAGTCGATGGCCAGCCCGAGGCCGACGAGTGAGACCACGGGTGCGACGAAGGAGTTGACCTCGGTGAAGTTGGTGAACACCTTCACGATGCCGTTGGCGCCGACGACTGTCAGGCCACCGATGATCAGCGGGAGGGCAGCCGCGACGACGCCACCGAAGATGAAGAACAGCAGTACGGCCACTGCCGGGATGGCCAGCAATTCCATCCGGTGGATGTCGCCTGCCATCGTCGACTGCAACGCGCCTGCGACGGCCTGCAAGCCGGTCACCTGCACGTTCACACCGTCGATGTAGAAGACGTCCTTGACGGCCTGGAAGTTGTTGGTCAGTTCGGTGTCGTTGGCACCGGCGATCGCAATGCTGGCGATCGCGTGTTGCTTGTCGGTGGTACCGAGGGCGGCGAGGTTCGGGGCAGTTGCCGTGCGGAAGTAGCTGCCGTTGACCTTCTCGATCTCGTTCGGGTGGTCGGCGGCGAGCGAATCGAGGTTGGCGACGATCTTGGATTGGAACTCGGGATCGTCGATCGTCGAGCCCTCGGGTGCGGTGTAGAGGACGATGACGTCACCCTGCTTGTCGCGACCGAACGTCGTGTCCGCCAAACGGGCAGCCTGGGCCGATTCCGACGTCGGATCGTCCCAACCGCTCTGACTGAGATGGCTGTTGAGATCGAGACCGTAGGCAGCGAAGCCCAGCAGTCCGGCCACCATGACACCGATAACGGTGTACCGCAGGCGGTAGACGATGTCTCCCCATCTGGCGAACACTTAAGAAACTCCTTGGCGCCCGACGAGCAGGGCGGACAGCGGTCGGAAGGGCTGCAGCCACGCACCTTCGTCGGGAAGCGAATCGAGACTCACCCGTGGCAGTGGCTCACGGAAGACGCCCGGAATGTCCTCGAGGTCGAGGAACTCCAGGATGTCCGACGTGACAGCCCAGCTTGCGTGCTCCCGGAAGCCCAGCACCTGCACGGGCACTCCGGTTGCTGCGATGGCCTCCAGTGGACCCTTGAACGCCTGACCGTCGGCGGACGCGACCATGACACCGGCGAGGCCGCCGTCACGGTTGCGGAAGTCGATGTGGTCGAGCATGTCTGCGTCGACGTCACTGTCTTCGTCGACCTTGGGCTTGGCGAACACCGCGAAACCCACGTTACGCAATGCTTCGACCCAGGGTCGGACGACATCTGCGCTGCCGGGGGCGATGTTGGTGAACACCGTGGCCTCGGGTTCGAGCGTCGCGGTGCCGGAGGTGGAGAGCTCGGCAGTGCGGCTGAGCAGCCATCGGCCCAGGGCATCGAAGCGCGGACGGTACGCAGCGGTGGGTCGGCCACCGAGAATTGCGCCGAGTCCCATGTCCAGGTTCGGGGCGTCCCACACCAGCAGGACGCGTTTGCTGTGGCGCGATTCACCGAGTGCGCCGAGTTCTGAGGGGTCGACCACGGTGTCGGGCATGTCCGTACTGACGCTCATGCTGTCTTCTTTCCCCAGATCAATTCCGTCACCGAGCTACCGACCAGCTGTGCCTTGCCCTCGAACTTGGTCACCGGTCGCTCGTGTGTCATGGGCGACTCCCAATCGAGAACGGTCAGACCGGGCTCGGCGTTCCCGGCCTCGGCAATCCACTCAGCGTATTCGGCATGATCGGTTGCCACGTGCAGAACGCCGCCGGGCTTCAATCGATCCGCGATCATCGCGAACGTCGGACCCTGCAGCAGGCGACGCTTGTGGTGTCGAACCTTGGGCCACGGGTCGGGGAAGAAGACGCGGACGCCGGTCAACGATTCCGAGGTCAGCATGTTCTCGAGCACGTCCATCGCGTCACCGCGCAGCAACCGAACGTTCTCGATGCCTTCGCGTTCGATCTGCTGCAGTGTCTGGGCCAGGCCGGGCCGGTAGACCTCGACGGCCATCAGGTTGACGTGCGGCTCGGCCGAGGCCATCGCCGTGGTCGCGGTGCCCGTACCCGAGCCGATCTCGAGAATCGCCGGACCGCTGCGGCCGAACCAGGCGTCGATGTCGATCTGCTCGTCGGCGACGTCGCGGCCGATGCGCGGCCACAGGTTGTCCCAGGTGGTCTGCTGCGCTTCGGTCAGCGCTCCGCGCCGAGAGCGGAAACTCGTCACGCGGGGGTACAGCCGTGAGCCCCGTTCCTGGGTCTTCACGGCATTGTCCTCGGTGTCGACAGAGGGGTCCTGGGGCTCGTTCACCGGTCCATTGTCGCGCATCGACGGGGCGTGTGACAGGTGGGTCTCGAGTTGAAGTTGAGACTTACCGTCCCACCGCTGATCAGCGGTGGGACGAGCCCGGCTAATTACAACGATGCAATTCCCGACGGTCGGCTCGTGAGCGCCCACATGTGCCAGAATCGGTGCCGCAGCAGGGGGCTGTGCGTCGCCTCTCGACGTGGGCGGCGGGTCGTCGGTGGGGGAATCGATCATGGATGTCGCCGAGGTCGGTCTTGGCCTGTTGCGTGACCGCGTTGCGTCGAGCGACGCACGCGAGTCCGTCGACACCGTCGTCCACGATCGCCTACGGCCGATGACCGCACGGGTGACCGGCCGCTCCGGCGTCGGGAAATCCGCGGTGCTCGCCGTTCTCGACGCGGCACCGCTCGATGCCGACGGCCTCGATGTCCGATGGCACGAGGGCAGAGCGGACAGCAGCGAGGGCGAGGTGCTCGTCCACGTGATCGCGGGTGCGGTGTCGCCGGTCGACACTGCACTGCTGAGTTCTCGGCCGAGCGATCCTCCGGACGGGACCGTCGTCGTGCTGACCAAGGCGGACACACTCGACGATCCCGCAGCCGCGGCCGCAGCGGCGTCGGAGCAGCTGGGGCGGACGGTTCTGCCTCTGATGGGAACCACCGCGGCGGGATTGCGGGGAGTGGGCCGAGCCGGCGCACCTCTGGACATGTCCGACGTGCGCGCCGTCGCAGCGGCCGATCTGCGTCCGACCGACCTGATGACCGTCGATCGGTTTCGCGCCGCCGACCTCGCGGTGTCTACGTCTCGAAGAGAAGCGCTGATCGAATGCATCGAACTTCGAGGTCTCGTCCTGCTCGTCGACCTGCTGCGGCAACCAACGGCTGTGTCCGACGGTGATGCCGTACGGATGCTCGCCGATGCCACCGGTGCCGACGCGGTCATCGCCGCGGTCTCCACCGCCGTCTCGGCGGCCGCGGCGGCTCGAGACGTCGAGCTGCATCGCAGACTGCACCGGATCTCCGCCCGGAACCGGCGGGCTCGTGCCGCCGTCGAGTCGTACCTGGCCTCGGACGAGGCGGTAGCTGCCGAGATGCGCCACGCGGCTCTACGTCTCGGGGTGCCGATCGAGACCGGTTCGGAGGAGGTCGCGCTGGAACAGGCGGTGCTGTGGAAACAGCGTGCGGCTGCTGCCAGGGACCCCGACGTGCGTCGCGCGGCACTCGCGCTGTGCCGAGGACACGTACGAATGCTGCGCCGATGACGCCCCTGTCGGAAGACATGAAAAGCGTTCTCCGACGCTGGAATTCGGGTGCACTCGACGAGATCGAACGGGCAAGGGTCATTCGACCCGCCGGGGTTCATCTCACCGGGACCCCCGGATCGGGCAAGTCCGAACTCCGCCGGGAGCTATCCCGACTCGGTGGTTCCACCATCGGCTTCACGGACTCGATGTCCGATGCCGCGGTCGTGATGGTCGTCGTCGACGCGTCGGCTCCGGTGGGCCGCGTCGAGGTCGAGCAATGGCGAGCAGCCCTCGAATCCACGCCGGTCCTGTTCCTGGTGAACAAGATCGACGTGCATCGAGACTGGCGTGAGGTGGTCTCCGCCGACAGCGATGTCGTGGCCGAGTGTGTCCCACGGGCGGTGGAGTGCACGTTCCACCCGATCTCGGTTCGGTCGGCGCGGACGGGCCGAGACAGCGGTGACGCCGCGATGTCCGCGGAGTCGGGTCTCGGAGCGGTGGCGGACCGGCTCGGCGCGCTGCTGCTGCAGGCCGCAGCTATCGGATCCCAGCGCAAATACGTTGCGGCAGTGCAGGACTGCGCAGCCGGAGCCAAATCGTCGATCGTGGCGAGAGCGCGCGCGGTGACCGGGGGAGGTGACACGGCCGAACTCCGTGCGCGGCGAGCCGAGCTCGTCGGCGAACGGGACAATCTCGGTGGCGACCGACGGGCATTGCTGCACAATCGAATTCAACGGGTGCGGGTGGAGTCCCTCCATGCTGCCGCCGAAGATTTTCGCGCCCTGCTCGCCGAGTTCAAGCGCACGATCGACGGGTCGGGGCGTGCCGAACTCACTCACCTTCCCGTACATGTCGCCGAGTCCGCGCGCGGAGCCCGCAATCGGGCCGACGCGGCGCTCACAGCGCGATTGCGGGCAGTGGAGACCGATCTCGGGGTCACGCCGGCGCAGGCGGAATCGAATGTCGAGGACTCCCCGCTCGACATCGGGGAGCCGTCCCGGCGGCGTGGGATCGAGGATGCGGTCATGATCGTCGTCGGTGCGTCGGCGGGGGTAGGACTCGGGCGGCTGGTGGTGTCGCCGATGGCGCTGGTGCCGGCCTGGGCAGTCGCCAACACCGTGATTGCACTCGTCCTCGGAGGTGCGCTCGCCTGGTGGATCACGCGGTCACGGGCGCTGGTGGCCGATCGGGCCCGCCTGCGCGGCTGGACACAGGAAAGCCTGGCCCGGGTGAGATCGTCGGTGGAGCAGCACGTGCTCTCGCGGATTCTCGATGCCGAGTCGATGCTCGCGTCCGCCGTCGCGACTGCGGATCGCGATGCTGTGGCCCGCATCGACGTCGCACTCGCCGAGGTGGACGCCGAGCTTCGTCGGCTTGCCGACCATCGATCGGCACTGCTGTCTGCCTGCGATCGCGATCTGTCTGCACTCGAGCGGGGGTTGGAGCGATTCCGCGGGCTCGATCGCGGTGTGTTCGTAGCCCGTGAACCCGTCCATTTCTCTGCGGAGCAGGTGGAACCGTTCGACGAGCCGGTGCGTCGGAGTCAGTAGGTGCAGTATCGGTTCGTTGAGCGAGGTGAGGAGCGTCGATGATCGCGGTGGATGGCTTCGCAGCAGGTGGGTTCCTCGCGGAGGAGGCCGAACCTCACGACGTCGGGGATTCGGGTGAGCCCACGGTCTCGACGGACCTGTTCGATCTCGACGGAGACGGTCACTTCGAGACCACCGTACGCCGTACCGACGCCGGGATGACCGTGGCGACCGACGTCGACGGCGATGGTGTGACCGACAAGTTCACATCGTTCGGACGTGACGGGCAGTACCGATCCTGGGAAATTTTTCGAGAAGCGAACGGTATCGGCCGGGGTGAATTGACCGAATCGGGCGAGCTGTAGTCGGTCCGTCCCGAGTGGACGTCGGTGCTGGTAGACGCCTTCTTGCGCGGATCTTTCCCTATCTGAATCGGTCCTGTGACTAATCGGACAACACCCTGTTTCCGGATTTACGTCGCTCGGCGTTAACCTGAGTACCAGGACACCCGGCGCTCGACGCTCGGCTTGCTGTACCCGTTACGATGGTGTACTGCGGCTCGAACGGTCGAGCAGCGCCCCGCCGAGAGGGGAAAACCGAGATCTGCTCGCGCATGTTTGCCCAACAGTGATCGTGCGAGTACTTCCCGGTTCCGGCTCACCCCAGGAGAGTTAGATGACCTCAGCCACCATTCCCGGTTTGAGCGGCACCGACAACGTGCCGACTCGACACAAAGAACTGCTCGCCTGGGTTGCCCAGGTAGCCGAACTGACCGAACCGGAATCCGTGGTGTTCGCTGACGGATCCGACGCCGAATGGGAGCGCCTGACCACCAAGCTGGTCGAGGCAGGCACCTTCACTCGTCTCAACGACGAGAAGAAGCCCAACTCGTTCCTCGGCAACTCCGATCCGTCGGACGTCGCTCGCGTCGAGTCGCGTACGTACATCTGTTCCAAGGAGGAGATCGACGCCGGTCCCACCAACAACTGGATGGACCCCGCCGAGATGCGGACGCTGATGTCCGATCTCTACCGCGGCTGCATGCGCGGACGCACCATGTACGTGGTGCCGTTCTGCATGGGCCCTCTCGACGCGGCCGACCCCAAGCTGGGCGTCGAGCTCACCGACTCGGAGTACGTCGTCGTCTCGATGCGCGTGATGACCCGCATGGGCCAGGCCGCACTCGACAAGATCGGTGACGACGGGTTCTACGTCAAGGCGCTGCACTCGCTCGGCGCTCCGCTCGCCGAGGGCCAGGCGGATGTGCCGTGGCCGTGCAACGACACCAAATACATCACGCATTTCCCCGAGGATCGCGAGATCTGGAGCTACGGATCCGGCTACGGCGGCAACGCCCTGCTCGGCAAGAAGTGCTACTCGCTGCGCATCGCTTCGGCCATGGCCCACGACGAGGGCTGGCTCGCCGAGCACATGCTGATCCTCAAGCTGATCTCCCCTGAGGACAAGGCGTACTACATCGCAGCGGCGTTCCCGTCCGCGTGCGGCAAGACCAACCTGGCGATGATCCAGCCCACCATCCCGGGCTGGCGTGCCGAGACCATCGGTGACGACATCGCGTGGATGCGTTTCGGTGAGGACGGCCGCCTCTACGCCGTCAATCCCGAATACGGCTTCTTCGGTGTGGCACCGGGTACCAACTGGGATTCCAACCCCAACGCGATGAAGACCATCGATCAGGGCAACTCGGTGTTCACCAACGTCGGCATGACCGACGACGGCGACGTGTGGTGGGAGGGCCTCGAAGGCAAGCCCGATCACCTGATCGACTGGAAGGGCAACGACTGGACCCCCGAGTCCGGAACCGATGCCGCGCACCCGAACTCGCGCTACTGCGTGCCGATGGCGCAGTGCCCGTCGATGGCTCCCGAGTGGGACGACCCCAAGGGTGTCCCGATCTCGGCGATCCTGTTCGGTGGACGCCGCAAGACCACCGTTCCGTTGGTGACCGAGGCTCGCGACTGGCAGCACGGCGTGTTCATGGGAGCCACCGTCGGCTCCGAGCAGACCGCTGCCGCCGAGGGCACCGTCGGAACCGTCCGACGCGACCCGATGGCCATGCTGCCGTTCCTCGGCTACAACGTGGGCGACTACTTCCAGCACTGGATCGACCTGGGCAAGAATGCCGACGAGTCGAAGCTGCCGAAGGTGTTCTACGTCAACTGGTTCCGTCGCGGCGAGGACAAGCGCTTCCTGTGGCCCGGATTCGGTGAGAACTCGCGCGTGCTCAAGTGGATCGTCGAGCGCATCGAGCACAAGGCCGCCGGCATCGAGACGCCGATCGGTGTGGTCCCCACCGCCGAGGCACTCGACATCGACGGACTCGACACCACCGTAGAGGACGTGGCCGAGGCACTCGCGGTGAACTCCGACGAGTGGAAGGCCGAAATCCCGCTGATCCAGGAGTGGTTCGACTTCGTCGGCGAGAAACTGCCCACCGGAATTCAGGACGAATTCGACGCCCTCAAGCAGCGCCTGGGCGCGTAGTATTCACGACACAGAACGGGACTCACCGAGGGGTGGGTCCCGTTCTGGCTGTGTGGATATGGACGCTCAGGCAGTGAGCGCGGCCGCCCCGGCCAGGGTGCCGAGGCCACCCAACGCAGCAGGCACCACCTGCAGGCCGTCGAGGAACTTCAGGCGTGCGTGCAGCGCGATCGACTCCTGAATCGGATTCCACAGCGGCGGGCCGGCTTGGGCGAAGCCACCACCGATCACCACCATGCGAACGTCCACCAGGGCGACGGCCGACGCGATCGCCTGGCCCAGCGCCACCCCAGCGCGCTGCAACGAGGTGATGGCGATCGGCTCCCCGGCGGCGGCGTCGGCGGCCAATTCGGTTCCGCTGCTGCCGGTCCAACCCAGCTCACGCGCCCACCGCACCGCCGAAGGCCCACTCGCGACGGTTTCCACGCAGCCGATTCCGCCGCACGCGCAGGGCGTCGTCGAACCGGGAACGACGATGTGGCCGATGTGGCCCGCGTTGCCGCTGGCACCGGCGACGATCTTCCCGCCCAGCACCAGCCCACCGCCGATCCCGGTCGACACCACCAGACTCAGCACATCCGGCACACCTACGGCCGCACCGTAGCGGTGCTCGCCGAGTGCCGCTGCGCTGCCGTCCATCGCGAGGCGGATGTCGGCCTCGGGGAAGACCACGGCGATGTGATCGCGCAGGCCGAAACCGTTCTTCCACTCGTCGATGTTGATCGGTGCGACCGACCCGGTCTCGAGGTTCACCGGACCGGAGCAGGCGACGCCGATGCGGTCGATGTGCTGTCCGGGAGCCATCTTCCGAAGCAACGACGCGCACGCCTTCCACACCCCGGACTCGGGAGTCGGCACCGTCACCGGATTCTGTGGCCGCCCGTCGTCGCCGACGAGTGCCGCTGTCATCTTGGTGCCGCCGATGTCGAGCGCGAGTGCCGTCATCGGTCCAGATTATGTGTTCGGTGTCAGGACGAGGACGAGGTTGCTGCCCAGGAACTCTCGGAGAACGGGTACTCGCATCATCCACCAGGCCCAGCGGGGATGGTAGCGCGGGAATGCGGCCAGCAGTGTTGCGTTGGGTGTGCTTCGCGCCCAACGTAATCCGTCTGCCGCGCTGATGTCGAACAGTGATTCGCCGAATCGATTCTTCGGTTCGTGACCGGTGGTGCGGGCATAGCGGCGGGCTGCGTATTCGCCGCCGAGGTAGTGCCAGGGTCGGGTCTCGTGGCCGCCGAACGGACCGAACCAGATGGTGTACGAGAGCACGGTCAACCCGCCGGGCTTGGTGACTCGCAGCATTTCCTCGGCCATGGTCCACGGCTCGCGGACGTGTTCGGCGACGTTGGACGAGAAGCAGATGTCGACGCTGTCGTCACGAAACGGCAGCGCCATCCCGGAGCCGCGTACCGAGCCCGGTATCTGCAGTCCCGCTGCGTGCATCTCGGACGCGTCGGGCTCGACGGGCAGGTAGCGCGCGCAGCTCGCACCGAAGACCTCGGCGAAGTATCCGGGTCCACCGCCCACGTCCAGTACGGTCGCCGCGGACATGTCGGTGCCGGTCAGGCCCTTATACAGATCGCCGATCAGCTCCACGGAATCGCGAGCGAGCGCGCCGTAGAAGATGTCGGGAGCACTCTGCTCGTGCCCGAAGTCCTTCAGCAGACTCACCGAGCGGCGCAGTGTCGCGCGAGAGGCGAACAGACGTGTCACGGCGGAAGTCACGAAAACGAACCCTAGCGGTTACTGTGGCAGCGGTAATCGACTGCGGTCGAGACGAGCATGCGGAAATTGGGTGAAGCGAGCTGTGCGCGAGGTTCTGTTGCTGTGCTGGCGCGATACCGGGCACCCGCAGGGCGGCGGCAGCGAGCGTTACCTCGAGCAGGTGGGCGCGGGTCTGGCTCGACGCGGCGTCCGCGTCACGCTGAGGACTGCGTCGTACCCCGGAGCTCCCGCAGAGGAAATCGTCGACGGCATCCGCATCAGTCGCGGCGGTGGACGCCTGTCGGTGTATCCCCGCGCACTGGCCGCCATCGCAGCCGGACGGCTCGGTTTCGGCCCGCTCAAGGGCATCGCACCCGACGCGGTGATCGACACCCAGAACGGCATTCCCTTCTTCTCACGGGCGGCGCTCGGCGTTCCGGTGACGTTGCTGGTGCACCACTGCCACCGCGAGCAGTGGCCGGTCGCGGGGCCGATGATGGCCAAGCTCGGCTGGTGGCTCGAATCGACGGTGTCGCCGAGGGTCCACCGCCGCAATCAGTACCTGACGGTGTCGTTGCCGTCCGCGGACGAACTGGTCGCACTGGGCGTCGACCGCGAGCGCATCGCCGTGGTGCGCAACGGAGCCGACGAGATTCCGCAGTCGGTGCCCGAGGGTGACGAGAGCACCCGCACCGCCCATCCGTCGCTGACCGTCCTGTCCCGCTTGGTTCCGCACAAGCAGATCGAGGACGCACTCGACGTCGTCGCCGCGCTGCGTGGCCGTATCCCCGACATCCACCTCGACGTCATCGGTGGCGGCTGGTGGGAACAGAACCTCCGCGACTACGTCGGAGAACTGGGCATCGAGCAGTACGTCACCTTCCACGGACACGTCGACGAGGACCGCAAGCACGCTCTGCTCGGTCGCTCCTGGGTGCACATCATGCCCTCCCGCAAGGAGGGCTGGGGTCTCGCGGTCGTCGAGGCGGCCCAGCACGGCGTGCCGACCGTCGGTTACCGAAGTTCCAAGGGGCTCACCGATTCCATCATCGACGGCGTCACCGGTGTTCTGGTGGGCGGGCTTTCCGATGCCGAGGGGGACCGGGACGTCTCCGGCCTGACCGCTGCCGTGTCGGAGCTGCTGCAGGACACCGAAGCCCGAACTCGCCTGGGCGAGAAGGCCCGAGTGCGCGCGGCCGAATTCTCCTGGGAGCAGTGCGCGCAGGGTGTCTACTCGGTGCTCGACGCGACGACGCGCGGCACGTGGTCGTCAGGTCTGGTGGGTGCGCAGCACTCGGATTCGGCCCAGCAGTCCTACCGCTAGACCCCCGAGAAGCAGCACTGCCCAGGCGAGGTGGGCAACGACGACGGCCGCTGCCGGCCGGTTCTCGGTCGGCACGGGATCGGGTACCCGGTAGAGCGTGAGTTGGTCGTCGGAATACACGACGTCCAGTGCATCCAGTGTTTGCTCGGACCGCCCGAGTTCGCCGGGGGTGGTGTTCTCCACCAGTACCCAGCCGACGCCCAGCTCTGCGATCACGTTCGTGGGTTCACCTGCGAGCAGGGCATTCTGGACCTCGGTCGCGCGCGCCCCCTCGCCCCGCACCGTGCCGCCCGCGACGATGAGCTCGCCGGTCTGCAGTACGTCCAGTGGCAGCATGCGCGGCGCGGGATCGAGAACGGGAGCGCTCCCGCTGTAGGGAAAGCGGCGGAACATCCCGGCCGGTAGTACCGCGACATCGCCGTCGCTGCCCTGCAATTCGGCTGCGACCGCCTGCCAGGACGCCGGATACGCCACGGGTCGCATCGAGTTCCCGACGCCCCAGCCCAGGTCGGGCAATGCGATCAGCAGGGCCGAGATTGCAACGGCGCTGCCGAATCGGGTGCGCTGGACCGCGGTCAGCGCGGTTGGTTGCACCGGATTCGGTCGATGCCGGGGAGTGAAAGCGGCCGCCGCGGCCAACACGTAGATCGGCACGGCCAGCGCCACCCATTTCTGGGAGTCGCGGAGCAGGCCGGCACCGGGCACCGTCTCGCCGAGCGCCCTGGCCGCTGCCAGACCGGGTCCCGTCGCTGCCAGCGCAGGGGCTGCGATGGCAAGCACGGCAACAACACCGAGCCCTACGATCACCGGATTTCTTCGACGCCTGAGCAACGGACGCACACCGAACGCGACAACGGTCAGCAGTAGCGCCGTACCCGCGAACGCGAAAAGACCTGTGCGAGAAGCGGGTACAGCATCGGAATTCCATATTCCACCGAGACCGGCGAGGCTGCCGAGGGTGCCCAGACCCGGCTCGGCCCGCGCTGCGAACGCCGCCCAACCCGCCGGATCCGCCTGCTCGACGCCACCGCCGGACACCGCCGTCGCCACCAGCCACGGCGCCGACGCCACCGCCGCCAGCCCGACGGCGCCGACCACGCGCAGGCCGCGTCGAACACCCCCGGGGAGGGCGAGGACCACCAGGGCGATGGTTGCGGCGAGCAACGCGCCGGTGGGGGTGAGCCCGGCCGCGGCGAGACAGGCTGCGAGCGCCCACCAGGAACGGCCCTCTCTGACCGCGAGCGCAGCGACCACGGTCCACGGAAGGGCGGCGTATCCGACGAGCAGGCTCCAGTGTCCCTGCAGCAGCCGCTCGGCGACGTACGGATTCCACACGGCCACCGTCGATGCCACGAGCAGTGCGGGTAGTGGGGCTGTCGGCAGAACTGTTCGTGCCATGATCGCGGCACCCCACCCGGTCAGCCACAGGGCCAGCAGCAGAATGGTCTTGACGACCAGGCCACCGTCGAACACTGTCGACAGCGTGGCGATAACGGCGTCCTGCGGTACTGCCCTCGCGGCCGCGTCGGCGATTCCCCAGGCGGAGTCGGTGAAGTAGGAACGGGGAGTGCTGACGGCGTCGCGCAGCAGGAGATGGCCGGGGCCGAGCAGCGGGCCGACAATCACGACCGCGAGCAGCAGACTGTACAGCGGCGGTGTCCACCTCGACCTCGACCACGCCATGATCGGCACCCTATACCGTGGGCTCATGTCTTTCCGTGCCTCGTCCGAGGCAGAGCACACCGCGGGTGCGTCGGTCGCCGGGATGGGGATGGTGACGGCCGGTTCGATGTTCGCGAACGTTGCGGCGTACCTGCTGCAGGTTCTGGCGAGCCGGATGCTCGGCGTCGAGGGCTACGGAGAATTCGCGAGTCTGCTTGCTGCGCAATTGGTTCTCGCGGTTCCGGCGTTGGCGTTGCAATCCGTCGTCGCGCGTGAGGTGGTGCGCGGGCGCAGTTCTCGTGAACTACGCACGGTGGGGTATCGGTGCGCGGCGGTGGTGGGGGTGCTCGCTCTGGCACTGTCACCCGCACTGTCCGCGGCCATGGACGTCTCGATGGCGGCGACCGTGTCGGCGGTCATCGCTGCGCCGGTGCTGGTGCTGTTGGCCGCCGAACAGGGTTTGCTGCAGGGACGGGGGCGTTTCGGAGCCCTGAGCATCGTGTTGGCCGCCGCCGGGTTCGGCAAGGTGGCTCCGGCCGTGCTGGTGTTGGTGCTCGGCGGTGGTCCTGGTTCGGTTCTTCTCGCCACGGCCGCGGGCATCGGCGTTGTGGCCCTCGGTGCGCGATGGACGGCCGGGGTGCCGGTGAACTCGGTGTCGGAAACCAAGGTCACCGTGCTGGCCGTACTGCAGGCGTCGCAGGTGCAGTTGGTGTTGATCGCGATGTCCGCGTTGGATCTGGTGCTGGCACGCACGCTGCTCAGCTCCAACGAGGCCGGGCTGTACGCCGTCGGGGCCGTTGCGTCCAAAGCGGCGTTCTGGTTGCCGCAGGCCGTCGGGGTGGTGCTGTACCCACGGATGGCGAACCCTCTGCATTCTGCTGCCGCGGTGCGGTCGGCGCTGGCCGTCGTCGCAGGGCTCGGTACGGTTCTGGTGATCGGCGGTGCACTGGCGTCTCCACTGTTGCCGTTGGTGGTGGGCGATACGTATTCCGGTGTGCAGAACTACGTCTGGCTGTTCGTGCTGCAGGGTGCGTGTCTGGCCGTGCTGCAGAGCGCGTTGTTGTGGGCCATCGCAGGTGAGCGCACCCACCTCGCCGTCGTTGCCTGGATCGCCCTGGCCGCAGAGGTGTTGCTGTTGCTGTTCGTGGCGTCGACTCTCGCGCAATTCGTCACCGTCGCTGCAGCCACTGCCGCGGTGACGATGGTGGTGGTGTGCGGACTCGCCCTGTGGGGAAAGGACATCAGTCGGCGACGGGCCTGATCTCGCTGAGGATCTCGAAGTCGACCTCGCCGGCCAGCGCCAGGTAGATCGGTTGCGCCACATGGCCGTTGGACAGCGAGAGCCGCCCGCGGGCCCCGGTGAACGACACCGAATCGGAGATCGATTCGATGACGCCGACATCGACGGTGCCTGCCCTGTTCACCAGTGCTCCCAGCAGTTTGATGCCTTCGTAGCAGGATTGACCCAGAGCACCGACGATCGGCGCATCGACCCCGAACGCCCGGGCGAAACGAGCGGAGAACCCCAAACTGTCCTCGGTGGCCAGTGTTTCGAAGTATCCCGACGCCATGTAGAGCCCGTGTGTACTGTCGCCGCCGGCCGCGATCAACATGTTCTCGTCCATCAACGGACTGAGCCGAACACATCGCGCGTCGAGCCCTGCCGCAGCGAACTGCTGATGGAAGTACACGGCGTCGTCGCCAAGGAGGAGAACGACGGCACCGTCGGCTCCGGACCGTTCCAACGCGGCAACGGAGGTGGCGAAGTCGGTGCTGCCCACCGGCCGGAATTCGGCATGCACCACGCTCGCCCCGAGCTCCCGGAGGCGGGAGGCAGCGATGGCTGCGCTCTTGCGTGGCCAGACATAGTCGTTTCCGACGATCGCCCAGCGCCTGCGTCCGAATTCGCGGACCAGGAAGTCGAGGGCAGGGACGAGTTGGTTGGTGGGAGTCTCACCGGTGATGAACAGGCCCGGATAGCGATCGCCGCCCTCGTACAGGGACGTGTAGACGTAGGGAATTCGATTCACCGTCACCGGAATCACGGCTCGTCGCACCGCCGAGGTGTGCATCCCCGCAACCGCATCGAGAGCACCTGCGTCCAGAAGAGTCGCCACCTGACGGGCCACGGCAGCGGGGTCGCGACCACCGTCGATCGAGATCAGCTCGACGCGTAGACCGAGTACGCCGTCCGCGGCGTTGAGTTCGTCCCTGGCCAACTGCGCCGACAGTTCACTCGACGGCCCGACCAGGCCGAACGGCCCGGACATCGGAAAGATCAAACCGACGCGAAACGTGCCGACCCGATCGCTGTTCATCGTGCTGTCCGTCCGATCCGTGTCGATTCGCTCTAGAATCGCTGAGGGAGACTGTAGCGCCGTGGCAAGGTAAGAGCAGAGGGGCATGATCGCGTGAATCACGACGAGGCTGGTTCGGCGGCTCGTTTGCTCACGGTGGTCGAGCGTGCCGTCTCGGATCGGCTGCGCGGTGCGCTCGTACCGTGGGAACTCGATCTCGAAGAGTGGCGAGTGCTGTCGTTGCTGTCCGACGGCGAGGGCCACACGATGGCCGAAACCGCAGAGTTCGCCTTGCTCGCGCCCCCGACTCTGACCAAAGCCGTCAATCGGCTGGTCTCCAACAATCTCGTGCACCGTCGCACCGGCACGGTCGATCGTCGTCAGGTGCTCATACGACTGACCGCGCGCGGGCGGGCCAAGTACGACGAGGCTGCCCCGGTCATGGAAGCCGTTGCAGCGGCCGTGTTCGCGTCCGAGTCGGACCGTGAGCAATTGCAATCCTTGCTGCGCTCGCTCGAGGCCACTGCGAAGGCGTCCTCGCTCGCTCACTGAGCGGCTTACTGTTCCGGCTGTCCCCCCTCTGTGTGCTGCCCCTGTGCGTGGTCGTGAACTTTCGTGATCTCCAATTAACATGTTTCACGTTGCAATAGTGTCCACGGAAAGTATTGTTCCGATGCAGCGCAATCAGCGCTCTTGCCGCGAACCGAAGTGGACACACGTTCATGAACATGAAGAAGTACTTCGAGGGGCCTGCAACCAGCCTCGACGACCAGATCGAAAGCTATGCAACCTCTCGTGTGCCGGACGATCAACGCTGGCGACGGCCGGCGATCCTGCTGGTCCTCACCGGCAACGTCACCGCGATGTTCTGGTTCGCCCTCGGTGGCCAGATCGGCTTCCTGGTGGGGTGGCCGATGTTCTTGATCCCCGTCGCCTACATGGTGATCGGCGCGACGCTCGTCGGCAGCCTGATCATGCGGATCGCCAGCCAGGAGGGCCTGTCGCTCCCTCTGCTCACTCGCGGGCTCGGGTTCGGCACCAAAGGCTCGGCCGTGGCATCGCTCGTCTACGCCGTGAACTACGTCTTCTACTTCATCTTCGAGGGCAGCATCGTCTCGCACGGCCTCAGTGAACTGGCCGGAATCGACATCAACTCTGCTTGGGCCACAGTCGTATTCGCACTGGTAGCCCTGGTTGCGCTGTTCTTCTCCTGGCGCGGGATGCACTCGATGAACATTCTGCAGCGATTCGGTATGCCGATCTTCCTCATTCTGTTCGCCATCGGTATGTACATGCTCGCCAGCGGATACGTTCTGGTGGGTCTCGGTCAGTGGGAGGCCACCGGCGGGCTCACCGCCACCGCGATGTGGCAGGCATTCAGTCTCGCCAACGGGCAGGTCGTGTTCCAGGCGCTCATCGCCACCGATTACGGACGGTTCGTCAAGAAGAGCGTCAGCTACGTCGGCACCGCAGGACTGATGCTCGCCGAGCTGCTGATGATTGTCGTCGTGATGATTCTCGGCGTCTTCCTCGGCTTCACCATGTTGCGTCACTTCACCGGAACTACTGCGACACCCGAACTTTCGGCCACCGATCCGGGACTCTACTTCGCTGTCGTGATGGGACTGCTCGGAGTGATCTTCGCCGTCGTGACCCAGGTTCGCATCAACGTGATGAACCTGTACTCCGGCTCCCTCGCCTTGTCCAATGCCTGGGACGTGCTCTCGCCTCGCAAGGTCGGACGCCAATGGTGGATGGTGGCGCTGCTCGTCGTCGGCGTGCTCTGCTACCCGGTCAACATCCTGCAGTACACCGACAAATTCCTGGCCGTCACCGGGATCATGACCAACACCTGGATCTTCATTCTGCTCACCGATTACTTCGTCTGCAGGCGGATGCTCGGCCTCGCTCCGCGAAACGACATCGAGTTTCGCGAAGGACGAGTCCGTAATTGGAACCCCTGCGGAATCTTCGCCATGGCAGCAGGCGTGGCCGTGGGCGGCATCGGTGTGTTCGGTCTCTACCCGTCCTACTACGCCTCGTTCATCGCGATGATCCTCGGACCGATCATCTACATCCCGCTCACCGTGGCAACACGAGGGAAGTACTACGAACCGCCGGTCTCAGCCGAAGCTCCGGCAACCGAAAGGACAGTAGCGTCATGACATTCATTGCAGCGGCCGTCCAGTTCGAGCCCACGTTGTTCGCCAAGGACGCGAACATCGCTGCCCTGGCGGACCTGGTCGACAAGGCCGCCGCCGACGGGGCCGAGCTGATCACCACACCCGAAATGGCCACCACCGGTTACTGTTTCCACGATCCCGAGGAAGCAGCGACCGTCGTCGAACAGATTCCGGGGCCCACCACCGATACGTTCGTCGAGATTGCCGCCAGGCGTGACTGCTACATCGTGCTGGGCATGCCCGAGGTCGATCCGACGAGTGGATTGTTCTACAACAGTGCAGTTCTCGTCGGACCGGAGGGAATCGTCGGAACCCATCGCAAGACCCACCCGTACATCGCCGAACCCAAATGGGCGGCACCGGGAAACCTGGGCCATCAGGTGTTCGAGACCCGTCTCGGCCGAATCGCGATGCTGATCTGCATGGATCTGCACTTCGTCGAGACTGCTCGGGTGGTCGCCCTGCAAGGGGCAGACGTGATCTGCCACATCAGCAACTGGCTCGCAGAACGAACTCCGGCACCGTATTGGATCAGCCGAGCCTTCGAGAACAACTGCTACGTCATCGAGAGCAATCGATGGGGACTCGAACGGACGGTCCAATTCAGTGGCGGCACATGCATCATCGAGCCCGACGGCACAGTCACCGGTCGAATCGACGTCGGCAACGGCATCGTCGCAGGCGAGATCGACGTTCGACGCACCCGCGAGTTGGGTCCGACGCGTCGACCGGACCTGTACCGCGAGCTGCAGACGAACACGTACAGCTGGAACCCTCTCGATTTCTTCACCCTGTACGGCCACTCGCCGCTTCCCGC
This sequence comes from Rhodococcus sp. 15-725-2-2b, assembly GCF_002259075.1. Lineage (NCBI taxonomy): Bacteria > Bacillati > Actinomycetota > Actinomycetes > Mycobacteriales > Nocardiaceae > Rhodococcus > Rhodococcus sp. 15-725-2-2b. The sequence goes on along the minus strand of NZ_NPFL01000006.1, from coordinate 144,045 downwards.
GGGTGGCACGTCTGCTGTGAGCGTGGTGCAGTGCACGCCGAGTGCCTCGATCGAGAGCAACCTTGCCGAGATCGAGGCCAGGGTCCGACAAGTAGCCGGTGCAACCGATCTCGTCGTATTCCCTGAGCTGTCGATCACCGGTCCCGTCTCCGCGGATCGACCACCCAGCGACGTTGCCGAAGCCCTCGACGGACCCTCGCTCACTCGGATCGCCGACCTCGCGGTCCGGCACGGCCTGTCCATCGTCGTCGGTATCGCAGAGCGTGACACCGACGACGATCGGGTGTACAACGCCGCCGTCCTGCTCGGAACCGACGGGGTCCGCACTTCCTACCGACAGATACACCTGTCCACGGAGCACACTCCGCTTTTCGACGCCGGCGACACCTGGACGGTGGTCGATCTTCCTCTGGGACGAGTCGGGCTTCTCATCGGCAACGATGCGCTGCTGCCGGAATCGGGGCGAGTACTCGCATTGCGTGGTTGCGATCTGATCGCCTGCCCGTCCGCACTGGCAGGAACGTTCGTGGGATCACACCCGGGAACCGAGATTCCTCTTGCCGCCGAGGTTCTCACCGGGCCCGATGCGACCCACTGGCACCACATGCGCGTGCGTGCCGGCGAGAACAACGTCTACTTCGCGTTCGCCAACGCAGTGGACCCGGGTCGCGGAATCGTCGGACACAGCGGCGTGTTCGGACCGGATACGTTTGCCTTCCCCCGAACCGAGGCCATCGTCGACGGGCCCGAACCCGGCCACGCGACGAGTGTCGTCGACACCACCAATCTCGGCGGGCCCTATCCGACCAATGTCGTGCGACGCAAAGACCTCGTCCTGATGCGTCAACCCCACCACTACGGGATTCTGTCGACCGCGTGAGAAAACACCGATGGCGTGGTCATGTGTTCTCACATGACCACGCCATCGGGTTGTTTCGGTTGCTCCGGGCACTTACTCCTTGGACAGGTTCGTCCTCGGGATTTCCTCGGTGCGGTCGGTAGTCCAGTCGCGGTTCGTCGCGGTTCCGCCGCCGGGGGTCGGTCGCGGAGTGTTGTCCGCTCGGGCCGGCTGACGATGTCCGCCGTTTGCGCCGCCACGCAGGAGCAAGAACACTCCGGCGATCAGCGAGATGACACCGAGAATTCCGGCGATGATCGGGACGGTGCGGCCGAAGAGCGAGATCCGGTCCTGGCCGTCCTTTGCCTGCTGGATCTGGTATTCGACCGTGTTCTCGTCGAATGTGATCGGAGCATTGAGGACGTCGACCTCGGGCCGGCCTGCTTCACGTGCGTAGTACTGGTGAATCTGCTCTTCGCCCTTGACGACGACGCCGGTCTCGGGTTCGACCCACAGGGTGCGGGTGTTCTCGTACCAGCGAGTCATCGTCACCGGAGCGGCTCCACCCTCGACACCCCAGGTGTCGGCGGGCAGGGTCACCTTGTTGGTCGGCAGGTTGACCACGGTCGACAGGTCGACCGGGCCGACGGTCTGCTGGTACTGGTACACCGGCGTTCCGTTGATCTCGGTTGCCTCGACGAAGTCGATGTCCTTCGATGCGCGGGCGTTGACGTCGAAGTACGGGTAGCTCTTCTGCTCCGCGTTGAACGGGAACTTGTACTGCAGTCCGGTGTGGGCCACCTCGTCGGCCGGCGCGTTGCCTGCCACCTGGATGGTGCCGATCGGGTTCTCGACGGGCATCGACGTCTTGCGGTCGATGGTGACGCGATCGACGCTCGCCGTCAGCAGCCCGGTATCGGCCTGCTTGTCGCTGCGTCGCAGGGTCTGGCCTGCCTGCAGCGTCATGATGTCGGCGTCGGAGGGATCCTCGACGGTGACGAATCGCTGCGAGACGAGAGGAACGTTCTGGTCGACGACTGCGCGACCGGCCGCGAGCGAGCTCGCATTCAGGACGCTGCCCTCACCGGTGGAGACGGTGGTGACTTCGAGGTCCAACGGCGTCTTCTCGAGCGCCGAGATGGTGTACGTGGGAATGAGGATGGCGGCGACCACCAGAAACGCGCCCAAGCCGATGAGTACGAGGGCAAGTATCCGGCTCGGCCCTGAGCGCTCCGCCATGCTGAATCTCCTTAGTTGACCGCTTCATGGAAGACACCGCGGTCGGGAAAGACGTCAGCCCCGACCCGATGCCCGATTTGATACGACACGTCGCAGGTGACAGTAACAGCAGACAGTGGCACCGGTCTCGTCTGCGCCGGTTCGACACGGCACACTTGAGACCACCATGAGCACTCGAGTCCACTCGCCCTCCGTCGTTCCGCTGCGCGCGTTCGTCCCTGCGCTCGAGGGAATGCGCGCGCTGGCCGCGATCGGCATCGTCGTCACCCACGTCGCATTCCAGACCGGTGCCGCGAATTCCCCGCTCATGGGGCGTATCTGGGGCAGGTTCGATCTGACCGTTGCCATCTTCTTCGCGCTGTCGGGGTTTCTGCTGTGGCGCCCCCATGCCGCGCAGGCCCGCGGACTCGCGCCTGCTCAGCCGGCTCGTCGCTACTTCTGGTCGCGGGCAGTGCGCATCCTGCCCGCCTACTGGGTCGTCGTCGTGCTGGTGCTGCTGTTTCTACCGAATGCGGGTGGCGACTACCGGGTGTGGTTGGCCAATCTGTCTCTGACGCAGGTGTTCGTGCCCCTGACGTTGACCGAGGGCATGACGCAGATGTGGTCGCTGTCGGTGGAGGTGGCCTTCTACCTGCTGCTACCGGTGTTCGCCTGGCTGATGGTTCGACTGCGTGGGGCCTCGGCCAAGCACCGGATCTCGGTGCTGCTCGGTGCATCTGCGGTGACGCTGTCCTGGGCCTTCGTCCCGATCACGACCGCGGACGCCATCCATCACGACAACTGGCTGCCCGGGTACGTTCCGTGGTTCGCCGCCGGAATGGTGTTGGCCGAGGTGTCCGTGGGCCCGCAGACATGGGTGCATCGGTGGGCTCGGCGCAGATGGGTGATGCCGTCGATCGCGGTCGCGGCTTTCGTGCTGTCGGCGACTCCGCTGGCGGGCCCACAGGGACTGGTACGTCCCGAGCCGTGGCAGTTCGAGCTGAAGATCGTGTTCGGCGCCGTGCTCGCGTTCGCGATGCTCTCGCCACTGGTGTTGGCCGACACCGGTCGTCGGCACCGAGTGTTCGAGCATCCGGTGATGCTCACGCTCGGGCGGTGGTCGTACGGAATTTTCATCTGGCACCTGGCCGTCCTGGCCGTGGTGTTCCCGGTGTTCGGCATCATCCCGTTCTCGGGTGGGATGTGGTTCGTACTGACGGTGACTCTCGCGCTGTCGATTCCGGTGGCCGCGGCCAGCTACGCGCTGGTCGAAGAACCTGCCCGACGACGCTTCGCACCGAAGAAGCCGATCACGGTTTCCGCATCGCACTGATCGCCAACGCGACGATGCCGATCAGCGCGGCCAGCTGCACTCCGTACGATTCGCCCACGTACCCGTCGGTCGATCGCCAAGGCCCGAGCGAGAGCAGCGCCGCGCCCAGCAACGCGAATCCGCCTGCCGCGCCGACCAACACGCGTGAGGAGAGCGCGCGACCGTAACGGCGGTCCAGGAACACCGCGCTCAAACCGATCACGGCCACCGTGATCGCACCGGCAATTCCGGCCAACACGATCGTCGCCCCGAGCAGTGCCACCAGGGCAGCCGAACCGCTCCGCCACGGCCGCGGCGAGGGCCCGAGATCGGGCATACTGCGCGGCCGACGCAGCGCTGCGAACAGCAGCGGGATCAGCAGGAGCAGCCCACCGAAGATGCCGAGCCGATACCAGCGGTCGGTGGCGAAATCCAGCGAAATCGTGCCCGACGCCCCGGCCGGAACGATCCAGGCCTGCTGCCACCCGTCGACCACCACCGGGGACAGTTCGACGCCACCGGGAGTGGTTGCGCGCCAACCACTGTTGTTGCTCTCCGGGATGACCAGCAAGCGGTCCTCCGTCGTGGACGTCAGCGTCACCTCGCGGTGATCGGGGCTCCAGGCGGTGGTCCTGGCGGACTGCGGGGCCGATTCCGTCGGCCAGTCGGCCGGAATGGGCATGGTGCGCAATCGAATACCGTCGACGAAGAACGATGCTCCCGGCTCGACCACTACGTCCTGGTGTCCCTCGGGCAGCGAGACCGGGTTGACGAAGTTCTCGTTCACCGGAGTGTCGGCGTCGCACACCGAGGCCTTCAGTGGTTCACCGGATCGGAACTGGTCTGCGGTGGCCGTCACCGACGTGCGCACCGTCTGCCCGGCGATGGAGACGATGGGGCCGTCGAAGCAGTCCACCGTGATCTCGCGATCGCCGTCGTACGGTGCGCCGATCGGTTCACCACCGGACAGTGGTGTCACTTCGGCGAAGCCGGGCGGCTGAGACTGGATGAAACCCAGTGAGTTTCGGTCCAACACCCCGTCCCAGTCCACGATCGACAGGACGATCCTGTCCGTCACCTGCGGTGCCAGCTCGAGGGTCGTCGAGCCGTCGGTGTCGATGTCGCGCACCATCGGCCCGTTGCCGAGGTTGACCGCGACCCGAGTGGGATGGGCCGGGAGTGCACCCAGGCTCGGGCTGAGCTCGAGCCCGTCCACCAGTGTGGGAGCTGGCAATTCGATGGTCAGGGTCGGGTTGGTCCCCGCTCGGTCGGTGATCGACTTCTCCGGCGCTGTCCAGGACGTGCGCGGATCGCCGTCGGTCGCCGCGAACGCCGAGCCATGCAGGTCCGCGACGTCCGATGCCCCGCTGGCCAACGGCCGCCCCGGTTGCGCGAGCAGCGCTTCGAGTTCGGGGGACTGCCGCGTACGCACCGTCAGATCGGGGATCACCGCGGTGCCCATCGGCACGTCGATCGTGCGTGAGAAGCGCCCGAGTTCCTCGGGTGACTTGGACAGTCCACTGCTGCAACGGATTCGATCCTCGGTGTCGAGGCACCCGGAGCGGCCTGGGAATTCCTGGCCCAGTTCCCAGGCGTCGACGCTCGCCCCGGCGGGAGTCTCGGGCAGCACCGCGCGGTGCACGATCGGTACCTGCTTCGGGTTGTCCCGGTCGGAGTAGTCGTCCACCGACACCTCGCTGATGCCGAACTGGCTGCCTCGGGTTCCGTCGACCGTCGACTTCGCGGTGATGCGCAGCCACGGCGTCTCACCGCCCGGCAGTGACACCGTCATCGGCTCACCCGGCTCGTCGACGCGCGCCGCCGTCGAGCCGTTCGGGGTGGTGATCTCCACCCATTTCACCGGGTCGCCGATCGTCCCGGGGCTGGTGCGCATGTGCAAGAGCCCGCCGCGCACGGGAGTATCGAAGTCGAGTTGAAGCCATTGCCCCACAGCACGTTCGATGCCGTTGCTGATCCAGCTGGTGGCCAGGTCGCCGTCCACCGCGGCGGCGACACCGCTGCCGGGAGCGCTGCCGCCGATCTGGGTGGCGTCCGACGCCGAGCTAGACGCCGTCAGGGTCGCGCCCTCCCATTCGGCGTCGACGGTCTTCGCCCCGTACACCGGGTAGTCGGGAACCTCGTTGAGCGAACGCCGTGGCTCGTCGGCGGCCCGCAGGGCAGAACTGTGATTGTCGACCTGGCCGAAGTCGGTCTCACGGTTCATCGGGGTGTCGGTCACCGTCACCGAGTCCACGGCAATGCCGGCCGCGGCCGCATCCGAAGCCAGCAGAGTGGGGCCTGACGGCACCGGATTGCGAATCCCGTTGTTCCGCAACTCGTTCGAGCGCAGAATGGACTCCGGCCCACCCTGAACCACCGGGACACGATCGAGATCGACGGTGTAGGGGCCGGACGCGGGAATGCCCGCCGAATCACGCACCGAATAGATCTCCACAGCCGGATACGGCGGTCGAAGATCGCCGTCGAGCACAACGCCGTCGACCTGACCGGGGGCCACGTCCTCACCGAATTCGGCCACCTTCTCGAGTCCCGCGGAACCGTCGAGCACCTGGTGCACCGATGCCGGACGGGTGGACCGGGAGTTCTCGGGATCGAGGTCGTTGCGCACGACGACGTAGCTGATGCCCTGGCCCAGAAGGGTATCGGCCAATCCGGCCGACGGCCGACCGTCGGCGAAGAGTCGTTGCACGGAGTCCAGTGCCCGGATGGCACCCGGCGGGGTGAGGGGTACGGCGTCGCGGACGGCCCAGGGCGTGGTGGCCAGAGCCTGCAGCGGTTCGTCTCGGGTCAATCCCCAGGTCTGCAGAGCGAACGGTGCGCCCGGCACGATCAGGGCCCGCTGCGCGTCGGAACCGTCGGGACTCGATCCCGACGCATTCTCGGTGAGCCAATCCGCCGCGTCGTGCCAGTACTGCGGAACGGCCTCGTACGCACCGCGGGGCGCGAGCTTGCCCGTCCACGCCAGCGAGGTGGACAGCGTCAAGGCGACGAGCACCAACGCGGTCACCGCCATCATCGGGTGCTTCTCGGGATGCGCGACGGCCGTTTTCCACTGCGATCGCGGTGCGGAACCCGGCAGCGGTACCCGGGCCAACAGATGAGCCAGCCCGAGCACCAACGGAATTCGAATGACCGGCTCTAGTTTGTGGATGTTGCGTAGCGGTGCGCCTGCAGAATCGAGGAACACTCGAACGGCGGCAGCGAACGGGCCGTCCAGATCGCCGACGAACCCGGCACCGAGGCCGACAAGACCGACGAACAGCATGATCGTCAACCGACCGCGGGCGGGCATGGACCGCATGGCCAGGCCCGCGATTCCAGCGGCCGCGATCAAGCCCGTTGCGATGACGGCCGCCGGCTGCGTCACCAGAACGGCACCGGCCACTCGCTCGGGAGAGACGAACGGCGTCCAGCTGCCGGTACCGCGCAGCACTTCCGTCAGTGACGTCCACTGCGTGGTGGTGCCGGAGGATTCGATGTAGTCGAGAAACGGCGGAGAGACCTTGCCCAGCAACAGCAGTGGAACGATCCACCACAGCGTCGCAAGCACCAGAAAGCCCGACCACCAGGCACCGAAGACGAACCACCGCTTGTTCGGCCGATGCGTGAGCATCCAGATCACGGCGACCAGAACGGCGGCGGCGGTGGCGACGGCGTTGACCGCGCCCATCAGGGCCACCGCCAGTGCAGACTGCGCGGCCGAGCGCCGAACCGTCTGTTTCGCATCGTCGCCGGCGAGATACCGCACCATCGGGACCAGCACCCACGGTGCCAGCATCATCGGCATCGTCTCGGAGGAGATCGACGCGAGGGTGGTGATCACTCGCGGAGACAGAACGAAGGCCGTCGCTGCGATCAGACGGGAACTACGGCTGCCGACACCGAGAGCTTCGGCGAGCCGCACGATTCCCCAGAACCCGGCGATGAGCAGCAGCGCCCACCAGATGCGTTGAGTGATCCACGGCGGGATCGACAGCAGATCACCGCCGGCGAAGAACGCACCGTGGGGGAAGAAGTAGCCGTAGGCCTGGTTCTGCACCTGGCCGAGCGGGGCTGCGCTGTTCCATTGACGGGAGGCGCGTTCGAGAAATCCGAGAGGGTTCTGTGCCAGGTCGTACTTGGTGTCGGCGACGGTGAAGCCGGGGACCTGCAGAAAGGTGAGGAGGAACGCCAGGATCGAGACGCCGAGAAGCCACTTGCGGCCGAGCGGCTCGGCCGAGATCACCGATTCACGAGAGCGACCAGCGTCAGCGGCTGCCGTACTCAACCTGGTTCAGCAAGGACGAGTCGGCGTTTCCGGAGCGATCGATATCCGGACGAGAGTTGTCGGCTGCAGCTGCGGTGACTCCGAAGACGACGCCCGCACCCAGTACGGCTCCGACGACGGCGGCAATGACACCCGGGACAGCAAACTTCATCTCGGTTCTCCAGTCAGTCGGCTCAGAACGGTAGCGGGCGAGGTGGACCCCCACGCGGGCATCACGGTATCACCTGCGTCACGGAAAACAGCCGTCGGACGCTCTACTTGCCGGGCGGAACGATCAGGACGGGTCGATGGCTGTGCCGAAGAACGTGCTCGGCCACCGAACTCTGGAGCAGCGCACGTAGACCGGTGGTGCCTCGCGTACCGGTGACGATGATGTCGACGTTCATCTCGTCGGCTTTCTCCACGATCGCGGCCCAGATGGCGGTGGTGCATTCGGTGCACTGACCCTCCACTTTCAGGCCTGCGGCCTCGGCCAGCGCGACGCCTTCGCTGTTGGTCACTTTCGCGTCGGTGAGCGCCACGTCCTCGGCCTCGTCGTCGGGCACCCATTCGGGCTGCATCACACCGGAGAGGCCGGACATGCGGGCGGCCTGACGCACCATCGGCTCCCATGCGGTGACGACGATCGCGCGTGAGGTGGTGAGAAACCGTCCGGCATAGTCGATGGCGCGTTTGGCGTTGTCGGATCCGTCGTAGGCAATGAGTATGAGGTCTGCGGTCACGGTCGATCTCCTCCTCATGTCGCGTTCGTCCAGATTACCCTCACCCCTCGTCGGATCGATGTGGGTTTCGGTCGGTCGGAGTGCAACGAAGGCGCATCGATCCGGACCCCGGGTCGGCAGCGACACCGACGATCTGGGCTACCGTCGTATTCCATGCGACTTCGGTTTTCGGTTCGGTCCGCTGCGGTGATGACCGTCGGTGTCGGCTTGTTGGTCTCGTGCTCCACCGAGTCTGCGCCGGTCGCGTCGACGCAGACGGCACCGGCTGCTCCGACGACGACTGCAGTCGACACGACGGTGCCGCAACCGGTACCGCCCGTCGACGGCTGCGTTGCGTTCGTCGACGGATTGTCGGAGCGGCAGCGGCTGGCTCAGTTGCTCACCGTCGGGGTCACCGGAACTGCGGACGCGGTGCAGATCATGTCCACCGAGCAGGTCGGCGGCATCTTCGTCGGCAGTTGGACCGACGAGTCGATGCTCGGCAATCGAGAAGTACCGCAGGTGCTGGCCGCCTCCGCGGTGGCTCCGATGGTCACGATCGACGAGGAAGGTGGACGGGTCTCGCGGGTCGCGGATCTGCTGGGTGCCGCACCGTCGGCGCGGGAACTGGCGCAGACGGTGTCGGTGGACGAGGCGTATTCGATGGCGTTGACGCGCGGCCAGGGGTTGAAGGATCTCGGTGTCACCGTCGACTTCGCTCCGGTGGTCGACGTGAGCGGTCAGCCCGACGATTCCGTCATCGGCGATCGGTCGTTCTCCGACGATCCGCAGGCCGTCATCGACTACGCGGGGGCGTACGCGCGGGGTCTGGAGGACGCGGGTGTGAAGCCCGTCATCAAGCATTTTCCCGGGCACGGTTCGGGTTCGGGCGACTCGCACACCGGCGCGGTGACGACCCCGTCGCTCGACGAGTTGAAAACCAAGGATCTGTTGCCGTTCGCGGCGCTGAACAACACCGGCGTCGGTGTCATGGTCGGGCATCTGGATGTGCCCGGACTGACCGAGCCGGGGGTGCCGGCGAGTATCAGCCCGGCGGCGATGGCGTTGTTGCGCGATGGCGTCGGATACGGTGCCGCGCCGTTCGACGGCCCCATCTTCACCGACGACCTCAGCGGCATGGCGGCGATCACGGCCAGGCTCGGGATCGTCGACGCGGTCGAGGCGGCGTTGGTCGCGGGAGCCGATGTGGCGCTGTGGCTGACCACCGATCAGGTGCCCGCGGTGTTGGACAATCTCGAGGACGCGGTGGCGACGGGACGTCTGCCGGCGGCTCAGGTGGACGAGGCCGCTGCTACGGTTGCTCGGTTCAAGGGGGCGTGCGGGTCCTGATTGTGCGGTACTGGACCTTACTGTGGAGTAAGGTCTAGTAGTTCGTACGTATTGGAGGATCCATGGCTGGTGGCACGAAGAGATTGCCCCGCGCCGTCCGTGAGCAGCAGATGCTCGACGCGGCGGTGGATGTGTTCTCCGACAACGGTTTTCACGAGACATCGATGGATTCGATCGCCAAGAAGGCGGCCATCTCCAAACCGATGCTCTACCTGTACTACGGGTCCAAGGACGAGTTGTTCGCAGCCTGCATCCACCGCGAGGGCGTCAAGTTCGTCGAGGCCCTGACTCCCGCCGCAGATCCGACGCTGACGCCGCGCGAGCAGTTGCGCAAGGCCCTGATCGGTTTCCTCGGATTCGTCGGCGAGAACCGCAAGTCGTGGATGGTGCTCTACCGTCAGGCCATCGGTCAGCAGGCGTTCGCCTCGCAGGTGCAGAGCAGCCGAGATCGGTTGATCGAGTTGACGGCCGGCTTGCTCGCGATGAGTACGAGAGATCCGGAGCAGTCACAGAATTTCGGGCTGATGGCCGTCGCGCTGGTCGGGGCGGGCGAGGCTGTGGCCGACAGAGTGGCAGGCGGCGAAATCGAGGTCGACGCGGCCGCGGACCTACTGGAGAATCTGGCCTGGCGCGGCTTGGCCGGAAAGAAGACCGCCACCACCTGAGCCTCGGGCCCAACTCGAAGTTGTGGACGGAAATCCGGAGAAATCCGTCCACAACTTCGAGTTCGAGGGTGAGGCGGTTACCGCAGGGTTCCCGTCAGATGCGGGTAGCCCTTCTTCGGGTTCTTCAGTGACAGGTCCCAGCCGGTGCCGACGGCCTCGGCGTAGGCGTTCACCGTCGCGGGCAGGATGATCGGCTTGCCGAAGCGGATGCTGTAGTTCACAGCCTCCGGAATTCGGCCCTCGACGGTCTGCAGCACGGCTGCCGCGCTCCACATTCCGTGCGCGATGGTCTTCGGGAACCCGAATGCCTTTGCGCCCAGCGAGGATACGTGAATCGGGTTGCGGTCTCCGGAGATGGCCGCGTACCGGCTGATGATCCGCTGGTCGACGCGCAGTGTGCGGGTCGGGGGCGGCGGAACCTCGTCGGCCGGCGGTGCCTCGCGGGGGCCACCGGACAGTGACGTCTTCTGCAGGCTCAAGAAGCTCGAGGTCTGCTTCCAGACCAGTTCGCGACCTACCTTGACCTCACTGATCAGGTCGACGAGCAACCCCTTGCGGTGCTCGCGCAGATTCTCCGCGTGCACTCGCACGTCCAGCGGTTCGGACGCGGAGATGCCACGGTACTGCTCGATGACGTTCTCGGCGTGTACCGAACCGATGGCGGCGAACGGAAAACCTTTGGACACCATCAGTTTCATCACCGTCGGGAAGACGAGGGTGAAGGGATAGGTCACCGGGAGCTGGTCGCCGAATCGCAGCCCCGTCGCCCGGCAGTACCCGGCGAGGTTGTCGGGGTCCACTCGCAGACCCTTGAGCTCGTACACCGTGCTGGGAACCGAGGACGACCTGGATCCGAAGAACGGCAGTGCGCCCAGCGCTGCCGAGGTGTAGATGTCGGAGGTCTTCGGCTGCGCGGTGAGCGTGACGGTGCTCATGCGCCGAGAAGGCTCTGGCCGCACACGCGCACGACCTGGCCGGTGACGGCGTTGGATGCGGGAGAAGCGAAGTACGAGACCAACTCTGCGACGTCGACGGTCTCGCCGCCCTGCAGCAGCGAGCTCATGCGTCGTCCGGCCTCGCGGGTGGCGAACGGAATCGCAGCCGTCATCGCGGTCTCGATGAACCCGGGAGCGACGGCGTTGATGGTGATGTTCTTCTTCGCCAGCACCGGTGCGGACGCGTGCACCAGGCCGATGACGCCTGCCTTGGACGTGCCGTAGTTGGTCTGGCCGCGGTTGCCCGCGATGCCGGCGATGGAGGAGACGTCGACGACGCGGCCGCCTTCCTTCAGTGCACCCGACTTGACGAGCTCATCGGTGATGCGCTGCGGCGCAGCGAGATTGACACCGATGACGGAGTTCCAGCGGCTCTCGTCCATGTTGGCGAGTGTCTTGTCGCGGGTGATGCCTGCGTTGTGCACGATGATGTCTGCGCCGCCGTGACGTTCGAGGAGGTGCTTCGAGAGCACCTCTCCGGCGTCGGGCGAGGTGACGTCGAGCGCGAGCGAGGTGCCGCCCACCTTGTTGGCCGTCTGCGAGAGCGCTTCTCCGGCAGCGGGAATGTCGGCTGCGATGACGGTGGCTCCGTCGCGGGCGAGGACCTCGGCGATGGTGGCACCGATACCGCGTGCGGCTCCGGTGACGACGGCTACCTTGCCTGCGAGCGGCTTGTCCCACGAGGCCGGGGCCTGCGAGTCCGCGTCACCCACGGTGATGACCTGGCCGTCGACGAACGCGGACTTGGCCGAGAGCAGGAAGCGGAGGGTGGATTCGAGTCCGGACAAGCCGGTCGACGCCTTGGGGGAGATGTAGACGAGCTGCGCCGTGGCTCCGCGCTTGACCTCTTTGCCGACGCTGCGGGTGAAGCCTTCGAGAGCGCGCTGAGCGACGTGCTCGTCGACACTCGAGGTCTCCTCCGGCGTCGTACCGATGACGACGACGCGCGCCGACGGTGCCAGGTTGCGGATGACCGGCTGGAAGAACTGGAACAGCTGCTCCAGCTCGGCGACGTTGCCGATGCCGGTGGCGTCGAACACCAGTCCGCCGTGCTTGTCGTCGTGCGGCTGCGACTGCGGGTAGTCCGAGAGCAGCTCACGCAGGGGCTCGACGAGGCGACCGCTACCGCCGATCAGGACCGGTCCGGCCAGCGGCGGCTCGCCCGCCTTGTAGCGGCGCAGCTTCTCGGGCTGCGGCAGGCCGGCCTGCTTGGCGATGAAGGCTCCCGGCGCGGACGCGAGGAACGTTGAGTAGAGATCTGGGGCTCCCTTGGAGGCTGCCACTGTCGTACCTTTCATTCAGCGCTGCTCGCTCGAGGAGCGAGGCGCACGACCGGGTGTCGACAACCAACTTACTCGCCAGTAAGATGAAACTCCACCAGGGCCTTATTCGACGATGTTTGGAGACGTCAGTGACAAGCAAGCAGCTACGACCGGTCGCAATCGTCGGTGGCAACCGCATTCCGTTCGCGCGCTCGGACAAGAAGTACGCGCTGGCGTCCAACCAGGACATGCTCACCGCGACCATCGACGGGCTGGTCTCGCGATTCGGATTGCAGGGCGAGCGCCTGGGCCTCGTCGCCGCCGGTGCCGTGCTCAAGCACTCCCGCGACTTCAACCTCACTCGCGAGGTCGTACTCGGTAGTGCACTGAGCCCGTACACCCCGGCCTTCGACATCCAGCAGGCCTGCGGCACCGGCCTCCAGTCGATCATCGCCGTCGGCGACGCCATCGCGTCGGGCCGTATCGATGCCGGCATCGGTGGTGGTGTCGACACCACGTCCGACGCTCCGATCGGCGTCAACGACGAACTGCGCGAGTTCCTGCTCTCCCTGAACCGGGCCAAGAGCACCACCGACCGCATCAAGCTGCTCGGCAACGTTCGTCCCGGCATGCTCGGCATCGAGATCCCGCGCAACGGTGAGCCGCGTACCGGCCTGTCGATGGGTGACCACGCCGCCATCACGGCCAAGGAATTCGGCATCCGCCGCGAGGACCAGGACGAACTGGCCGCAGCGAGCCACCACAACATGGCAGCGGCCTACGATCGCGGCTTCTTCGACGACCTGGTGACGCCGTTCCTCGGACTCACTCGCGACGACAACCTGCGTCCGGGATCGACCGTGGAGAAGCTCGCGACGCTCAAGCCGGTCTTCGGAACCAAGCTGGGCGACGCCACCATGACGGCAGGCAACTCGACGCCGCTGACCGACGGTGCGTCGGCTGCGCTGCTGTCGAGCGACGAGTGGGCTGCCGAGCGCAACCTGCCGGTGCTGGCGCACCTGGTCGATTCCGAGACCGCCGCCGTCGATTACGTCCACGGCAACGGGTCGTTCAAGGACGGTCTGCTGATGGCACCGACCTACGCGATTCCGCGTCTGCTCGCACGCAACGGCCTGACGTTGCAGGATTTCGACTACTACGAGATCCACGAGGCGTTCGCCTCGGTGGTGCTCGCAACTCTGCAGGCTTTCGAGAGCGACGCGTACTGCAAGGAGCGTCTCGGCCTCGACGGTGCTCTCGGTTCCATCGACCGCAGCAAGCTCAACGTCAACGGATCCTCGCTCGCGGCGGGCCACCCGTTCGCCGCGACCGGTGGACGCATCGTGGCTTCACTGGCGAAGATGTTGGCCGAGAAGGGCTCGGGCCGTGGCCTGATCTCGATCTGCGCGGCCGGTGGCCAGGGCGTCACCGCCATCATCGAGCGCTGATCACTGCAGCTTCGGCTGCTCTCCGACCGGGGGTCATAGGGTCGGTGGATCCGGTAATCGAGGGGTTTTCGGATCTGCCGACCACAACGTGGGAAAGGGCACGCAGAGTTCGCTCTGCGTGCCCTTTCACGTGTGATCAGCCCGGTATGCCGCTTTCCGGTGGTGTGGACTCCTCGCCGGTGTATTCCTCCACCGCCGAATCCCCGATGTCGGTCTGAAGCACCGGAGTCAGGTACTCGGGCACGCCTCCCTGGATCTGGAAGACACTGGCACCGGAGATTCCGAGGTGGCTCGAATCGGAGTATCGGAACGGGGCCAACTGCGGTCCCTCGAAGTCCATTCCGCCTTCCTGGATGGCTGCGACGATGCCCTCACGGGTGGGATTTTCGCCTGCCGCCTGGAGGGCTTGTACGAAGGCGTATGCCTGGCTCAGTCCGTAGATGCGGTAGTTGGTCAACGGGTCACCGGTTCCGTTCTCGGCCCAGACCTTCTGCCACAGTTGGGTCCACGGATTCTCCGGAGAGTCGACGCCCGGGATGTATTCCAGCGAGATCATCCCTTCGAGCGATTGCGCGCCGTCGGTGACCGCGCCCTGAGAGAACCGTCCGAGCAGGGAGCCGACGAGGTCGACGTCGGATCCGATGGAGCTGTAGAACCACTCGGGGTCGTAGTTGAGTCGCATGGCTGTCAGCTGGCTCAGTGCGGTGTAGGAGGGGACGTTGAAGCCGAGGACCAGATCCGCTCCGGCACCCTGCAGAGCAGCGATCTGTGGTGCGACGTCGGTGTTGCCCGAGGTGTAGCGCACGACCTCGACGATCTGATCGTCGAGATACTGGCGCACTGCGGCCTCGCTGTCCCGGCCGAGGTCGTCGTCCTGGAGGAAGAGTCCGACCTTGGCGTCGGGCCGGTTCTTGGTCACCCAGTCGCCGATGATCTTGCCCTCGACCTGGTAGTCGGGCTGCCACCCGAAGGTGTTCGGGTACTTCTCCGGATCGTTGCCCCACATGATCGCACCGGAGGAGACGAACAGGTCGGGCACACCTTCCTCGTTGAGGAAGTCGATGACGGCGCTGTGGGTCGCGGTGCCGAGTCCGCCGACGACCGCGAACACCTCGTCCTGGAGAACCAGTTCGTTGACGACCTGGGTGGTGGTCGTCGGATCGTAGGAGTCGTCCCGAACCACGTACTCGATCTGTCGGCCGTTGATGCCACCTGCGGCATTGACGTAGTCGAAGTAGGCCTGCGCGCCCGTGGGGATTTCGCTGTATCCGGGCGCTGCGACCCCGGTCAACGGAAAGTGGGCACCGATCTTCACCGAGGTGTCGGTGATGCCGACCGTCGACCCTTCCGAGGATTCCGTCGTCTCTTCTCGGCCACCAGCACCGCACGCCGCGGCCAACGACACGACGGCGACGAGCGCGGTCGTTCTGAAAGCCACCGATCCGAACTTTTTCATTTCATTCCTTTTCTGGTTGTACGTAACTTGCGATACGTGCCCACCAAACCCAGTGGGGCGAACAGGATGACGAGGACGGTGAAGATTCCGGTCACCAGTGGTGCGAGTTCTGCCGATTGCAGACTGCTCAGACCCACATCGAGCCCGAAGTTGGTGACCACCGGCGGGATGTAGGTCAGCAGAACCGCCCCGATCAACGCGCCGGACAGGGTTCCCAGCCCGCCGATGACGACGGCGGAGAGCAAGGTCAGCGAGAGAGTCAGCGTGAATCCGCTCGGTGCCGCGATTCGTGCCGACATCGCCAGGACTGCACCGCCCGCTCCCGCACAGGCCGCACTGACCACGAACGCGAGAATGCGTGCGCGGCCGAGATCGATTCCGGACAACTCGGCGGCCACTTCGTCGTCCCGGACGGCCCGCCAGCGACGGCCGATTCGGCTCGACGAGACGTTCGCCAACAGGAAGAACACGAGCACCAGCAGTATCCAGCTGACATAGGCGACGAATTTGGTTCCGCTGAGCTCGTTTCCGGTGACGAAGAACATCATGTCGTCGATCAGCTCGGGCACCTTCGGTGCCGGTACGACGAGTCCTTGTTCGCCGCCGAGGTAGTCCGAGAAATACAGGGCGAGGCCCGGTACCGCGACGGCGAGCGCCAGAGTCGCGCCGGCCAGGTACGGCCCGTGCAGTCGGGCGGCCGCCACACCGACCACGACACCCACCACCGCCGAGCTCACGGTGGCGGCGAGCAGGACGAGGGGGACCGACCATCCCGAATCGTTGGCCCGCAACATCAATGCCGCGGTGTACGCACCGACCGCCATGAACGCGCCGTGCCCGAGTGACAGCTGGCCGCTCAGCCCGGTCAGCACCGTCAGGCCGCCGGCCGCGATGGCGAGGTAGGCCACCGAGGTGAGTTGGCTCTGACGAAAGGTGCTCAGGGATTCGAGCGCGAGGACGATGACGACCAGCCCGATGACGGCACCGAGCACGTGGCGTCGAACCGGTGTTGTGGTGAGGCGAGTGAGAGTCGCGTTCATGTCACACCCTCCTGGCCGCGGAGCTGGCGAACAACCCGCTCGGTCTCAACAGAAGAACGACGATCAGGATCACCAATGCTGCGCTGGAGACCAGATCCTGACCGAGATAACCACTGACGAAACTCAGCCCTACGCCCATCAGCAGGCCACCGACGACTGCGCCCGCCGGGCTGTCCAGTCCGCCGAGAACCGCTGCGACGAAACCGAATACGACGATCGAGTCCATGTAGCCCGGGTGCACCAGCGAGCCGCCTGCGATGAGCAGTCCGGCCAGCGAACCGACCACTGCGGCCAGCGCCCAACCGAGAGTGAGCATTCGACTCACGCGCACGCCGAGGAGTTTGGCGACCTCCTGCTCGAAGGCGCTCGCACGCATCTTCAGTCCCAGATCGGTGAACCGGAAGAGCAGGATCAGCAATCCCAGGACCACGAGGACGGCGAGGATCTTGAAAATGTCGTACCCGGTCAACGCCACGTTCACGTCGCCGATCCGCTGGCCGGTGAGGCCGAACGGCGCAGGGAACGAACGGAATTGGTTGCCGAAGACGATGGCGGCCACCGCGTGGATGATGATGAACAACCCGAGCGTGAGAATGACCGGGTTGATGTGCGACGAGCTGTCGACGAATCGGATGACGAGTCGCTCCGTCAAGGCTCCCAGGAGCAGGCCGCACAGGAGCGCGACCCCGAATCCGATCCAGTACGAGTAGCCGGCGTCGATGACGACCAGTGCCACGTACGTGGTGATCATGGCCATCGGGGCCTGTGCGAAGTTGACGATGCGGGTCGATCGCCAGATGAGTACGAGGGCGAGCGCGAACGCGGCGTAGATCATGCCTGTGGTCACGCCGTTGATGAGGATGGTGAGCAGTTGTTGCACTGTGGCTGGCGTCCTTTCGGCTTGCTCTAGAACCCGAGGTAGGCGTGTCGGAGGGCGTCGTCCCCGGCCAAGGTGTCGGCGGGGCCTTCCACCGCGACCTTGCCCAGATCGAGTACGACGGCATGTTCGGCGATCGACAGAGCGCTGCGGGCGTTCTGTTCGACGAGTACGACGGTCATCGACTCGGAGTCGACGAGTCCGCGCAACGTCTCGAATATCTGCGCAGCGACCTTCGGTGCGAGTCCGAGTGACGGCTCGTCGAGCAGAAGTACCGACGGTGTCGCCATCAGCGCCCGGCCGATCACGAGCATCTGTCGCTCGCCGCCGGACAGGGTGTGCGCCGAGGATGTTCGACGACCGGTCAGGGGCGGAAACATGTCGTAGATGCGGTCGAGGGTGACGGCGTCGTGACTTCGGTTGCGTCCCATCGCGCCGAGTCGAAGATTCTCGTCGACGGTCAACTCGGCGATCACGCCCCGACCCTCGGGAACGTGCGCAAGACCTTTGCGAGACATCCGATCCGGTGCAACGCCGACGATGTCGACGCCGGCGAGTTCGATCCTCCCCGATACCGGTTTCAGCAACCCCGAGATGGTGCGCAGCAGGGTCGTCTTCCCTGCTCCGTTCGCGCCGAGCACGGCGGTGACAGCTCCCGCCGTGACGGTCATCGACACCGAGTCGAGGGCGGTGACCGGTCCGTATCGAACGGTCAGATCGGTGATCGTCAGGTGCGCCGCGTCAGTCTTCATGTGCCACTTCGTTTCCGAGATAAGCAGCGAGCACGGCCGGATCCTCGCGAATCTCGTCGGGCGTTCCCTGAGCGATCACCTTGCCGAAATCGAGCACGTAGATCCGGTCGCACACACTCATGACCAGATCCATGTGATGCTCGACGAGCATGACCGATGTTGCGGGTCTTTCCGGTTCGGAGCCGGTGGATGCCGCAGGGGTGGGGCCTGCGGAACGACCCGTCGACGTTGCGAGCGCACGGATCTCGTCGCCGAGTTCGCTCATCTCGTCACTGGACAGTCCCGAGGCGGGTTCGTCGAGCAGGAGCAGTGTCGGTTCGCTCACCAGGGCGCGTGCCAGTGCGACGCGTTTACGCACCGCGTACGGCAGGCTCGGTGGCAATCGGTGCGCGTAGTCGTCGATTCGCAGGCGTTCGAGGGTGGCCATTGCGGTCGAGCGGACCGCGGCATCGTCGGATGCACTCGACGGCAGGCCGAGCAGGCCCGCGAGGATTCCGGTGTGCGCTGTTCGATCTGCACCGACCATGACGTTGTCGAGAACTGTCATCCGATCGAACAGTCCGAGTCCCTGCAGTGTTCGGCTCATACCGAGTCGGGGGAGGTCGTGCGGTCGTAGTCGAGTCAGCGTGTCGCCGTGTCGTCCGAGTGTTCCCGATTGCGGTCGGACGAGTCCGCACGCAACGTTGAACAGCGTCGTCTTGCCTGCGCCGTTGGGTCCGATGACGCCGAGGACTTCGCCGGGTCGCACCTCGAGACTGACTCCGGACAGCGCGACGATTCCGCCGAACGACACTTCGATGTCCGTCATGGTGAGGACCGGGTCCAACGTGTCGAGAGAGTTCAAGTGATCCACCTCACAATCTGTTGCGTTCACTATGGTGCGTTTCGCACAACGGGCGATATGGGCGCTGCGCACAGAATGTTTGGGTCCCTGGGCACCAGTAACGGTCAAATCGACCTGCCATGTGGGCTCAGTGCGCAAAACTGTGCAGGTGGGAGCTCCCGATGGTCGACGCGGATCCGCGCGTTCGGCTGCCCGGGGAGCGGTGACGGACGCCGACCAGGAGCAGATTCGACGTGCATGGGCAGCCCTGACGTCACGGGCGGATTCGATCGCGGACTCCATCACGCTCGCATTGATCGAGCAGGAACCCGGCTACTTGGCCAGTTCCACTCCGGACATCGCGGGCGAGATTCGTCGCAGCACTCGCGAGCACATCAATCAGGGGCTCCGCACCCTGTCGGGGCTGACCGCCGCGGGTGACAACGCGCGCGAGGTATGGCGCCGTACCGGCAGAGAGCGTGCGCGCCAGGGGATTCCGATGGAGTTGGTGCTCAAGGCGTACACGCTGGGGAGTCGGACGCTGTGGGAGGAGCTGATGCTCGAGCGCGAGCAGTGCCGAACCAGCATCGACGAGCATCTGCTGCTCGTGGCCGGGCAACAGCTGTGGCGCGCGCTCGACAGCCAGTACGAAACACTCGTCGAGGCATACCGGCAGGAAAGCGCCCGGATGCAGCAGCGCGATCTCGCCAACGTGCTGGTGATACTCGACGGCCTTCGATCGGGGCGGGGCGGTGATCCAGCGTTCGTCATGGAAGCGCGTGCCACCCTTGGCCTTTCGGCATCGCAGCAAATTGCGTGTGTCGTCGGTCCGCTCGACGATCAAGGGTCGCCGCCGCTCCCGGCACCGGAAGACGCGATGGATCAGATCGGTGCGGTCTCGCATTGGAACACCAGGGACGGTCACCAGTTCGCGCTCGTCGCACTCGGAACGGGATCGTGGCACTCCGTCGTCGACGCACTCGCAGCTCGGGCCGTCGGGCCCGTGGGGGTCGCGCATTCGCCGGAGGGCCTGTCGTCGTTCGCTGCGGCGTATCGCCTCGCGGCATTGACGGCCGAGACCATCACCGAAGACAGTGGCGTGGCGTTGGCGACGGACCGACTGCCCCGCGTGATCATGGCGGCCGACGATCGATCGTCGGAATTGCTGGTCCGCCATGCTCTGGGAAAGCTGTGGACGCACCCGGAGCCGCACCGAGGAACTCTGCTCGACACCCTGGCGCACATGCTCGCGTCGGACGGCTCGCCCACCAACGCCGCCAAGGCGCTCTACTGCCACCGCAACACCGTGATCTACCGGGTCCACCGAATCGAGGAGTTGACCGGTCAGGATCTGACCGATCCGCGAGATCGGCTTCTCCTCACTCTCGCGCTGGTCAGAACCGGACATTGGGCCCGGGCCGTCGGGCAAGGGGACAGCTCGACGACCCCTGGATCATTCAACCGAATGAAATGACGAGACAATTTCGCGGTCGTTGTAACGGCGTGCCGCAGTGGGCCTATATTCCCAGTGGCCCCGTGCTGCTGCCTGACCCCCGACCCGGCAGCAGCACGGGGCCTTTACTCGTCTCTGTGCCGATGGTCTCCGAAGTGAGCGGCACCGTTCGGTTTGCGTAAGCTCGTGCGAGGGGTACGCCGGGCAGAAGGGCGGAACACAACCAACGGTGGTCCTGGAAGGGTCGAACGTGAGCGAGGGCAACAGTAGGTCGGGTGACGCGCCCAACGGTGCCGAACCGAAACCCGACGTACCGCCGTACGACGCTCCCACCGAGATCTTCGGTGCGATCCGCGACGAGACCGACGGTCCGAAGCATTCCTCCGAGGCGGAGCAGCCTTCCGACGCGACATCCGATGTCGTCGATCCGGGGTCGGACGATGCCGAGTCGGCTGACGCCGAGTCCGTCGATGCTGAGTCCGTCGATGCTGGGTCGGTCGATCCAGGTTCGGTCGATGCAGACACAGTGGCCGCAGATCCGGTCGGCGACGAGGCCGAGTCCACCGAAGCCGACGACGTCGTTCCCGGGGACGCCGCGCCCGATCAGATCCCGGCCCCGCAACCGCCGCCCGCAGCCGACGAATCGCCGACCGTCGCGCAGCCTGTCGTTCCTGCGCAGCCTGTTGCTGCTGCAGAAGCTGGTGCTCCTCCCGAGACCGTTGTTTCTCCCGAACCGGAGTCGCCGGCCGGACCACCTGTGATTCCGCCGGAGGACGGCTCGCCGCAGTCCGCCGACGGGTCCGGATTCGTGCCGCCGTGGCGGAAGATCGCGATCGGGACCGGCGCGGTGGTCGCCGTTCTCACGCTGCTGTACGCGGCGGATTGGATCACCTCCAGCGACCGAGTGCCCCGCGGCGTCACCGTCGCCGGGATCGAGGTCGGCGGCAAGAGTCACCCCGACGCCGAAGCCCTGTTGCGCTCGGAGCTGGGTGCGCGCGCCGAGCAGCCTGTGTCGGTCGACGTCGGCGATCGACAGGTCGAGGTACTCCCGGCCGCTGCCGGCCTCGGTGTGGACTGGAACGCGACGCTCGACCGAGCCGGATCGCAGCCGATCAATCCGATCACTCGGCTGACGTCGTTGTTCGGTAGCCGCGAGATCGGCGTCGTGTCGACCACGGACGAGCAAGCGCTCACCGCTGCCGTCGACGGACTGCGCGTCGAGACCGACCGAGATCCTGTCGAGGGCGACGTGGTGTTCGACGGCAGCACACCGATTGCCGTCGCGCCGCTGTCCGGCCGGGTGCTCGACGCCGACGGCACGCGTCGAAACCTGCAGGCCGAATGGGCCTCGGGCGCAACGGAAGCGGCCTACGAAACAACACCCGTCACGGTGACTCAGGACGCCGTGGATCGCGCCTTCGCCGACATCGCCGTTCCTGCGGTCGAGGCACCGGTGACCGTAGCGGGCCGGCAGAACGTCGACGCGATCCTTCCGACGGATCGTGTGGGCGAGGTTCTGCGTTTCGACCCGGACGGCCAGGGCGGACTGACTCCGATCTACGACACCGACGTCGCCACAGGCATTCTCGCGCCGCAACTCGTGCGCACCGAGACGCCGCCGAAGGACGCGTCGTTCACTTTCTCCGGTGGTGCCCCGACCGTCGTTCCCGGAGAGATGGGCGAGCTGGTCGAGTGGCGCAAGACTCTCGAACAATTGCCCGCGTTGCTGTCCGCCGACGGACCGCGCACCACCGAGGCGATCTACGAACCGGCCCCGCCCGCTCTCACCACCGAGGCCGCTCAGAACCTCGGGGTGCGAGAAGTGATCGCCGAGTACACCACCGGCGGGTTCGAGTACGCGTCGGGTGTCAATATCGGGCTGACGGCGCAGATCGTGAACGGTGCGCTCGTGAAGCCGAAAGAGACGTTCTCGCTCAACGGGTACACCGGTCCGCGAGGAAGCGCGCAGGGTTTCGTGGAGTCGGGGATCATCGACAACGGTCGACCCGATCGCGCAATCGGCGGCGGCATCAGCCAATTCGCGACGACGCTCTACAACGCGTCGTACTTCGCCGGTATGGAAGACACCGATCACACCGAACACAGCTACTACATCAGCCGATACCCCGAGGCGCGCGAAGCGACGGTCTTCGAAGGTGCCATCGACCTGAAGTTCACCAACCCGAACGACACCGGCGTGGTCATCGAATCGTTCGCCGACTCGTCCAGCGTCACCGTCCGACTGTGGGGAACGAAAACGGTCGACGTCGAATCGATCACCGGTTCGCGAACCAATTTCACCTCACCGAATACGGTGACATTGCCTGCAGGCGCAGGCTGCGTCGCCTCCGGCGGGGGCCAGGGATTCACCGCCAGCGATACCAGGGTGATCAGCGACGCCGCGTCGGGAAGGGAAATTTCACGGAACACCAGAACGGTGAAGTACGACCCGATCCCCATCGTGCGGTGCGTTCAGCCTGATCGCCCGGACCCCGCTCCGGCACCCGCAGCGGACCCAGCTCCGGAACCGGACGAAGACGAGTGATGCCGCAACCGCGCGCCGACGGTTCGAATCATGGCGATTCGGACTGTGGCGTCGCCGCCCGATCGGGTGTTTGCTTGCACTAGGTGTTCGCTCGTCAGAATTGCGCCCACGCGGGGGTGCACCACTAGATCGGAAGGGGAGCTTCGTCCAATGTCGCTCACACGTACCGTCCTCGATCAGCAGACGCTTCGCGAGGCGTACGCGCAGTTCCCGAGCGGCGTCGTCGCAATCGCCGCGAAGATCGACGGTGTCATGGTGGGTTTGGCGGCCAGCAGCTTCGTCTCGGTGTCCATCGACCCGCCGCTCGTCGCGGTGTGTATCCAGAACACATCGACGACCTGGCCGAAACTCGAATTGGCACCCAACATCGGCGTCAGCGTTCTCGGCGAGGCACACAACGACGCCGTCCGTACGCTAGCCGCAAAGACCGGTGACCGTTTCGCCGGCCTCGATCTCACCGTCACCGACGGGGGCGCAGCCTTCATCGTCGGTGCCACCGCCTGGCTGGACACCACCATCGAACAGCAAATCCCCGCAGGCGACCACGCAATAGTGTTGCTGCGCATACATTCCCTGGACGTGCAAAGCGAAGTGAACCCAATCGTGTTCCACGGCAGCAAGTTTCGCAAACTGCAGCAATAGTCCTTCGTTTCGCTCGGCCCCGGGGGTTCGGCCTCGCTGTTCTCGCCTCTGCAATTCGCAAACGCGCGCGCATTTGCCGAACGCGCGCGAATTGGTGGCCTGATCGGGGGCTATTGTGCGCGCATCTGACGACTGCGCGCGCGTTTGTTGTGGTCGGCCACGGGGGTTCGGCCTTGCTGGCCCTGGGTTGCGTACCTGTTCGCCTCGGGATTTCGCAAACGCGCGCGCGTTTGCCGAACGCGCGCGAATTGGTGGCCTGATCGGGGGCTATTGTGCGCGCGTCTGACGAATGCGTGCGCGTTTGTTGTGGTCGGCCCCGCGGGTTCGGCCTTGCTGGCCCTGGGTTGCGTACCGTCTCGCCTCGGGATTTCGCAAACGCGCGCGCGTTTGCGCAACGAACGGTCGGGCGAACTGGTACCCCCGTACCTGTATTCATCCACAGGTCCGTACTTGTGCACAGGTGGCTACTTTTCTTCTCGAGACGTCGCGCGCGTAGTCGAAACTCGCAGAATGAAGGATCACCGAATGGTGCGACGCTCGGAGGCGCTCGCCGATGGCCACGCCGATCACGAGTTGCGGGCGCTGTACGAACGCGGGGGCTGGGAGCGTCTGGTGAACGGCGTCTACGTTCCGTCGTCCAGGCTTGCCGGCCTTTCGGAGCAGGGACGTCATCGGCTGTTGATCGACGCCGTACTTCCGACAATTGCCGAGGGCAGCGCCCTCAGTCATCGATCTGCAGCACTGCTGTACGAATTACCCTTACCCGCAGGGGGATTCGACAAGGTGCACGTCACTCGACATCGCCGCGGCGGAGGTCGCGCGAACGCAGCGGTGATCGTACACTGTGCGCCGTGGGTGCCGTACGCGACCGTCGACGGAATTTCCGTGACCTCGCTGGCGCGGACGGTTGTCGACCTTGCTCGTACCGAGCCCCTTGTGTCGGCGGTGATTGCCGGTGACGCGGCTCTGAAGCGCTGCGATCCACAGGAGCTCGACGCGGAGTTGCAGCGTGCTCGGGGATGGAAAGGTGTGGCGCAGGCGCGGCGAGCCGTCTCTGTCATGGACGGGCGAAGCGAAAACCCTGGCGAATCTCAGAGTCGAATCATTCTGCGCGAGAACGGATTCGCTGTGGAGTCGCAGGTGGAGATCCTGGATCCGGATGGGCGGGCGCTGGCGCGAATCGACTGGCTGGTCAATGGCGTTGTTGTGTGCGAATTCGATGGTAAAGCCAAGTACACCAAGTACCTACGGGAGGATGAGAACCCCGGCGACGTAGTGTTCAGGGAGAAGGTGCGGGAGGACGCCGTACGCGATCTCGGCTATCCCGTGGTGCGCTGGACCTGGGCAGACCTGGCGAATCCGGCGGAGGTGGTGGCACGCGTTGCTCGAGCCGTGGAGCGGGCCGCTGCCCTGCCGCCACCGCGAGGGAGCGTGCGGAGTACGCCGACTGGCCGGCAAACGCGCGCGCTTTTACTGAACGCGCGCGAAATTGCCTGAGGATCCTGCAGAATTCGCGTGCATCTGACGAATGCGCGAGCGTTTGCGTCAGCCGGGACCCGTAACTCCGCAACCCGGACGAACGCGCGCGCGTTTGCGGCAGCCGGGACCCGCAACTGCGCAACCCTGACAAACGCGCGCGCTTTTGCTGAACGCGCGCGAAATTGCCTCAGGATCCTGCAGAATTCGCGTGCATCTGACGAATGCGCGCGCGTTTGCGGCAACCGGGCCCCACCCCACCATCCCCATCACATGGCAACGGCCGCACCCGAGAACAGGTGCGGCCGTTGACGATGTCAGGCAATCAGAATGCTGCTTCGTCGAGTTCCATGATGTCGTTGTCGATGTTGGTGAGGATTGCTCGGGTGGAGGTGAGCTGCGGGAGGATGTTCTTGGCGAAGAACGAGGCCACGGCGACCTTGCCTTCGTAGAACGCCTTGTCCTTGCCCTCTGCACCGTTGTCGAGTGCGGCGATGGCGATTTCGGACTGACGCAGCAGCAGCCAGCCGATGAGCAGGTCACCGAAGCCCATGAGGAAGCGCACCGATGCCAGGCCGACCTTGTACAGCTCGGTGGGCTGGTCCTGTGCGCCCATGAGGTGCTGGGTCATCGAGGTGACGATGGCCTGCACGTCTTCGAGTGCGGTGGCGAGCAGTGCGCGCTCGGCCTTGAGTCGGCCGTTGCCTGCTTCGCTGTCGATGAACGACTTGATCTGTCCGGCAACGTGAGCCAGCGCCACGCCGCGGTCGCGGGCGATCTTGCGGAAGAAGAAGTCCTGCGCCTGGATGGCGGTGGTTCCCTCGTACAGCGAGTCGATCTTGGCGTCACGGATGTACTGCTCGAGTGGGTAGTCCTGGAGGAAGCCGGAGCCGCCCAGGGTCTGAAGGGACTCCGCGAGTACCTGGTAGGCGATTTCGGAGCCGACGCCCTTGACGATGGGCAGCAGGAGGTCGTTGACGCGGTACGCGATGTCGGTGTCTGCGTCCGAGACCTGCTTGGCGGTGATCGGATCCTGGTGTGCGGCGGTGTAGAGGTACACCGCGCGCAGGCCCTCCGAGTACGCCTTCTGCATCATGAGGCTGCGACGCACGTCGGGGTGGTGGGTGATGGTGACGCGAGGGGCGGTCTTGTCGGTCATCTGCGTCAGGTCAGCGCCCTGGACGCGCTCCTTGGCGTACTCGAGTGCGTTGAGGTAGCCGGTGGAGAGAGTGCCGATTGCCTTGGTGCCGACCATCATTCGAGCGTGCTCGATGACGTCGAACATCTGCGCGATGCCCTTGTGGACCTCGCCGACGAGCCAGCCCTTGGCGGGGACGCCATGGCCACCGAAGGTGAGCTCGCAGGTGGCGGAGGCCTTGAGGCCCATCTTGTGCTCGACGCCGGTGACGAATGCGCCGTTGCGCTCGCCCAGTTCGCCCTTCTCGAAGTCGAAGAGGATGGACGGTACGAAGAACAGGCTCAGGCCCTTGGTGCCCGGTCCGGCACCCTCGGGACGCGCGAGTACGAGGTGGAAGATGTTCTCGAACAGGTCGTCGGAGACAGCCGAGGTGATGAAGCGCTTGACGCCTTCGATGTGCCACGAGCCGTCGTCCTGCTTGATGGCCTTGGTGCGGCCTGCGCCGACGTCGGATCCGGCGTCGGGCTCGGTGAGCACCATGGTGGCACCCCAGCCGCGCTCGACGATGACCTTGGCCCATTCCTTCTGCTCATCGGTTCCGTTGTGGAACAGGATGTTCGCGAAGCCGGGGCCTGCGGAGTACATGAATGCTGCGGGCTGCGAGCCGAGAAGCATCTCGTTGATGCCCCACAGGAGGTTGCGAGGGGCTGCCATGCCGCCGACTTCTTCGTCGAGGCCGACACGCCACCACTCACCGTCGTAGAGCGCCTTGAACGACTTCTTGAAGGAGTCGGGCAGCTTCAGGCTGTGGGTTTCGGGGTCGAACACGGGCGGGTTGCGGTCGGCGTCCGCGAAGGACTCGGCCAGCGGTCCCTCGGCCAGGCGAACGACCTCGCGCAGCATGTCGCGGGCAACTTCGCCGTCCATGTCGCCGAAGTTGTCGCCTTCGAGGGTCTCGTCGAGTCCGAAGAGCTCGAAGAGGTTGAACTCGAGGTCCCGAAGGTTGCTCTTGTAATGGCCCATTGCTCGTTCGCTCTCCAGTCGGTGGTGCGGTCTCGTAAGTACCGCCCAAGTTAGCTACTCGTCGGTAACATAGGGGATGTTACCCCCGATCCGCTGTGCTGCCAAGGGGAGACCTACTCGCCAGTAGCAGTGCGTCCACGGCTGTGCCCTCGCTCACGTCGCGGTAGCGGTTCTCGGCAGTGACGATGGTCAATCGCGAGTCGACGTCCGCCGTCAAATCCTCAGGTGTGTAAAGGATTTCGGATTCCTGTGGTCCACCGGTGCCGGTCTCGATGTTGTCGGTGTGGTGCCCGAGAATCATGAGGATTCCATCAGGTTTCAGCGCCGAAATTGCGGCGGACACGGCCGTGCGACGTGCCTCCGGGGGCAAGTGGAGGTACAACATGAGAACCAGGTCATAGTTCGGTTCGGTTGACAATTGCGTCACATCGGCGTGCACCCAGGTCAGGCGCTCGCGCACCGACCGAGGTGCCGAGGCGGCGACACGGCTGGCCCTGTCCAGTGCCGTAGAGGAGAAGTCGACGGCGTCGACGGTCCAGCCACGGGTGGCCAACCAGATGGCGTTTCGGCCCTGACCGGACGCGAGATCGAGTGCCCGACCACGTTTCAGCGTCGTCGCGACTTCCACCAGCGTTGCGTTCGGTGCCTCGCCGTACACGAGTTCTCGGCCTTCGTACTTGCGATCCCAGTCTGCGGCGTCCACCCGGGGAAGCCTAGTGGGGGTTCCTACAAGGTCGCGCGCAGCAGCAGAACGTTGTAGTTCTGGTAGACCGTCGCCAGGAAGTACAGGTCGCGGCCGGTCGAGTAGGGGTGGATGTACGGCGCGTAGATGGAGCTGACCTCGCGGGTGTCGACCAGAACCTCCGGCGCGCTCCACGGCCCGACGGGCGATGGCGAGCGTCGCAGCACGATCGAGTTGGCGTTGTCGGTGGTCAGCATCAGGTACTGACCGAGGGTCGCGTTGTACGCGACGGAGAGTTCACCGACGCCCCCGACGATGGGTGCGGCTGCCGCCGGGTCGCCCTTCTTCCAGTCCTGGCCGGTCCAGTACTCGTACTCGCCGAGCCTGGCGATGTCCTGCTCCTTGACGCGAGCCACGTGACCGAGATTGAAGCGGCCGGGCGGGGTGCCGTACTGGTAGACGTAGCCGCCGTCCTTCAGGTACGCGCTCTGCTGGAAGTTGCGATCGCCGCCGACGCTCGGCCGCTGGGTCTCGGGTAGCGCTGCCCAGTTCTCCCCGTTGTCGTTCGACACTGCCAGGCCGGAGAAGTTGGTTTCCCAGGTTCCTGCGGGTCCCCAGTTCTTCACCGACATCAGGTTCAGGTACTGGCTGTCGCCGACGGCCACGCCTGCTGTCGGGATTCGGCTGATCTCGACGAACGGAATCTTGGGGCTGGGGACGACCTCTTTGGTCTGGCCGATCGGGTCGAGTACGACGCTGTCGAAGTTCATGCCGTCGGCGAGGTTTCGGTCGTTGCTCCGCACGATGGCGTTGCTGCGCCACGACCACAGGCTGCCCTGCAGCAGGTTGGGTACTCCGAGTCCGGCGGTATCGCCGAAAGCCGTCAGTACCTCGCCGCGGCCGTTGTCCCACATGATGCCGAGGTCGGTGCCGATCATGTTGACGTTCTGGGTGTTGTTGGGGCTCGACATCCCGGTCACCTGAGCGACGGCTTGTGCGCGGCCGTTCAGTTGCGGCAGCCCGAACGTGCCGTTGAGGCCGGCGATGGGATTGACCGCGTTGGGATTGGCAAGTGCGTTGGGGCCGGTGACCAGCAGCGATGTGGCCACGGAAATGACGGCAACGGTCAACATTCTGGAACCCACGCGACTCACGACGTTCTCCCCATTTCGATTCTCTCCCCGACAACCGGGAAGAACCATATCAGCGGTTTGTTCGAGAGGTAATAAGACGAGGTATCCGCTGTTTCGGGAAATCGGGCGATTGCACCTCGGTGTCGTAATCTGGACAGCGTGAGTGATCTGCCCGATTCCCGGCTGGCGAGGGATTTGTCCGTCAGCGCGATGCGGCTGAATCGGAGACTCCGGCTGCGCCATTCCAGCGACAGATTGCCCGTCGCTCACCTGTCGATTCTGACGACGTTGCTCCGTGAGGGACCGATGACGACGGGCGAGTTGGCGGCGCGGGAGCGGATCAAGCCACCGTCGGTGTCCAGGTCGTCGCACGCCTTGGTCGAGTCGGGGCTGATATGCCGGGAGCCCCATCCGACGGATGGCAGGCAGGTGGTTCTGCGGTTGACCGATGCCGGGACTGCGACTGCGCGTCAGGAGGTCGCAGCTCGGGAGATCGCGCTCGCAGAGCAACTGGACGAGTTGACGCCGCAGCAGCGGGAGACACTGGCCGCGGCGGCCCGTATTCTGACGGAGATCGTCGAACGCGTCGACTGACCGTCAGTTCTCGTGGTGAACTTCGTGATCGAGAGCCTCGACGTCCCATTCGATGGTGGACCCCAATTCTTCGGAGTCGCCCCGGCGCACGACGCGGCCGAGGACGGTCGCGACGACTGTCGCGATCACCATCCATACGGCTACGCCTATCAACAACCCGGTCATGTCACACTTTCTAGCACCTGTGTCTGTGAAATCGCCGTGAAACGGTGGTTCGGATTTGTTGCGATTCGATATTGGTTGTTTACGGTCCGGCAATTCGGGCAGATCGAACGTGCTGTTCCACAACGGATGTGGAGATTTGGTGAAACCGGCCGAGCTCGGGTGGAAACAGACCTCTCGGAACGGATCGAAACCGGATCAATTACCCATTGCCATGACAGCAATACTGAATCTGCTGTTCGGTGCGCACAATTGTGCCACCGGGTCGAGATCGGACTCGAAGTCGACATCGCGCAATTCGGGGAGCATCGTGATCGACGCTCCTGCGGCGGTCAGAGCATCGAGCGTGTCGGTGCCCGTCGAGGGCGCAGACATGGGCACGTCGAGCAGGGACCGTGCCAGGTCGGGGTCACGCAGGCCCAGCGCCCACCAGCCACCGTCCTCGGCCGAGCCCAGTACGTCACTGCTGCCCAGTCGCGCCGCCGCGTCGGAGAGCAGTCGCGCCGTGACCTGGGGGGTGTCCATACCGATCTGCAGTACGGCACCGGAGGTGGCTGCGTCGGCGTGTGCATTCGCCAGTCGTTCGCCCAACCCGTCGCCGCGCTGTGCAATCACGGTGAACGACGCCAGAGCACGGGTGAGTTCGTCCGCGCGGGCCGCGTCGGCGAGGGAGCCGGTGAGGGCCACGACACGGCGGTCGACGTCGGCGGCCGCAACGGCGTCGAGGGTGTCCAGCAGCGAGGCTGCGGCCAGCTCGGCGGCAGCTTCGTCGCCGATCGTGGCGGCGAGGCGTGTCTTTGCCAGCCCGGGAACGGGGGCTTTGGCGACGACGAGAGCGGTGACGGTCACGAGAGCACCTTCCAGAAATCTCGCACGGCGACGATCGTCCCCTTCACCGAGCCGGAGACCTTGGACGTACCTGCTGTCCGTGGCCGGTAGACCACGTCGTGTTCGACGACGGTCCAGCCGGCTTCGGCCGCCAGTACGAGCAACTGCAGCGGGTAGCCCGAGCGTCGGTCGGTGACGTCCAGGTCGAGCAGTGCCTGACGGCGTACTGCGCGGATCGCTCCCAGGTCGTGCACTGGCAGCTTGTACTTGGTGCGAAGTCGAAGTGCGAGAACGGCATTGCCGATCCTGGCGTGCAGGGGCGAGCTTCCCCTGTCCGGTCGGCGGCGACCGACGGCGAGGTCCGCGTGATCCAGGGCCGCCACGAGGGTCGGTAGGTCGAGTGGATCCATCGAACCGTCACCGTCGAGGACGCAGAC
This sequence comes from Rhodococcus sp. 15-725-2-2b, assembly GCF_002259075.1. Classification (NCBI taxonomy): domain Bacteria; kingdom Bacillati; phylum Actinomycetota; class Actinomycetes; order Mycobacteriales; family Nocardiaceae; genus Rhodococcus; species Rhodococcus sp. 15-725-2-2b. The sequence goes on along the minus strand of NZ_NPFL01000006.1, from coordinate 112,907 downwards.
GATGTCGGTGTCGGCCGCGACGACGCCTGCATGAACTGCTGCACCGTAACCGGGCGCCGATTCGGAGACCACCGTTGCTCCGTGGGCAGCGGCGACGGCGGCGGTGGCGTCGGTCGAGTTGTTGTCCACCACGATCGTCAGGTAGCCCGCCGGGACCGAATCGAGCACTGCCGGAAGCGATTCGGCCTCGTTCATGCAGGGGATGACGACTGTGACGGACTTCGGTTCAGACACGGGGCGGTCCCGTGCCTTCGGCGTCGCGCAGCGGTGCGTCGGCGAAGGCGGTGAGACCGTCCCTCGGCATGATCGTCGCGCGGAATCCCAGGGTCTGTTCGGCCAACGCGGAACTGGCGACGATGTGCCGTACGTCGCCCGCCCTGTAGCGTCCGGTGATCTCGGGCGTCGGCCCGCCGCGTGCGTCGGCGAGGATTGTGGCGACCTCACCGATGGTGATCGGTTGTCCCGAGCAGACATTGAGGGCGGTGAAGCCGTCCAGCTCCGCCTCGATCGATGCGATGTTCGCGGCCGCCACGTCGTGCACGTGCACGAAATCGCGGGCCTGCTTGCCGTCCTCGTAGACCGTCGGGGCCCGACCGAGCTCGAGCGAAGACCGGAACATCGCCGCCACACCGGAGTACGGGGTGTTTCGCGGCATGTGCGGTCCGTACACGTTGTGGTACCGCAGTGCGATCACCGAGCCGCCCGTGGCGACCGCCCATGCGGAGGCGTAGTTCTCCTGTGCCAGCTTGCTCGCGGCGTAGGTACTTCTGGGCTCGAGCGTCGAATCCTCCTCGACCAGAAGCCAATCGAGAGGCTCGCCTGATATCGGGTCGCGATTGTCGAACAGTCCCGCGTCGAGGTCGGCTCGGGTGCGGGGCCGAGGAATCACCGTCTCACCGGACGAGTTGAGATACCGCCCTTCGCCGTAGACGACCATCGACGACGCGAGAACCAGGCGCGAACACCCCGCCTCGTACATTGCCGCGAGCAGAACCGCCGTCCCGTAGTCGTTGTGACTGGCGTAGGCCGGGGCATCTGCGGCATCGACGCCCGCTCCGACGACTGCGGCCTGGTGACACACGACGTCCACCCCGCGCAATACGTCGACGAGCGAGTCCTTGTCGCGCACATCGAGATCGATGATCCCGTCGGCTCGCGCTCCTGGGCCGTGAGCCGACTCCAGCATGGCGTCGACGGCGACGATCTCGAGATCGGAATCGCGGGCGGCGTCGAGAATGTGGCCACCGATGAATCCGGCTGCGCCGGTGAGCAGTACCCGCGTCATGGCAGTTCGATCGGCAGCGTGAGGCCGGTGTGCACTCGACACGTCGGGCAGTCACCGGTGGGAGCGTCGCGGACGGCCGAGCGCACCAGTGCTTTGAGCGGCTCGATGTTCTTCTGGAATTCGGCGAACACGTCCACTGCCTTGACGCCCTGGCCGGACTCGATGCCTGCGTCGAGGTCGGTCACCAATGCGATCGGCGCGTAGCAGAGTTCGAGTTCGCGAGCCAGGACCGCCTCGGGGTGGCCGGTCATGTTCACCAGCGTCCAACCCTGGCGGGCGAACCATTGGCTCTCGGCGCGCGTGGAGAACCGAGGACCTTCGACGACGACCATGACGCCGCCGTCGATCGCCGAGTCCTGGACAGCGGACTTCCTCAACGTGGGGCAGTAGGGGTCTGCGAATTCGACGTGTATTCCGCCTTCGTCGAAGTAGGTCTGCGCACGCCCGGAGGTTCGGTCGACGAGTTGATCGGGGATCACGACTGTCCCCGGACCGTATTCGGACACCAGGGATCCGACCGCGCAGGGGGCGAACACTCGGCTCACCCCGAGCATCCGCAGCGCCCACATGTTGGCGCGATACGGCAACGTGTGCGGTGAGTACTCGTGATTCCGGCCGTGTCTGGGCAGAAACGCGACTCGCCGACCTTCGACCTCACCCAACGTGATCGGGGCGCTCGGAGCGCCGTAGGGGGTGTCGAGCACGACCTCCTCGGCATCGTCGGCGAAGAACGAATAGAAGCCGCTGCCGCCGATGACGGCTATCTCGGCCCGTCCCTTCGCGTCGTTGTTCATCTGCTCATCCTCCATCACCGTCGGTCGATATGCTGGTCCGAAGTCGTGGTCGCCTCGAGTCCGCAGGGAGAAAAGACTATCCGTTACTGGAGAGAAGCCGTCGCCGGCACGTTGGCCGTCGTGCTCGTCGTGGTCGCGTTCATCGTTCCGTACCTGGGCAACGAACTCGTCACTCCCATCATCAACAGAACTCCGCAGCAGGTGCGTGATTTCGCCGATGCGGCACCGCTGTTCGGCTTCCGTGAGATTCACGTGGGATGGGGGACTCCCGTCGCCGTTCTGATCGCCGTGGCCACCGTGTTGTGGGGGCCGACGGTGGCACGTCGACTGTCGTGGACGCGACTGCTGTTCCTCGTGTGGGGTGCGTCGGCGGCCTGGACGATGTCGCTGGCGATGGTGGACGGTTGGAAGCGCGGCTTCGTCGACCGGCTGGCGTCGACGGACGAGTACCTGCACGAGGTGCCCGGTGTCACCGACATTCCGGCCACGCTCCGCGGGTTCTCCGAGCGGATCCTGGACTACCAGGCCGATTCGTGGACGACGCATGTGTCGGGTCATCCACCGGGCGCATTGCTCACCTTCGTGTGGCTCGATCGTCTCGGCCTCGGCGGTGGAGCCTGGGCGGCGACGCTGTGCGTGCTGGTCGGTACGAGTGCCGCCGTCGCGCTGGTGCTGACACTGAAGGTGCTCGGTGACGAGAACATCGCGCGGCGTGCAGCACCGTTCGTGGCGATCGCCCCGGCGGCGATCTGGATCGCCGTCTCGGCGGATGCGTTCTATGCCGGTGTTGCCGCGTGGGGCGTTGCGCTGCTGGCGATCTCCACGAAGCGGTACCTGTGGCCGGCGTCGATCGGTGCTGGAGTGCTGCTCGGTTTCGGTATCTACCTCAACTACGGGCTGGTGCTGATGGGCCTGCCTGCGGTCGCGGTGTTGATTGCCGGGCGGAGGATTCTGCCGTTGGTGGGCGCGCTGATCGGTGCACTGATCGTCGCGGGGATCTTCACGGCGTACGGATTCTGGTGGTACGACGGCTACTTGCTGGTGCAGGAGCGCTACTACCAGGGCATCGCGAAGGACCGTCCGTTCGAGTACTGGGGTTGGGCGAATTTCGCGGCGTTGTTCTGTGCGCTGGGTGTTGCTGTGCCCGCGGCGTTCCCGCGGATTCTCACCCGGCTCGAACCGATCAATCTGTTGGTGATCGGCGGTGTCGCTGCGGTGGTGATGGCGGATCTGAGTCAGTTGAGCAAGGCCGAGACCGAGAGAATCTGGTTGCCCTTCGCGATGTGGATGCTGATCGCGCCCGCTGTGTTGCCGATCAGGACGCATCGCTTCTGGTTGGCGCTGCAGGTGATCGGTGCATTGGCGATCAATCATCTGCTGTTCACGAACTGGTGAGCGGAGCCAGCGTCATCTGAGCGAACCAGCGCCCGTCGATCGGTGCCACGTCGACCACTCGAAGGCCGGCGGCATTGGCGAGATCCGCTGTGGCGTCGGCGCTGACGCTCGACCAGGCGAACCAATCACCGACCATGGTGTCGGTTTCCCACCGAACGGTGCGGTGACGAATTCCTGTGTCGCTGGGCGCATCCACTTCCGCGATGACGGCTCCGTGGGGTGCGAGCAGGTCGGCCGCCCGGCGGAGCAGACGCACCGGGTCGCCCCCGATGCCGATGTTGCCGTCCGCGAGGAGGACACACGACCAGTTGCCGGTGTCGGGCAGTGGCTCGAACAGGTCGCGGAGAACGGCGTTGCCGCCGCGCCCGATGGTCAGATCGACTGCTGTTCGGGATGTGTCGACACCGAGTGCCGAGACGCCGCGTCGCGCAAGTGCTTCGGTGAGTCGACCCGGCCCGCAGCCGAGATCGATGGTGGGGCCGGTACATCGGCTGAGCATGGCGTGATCCGCGCGGCGATCCTCGGCTGACGAGGCGCTGCCGCCCATCCACCGCGCGGTGGGAAGTTGCTCCCTGCTGCCGTCGGAATCGCCTATCCAGCAGGGTAGTCCGGCTGCTGCGCGGTTGAAGAGTGTATCGGCGGTGACGCTCATGCTCGGCTCCGTACGAGAGTCCATCGGATGAAGTAGGCGGCGGCGCTCACGGTGAACAACACCGCGGTCAGCGCGAGCCAACGTCCGAGAATGGGTTCCTGGGTCAAACCGGTTGCGGCCCGATAGGATTCCGCACCCTGGGAGAGTATCCCGGGGAAGAACATCAGAAACGTCAGTGCTGTCCCGAGAGCGGGAACGCGAACGTAGTTCACCGGTGACACGGCCAGGTGGCGGCTCGGAATGCTGGTGAGGAGCCGATCGGCCAGTGAGTAGAGCGGGAACAGTACTGCGTCGTGCAGCAGTACCGATCCGAAGAACCACACGAGAACGGATTTCCACCACACGTCGCTGTTCCACAGAGTCTGCGGCCCTGCGAGTGTGACGACGTAGCCGACGAGGGCGAACGAGAGCAGCAGACCGACCGCATGCAGCGGGTGCCCGCCGTAGATCTTCGTGAACGCTCTCATCGGTCGGCTCCTGGTCCTGCGATGCAAACACCCGTGCGCGAGAGCCACCGCCGTCGACGGTGACGCCTCGCGCACGGGGTCAGGAAACTGTTATGCAGCGGTGTTGATGGTGATGGTCGCAACGCCCACGAGCAGTCCCGGGGTCACAGCATCGGTGTTGAAGGTGCTGTTGAGCAGTCCGGCAGCGGTCTCCGAGATCTTCACCTGGGTGCCCTGCAGGATTGCAGTGTTGTCGGGTCCGGTAGCGAGCGGCTGCAGGGTGCGGCCGTCGAGATCGAACAGCACTGCGTCTGCGGCTGCTTCTTCGCCGTTGACCAAGACGTCACCGGTGAGGAGCGACGTGCCCGGGTCGATGTCGAAGTTGGTGAGCTCGACGACGGTCTCGCCTGCGGTCAGCGAAAGGCCGCTGCCGTCGTGGTTGATCTCGCCCTGGACGTAGGGATCGACGGTGCCGGGCTCCCAGTACTTGACGTCTCCGCCGGTGATCGGGAAGCGGATGGATCCGTCTGCGAGAGTGGCGGTTCCGACGACACCGGGCGTGAGGCCCAGGGTGGTCAGTGCACCGGTGAAGCCGGGATCGAGCGCTACTGCGGTGTCGACACCGGTGAGGTTGTCGACCTCGGCTGCGGGCTCGGGGGTGCTCTCCACTGCTTCTGCTGCCGAAGAGGTGGCTGCGTCGACGGTGTCGGACGCTTCCTCGCTGGAGCATGCGGCAAGCGGGACGATGGTGAGTGCACCGATTGCGGTGGCGGCCAAAGCTTTACGAACAGTGAACATGTCGGTCAACCTTCCGTGCTCGTCTCTCGAGCGTTGTGGGTCATTCGGCGCTGCTTGCCGAGCGGATGGGTTCCATCTCGATCCCCTGCAAGGGAGCGTGTCCACCTGTTACCCGACAAACCGGACTGCCAAACCGGAAATTTTCCGAAGGTTCACTCGCGGATCAACGAAGGATCAAGTCCGCTGCTCGTTCGCCGATCACCACCGACGGCGCGTGCGTGTGTCCGCGGATGATGCTCGGCATGATCGACGCGTCGGCGACGCGAAGGCGGTCGACGCCCCGTACCCGCAACTCGGCATCGACGACACTGTCGGCGTCGTTGCCCATACGGGCAGTGCCCACGGGGTGATACAGCGTGTGCGCATTCTGCTCGAGAGCCTCGGTGAGCAGGTCCGCCGGGGAGATGTTCGACGCCACCCTGGGGCGTACGACGTCGCCGAGCAGTCCCTTCAGAGCGGGTGTTTCGGAGATCGCGATGCATGCCCGAAGGCCTTCGATCATCGCCCGGCGGTCGAGGCCCTCCGGATCGCCCAGGTAGTGCGGTTCGACGATGGGCTTGGCCGTCGGGTCGGACGACCGGAGGGTGATCTCGCCGCGGCTCTCCGGTTTGAGGAGCACCGTTCCGATGACGGCGGCATGGGAGTCCTGCGCGATGAGTCCCTCGTCGAAGAAGGGTGCCGGGCCGAAGATGACTTCGAGATCGGGCAGGGCGAGGTCCTCGCGGCTCTTGACGAAACCGTAGGCCTCGGCGACGTTGGAGGTCAGCATGCCGCGTCGGCGTGCGAGGTAGTTGACCAGCTCCGGGATCTTCTCGGCGTGGAAGAGCGAGTCGGTTTCGGTCTTCCAGCCGATGAGTGCGGCCAGATGGTCGATCAGGTTCTGTCCGACTCCGGGTGAGTGATGCCGGACGGCGATGCCGTGCGACTTCAGCTGTTCCTGGTCGCCGATGCCCGAGAGCATCAGCAGTTGCGGGGTGTTGATCGCTCCGCCGGACAGTACGACTTCTCTGCGTGCACGAACGGTGTGTACTGCGCCGCCCGAGGTGTATTCGACGCCCACCGCGGCACTGCCCTCGAAGAGGACGCGAGTGGCCTGCGCATCGGTGAGGATGGTGAGGTTCTTGCGCTTCTTCGCCGGTCGTAGGTACGCATCGGCGGTGCTCCACCGTGCGCCGCGTTTCTGGTTGACCATCGTGCGGCTGAAGCCCCTGGGTTCGGGCAGGTTGGCCGTCTCCACCGGATAACCGGCCTCCTCGACGGCGTCGAGGAAGGACGACGTCAGGGCACGGGGACTGCGCTGGTGCGAAACGACGAGCGGGCCGTCCGTACCGGAGTCGAGTTCGGTTGTGCCCTCGATGTTCTCGATCTTGCGGAAGTAGCCGACGAGGTTGCGGAACGACCAGGAGTCGTCGGAGACGGCCGCCCAGTCGTCGTAGTCTGCGGCGAATCCGCGCACCCACATCATGGCATTCATGGACGACGAGCCACCGAGCATCTTGCCGCGCGGCCAGTAGATGCTGCGATCACGCAGTTCCGGTTGCGGTTCGGTGAGGTAGTCCCAATCGACCTCGCTGCGAAAGAGTTTGGAGAATGCAGCGGGAATGTGGGCGAACTTGTTCTTGTCCTCGGGGCCGGCCTCGAGCAGGATCACCTCGTTGCGTGGGTCTGCGCTGAGGCGATTGGCCACCACCGCGCCTGCCGAACCTGCGCCCACCACGATGTAGTCGGCCGTCGTGCGCTGAGAGCTCATGATTGTCCTTCGATCGTCGTCGACGCTGGGTTCTACCCGCGCAGGGCGGAGGCGAAAATTGCCGGCAGCTTGGACCAGGACGGTGCGCCCGCGAATGCGGTGAGCAGCTTGCCGGTCGATGCTGCGGTCTTGTTGGTGACGAACCACGGTGGCTTCGGCGAGATGGAGAGTTCGCCGTTGACCAGCGAGCGCGGCAGTGGCCGGAAAGGCCCGCGCACCACTGTTCGCTCGGCCCCGTCGATCAGTAATGCGTTGTGCACGACGCCGATTCCGCTCTGCACGTCGTCGACGGTGTGGCCGGGGAATGCGCCCCAGGTGGCCGCTGCGGTGAGGAATCCGATGGCCGTCCAGGCGTTGACGGCGATGGTGCCGTACCGGAGGTCGGCGAGCATGGTGTCGAACTTCTCCCCGAGTCCCTTGATGGTGCCGGGGGTGCCGATGATGTTGATGCCGAGTGTTCCGGTGAATTCCTCGTTCGCGGCCTGTACCGCCTTGGCGGCGAATGCTGCTCCGCTGTAAGGCAATTCGATGATCCCCATGACCGGTGCGAAGTACTCGGTCTGCAGCAGTGGTGCGTATTCGCCTGGGTTCAGATCGGTGATGAGCACGCGGCCGCCGCGTTCACCGAGGCGTTCGGCGGACGGGTAGGTGGCGGTGGCGTCGGACACTCGCTTGTCGCTGCCGGGGTAGTAGGGCGTTCGTGCCGGAGCGCGGTCGAGGGCGGCGCGCAGGGCGGCGACGAATTGGTCGCGCTGCTTCCATTCCGAGGACAGTACGACGACCTGCGAAGCGACACAGTTGTATCCACTGTTGTGCAGGCGTTGGGTGGCGATGTGTTCGGCCTGGAACTCGATGTCGGCACGGCTCCACTCACCGGGCAGAACGATGGTGGGCGAGACTCCGCCGAGTTCGCTGGAGATCTCCTTGGTGAGGATCGGGTCGTTGGCTGCCTTGCGCGCAGCTCCGTCCGGGCCGGGACCGAAGACGATCGCGTCGTGCGTGATGGCGCTGCCGGTCATGTGGACGTGGTCGACGGACGAGTGCTGGACCAGGTAGGTGCCCACGTCGGCTCCTCCGGTGAGCAGACGCAGTGCGCCGATGTCGACGAGCGGGGCGAGGATCTTCTCGAACACGGGCAGCAGCGGATCCATGATGGGGTTGAGCTTGAGTGCGACGACCCGGTTGAACGCGATCAGTTCGTACAACGCGTCCAGCGGCGCGATCGAGGTGATGTTGCCTGCGCCGAGAACCACTCCGATGCCTGCGGTGCGGGTGGGGTCGAGCTGGGCGAGACCCGCGGTCCGCTGTGCGGTCGCACGGTCGATTCCGGGCTTCAGCCACACCTCGGCGCTGAACCCGTTGAGCAGGAGTCGCTCGAAGATGTTGAGGGGCAGCACCGACACCGTCGTGCGCCCACCGGGTGCCGTTCCGAACTTCGCACCGGCCAGTGGGCTGGTGCCTGCTTCGAGCGCCGCGAGTGTGTGCGCCACGGTGCCGAGTCCGTTGAGGAACGAGTACGGACCCGACAGCCATTCCTCTCCGACGAGGCTGGACGAGGCGTCGAGTCCCTTGATCGACGTTGCCGCCGTCACCCACTCCTGCGCGTGAGCTGTGGTCAGTGCATGCACACGTTCGAGGAGCGCTCGGCGTTCGGCCAGGGTGAGGCGTTCCCAGTTCTTCTCTCCCGCGGACAGATCGGCGAGTGCGGAGTCGACTGCCTCGGTGGGTCCCGTCGTCGGTACGGATTGCAGGTGTGGGGTGACGTCGCTGGTCAACTTCTCGGCTCCACTCGTCGTTCGGGTACACGGCTTCACTGTGATTGTGGTCGCACTCGGGCGCGGGACGCTATGGGCCGGGGGCCTCAATCGGATGCGACAGTTTGTGCCACCGCACAATTTCGCTGTGGCGTGGCTTACACGGGTACGGCTAGAGTTCGGTCATGACCGCGACCGAGTTCGATGTGCATCCGTCACCGACCGATCTGGCCGCGACGATGCTCGACGGCGTCGACGATCTCGCGACCGAGCTGGTGCGACGCATCCTGGGGGCCGAGCACGCCTACCTCGAATCGACGCTGCTCACCACCGAGCAGCTCTACGAGGCGTCGCGGAGCAATCTGGCCTCGATGTTGGGCAAGCTGTCCGGTCGTGCTCCCATGCGGCTCGAGTCGGCGCGGGACGCGGGCCGGCTCAAGGCCGAGCAGGGGGTACCGCTGGCTGCCCTGCTGCACGCCTTTCGGCTGGGCGGCAGGTTGGTCTGGGACGAGTTGATGGAACGCTCGGACGGCCGCGCGAGTCATGCGCTGCTGGACATGGCCGCTCAGGTCTGGGCGTTGGTCGACGTGTACTCCGACGAGGCAGCGGAAGCCTATCGAGAGAGCGCCGACATGCGTGCGCGCGAAAGCGCCGAAGCTCGTGGACGTCTCATCCGTGTGCTCTTCGCCGATCACGGCGCGAATCCGACTGCGGCGGCGGACGCGTTGCGAACGTTCCGCATTCCCGACCACGGCTACTTCGCGGTGGTCTCGCAGGAGCCGTTGACCGCAGCGATGGGGATCGACGGATTGATCGCCCGCCTCCGTACCGCGGGTGCCGAATCGGTGTGGGACGCCGAGGTGGACGGTACCGTCGGGCTCATCTGTGCCGCAACGGAATCGGAGATCGACTCCGCTGTGGTCACGCTGAGCGAGCTGTGTCCGGGGCGGGTCGGGGTGAGCTCGGTGTTCCGGTCGCCGTCGGGTATCGGTGACGCCGTCGGCCAGGCCCGGCTGGCGCGGTCGTGCACCTCGGGCGAGGCATCACCGCCCGCACCGGTGCGCTACGACTCGGTGCCGGTGCCGCTGCTGCTGGTCCGCGATCCGAAATCGGGCCGGATCGCCTCCCGTCAGATACTCGGCGATCTGCTGGCGTTGCCGCGAGCCGAACGGCAGAGCCTGCTCGATACTCTCGACGCCTGGTTCTCCTGCGGCGGTTCCACCCGCGATGCCGCCGAATCGCTGCACTACCACCGGAACACGGTGTTGTATCGGCTACGTCGAATCGCCGAGCTCACCGGTCGCGACTTTCGTGATCCGATCCAGGCCGCCGAACTGTACGTCGGGCTCAGGGCGTATCAGCTCCTGACCTGAGGATCAGTGGCTGGCGAGGACGACGTCGAGGATTCCGGCTCCCAGCGGCACCGGTACGCAGGTCGGGGGACGCGCGTTCGCCGGGTCGAGGGCGTTGAGCGCCAGCCGCAGCGCGGTGGGATCGTAGGTGAACGTGAAGTGCGCTACCTCGGTATCGGGGCACACGTCCTGCACCACGATGTTGTGCGCTCCCGGATCTCGAAGCAGCGCATTGGTGTACGGCTGAATCACTTCGTCGACCCGTGTTGCGATGGAGGTGTACTCCACCCCGGGCACGGTGTCGCCGCCGGCGTTGAGCCGATCGAGAAAGTCGGATCCGGCCATCAGTTGGGCGAGGCCAGGACCGAATTCGCTTGCCAGGACACCGGTTGCACCCGGCACCGCCTGCACGACGGGCGCTACTCCGTACATGGTGCCGCCGTACGTCGGCGATGCGATTCCCACCCATCGATCGACGACGTCGGCGCCGCCCAGTCTGTTGACGAAGTATCGAGCCACCGCGGCACCCTGGGAGTAGCCGACCACGTCGACTGCGGCGGCACCGGTTGCCTGGAGTATCGACGACGTCATCGCCTTCAGTTGCGCTGCACTGTCTTCGATGACGCCGTACCCGTTGGATCTGCCGTCCGGCGACGTGCCGTAGTTGATGGCGAAGACACAGAAGCCTGCTGCTTTCAGGATCGGCGCGAAGCCTGCCCAGTCGGCGTACGCGGTGGCATCGGTGCCGTGCACCAGGACGACAGGATTCGGGTGGGCTGCGGTGGGTGTGCAGCTCATGTCGTTGGCTCCGGGCGGGGCGGCGTCGCGGTTCGATGCCGAGTAGCGGATGGCATCGGCGTGGTCGGGTTGCTCGGGGGCGGCGGCGATGGGCATCACGGGCCCGGCGTGTGCGGAAGGCGCAAGCAGTGCGGTGGCAGCGGCGATGACGAGGGTGATCAGACTCCGCCGTGGCCCGCGCATGAACAGACGATATTCCCCTGACTGTGGAATGTCCCTATGACGAGACGACGTCGCTGAGAAAAGTCACAAGAATTGTTCTGCCGTCGAAACCGTGCCGATTGCGCACACCGCACGGGGCCCAGCCGTGGTGGCTGGGCCCCGTGTGGACAGGAAGTGCTGCTCTGCAGGTCAGAGGCGACTCACGCGTAGCCAGTCGACACTCATCGTCTGCGGGTACGGCGTGCTGTTCGGTGTCTTGCCGACCCAGTTGTTGCCGACGGCGACGTTGAAGAGGATGTAGTGCGGCCACGAGCCCGAGAACGCTTTCCAGTTGCCGCCCTTCGCCTCGTACTGGGCCTGGGTGAGGGAGAACCGAGCGACTCCGTCGACGAACCAGGTGATGCTGTTGGGCAACCAGTCGATTCGGTATGTGTGGAATCCGTTGTTGACCGGATTCATACTTCCGCCGGTCTTCGTATCTTGATTGGAGTTCCACTTGGAGGGGCCGTGCAAATTGAATGACGGCCCGTACAGCCCGGGAATTTCGACGATGTCCACTTCCCCTTGGCTGGGCCATGAATATTCGCCACCGGGTTGGAGACCGAGGGTCCAGAATGCGGGTAGCAGACCCTGGGCGCTCGGCATTTTGATCGATGCTTCGATGCGCACCGGCGGCGTCACCGATTGCTTGCCCATGCTGACCACGCGGGCGCTGGTGAAGTTGTACGGTGCCCGCTTGCGGTCGGGTGCGTTCTCCCGACGCGCGGTGATGTTCAGTGAGCCGTTGAACTGGTTGGCGTTGTTCCAGGAATCTGTATAGTACTGCTGCTCACCGGAACTCGCGCCCCAGCGGCCGGTCTGAAATCCCCATTTGGCGGGGTCGGGTCCACCGTATCCGTTGAATTGATCCTCCCACAGAAGGGTTCCGGCTCCGCCTTGGGTTCTCGGAGGTGTGGCCAGTGACGGGGCGGCGGTCGCCGACGAGACGGCCACGGCCATCGTCGTCAGGGTGACCGCGACAATTGTCGAAAGTGATCGCATGAGGGGGATTCCTGTCAGGTCATTTGTCGGTGAAAAGATGTCGACATTTGATTTCTAGCACGGCGAAGAAGGCGGAAGAAGTTTCTTCGGAAATGCAGGAATTCTTGCGAATACAATGAATGAATTCGCACATGCTACCGGTCGGTAGCAAGGGTATCGACCAATATTGAGCGGTGGTCGGTTTGTTTCAGGAGTGACCGCAGTGACTGTGCAGCGTCTGTGAGTTCAGCGATACGGACGAGACGGGAGCAAATCGGATGGGCAGGAGTGGAGCCTGCAGGAACGACCAGGATGGGCAGGAGTGGAGCCTGCAGGAACGACCGGGATGGGCAGGAGTGGAGCCTGCAGGAGGACGGCCCGAGGTGGGCGGTCGGTGGAGCCGGTGACGGGAATCGAACCCGCCTCTCAACCTTGGGAAGGTCGCGTTCTACCAATGAACTACACCGGCGTGTGGTGCGGATGTCAGGTTATCAGGATGGTCAGATGTCGATGCGCACGCCGTGGAGGAGTTCGAGTGCGTCGTCGGCCGGCACCGGTTTGGAGAACAGGTATCCCTGCGCGCGGGTGCATCCCAGTTCGATCAGGGTTCTTCTGGCGCTCTGTGTTTCGACGCCTTCGGCGATGATGGTCAGCCCGAAGGCGCGGGCGAGTCCGATGATGGACTGAACGATCGCGAGGTCGCCGGTGTTCTCGTTGCCGAGGTCGGTGACGAAGGCACGGTCGATCTTGAGTGCGTCGACGGGGAGTTCCTTGAGGTGTGACAGGGAGCTGTATCCGGTGCCGAAGTCGTCTATCGCCACTTGCACGCCGAGTTCGTGGAGTTCGCTCAGTGTCACGCGGGTGCGGGAAAGGTCCTGTACCACTGCCACTTCGGTGATCTCGAGGCACAGGTCGGGCCCGGCTATCGAGAATTCCGTGAGTGCTCTGGCGACGGCACTGACGAATCCGTTGGTGACGAGTTGGACGGGGGAGATGTTGACGCGCATCGCGATGTCGAGGTGGGGGATCTCGCGTTGCCAGTCGGCGAGGGTGCGGCAGGCGTGGTCGAGGACCCAGCGACCGAGTTCACCGGCGAGGTTGGTCTCCTCGGCAACCGGAATGAATGCGGACGGGGGGAGCAGTCCGCGGGTGGGGTGTTGCCATCGGACCAAGGCTTCGACCGCGGTGATGCGTCCGGTCACCAGGTCCACCTCGGGTTGGAAGTGCAGGGTGAGCGAGTCGCCCGCGATGGCTTCGCGCAGGTGGATCTCGACGTCGTTGCGGAGTTCGGCGTCGGCGTGCATCTCTTCGGTGAACAGGGCGATGTCGTGGCCGCCTGCGCGTTTGGCCACCAGGGCGGCCTGATCTGCCTGCCGCAGAAGCGACTCGGCGGTGTGCTTGCCGGGCTGGCCGAAGGCGATTCCGATGCTCGCGCTTCTGCTGATGCGTTCGACTCCGAGGGTGACGGGGGCGTTCACGGCTTCGGCGATCATCTCGGCGTGGTGTGTTGCGACGCGGGCCGAGCACGGCCCGGCCAGTACCACCAGGAACTCGTCGCCGCCCAGGCGTGCGACGAGACCGGCCGACCTGCCGACGAAGCTCTGCAGTCGATCGGCGATGGTCTCGAGGTAGTGGTCTCCGGCCAGGTGGCCCAGAAAATCGTTCAGTGCTTTGAGTCGATCGAGATCGATGTGCATCACGGCGACGGGGCCGGGCATGGACGGGTCGAGTCGTTCGCGGAGGTGTTGTGCGAGAGCCGTGCGGTTCGGCAGTTTGGTCAGCGGGTCGTGCTGTGCCGAGAATCGGAGTTGCTCCTCGGCGATCACCCGTGCCTGCAGTTGAGAGAGCAGTGCCGCAATTGCTTTGAGCGCGTTGAGTTCTGCCTCGGACCAGCTTCGGTCACCGATCTTGATGAAGCCGAGGATGCCGGTGGTGCGTTCGGAGTGCAGCAGTGGCACGACGGCCATCGAGGTCGCGGAGAATCCCGACCCCTGCTCGACGCGTCGACGGTAGTCCTCCTGTTCCGGATCCGGCCGAAACACTGCCGGTTCGGTCAGTGTCTCGGCCAGGCGGAATACCGAGTCTGCGTCGTCGAAGTAGACCACAGCCAGTGGATCCGGATCGGGCACGCTCAGTCGCGGTGGCCATTCCGCGGTGAGTCTGGTGGCCCTGGCCTCGAAGTCGTTGTGTCGGAGGAAGCTGAAGTCGATGCCGAGGTAGTCCACGAGTTGCCGCAGCACGGATTCGTAGGCCTCGCGCACCGTCGCCGCATCGACTCCCATGAGTTCGGTCGCGACGCCGGTGACGAGGACCTCGAGCGTCCGTTTGTGCTCCAGGGCCCTACTCCCGCCTCTCGTAGACTCAGTGCAGGACTGTTCCCCCTGGTCTTCGCCGGAACTCTACCCCGATACAGACGCTGAAACAGGAAGTCTGCGACTATGTATGGCTGTTTTCGGGGCGCAACTGAGCCGCAACACCAGTGCAACGGATTCGGTGCTTTCCATTTCAAGCAGTGCGCGGAACCGAAAACTCAACTGCTGCAATGCTTCTGCGTGGTGCGTCGACAGTTGCCGATACTCCTCCGCGCTTCGGGCGTAGAGGAACGCAGGGGAAACCGGTTGCACCGCCAATCCACGCAAATGCGCAGTTACCCATACGTTCTCTGTTGCACATCCTCCTCTGATGTAATGTTCCGCGGTCGATCCGGGTACGACCACCACGGCAAGTGCCGAACTCGACAGCACTCGATCCCGCATATCGGTCCCCAGTGCCGCGCCGGCGTCCCAGACTTGCACGAGCTCCATGACGTCCGGCCGCTTGACGATCTCCAGCTTGGACAGGTCTGCGTCGTCGATCCCCAGAGTCGATACCTCGATGCCCCGATCGGGATCGAGATCACCCGGCCAACGCAACTCGGAGAACATGTCTCGATGCAGGTGCGGTGTGAGGTACCGAATGCGATCCGCGGCGGCGAGGACATCCGCGGCCGCGGCAATGGATTCGGGTGTCGTCAGCAGCACTGCCCGTCCACCTTCTGCGGCCGCTGCAGCGGCGATGTCGGCGGCGATGTCCGCGTCCAACGGCGCGCCGGTACCCAACTCCCGGTTGGTGCACCGCTCGAGAACGCCGTCGAGCAGGCGTCGATCGGTGATGGGTTGTGGGTCGCCCGCGCCCAGCGTGATCTCGACTCCGTTCTCGCCGTAGTCGGTGCGGTCGAGCCTGCCCTGCGCGGTGGCCACCACTCGGGCGTTGAAGGCGGCTGCACCGACGGCGACGCAACTGCCGCGGAAGGCGATGTCGAGCGTCGAGGTTCGTGAACGATCGACTTCGATCCGCACGGTGCGTCCGTCGCGGGTGAAGGTCCACGGCTGACTGTTTCCACCGGACGGCGCTCGACGGGCAGCCTCGAGAACGAGCGCGTCGGGATCGACGCAGGCCCGTCGGGCGTCGACGGCGGTATCGACCGAGGTCTCCTGCACCCGACGCGTCGGGTTCGGGGGCACGAGCGCATCGAGATGGGTGTCGAGGTCGATGCGGATTCGTCCGGACGGCAGGTGCGCTCCGGTGCCGAGGCGTCGAACGGCTGCGGCGATGGTGGCACCGCCGAGTTGAACGTCGCCCCCCAGTTGCGGCCAGGTCTCGATGGTTTCGCTCACTTCCACCATCGAAGCGGCCATGCGCGCCGAGAGCAGCGAGGCGTCGAGCTGATCGAGAACGATCGGGATCTTGTCGCGCGTGCCGAGCCCTCGCAGACTCGCAGAGTCGATCTCGCCGAGCACGCCGTGGAACACCGGGCGTTCGGGCTCGAGGTCGAAGCGTTCGACGTCGAGAAGCCCTCGGTCGGAGGTCTCCATCAGTACCGGGATGCGTCGCGACCGGGCCGCCTCGCGGGCCCGGACTTTGACATCGAGGGAGTCGCATTCCTCGACGAGGAGGTCCAGTCCGTCGAAGAACTCGTCGATGGTGTTCTCGGTGATTCCGTCCTCGGCGATTTCGACGCGTAGGTACGGGTCGATTTCGGCAATGCGTCGGGCAGCGACGACCGCTTTGTTGACGCCGAGATCGAGGATGGACGCGGGAATTCTATTGAGGTTGGAAAGTTCGATCTCGTCGAAATCGGCGAGGCGAAGCGTCCCGCAGATTCCTTCGAGTGCGAGGGTGTGGGCAATGGCATGTCCGACGCTGAGCCCGATGATTCCTATCGTGAGATCTCCTAAAGAATTCTGTTCCGCGAGAGTTATCTTGTTTCGGTTTCTGTCGAGCCTCAGGTGTCGGAACGAGTTCGGTCCGAGTACCGCGACGACGGTTTTCCGCCATGGAAAGAAGACCCACCTGTCGTTTTCGTCGAGAAGGCTCTGCTCAGGGCTGGGAAGAAGTGAGAGGAGGCCTTTTCTCTGCGTCTTCCTCTCGTCCAGAAATGTGAGGGTCGGATCGCGTCTGAGTTCGTCGAGAGCGGCGCGCTGTGTGGCGTCCGTCTCGTCGAATATCACAGGCTTCCAGTGGTGGCCGGGTAGGTGTTGATCGTTCATGATGCGACTGCTTCCGGGAGTTCGGCGGCTGCGCGGCGGTGCGCGAGCAGGGTGACGGTGTTCTGCCGCATCCGGCGCCAGGTGGCCAGATCGGCGTTGAATGCGAGTGTGGTTCTGTCCCACCAGAACACCTCGGTTCGATAGCGCTCGTCGGGGTAGGGGATCGGTGCGATCTGGGTGGCGATGACCGCTCCGGTGTCGAGCCATGCGGCGCGCACGTGGGATGCCGCGGTGGCCAACGCGTAGCGCGCGCCGAGAAGCGCGGTGCTGTAGGCGGGTGATTCCGCGATCATCGCGGTGACGGCCCGGCCGTGGGGTGCGCCCTGAGCGACCCACGCAGATTTGAGTTCGACGACTCCGTGGCCGATGCGTTCGTCGAGCATGGTGTGCACGCGCCGGAGCCCGTCGGGGTACTCGGCGAATTCGATCAGTGCGTGAGATTGATCGACCGAGGAATACGGTCCTTGCACTCGTACTCCACCGACTATTTGCCCGGTTCGGTCGAGTGCGGCGAAGAACAGTGAGGTGGTGCTGCCGTCGCGAATGGTCGACATTTCGAGTGCGGTGGTCACACCGTGTCGCATATAGCTTTCCTCTGCGCCGTCCAGGAATTGTTCCCACAAGGTCGGATTCTCGGCGGGAGTGGTGGCCAGAACGAGGCATTGTGATCTGTCGTCCCAGTACGAGGGGACGTCGAACGGAATTGTCATTTCACTCTTCCTGATAGGAGTTGCCCGAATGTGAATGGTCGTGCCGCTCGATTGTCCGGCTTTTCCTTTGTGGAGCTACGTAACGTGATCGGGGTTCGGGTGTGTCGCGAGGGACCGCCCGGGACCAGTAGCCTGCAGAGGTGCTGCTCTCCGACCGTGACATCCGTGCCGAAGTGACCTTGGGAAACCTCGCGATCGAACCGTTCGACCCGTCGATGGTTCAGCCGTCGAGTGTCGATGTGCGGCTCGACAAGCTTTTCCGGGTGTTCAACAACACCCGCTATACCCACATCGACCCGTCGCTACAGCAGGACGAATTGACGACGCTGGTCGAACCTGCCGCAGGTGAGCCGTTCGTTCTTCATCCGGGGGAGTTCGTTCTCGGCTCCACGCTGGAATTGACGACGCTGCCGGACTACTTGGCCGGTCGGCTCGAGGGGAAGAGTTCGCTCGGGCGGCTGGGTCTGCTCACGCACTCGACCGCAGGCTTCATCGATCCGGGCTTCAGTGGCCACATCACGCTGGAGTTGTCCAACGTCGCAAACCTGCCGATCACGTTGTGGCCGGGCATGAAGATCGGGCAGCTGTGTCTCTTCCGGCTGTCTTCGCCGTCCGAGAATCCGTACGGCAGCGCCGCGGTGGGGTCGAAGTATCAGGGCCAGCGTGGGCCGACACCGTCGAAGGCCTACCTGAACTTCGTTCGCTCCAGCGTCGAGTAAACGATCCCGAGGTCTGTTTCTCACCGCGAAACGTGGTGAATGTCCGGTTGTAGCGGTACTCTGGTAACTCGACGTGGGTTGGGGCCTACCAGAGCGAGGTTTCTAGTGTCCGCGGTTCCCGATGTGTCCGTACTCGGCGCTTCGTTGGGGTCGAGTGGTCTGCGCAGCGTGATCAGCGACAACGCTCGCTCCGGTGCTGTCCTGGAAGTACACGAGCCCGTCGCATCCCGGCCGGCACCCAACGGCCTCGCTCCCGATCCGTGGGATGCCGTCATCACGTCGGTTCACAATCTGGCGAGCGAGTATGCGTCCGCGGATTTCCATCCGGTGCTCGCACTGCGCGAAAGCGACCCCAAGACGGCCTACGACCAGGACTTCTCCGATGGCGTTGTGCTCGTCTCCGAACTCGGTGCCCAGTTGGGTGCGCTGCGGGAGACGCGGGTGCTCGCCGGTGAGCGCTGCGTCGCTCTGTTCGACGTCGGTGCATCCGGTACCTCGGTATCCGTGGTGGATGTCGACAGCGGTGATGTCCTCGCGTCGCGTCGTACGGACGCCCTCGGTGGTGACGACTGCGATCGGGTGCTGTGCGATCACCTCATCGCGACGTTCGGTGCGGCCGAGGCGCTGACGGTCGAGGCTCGGCGGCGGCTCGTTCACGACGTCCGCGCCGGGAAACACGAACTGGCACTGCTTCGCAGCGTGTCGATCATCGGACCGTTCGTCGGCGGACGTGCATCGCTGTGGCGTGGCAATCTCGACGAGCTCATCGGCGACGCGGTGCGCCGAGCCGTCTCGATGGCCGTGGACGTGCTCGACGAGGTCGGTGCACAGGGCATCCACGTCGACGCCATCGTCGCTGTCGGTGGTGGTGCCAACATGCAGATAATTCGGCAGGTCCTGTTCGACGCGGTGTCGATGCCGGTCTACGTGCCCGAGCAGCCGGAACTGCTGGCGGCGCACGGCGCTGCCGGGATCGCTCGGACGGTGGGTCGGCGGCCCACCCCGGCACCGCCCGAGGTGCTTACCGATCGGTTCGCTGCCGTGGATCGGGACTCCGCAGACGTGGAGGTGGGTGCGGTCGCCCCGGTGGTCTCCAAGCGCCCACGGCACAGCGACACCTCCTCCAAGCGGATGACCAGGGTCAACAAGTCTCGGCATCTCGGGGGCGCACTCGCGGCGATCGTGGCGGTGTGTGCAGCCGGCACCGTGGTCACTGCGGCCGCACGCACCAGCGGCGACGAGCCGTCTCCGTCGGTGAACAGTTCGCAGGACGCCTCACCGACCGCTCGGTCGCAGTTCGTGGTGCCTGCCGCAGACGGATCACCCGCCGACCCCACCGGGTCGTCGTTGCCGCCCGCGATCACGACGGCGCAGACCTCGCCTCCGGTCGACCCGTCGGCAACGTCGCCCTCGGCCCCAGCGCCGACCACTTCCGACGCGGCGAGCACCACCGCAGCGCGGCGCACCGTGGCCACGACCACTGCCCCGTCCGACATTCAGCAGACGACGGCACCCGACACGCTCACCCCCGATCGGTCGACCATTGTACCGACGGCTGTCCCGCCTGCCACCACGACTCGTCCGACCACGACGAGCCCCGCCACGACGACCCGGGCCACGACGACGACGCGTCCGCCGACCACCACACGGTCCACTCGGACGTTCGATTTTCCGCTGCCGGACTTCGACTTTCCGCGACGCTGACCGGTCTGCAGTTTCGGACTCCATCGGCCCCGGTACTCGAGGCAGGATGACAGGTATGGAGTCGATTCAGACCGAGCGCGAAGACAAGTTCGACGTCGACGCAGATTTCCGATTGCCCACTCTCGCTTCACTGGTGCCCTCCGGCGGCGCTCTGGCGTCGAGCGAGACCGACCTGAGCAGTGAGTACTTCGACACGACCGGCCACGACCTGTTGCGACGCGGAATCACGGTTCGGCGTCGTACCGGTGATTCCGACAACGGCTGGCATGCGAAGGTCCCGGCGGAGAAGGCGCGGACCGAGATTCGGCTCCCTCTCGGCAACGGAGCGCACGGTGCGGTGCCGGACGAGCTGAACGACGTGCTGCGCGGTGCGGTGATGGGCGCGGAGTTGTCTGCGGTCGCGACTCTGACGACGCATCGCACGATTCACACCGTGTCCGACGCCGACGGGGCTGTGGTCGCGGAAGTGGCCGACGACGAGGTCTCCGTCGTCCTGATCGGCGGCGCGACCGGTCCGCGGTGGCGGGAGGTCGAGGTGGAACTCGGACCCGCAGGGTCGGAGTCGTTTCTGAAGAAGGCGGGCAAGGTGCTGCGGGCTGCCGGTGCCCGGCCGTCGGCGCATCCGTCGAAGCTGGATCGGGCGCTGTCGGTGGTGCGTCAGGTACCCGCCGAACCCGGGGTGGTGCTGTTGGCGGACTATCTCGACGCGCAGGCGCAGGCGATCGTCGCAGGCGATGTGTATCTGCGTCGAGGGCTGGATCCGATTCATTCCACGCGGGTGGCGATTCGGCGATACCGCAGTACCCTTCGTGTGTTCGGTAGCCTGTTCGAGGACGAGCCCGCCGCCCAGCTCGAGGCCGAACTGTCCTGGTATGCAAGCATTCTCGGTGAAGTGCGCGATCGTCAGGTGCAACGTGCCCGGTTCGCCGCCGCGTTGCGCGAACTACCGCCCGAACTGGTGCTCGGGCCGGTCGCGTCGCGCATCGAGAACGACCTGCTCGCCGAGCAGATTCGGTACCGCGAGGCGGCGATGACCGAACTCGACGGAGAGCGCTACCGCGCGCTGCTCACGACGCTGGCGGAGTGGTCGCGCGGGCTACCGATCGACGGCGAGGTCACCGACCGCGTGTTGGTCAAGCTGGCACGCAAGGCAGGAAAGAAAGCGATCGATCGGACGAAGAGTGCCGTGCGCGGTACCGACGACGAGGCGCTGCATCGGGCACGAAAGGCATCGAAACGAGCACGGTATGCGGCCGAGTTGGTTGCACCGGTGGTGGACAAGAAGGTCTCGAAAGCGAACATCAAGCACTTCAAGACGATTCAGGAGGTGCTGGGAGAGCATCAGGACGCGGTGATCGCGGCGGACATTCTGCGTACCCTCGGCGCGCGAGCAGGCACGACGGCGGGGGAGAACGGATTCACCTTCGGCCTGCTCTTCGAGCGGGAGCGCCGGGCCGCCGAGACGGCCCGCGACGAGGCGAGCAGGTTGGAGTTCTGATCGAGCAAAACAATTTGTTTCCCCGAGTTCGGGCTCGAAGGGTACTCTGAGCCCGAATCGAAGTCGGGGGGAGTCGACGACCATGGCCATTGCGCTCGGGATACACGTCGGTGCCGAGGAAGTGTCGGCCGTGCTGGTCGAGGCCGATCTACCCGAGTTGGGAGCCATCTCCACGCGCACCGTGTCCGTTGCGGCGGTTCCCGGCGGCGTGGGTGACGCCGTCACCACGATGCTCGGAATCATGAGGGTGCAAGCGGCCCAGAACGATCTGCGGATCAGCGGTTCCGGAGTGGTGTGCGACAGCATCGCGCTCTGCGGGATCGTCCGTGCAGCGCTCGCCGCCCATGAGGTTCGCGATGTCGTGGTGGTCGACGCCGGAGATCCGCGGTTGAACGCCGAGGTTCCGCTGGGAGTTGCAGCAGCACTGATCGGCACCGTCGACGCCCTCACTGCATGGGCAGGCGGGCCGGTCGACGTCCCTGCGGAGTCGGTCGACGAGGTCTGGAACGGTTCCGGCAGCGATGCGGCCGGTACTCCACGCGGTGCGCGACTGACGATGATCGGTTTGGGCGTCGCGGTTCTCGCCGCGCTGAGCGGAGCCACGGTGTGGGCGCTGTCGGCGGCCGGTCCGACCCAGAATTCCGTGGTCGACAGCGCGGATCGCACCGAGATGCCGTCGGCCGGGGGCAGCGGGGTCGCGTCGTCGTCGGTGGCGGTGGTCGCGGGTTCGGCGGTCCCCCCGCCTGCGCCGTCGATTGTTCCGTCCATCGAGGCCGGGGTGTTCGAGGCACCTGTGTACGGGCCGGTGCCGGTCGGTACCTGGAGTGAAGCGCTCCCCGCGAGTCCGGTCCCCACGTCGATGAGCTCGTCGGGGGGTGGGGACTCCCGGGCCGGATCGGGTGGCGGCAGACCCGGCGTGGTCTCCGGCGGCGGCAGCAGCGAAGGTCGTGGCGACACGGAGGGCGATGCGGACGGCGGGGCGTCGGGCGGCGGCAACTCGGGTGGCGGTGGTGATTCGGGTGGAGAAGAAACGACGACCGTCGAGCCGGAACCCGACCCCGATCCTCCGACGACCACGAGCCCGATCGAGACCACCACGGAGGTTCCGGTCACCACCGAACCCACGACCGTCGACGAAGAACCGGCGGCGAGTCCGGTCGAGTGAGATCGATTCGTTGATTCCCTTGTGAGCGTGCATTTTTGATACTTGGACAAGTCCTTCTCGTGACGGGTATGTGAATTCGACTCCGACACCTGAACTTCTGCTCATGCGTGGCTACCATCGAGTCATCGACCAGCAGACGGTGAGTATTCGATGACCGAGAATCCCGCAGCAGAACCGTTGACTCGCACCACTATCGACAGGGCGGTGGGTGTTCTCATCGCGCTGCGCGGCTGTAGTCCGGAGGACGCGTTCGCCGAATTGGCGGCGCACAGCTTCCGATTCGATGTCTCCCTCGTGCAGTCGGCTCGGTCCATCGTCGCGGCCGCGCGCGGAATGGACTCGGCCAACGGCGTCGCCTGTGCGGCGATGACCTCGGCGCAGGAGGAGTGGGGTCCGCTGCTGGCGTACCGTCGAGATCCTTTCGATCACGTCGCCTGAGATCGGCCGGCTCAAGTTTCGCTGCTTGTTATATGTCCCAAAACAAACCGAAAGTTCATTCAGATACCGAGATTGCTGTCCAGACGACGGTTCGGCGGTCTACTATCGGCAGGTCGGAGTAGCCAGTCGAGTCGAGGAATCATGAGAACAGTCCTTGGTGTTTCGGTGGGTTCTGCCACTGCCCGAGGGGTCGCAGTCGATGCGATCGACGAGTCGGTGCGGTCGGCCCACATCGTTCACTCGTTCGATCCTGACGATCACCTTCAGGTCGCCATCGACTTGCTGGACTCCATGTCGCGCGATCAGATGGTCGACCGAACGGACATCGTGTTGGCGGTACCCGACGATCCCGGTGCTCGCGCGCGTACGTCCGCCTACTCCACGTACGAGGCCGATCGACTGCTGGTCGCCTCCGAACTCGGAGCTCAGCTGCGGTATCTGCAGGGAACGGGCCAGCTCGAGGGCGCTCGTACGGTCGCGGTCTGCGACATCGGGGCTTCGGGCACCACGGTGTCCGTGGCAGACCCGGCCACCGGTACGGTCTTCAGTTCGGTGCGCACCACGTTGTTCGGAGGCAACAGCTGCGACGAGCAACTCTCCCGCTACCTGCTCTCGACGTACGGAGCGGACGAGTTGGCGTCCGATCGGGCACGGGCAGAATTGACGGTATCGGTCCGAACGGCGCGTGAGCAGCTTTCTCGACTGCGGGTGGCCGAAGTTGCCGGACCCTTCGTCGGTGGTCCGGTCAGGTTGTGGCGCAACACTTTCGATGATGTTCTCGAACGCAGCATTCGGTCGTTGGAGGACTGGGTGGCCAGTGTGATCGTCGACGCGCCCTGTGCCGTTCACGCCCTGGTGATGGTCGGTGGCTGCGCCAACATTCCGACGCTGCGGCGCCTGTTCCGTCGTGATCTGATGCTGCCGGTCGTCGCACCCGCCAATCCGGAGTCTCTCACCGCGCACGGTGCGGCTCTGATGGCCGTCGACGCGGTCGCGTCGCGTCGACACCGCCCGCGGGGTGCCACGATCGCCAACGTCGCGCCGTCGCAACATGCCTCGATGGTAGGCATGGTGGGCTACCACGACTCACCGCGACACCGCTCGGCTTGAACCCGCCGGCCTGGCCAACGAACGCCGTTGTTCGGTAGGTTGCTCGGGTAATGGTGAACAGTGGGGTACGAGACGGTGGGACAACAGTGGCAGAGCAGGTAGCGGAGTCCGGTACGGCAGCAACCGACGGTGAAGCATTCGATCCGGCGGAACATGCTCGGAGCATGGTCGGTTATCACTACCGCACCGAGGACTACTACGAGGTGGGCCGCGAGAAGGTCCGTGAGTACGCCCGCGCCGTCCAGGATTTCCACCCCGCCCACTGGGACGGAGATGCCGCGGCCGCGCTGGGTCACAGTGCCCTCGTCGCGCCTCTGACGTTCATGTCGCTGGTCGGCACCCTTGCGCAGAAGAAGCTTCTCCAGTCCATCGCCGAGGGCTACGACCTGAGCCAGATCCTCCAGACCGATCAGGTGCTGGTGTTCCAGAAGCCGATCCTCGCCGGCGATCAACTGACGTGCGATGTCTCGCTCGACTCGTTCAAGACGGTCATGGGACGCGACATGATGGTCACCAAGAACGTCGTGTCCAACCAGAAGAACGAACTGGTGCAGACCACGTACACCACGCTGCTCGTCGGTCGGTCCGGCGAGATCGATCCGGCCATCGCCGAGTCTGCGAAGAACTTGGTGATGTTCGGCGCGACGACGGACGTCAGCGGTGCCGATTCCGGCGAGAGCGGCACACTGTCCACTCCGCAGGAACACGAACCTCTGGTCGTCGAGGAGTACCGGGGTCGGCCCACACAGAAGTTCGACGAGGTGAACGTCGGAGACGAACTGCCGCCCCGCACGGTGCGCCTGACCCGCGGTGACCTGGTCAACTACGCAGGTGTTGCCGGCGACGCGAACCCGATTCACTGGAGCGAGCAGTTCGCCAAGCTGATCGATCTCGAGAACGTGCTGGCCCACGGGATGCTTACGATGGGCGTAGGCGGCGGGTACATCACCGAGTGGCTCGGCGACCCGGGCGCTGTGAAGGACTACACCGTCCGCTTCACCACCCCCATCCCGGTGGACACCCACAAGGCCGCCGAGATCGTCTTCACCGGCAAGATCAAGTCCAAGGACGAGGCGACGCGTACTGCGGTCATCTCACTGGGTGCCACGTTCGAGGGCAAGCGAATCTTCGGTCACCGCGCCACGGTCACAGTGCAATTGGGCTGAGTGCCTGCGGCAGTGGTGTGGTTGTGTGCCCCGGGCGGCACTCGACCACACCACTCGGATGCTCGGTTGGCGTCCGTAGTCCGCGGATCGGCTCCTCGGTTGTGGATATGTGACTCCGATCGGCGTCGGGTATCCGAATGTGGGGAGCTGATGTGCGGGGCGCGCCGTTTCACGTCCCGACGAAGATGCAGAACGGATGGCCGGCCGGGTCGGCATAGATTCGGATCGGCTCTTCCGGGTCGTCCCGCAGGTCCCGCAATAGTTGCGCACCCAATTCGAGTGCGCGCGTGTGCTCTTCGTCGAGTTGCTCGACGGTGTCGACGCGAAAGTCCAGGTGCAACATCTGAGGGTGCTCGCCGTCCGGCCATGTTGCGGCAGGTAGTGAGTCGATCTGTTGAAACGCGATTCGCCACGAACCGTCCGGCGCGGTGATCGCGAGCCAATCCGGATCGATCGTCTCGGCGTCACCGGGGATGTACTCGAAACCCAGCAGTTGCCGGTAGAACTCGGCGGACTCACGGGCGTCGGTGCAGTCGAGGACCACTTGATGTACCGAAATGTTCATGATCTGCCCTTCTTGACGGCGTGGTGTCGTGCAGCGCGCGCCCGATTGCCGCATGCGCTGCAGCACCATCGATCCTGCAGAAACAGTTGACCGCATCGCGGGGCATCGCACAACGCCAGGCGGTCACGGCCTGAACGTACTCGGCCTCAGCGTCGGTCGGCCCTGTGTTGAACACCCGCGAAAACTGCGCCGATCACGATCGACACTGCCAAGCATTCGATCAGGAACACGAGACTCGATTCTCGGAACAGCGGCGACTCCGACATCTGCGCGGCCATCGAGTCGGGGTGAACCAAGGCAATGGCCGAGACCTGCGGCGGTCCGACGGCGGCGGAGGCCCACAAGGAAGCTCCGAGAAACACCGACGTCGGCAAGGGCCACCAGAACAGCGACTGCCGAGATCCTCGAATCCGTGCTGCCGCAGCGACCACGCACAGTGTCAGTGCGCCGATGACGAGCGACGACGGAAACCATGGTGGCCCCTGTTCGGTGAACAGTTGCGCGTAACCAATGATCGATACGCTTCCGGTCTCGCCGGATACAGCCGCCGGGTCGAAGGGCGCGAGGGGCGCGGCGAAGTGCCACAGCGATGACAGGGCGGCGGCCAGGGTGAGACCGAAAACCAGTGCGGTCCAGGCCCTGTCGGGTCGGCCTCCGGTGCCGCGCTGTAGATCGTTGCCCACGTGCAGCAGGTTACGCGTCGTGCCCGCTGTGTGTGCGTCTCTTCGAGTCGAACACCGGAGGCTAGGCGATGCGCACTCTCAGTTCGTCCACCGGCACTTCCGCACCGTTGTTGTCGGTGATCCGGACGTGCACTGGGTTTCCTTGTCCATCAACCACATCGAGGGGCCCGTCATCATCCTGTAGGTACTCGTCGCCCCATTGCATCAGCCCGAGTACGACGGGCAGCAGGTCTTCCCCCATTTTCGTCAGGATGTACTCGTAGCGTGTTCGTCCTTTGTCGGGGCGGTAGGGCTGTTTGACGAAGATGCCCGCGTCGACGAATTCTTTGAGTCGGGCGGCGCTGCTGGCGTCGGTGATGCCGACGCGTCGGCTGAAGTCGTCGAATCGCGTCGTGCCGTAGAAGGCCTCGCGCAGGATCAGCATGGCGGATCGGGTTCCGACCACGGACAAGGCGCGCGCAATGGAGCAGCGGTCGCCGGCCGTCCAGGAGTCGAGGTCGGACAGTGGGCCGTCCATGTGGAGGGGCATGTCACGATACTACTGACTTTACAAAACTATAGCCAGCTCGTACCGTGGTGTCAGCGATCCGATAGGAACGGGTCGATCGGACAAGGAGCCGTCATGAGAGACGCAGTCATCGTCGAGGCAGTCAGAACCCCGGTCGGACGGGGCAAGGCAAACGGCACTCTGCATCCCGAACATCCAGTGGACCTGATGGCCCACAGTCTTCGGGAAGTTGTGCAGCGCAGTGGAATCGACCCGAACCAGATCGACGACGTCATCGGTGGTGTCGTCACCGCAGTGGGGGATCAGGCGTCGAACATGACTCGACGTGCTGCATTGGCGGCGGGCTATCCCGAATCCGTGCCTGCGACCACGGTGGACCGTCAGTGCGGAAGCAGCCAGCAGGCGATTCACTTCGCCGCTCAGGGCGTCATCTCCGGTGCCTACGATCTGGCGATTGCGGCCGGGTCGGAGTCCATGAGTCGAATCCCGATGGGCTCGAACATGATCGGTACCGAGGACCCGGCAGGTGTCGGTTTCGCCGAGAGGTATCCGGACGGTCTGGTGCCGCAGGGCATCAGTGCCGAACTGATCGCGGCCAGGTGGGGTATCAGCCGGACCGAAATGGACGAATTCGCATTGTCCAGTCACGCGAAGGCCGCGGCGGCAACCGAAGAGGGACGCTTCAAGAGGGAGATCAGCGCCATCCGCGGGCTCGACCGTGACGAGGGGATCCGCACCGGGTCGACGCTGGAGGCCCTGGCAGGGCTGCGTCCGGCGTACTACAGCGACGCCATGGCGCAGCGGTTCCCCGAAATCCAATGGAACATCACCGCGGGCAACGCAAGCCAGATCAACGACGGTAGCGCCGCGGTCATGATCACCACCAGCGAGAAGGCGAAGGAGCTCGGCCTCACGCCGATGGCCAGGCTGCACAGCTTCGCCGTGGTCGGTGACGATCCGCTGATGATGCTCACCGCCGTCATCCCGGCCACGCAGAAGGTGCTCGCCAAGGCGGGGTTGACGATGAGCGACATCGACCTATTCGAGGTCAACGAGGCATTCGCCTCCGTGGTGCTCGCATGGGCCAAGGAGACCGGGGCCGATCCGAGCAAGGTGAACGTCAACGGCGGAGCCATCGCCATCGGTCACCCCCTCGGCGGCAGCGGTGCGCGCATCATGACGACCATGGTCCACGCCCTCGCCGAACGTGAGCAACGCTTCGGGCTGCAGGTGATGTGCGAGGCGGGCGGCCTGTCGAACGCCACCATCGTCGAACGCCTGTAAATGCCTGCGGCAGTGGTGCGGTCGAGTGCCCCAGGCGGCACATGGGAGTGGAGCCTGCGGAACGACCCGCAGGCCTTGTCACACCGCTGCCGCAGGCACTAGTCCATCGCCGTGTTGTGGAATTCGTTCTCGGCGGCCAACATTCCTGCGAACCACTCGTCCAGCCTTGCATCGTCCACAGCGTTCATGGCGTCGACCTCTCGGGCCAACGCGTCGACCTGCGCCATGAAAGCAGGTCGGGTATGCATTTCTATCCACTCCTGCAGCGCCGGTTCGCGATCGGCTGACGTATGGAGTGCTGCGCGGCACCAGGACAGGTACAGGGTCTCTGCGGCGAACATCGCCACGAGTGCTGCGGCCCTGCCGTCTCGACGGGCAAGTCCCAGTGCGTAGTCGGACAGTACGGACGATCTCTCGATCAACTCGTCGGTATCGCCGTCGTACGGAAACTGCTCACGTAGCCCGGCGAAGTACTCCCGCTGCTCACCGACGAGATTCGACAGTGACACCACATGATCGGTTGCGTCGTCCAAGGACTCGGACTCTGCGACGACGAGTCCCAGGATGCGCACCGCGGTGAGTACGAACGCCTCCTCGATCACCAGGTAACGCCGGAAGTGGTCGTCGCGTAGTGTGCCGTCGATCGATTCGACGATGAAGGGGACGCGCTGCGCTGCAACGAGGTTGCGTTGTTGCCGCGCAATCAGTTCGGCGGAGCGACTCATTCCGCGGACAACCAGGTGATCAGGCCGTCGAACAGATCGGTGTAGCCGAGCCACTGCTCGCAGAACTCCGGCGGTGCCCAGTGCGGTGAGCAGTCCGAGGTGAAGACCGCCGAGCGGCCCTTGCCGTAGGTGCCCGCAGCGACGAGCGGATCTCCGTTGATGGTGGCGGGGACGGCAACTCCGTCCTTGGCGATCACTCGGTTGTAGCCCAGGAGTGCAGGCCACTCGATCCCACTGGCGCTCACGGTGGGGTGCTTGTCGTCGACGACCACGGGGACCATGCCACCTGGGGTCTCCACGCGATCGTCTTCGGCGAGCATCGTCACCGGCAGAGCGTCTGCGAGTGCTGTCTGCCGGAACGCAGCGCGGGCCTGGAACCCGGAGAACGAAAGGTATCCGCCGATCATCAGCAGCGCACCGCCGTCGTGCACCCAGTTCCGGAGCTCGACCAGGCGGTCCTCGCCTGCCTGAAAACGATCGAAGACGCTGGGTGCGAGCTGAATCGAGTTGGCGCCGATGTCCGAGAGGACGATGACGTCGTAGGCGGACAGAGCCTCGGCGTTACCGGGAAATTGTGTCGGCACCAGATGCGCCGGCATGTGCACCACGTCGTGTCCGCGGGAAGCCAGGGCGTCCTTGAGTGGTCCGACACCTTCCACGTAGGAGTGCACGGTGAATTCGTCGACGCCCTTGACGTGCGTCGAGGTGGTCATCCAGCTTTCACCGGCGATCAGAACTTTCTTACCCATGGTGGTTCTCTATCCTTTTCCGGCGCTCTCGAAGAGCGACCTCGGGTTGTCTCGCATGAGCGAGGACACGTGCTGGGGATCGATTCCGCTGCGCACGAGTCGTGCTGCGAAAGAGACTGGTACGTAGGCCAAACCGTTGCCACCGAATGTGCGGAGCATCGACTTGAGAAACAGGTCGTGACTGAGGAGCAATTGCCGTCGGTATCCGCCGCCGATGAGACCGGCGACCGCGAAGGCGGTGTCGGCGGGCGATGGAGACTGACCCTCACCCGGGAACTCGAAGGGCATGCCGATCATGTCGAATTCCAGATACACCCCGCGATCACCCAGAGCGCATTGGTAGTCGGGATCGTTGCCCGACGGGTCCATGTGGCAGAGCACCACAGCACTCGGGTCGACACCCATCTCCTCGACGACGATGTCGAGCACTTCGTGCCCACGCCGCTGCCACCCCGGAAGGTGAACGAACAGTGGTACAGCGACTTCTCGTTGCGCGACGCATGCGGCGCGTAACGCCTTCTTCTCGGCGGCGGTGAACGACGGCGAGACTCCGACCTCCCCGATGACCCCGGGGCGAGGCCCGTCGTTCGAGGAGAACTCGGCAACGAGTCCCGACGCGAGTTGGTCGACGCTCAGCGAGGCGACCTCGGCCGGGTGCGTGGCCTCGAGGTACCAGCCCGAGCCCATGACGACCCGGACCCCCGAGTCTCGGGAGTACCGTTCCAGGATCTCGGGTCGACGACCGATGCCCGGTGGTGTCAGATCGACGACGGTCGTCCCGCCGTGGTCGGCAAAGGTTTTCAGGTCCGCCAACACGGCCGCCGCGTCGTCGATCCGGCAATTGTCGGCGCTGTGATACGGATTGTCGTGCAACAGCCAGGCGTCCGAGGCCGAGATCGGTCCGGAGAGAACCTGCGCCACAGCGGGATCGGGCGATTCCGAGTACGCCACCGAGGCGTCGTTGTGCAGGTGCTCGTGCGGTAACACCAACCCCAGCTCGCTCGAGTCGACCGGACCGGTCACCGTCCGGACGATCACTGTTTGCCCGGTGCGCTCTGCAGGTGCTTGAACAGTGACGCCAACGAGTGCCCAGGCATGTTGATCCAGATGGCGACGAGCAGAACGATTCCGGTGATGATGGGCGTGAGGAAGGGGCTCACGCCCAGCAGCGTCAGGCCGTTGGCGATGATGCCGGTGAGGACCGCACCGATCACGGTACCGACCACGGTTCCTCGTCCACCGAACAGGTTGGTTCCGCCGAGCACCACCGCGGTGATGACGGTCAGCTCGAAACCGTTGGCGGAGTTGGCGGAACCCGATCCCAGTCGTGCGGCGATGAGCAGGCCGGCAATGCCGGCGGCAAGACCGGTGAACACCAGCGTCATCATCAACACGCGACGGGTGTTGACGCCGGAGCGTCGGACGGATTCGACGTTGGACCCGATTCCGGTGACGTAGCGGCCGAAGCGGGTGCGACCCAGCGCAACCGCGCCGATGACGACCACGGCGAGGGCGATCCAGGCGCTCGCCGAGAACCCGAGCCACGACGCAGTGCCGAGCTTGGCGAACGCGGTGCCTGGGGTGATGGGAACCGAGAAGCCCTCGGTGCGGTACAGCGCGATGCCGCGGATGATCGAGAGCGTGGCGAGTGTGACGATGAACGGTGGAATGCCCTGGTAGGCAGCGAGCCAGCCGTTGACCAGTCCCCACGCCGCACCCATCAGTGGAGCCGCGACGAACACGACCGAGGAGTCGACGCCTGCCTGGATGAGCTCGGCGCTCATCGCGGCGACGAATGCGACCGTCGCTCCGACGGAGAGGTCGATCTGGCCGGTGGTGATCACGAACGTCATCGCGACGGCGATGATCAGGACCGGTGCGATCTGCGTGGCGAGGTTGGAGATGTTGGTGAACGTCAGGAACGACGACGTGGTCACCGAGAAGACGAGGGCCACCGCGACGGTGACGGCCAGCATGGCCAGTGTCGGCTTGTTGGTCTGTTGCCACAATGTCGGTCGCGCAGCGAGTTTCGCGACGCTGGGCTGTGCGTTCTTGTCGAGAGTGATCATGGGCGGCCTTCCGGCGAGGACGGTGAGCGCTGGGGAACCGGAGTGCGAGTGATCAGTCCGACGAGCGATTCGATGTTCAGCTCGCCGATCGGAACGTCGTCGACGCTCTGTCCCTCGTACATGACGGTGATGCGGTCGCAGACTCGGAACAGATCCTGCAGGCGGTGCGTCACGAGGATGACGCCGACGCCCTGGGCCGCAACGTCCGTGATGAGTTTCAGGACCGATTCCACCTCGGCGACGGCCAGTGCGGCCGTTGGCTCGTCGAGGATCAACACGTCGGGCCGGAACGAGACGGCCCTGGCGATGGCGACGGTCTGCCGCTGCCCGCCCGAGAGTTGGCCGATCTCCTGGTACGTCGACTTCACTTTGACGTGCAGGTCCGCGAGGATCTTCGCGGCGCGTTCGTGCATGCCGTGCCGGTCCAGAAACGGTCCCTTGCGGGGTTCACGGCCGAGGAACAGGTTGCTCGCGACATCGAGGGTGTCGCACAGCGCCAGATCCTGATAGACGATGCCGATCTTCTGCTGCTGCGCATCGAGCGGTGTCGAGAAGCGCACCGGTTCCCCGTTGACTCGCATCTCACCACCGTCGTGTTGAACGGCGCCGGCAAGGATTTTCATGAGCGTCGACTTGCCGGCGCCGTTGTCTCCGACGACTCCGAGTACTTCGCCGCGTGAGAGCCGGAGGTCGACTCCCTGCAACGATTTCACCGGGCCGTACGATTTGGTGATTCCCGACAGTTCGATCAACGGTGTTGTCGGATCATGGTGTGCCATAAGGCTACTTCTCCAGGTAGTACATGTAGTCGCCCACGTTGGCGGGGGTGACGATCTGCGTCGGGACCGGGATGTCCGCGGGTGCGGTGCGACCGCAACCGAGATCGATCGCGGCGTTCATTGCCTCGTAGCCGAATTCGAAGGTGTTCTGTTGCACGACGCCCTCGAGCCAGCCCGCCTGGAGGGCGGAGACAGCCTGATCCGACAGGTCCCATCCGACGGCCTTGATCCGGTCCTGTGCACTCTGGCTGTTCACTGCCGCGACCAACCCGATGAGTGCGGGTTCGCCGGTGGCGTAGACGTATTCCATGTCCGGGTTGCCGGTGAGCAGGTTCTCTGCGGCGGTCTGCGCGTTCTCCTGAATGTTGCGACCGTCGACGACCGTGCCGACGGTCATGCCAGCGGCGGAGACCGTGTCGGTGAAGCCCTTCTGACGTTCGAGCTGGATCGTGCTGTTGAGTGCGCCGACGATACCGACGGTGCCGGTGTCGTTCGCCAGCTCGGCGAGTGTGTTACCGATCTGAGCGCCGCCCTCGGCGTTCGCTGTTCCCACCTGGGTCGAGATGCCCGGGTCGTCGACGGTGGCGTCGACGGCCACCACCGGGATACCTGCTGCGGCGGCCTTGGACACGGATGGCTTGATGCCGTCGGTGTCGATGGCGTCGACGATGATGGCGTCCACGCCGGAAGCGATGAGGTTGTCGAATGCGTTGGCCTGGGTGACCGAATCGTCGTTGCCGCTGATGATCTGGAGGTCGACACCGGCTTCGTCGGCGACCTTCTGGGCGGCGTTGTTGATCTGGTTGAAGAACAGAGCTTGCAGATTGATGGTCACCAGGCCGACCTTGAGGGTGCCGTTCTTGCCGTCGCAGGTGTCGGCGACGCGGGACGGATCCGGAATGGACGACGCGGAGGCGTCAGTGCCGCCCGTGGTGTCGCTGGGGGCGGCGGAGTCGCATGCGGTGAGACCGAGGGCAAGTGCTGTGCCGAGGACGAGGGGGAGTGCGCGTTTGATCATCGGGTCTCCTGAAGATCGACAGTGGCCAGGGTGGCAGTGAATTCGTTGAGTTCGGTGATGCTGGGGCAGCCGCGTGGTCCGGCCGTGGCGCATGCGAGAGCAGCGGACGCCCCGGCGAGGCGTGCTGCATGAGCCGGGGGTTCGCCTGCGTCGACGAAGGCGATGTAGGTGCCGCAGAAGCAGTCTCCGGCTCCGACGGCGTCGACGACGTCGACCTGTACTGCGGGTTCGGTGATCGTCTCACCCGAGGGTGTCACCAGGGTCCACCCGTGCTCGCCGTCGGTGACGACGAGGTGAGTGTCGTGCTCGGCGGTCATCGTCGACCACCGTTCGGCATCTATGCCGAAGCTGTTCTGCCACAGGCTGCGTCCGACGATGACGTGATCGGCGAGGGCGAACGCATGGAGTGCGGCGTCGAGATCGTCGCAGCCGTCGAGATCGATGGCGAGGCTGACGTTGTCGGGCAGTTCGGCGGGGAGCATCTCTGCTCGGTAGCCGTCGACGAACAGTCGGCCGCCGTCGTAGGAGAGGGCCTCGAGGACTGCTGCCAGCCGTTGTGCGTCGTTGGCGTCGTCCTGGCTGATGATCGATCGATCACCGCCCTCGGCGATGAGAACGACTGCGGTGGAGAGGAAAGCGTCACGCGGGGCCCAGCTGGTGTCTACTCCGTCGTGCTCGAGTCCGGCGAGAAACTCGGTGGACCTGGCGTCGGGGCCCACTGCGCCGGCGAAGGCCACGCGGGCACCCATACGGGCTGCGGAGACCGCGGCGTTGGCGTTCATGCCGCCGTCGATCGTGTCGATCGCCGTTGCCTGCACCCTCTCTCCCAGCACCGGGACATGCGGAACATGCACCGTCACATCGTTGTTGGCGTAGCCGAAGAAGACGATCATCGGCTATTTCCCAGCTGCGCGGGCGACGGCGCGAACCTTCTCGCCTGCGACGCGTCCCCACCAGCGGGCGTTCTCCTTCACCGACGACGCGATGATGGCCCCGTCGCATTCCTTCATCAGCTCGCCCACGTTGGCCGCGGTGATTCCGGAGCCGATGATCACAGGAAGCATCGTGTTGTTCTTGATCACCGAGACCTCGTCCACGGAGGCGGCGTCTCCGGTGCGGGAGCCGGTGGCGATGAGGACGTCGGCGTCGAAGAACTCGGCGTCCTCGGTCTGTTCGGCGATCGTGCGGTCTGCGACGATGGCATGCGCGCCGTGCTTGACGTGCACGTCCGCGAAGATCTTGACCGGGTCGGCACCGATGCGGTGGCGGAAGCGGGTGGTCTTGGCGGCCTGGCCTTCGATGAATCCTTCGTTGGCTATGTACGCGTTGGCCCATTGGTTGACGCGGACGAAGCTCGCGCCCGCTGCCCACGCTGCGGCCACGCCGCATTCGCCGGCATTGGACAGGATGCTCACGCCGACGCGGTCGCCGAAGTCGCCGACGACGGCGGCGGTGACGACGCCCATGCTGGCCGCGGTTTCGTATCCGTGTTCACCCGGCTTGAGAAAGGGTATGTCCCAATGGTTCTCGACGATGACTCCGTCGAAACCATTGTCGATGTATGCGTGCGCCTCGGCCAGGGCGAACTCGGAGATCTCCGAGACGGGCCGGCCCTTGTAGTGCGGGCTGCCGGGGAGGGCGGGCAGGTGGATGGCACCGATGAGTGCTGGTGCCGAGGTGAACATCGCGGCCAGGGCCGACGGCTTGGTCGGAAAGACTCCCAGCGACTGCTCTGGGTGCTGGTCCGACAGGGACGTACTCACGTAGGGAACTCCTCGGGTGATCGTCGGGCGAGATGATGTAATCGATTACCTCGCATGTATGCACCGTAAGGGATCGGTATCCGTTCGTGTCAAGGAATTTCGGAGTCGTTTATGTAAACGATTGCCTCTACTGTGTAAACAGCAACGCAAGCGACCGCGCGGTTCGATAGCCTCGGGTCCACACGTGAGAGTAGGAGTTGGATGCGTAAAGCAACCATTCGCGACGTTGCCGAGCGCGCAGGCGTCTCGACAGCCACGGTGTCTCGAGCGCTCTCGGGTTCACGTCCGGTCTCGGAAGACGTTGCTGCCACCATCCGACGGGCGGCCGAGGATCTGGGCTATTCGGGCAACATCATCGCCAGTTCCCTGCGCCGCAACAGAACGGACACCGTCGGCATGGTGGTGCCGAGTATTGCCAATCCCTTCTTCACCTCGCTGGTGGTCAACGTCGAGCATGTGCTGTCACAGCGCGGCTTGCAGTTGTTTCTGTGCGACTCCCGATCCGACCCGGACGTCGAAGCGCAGAGGCTGCGCAGCTTGGTCTCGCGTCAGGTCGACGGCATCATCATCAGCCCGTGCCATGGCGAGCGGTCCGCAGAGGCCGTGCGCACCACGGCTCGCGCGATCCCTGTCGTTCAACTCGACCGGTTCGCGCTCGACACCCACACCGACTGGGTCGGGGTCGACGACGATGCCGCACAGGCGCTGGTGATGGACCACCTGGCCGGTCTCGGTGTTCGGAGCGCGGCATTCATCAGTTCCGAACTGACCAATTCGTCGACCGAGCTACGTCGAGCCGGCTTCTTTCGCCACGCGGAGCGAGTGGGTATCGAGACGCGAGAGGAGTGGACGCTGTTGGGCGACTACTCGATCGACTGGGGCCGTGAGTCGTCTCGGCCCATACTCGAAGCGGCCTCTCGTCCCGACGCGGTGGTGTGTGCCGACGATCTGATCGCGCTCGGTGTGTTGCAGAGTTGCCAGGCTCTCGGACTGTCGGTTCCGACCGATGTCATGGTGACCGGGTTCGACGACATTCCGTTCTCCGCGTTGAGCAATCCGCCGCTGACGACCGTCCGGCAGCCGCAGGAACGGATTGCTGCCGAGGCCACTCGGCTGTTGGATCAGGCGATGAACAGTGACGAGACGGGCACCGCGCACATCGCTCTGCAGGCGGAGTTGGTGGTCCGTCAGTCGACGGTCGGCCAGGCGCGTGTCACTGCGGTGTAGGCGGTGATGGCCGCATCGAGTTCGTCGAGCGTGACGGTTTCGTCGGCGGCATGCATCAGGGCCGGAGTCCCCGGTCCCCACACGACGATCGGCGCACCGGGAGCCGCCGCGGCGATGATGGACGCGTCGGTGAAGTACGTGACCGGTTCTCTCGCAACGGAATGCGGCAGCTCGTCGATCCAGCTGTTGCCACCGGCCGTCCGCACACCGGGCAGGTCGATCCGTGCCTCGATGTGGTCGACCTCGGGTTGATCCCGCCACCACGACAGCAGTGCCGAGCCGTCACCGACGGTCCGGTGATCGACGACGACGTGTGCGGTGTCCGGGACGATGTTGGGGGCCGAACCCCCGTCGATCAACCCGACGTTGAACGTCTCGGCACCGAGGAACGGATCCGTCGACAGCGGGAGCTCGTCGCGTGCCCGTGCCAGGACGTCGACGAGCTTCATGATTGCACTCTCGCCTCGCTGGGGTGTGCTGCCGTGTGCTGCAATGCCTTTGGTGGTGACATCGACCCACAATGCTCCGCGGTGGCCCAGATGCACCTGGTTTCCGGTCGCCTCGGGCACCACCACGGCACCCACCGAACATTCGGCGACGGCGTGACGGGCGGCGAGCGCTCCGAGTGAGCCGATCTCTTCGTCGCTCGTGAGCAACAGTGCTGCAGGAACACCGTTCTCGAAGGCGGCGAGCACGGCGGCCGTGGCGGCCACCAGGCCTGCCTTCATATCGGACGTACCCCGGCCTCGCATCACTCCGCCCTCGACGTCCGCGCCGAACGGATCGAACTGCCAGTTCGAAAGATCGCCCGCGGGAACGGTGTCGACGTGGCAGGCGAACATCAGTCGCGTGGTCGTGGGAGGGGCGTCGTTGGTGATCAGCAGCCACGGGTGCGCACCGTCTCGATCGCCCTCGACTGCAACGCCGGTCGTCCGCGCCCTCAGAAGGGATACGACGGCGTCCATCGAGGAGCGTTGGGGCGCAGGGTCGCCGGACACGGTGCGTTGCGTGACCAGTTCGGTGAGCATGCCGACGGCAGTGGTGCGGTCAAGTGCCATGGGGAGCACTCGATCGCATCACTGCAGCGGCAGCCGCATCGGGTGCCTGTGTCGGAATCCAGTGCGAGACGCCGGGCAACACGGTCAGTGTGTAGGCCGCATCGACGTACCGTTGGGCACTCTCGACGGTGGAGCGTCCGATGAAGGTGTCACCGTCACTCCAGACCATCGACGTCGGCACGGTGATGCGCAGGCGGCCGATTCCCGGGCTCGAGAACGGTAGGCCCCGATACCAGTCGACGGCGAAGGGCAGCGCGCCGTAGTCGACGATCTCCGTCTGCGTGCGTTCGAGATCGGCTTCGGTCATTCCGCTTTTCTCGTACCATCTTTCGGCCCTGCGGCCGGGTTGCGTCATCCACTTCTCGGGCAGCACCGGCAGTTGGAAGAACGCGAAGTACCAGGAATGCAGTATCTGTTTCGAGCTGAGCAGGCCGGTCATGAATGCGCCGGGGTGGGGTACCGAGAGCGCCGTCAGAGACGAGACCAGGTCGGGACGACGACCGGCGGTGACCCAGGCTATGTTCGCTCCCCAATCGTGTCCCACCAGGTGAACCGGCGTTCCGATGAGGTCGATCAGGGCGACCACATCGCCCACCAGTGCGCCGACGCGATAGTCTCGTCGCCTCCTGGGCCGGGCGCGTGGGGAGTATCCGCGCTGATCCGGTGCGATCGTGCGCATCCCGTGCTCGTTGAGTATCTCCATCACCGCGGACCACGACGATGCACGTTCGGGAAATCCGTGCAGCAACAACACGACCGGGCCGTCGAGCGGTCCCTGGTCGAGGACGTCGAACACGAGACCGGCGTGGGTGTACTCGGTGATTCGTTCGGGTGCAGAGCCACTCGTCAGCATGTGCTGGGTACCGTCTGTCCTGCGAACCGGGCGGCCAGGAATTGCATTGCCGCTTCGTCGCTGACGTCGTGGCCCTGTTCGGGCTGTTCCTGGGCGACGACCGAATCGCCAAGGGCGCAGGCCTTCTCGACACCGTCGGCAGTCCACTGCGGCAGAACGACGTCGTCTTTCGCGCCGTACGCCACGAACAGCGGTACCTCCGTTCGCACCTGCGGGAGTGTGTAGCGATCGACCACGTCGATCAGCTTCTGCTCGGATTCGGTGGAGTCGGCCGCGAACTCGTCGGGTGCCATCGCCTGAACGGCTCGCTCCTTGCCTGCGGTGTCGCCGCCCGAGCAGGTGAGCAGCAGTTCGTTGTTGCTCTCGGCGACACTGCCGCTGTAGTCCGTCGGATCGATCGAGGGGTCGACCTGCTCAGCGCCGTAGAGCAGGTACGGCAACAGTTCCTTCTGCGGCCTGGTCAGGGTGCCGTCGTTGCTGGATCGAATCAGCGGCTTCAGATCTGTCGGGGGCGAGAGCGACACCGATCCCACCAGGTCCAGGCCCTGACCGTAGGAAGCGGCGAGTTCGTTTGCAGCCCAGGCGGCTTGACCACCCTGCGACAGGCCGACGGCAGCCCAGCGCGTGGAGACGTCGGGCAGCGCGGTGTGCGCCGCGCGAGCCGCGTCGATCATGTTGTTTCCGGTGGTTCGCGGCTCCAGATACGGGTGGGTGCCACCGCCGGTGCCCAGGCCCTGGTAATCGGGTAGCACGGTGACGTACCCGAGTGCGGTGAAGTCCTGCACCGCAAATTGGTATCCGAGCAGATCGGGATACAGGGTCGGTCCGCAATCGGCCTGCACACCGGTGGTGCCGTGCCCGTAGACGATGATCGGCCACCCGCCCTCGGGCGGCGTGCCCGCCGGAACGGCTGCCACCCCGGAGACCGCGGTGGGGGAATTGTCGACGCCCGATGTCGATTCGTAGACGAATCGGTAGAGCGTGGCACCGGTCGCGGCGAGGGCGGGGGATCGATCACCGAAGTCCGCGGAATCGAGAACGGTGCCGGGCACTCCTGTGAACTCGTACTGCGGTTCCGGAGCAGACGTCGATTCCGTGGGAGCGGGCTCCGGCGTGGAACTGCATCCGGCGGTCACGGCCACCGCGAGGCAGCAGACGGCAGCAGAGATCGAACGCGAGTAGGAATGCACACCGCGTGTCTACCAGAACCGGGCTGCTGCTGTGTTTGCACTGCACGTCGATCGGGGATCAACTCGACTGTGAAAATCGGCGTCGTTCTCAGTGCGGTCGTGGCCGTTGTCGTGTCTTTTCTCGGGTCGGGCGCATGGATCGGGACGCCCATCGCCGAAGCGGCGGACGGAGCGCTCAGTGCCACGTCGACTCTGGTGGCACCCGCAGGGCCCGCGTTCTCGATCTGGTCGGTGATCTACGCGGGGTTGATCGTCTATGCCGTCTGGCAGCTGCTGCCCGGGCGCACTGCACGCCACTATGCGCTGCGGGCACCGATCATCGCGTCGATGTTGCTCAATCCGGCCTGGATTCTCGCGGTCCAGTTCGGCCAGGTGTGGTTGAGCGTGCTGGTCATCGTGGCGCTGTTGGCGGCGCTCGTGCGCGTGTTCGTACTGATGCAGCAGTTCCGGCCCGAGGGCGTCGCCGACGCAGTGATCACCGACGGCACGATGGGCCTCTACCTCGGTTGGGTGTGTGTCGCGACGATCGCGAACATCTCTGCCTGGTTGGTGAGCCTCGGGTTCACCGGCGGTGCAGGTGCAACCGTCTGGGCGATCGTGGTGCTCGTCGTTGCAGCGGCAGTAGGGCTGCTGCTCGCCCGCTACTCGCGCGGAGCGATCGCTCCGATGCTGTCGATCGGGTGGGGACTGGGATGGCTGGCGCAGGGTCGCCTGTCCGGCGAGCTGACCAACTCCACGGTGGGATACACCGCAATTCTCGCAGCCCTCGTGGTCGTCGTATCGACTGTGGTGACCAGGGTTCGCGGGCGTCGGTCGGTAACCTAGCCGCGTCCGAGGATCGCCTCGACAGCGTCGTCGACGTTCAGGGCCGGGTCCAGGACCGGTGCGGTACGCAGGCACGCGACGATGATGTGCACCAACCATTCGACCATCTGCTCGACGTCGATTCTGGCGTCCTGTTCGAGCCATCGGGCCGTCGCGCCGTCGATTGCCGCGACGATGCTGTGCCCGACGAGTCCGACGCCTGCGTTCTCCGCGTCGAGTCCGAGTTGCGTGGCCGCCGCCTCCAGCACTGCGGTTCGCGCGTTCTCGAACACTTCCCAGGCTTCGGGGTCTGCGCCTCTGCCGCCCAACACCATTCGTAACGCCAGTCCTCGGTGCCGGCTGAGATAGTTCAGGTGGCTGGTCAGCGCAGCCCGAATCTGGATGTCGGGTGTCGAGTCGGGAATGTCCGCGAAGGCCTCCGACATGGCCGCGGCGGTGGCCCGCATCGCCTCGAGGTAGATGCCCCTCTTGTTGCCGAAGTAGTGGAACAGGAGGCCGTGGGCAACGTCGGCCGACTCGACGATGTCCGAGACGGCGACCTTGTCGTAGTCGGCCTCGGCGAACAGGCTCGCCGCTGCGTCGACGATTCGCTGCCGGGTCTCGGCCGCTCGGGCGGTGGCCCGGTTGGCTCGGGCAACCGGTTTGGCGGAACGATCTGGCACCGAAAGTCCTATCTGCCTTGGCCTGCCCGTCCGGCTGTCACCGAGGGCTCGGTACGAGCCTAGGACGTCATCAGATGATCGGGGTGATGTGGTCGTGCAGATCGAAACCGAGCAGCGCCTTGCCGTAGGTCTCGATCGACACTCGTGGCAGCATGACGGCATGGCGGGCCCCGACATTGGAGTCGCGCCAAATGCGCTGCAGAGCATTGACTTCGGCGAAGGCTCCGGCACCGGTGGCGTCGACGAGCATGTTCAGCGCCTCGTTGATGCTCCGTAGTGCAACGGCTGCGTCGCCGCGAACACGCGCACGGGAGAGCAGGTCCGGGTACTCGCCGGCCTCGGCCCACCGCTTGACGTCCTCTGCTGCGCGGTAGGCGTGCAGGTGCGCGGTGTCGACCTTCAGCGCTGCTTCGGCGAGCAGCATCTGGAATGCCACCGAATCGGCCTGACGGTCGAACACGGTGTAGGCGAGGGCCTTCTCTGCGGCCTTCTTTCGTACCAGTTCCACTGCAGCGCGGCCCATTCCGAGCTGTGGACCGACGAGGACCATGACGAGCATGGGTCCGAAGGCCGAACGGGCGAAGGCGGAGTCGGTACGTTCGGCCACGTTGGCACCGCTGAAGGCGGGGATCATCGACAGCATCCGGTGTTCGGGGACGAACACGTCCTCGGCGACGACGGTGTTGCTCCCGGATGCGCGCATGCCTGCCACGTACCAGGTGTCGTCGATGCGGTAGTCCGTGCGCGGGAGCAGCGCCATTCCCTGGTCGAGCATGTCGCCGTCGTCGTCGTTGACGATGATTCCGCCGGTGAACCACTGCGAGTGCAGGCTGGCCGAGGCGTAGGGCCATGTTCCCGTCAGTCGGTAGCCGCCCTCGACCTTCCGGGCGGTGCCGCCCGGGGTGACGACGCCGGAAATGATGGCGTCGGGGCCGTCGGCGTAGATCTCGGCCTGAGCCGCGTCACTGTAAAGGCCTGCAGCCCAGTTGTTCACGTTGGACAAGGTGGTCACCCAGGAGGCACCGGCGTCACCTTCGGCGATGATCGCGGACACGTCGAGCATGGTGCGCAGGTCGGTTTCGAGTCCGCCGAACTTCGCCGGTGCTGCGACTCGAAAAGCGCCAGCGCGGCGGAGGGCGTCGACGGTGTCCTCGGAGAGGCGTCGTGCCTTCTCGTTCTCGGCGGCTCCGGCCTTCAGGTCGGGCACGAGGGCTCGAAGGTTGGCGATCACATCGGTGGCGGTTGCAATGGGCAGCGCTTCGGTCGTCGTCATGGCTCGTCTTCCGGTTCGGCCCCGTGGCTGTGAGGCGTGTGTCACGAAACTAAACGGTACTTGACTTGAGGTCAATATTGACTTCCGATCAATCCTAAGGCGTAGTGGTGAAACACCGTCCTCGAGCGAAGGAACCTCCGATGCTGAACATCACCATGACGCAGGAACTGCCTGCCTCGCAGAACGACGTGTGGGCAACTCTGTCCGACGTCAGCACCTTCGAGAAGTGGCATGCCCTGCACGAGGAGTGGGTGGAGACGCCCCCGAGGGACCTCGAAGTCGGGTCGACGATGGTCGAGAAGATCAAGATCGCGAGCATCATCGACACCATCGAGTTCCAGGTCGAAAGTCTGCGTGCGCCGGAGGAATTGGTCCTGGTGGGTGCCGGGTCGACCGGATCGAAGATTCGGCTGACGATGAACTGCGCCGCTCGCGGAGGCGGCTCCGCCGTCACCCTCGAGCTGGAGGTGACCAGTCCGTTGTTGTTCGGAGTGGTGGGCAAGGCGCTGCAGGGCACGTTCAGGAAGAAGCTCACCGCCACCCTGAACGGACTCGCGGAGTACCTCGCGTGAAACGCCGATCGCCCCGCACGTGCGAGCGGGGCGATCGAGATGTTCGCTGATCAGTCGAGACGATCTGCTGTGTAACACTTTTCGAGCAAGCCCGACATCGCCGAGGTGGCAAGCGGCACCGTCGACGATGCGGTCATGGCTGCGTTCGCTGTCGAAGGAGCCCTGTCACCGACCGGTCACATCGAGAGCTGCGCCCACGATGGAATCGGTGTCGATTCGGTGGTGCTTGTACACCTCGTCGAGTGAGCCCACCTGTCCGAAACTGCTCACGCCCAACGATGTCGACGCAACCCTGTTGACGGTGGCGAGGAACGCGAGGGTGTGTGGATGCCCGTCGAGCACCGTCACCATCGGGGTCGCTCGGTCGGCGGGCAGCAGCTGATCGAGAATCCAGGATTCGCCGACGTGGTGTCCTTGCCGCGCCTGCAGCGCGCGGTAGAGCTCGCCCGGGCTGGTGATGCAGAGAACGTCGGCGATGACACCGATTCGCTCCAAACGCTCTGCGGCGTCCAGGGCTTCGGTCATCAACGCGCCCATGGCGGCGATGGTCACCGTTGCTCCGTCTCGACGCACCAGCGGATAGCCGCCCGCGACGACCTGCCGACGCCTGCGTTCCCGGGCAGCCGGATCGCTGGGGACGTCCGCCTTCGACTGGTCCACCGGACGCGTCGACAGACGCAGGTATGCCGAGGAGCCGTCGGGGCGTCCGAGTCGGCCGATGCTGGCGAGCAGTGTCCATTCGACGTCGATGGCGAATGCGGGCTCGTAGGTGATGCAGCCGGGCTGCTCCAGTCCGATGGACGGGGTCTTGATCGACTGGTGCGCACCACCTTCCGCGGCAAGGGTGACTCCCGACGGCGTGCCGACCAGAATCGATTGACCACCCGCGTAGATGCCGTACGACCACGGCTCGAGTGCGCGCTCGACGAAGGGGTCGTACATGACCCCGATCGGGAACAGCGGCTCTCCCCA
Organism: Rhodococcus sp. 15-725-2-2b; assembly: GCF_002259075.1. Classification (NCBI taxonomy): domain Bacteria; kingdom Bacillati; phylum Actinomycetota; class Actinomycetes; order Mycobacteriales; family Nocardiaceae; genus Rhodococcus; species Rhodococcus sp. 15-725-2-2b. The sequence goes on along the minus strand of NZ_NPFL01000006.1, from coordinate 68,887 downwards.
CCGGCTCCACGTGGCACCGAGCTCGCCCATCAGGCCGACCAGGTTGGTCTCTGCGATACCGAGTTCCATGTGCTGACCGGACGGCCCTTCGCGCCAGTGCATGATCGTCTCGGCGTCGTCGCCGAACCAGTCGTGGCGATCCGACGACGACCAGACGCCGACCTTGTTGACCCACCCACCGAGGTTGGTGGTCGAACTGACGTCGGGACTGACCGTGACGACACGACGAGCCGCGTCGGGGGCTTCTCGGGTGAGGTCGATCAGGGTGCGTCCCAGCGCGGCCTGCGTGGTGGCCGTGCCCTTGGGGGTGCGTCCGATGTCGGTGGGGACGGCAGGTGGCGTCGACGCCGGAATCGGTTCGCGGCGTAGCCGTTCGGCGGTGGCAGCACACAGCCGGCCGGGTCCGCTGTCGGAATCGAAGCGTCCCCAGGGCTGTTCGGGATCGGTGCCGAGGGTACGTGCGAGTTCTGCGTATTCCTCGACGGTCAACAGCGAGGAGTGGTTCTGCGGATGCCCCTGGGTCGGCAGGCCGAATCCCTTGACCGTGTACGCGACGATCACGGTGGGTCGGGTGTCGTCGATGCGAGAGTAGGCCTCGCGCAACGCATCCAGATCGTGTCCACCCAGGTTGCGAATGGACTCGGTCAGTAGTGTGTCGTCGAGATCGGCGATCAGGTCGGCAATGGCGGTGGCGTCGGGACCCGATCCCGGAAGTCTGGTGCGCACCTCCTCGGCGGTGCAGCGCAGCAGACGTTGGTATTCCGGGTTCGGCATGTCCAGAATGCGCGTGCGCAATGCGTCGCCGCCCGGCTTGGCGAACAGGTCTTCGAGCAACCGGCCGAACTTGACGGTGATGACCTGCCAGCCGGCGGCGTCGAACATCTTCTCGAGGCGACGGGCGGCGATGTTGGGGACCACTCGGTCCAGCGACTGACGATTGAGGTCGACGATCCAGACGATCTCGCCGAGTTCGGCTATGCCCGGGTCGATGATCGCCTCCCAGACCGCGCCTTCGTCGAGTTCCGCATCGCCGACCAACGAGTACTGCCGTCCGCTGAATCCGGGCGTCTTCGGTGTGGATTCCTCCGGGCCGAACCGGTCCTCGACGAAGCGTCGGGACATCGCTCCCCAGATCGGTGCCGTGGCACCGATGCCGACCGATCCGGTGGAGTAGTCGACGGTGTCCGGGTCCTTGGCCCGCGAAGGGTAGGACTGCAGACCGCCGTATGCGCGCAGTGTCGTCAGGTACTTCTGGTCCAGCTCACCCAGCAGGTAGTTGATCGCGTGCAGCACCGGCGAGGCATGAGGCTTGACCGACACGCGGTCGCCTGGCTGCAGCTGCTCGAACCACAGCGAGGTCATGATCGAGACCATCGACGCGCAGGAGGCTTGGTGGCCGCCGACCTTGAGTCCGGTCGGGTTGGGCCGAATTCGATTGGCATGGTGAATCATCGACGTCGACAGCCACAGCACCCGCTGGGCGAGCTCGTGCAGATCGTGGTGATCACCGGTGGGTGAGCGGTGATCGGCGGGACTGATGCTGGTCATGACAGGTGCTCCTGAATCGACGTCGAATGTGCCGGGGGCACGAAGAAAGTAGAGCGGACGAGGGAGAACCGAGTGCGGTTCTGCAGTCCGGGCGGGCGTTCGGGTTTCGAATCGCCGAGAGGATGCAACTGAGCTGCGATGGGAGACAGTGCACCAGCAGCCTGCGTTGTTGCGCAAGTGCTGAGCCCCGCAGGGTGCATATTGCTCAATATCAGGTGCAGGAGCGTGGGCAAATATGGTCGTTCTGACCTCTTCCGAGACGCCGGTGGGTCTACTTCGATGCGTCGACGACCGCTTCGAAGGCGTCGACCACCAGCGCCACGATCGCATCGAGTTCGAGCCCTGGAGTGTCGAAGTAGGCGTCTGCTGTGCGGTCGAGAAAGCCGGTCCATCCGGAGATCGCGGCCGCCTGGAGTGGGGACAGTGGATCGGGCAGCTCGGCCAGGGCTGCGACCTGACGTGCGCCTTCGGCCCGTGCCTCTCGGACGGCATGTTCGACGACGGAATCGCCCAATTCACCTTCCCGGACCACTCGGACGTAGAGGGCACGGTGGCGCTCGAGAAATTCGATGTGGCGTCGCACGAAACCTTCCATGCGTGCGCGCACGGATGTCTCGTCGGCGGCGGGCTCCTGAAATTCGGCCAGCTTCGACAGCACGTCGGCGAGGGCGGCCGCGACCAGGCCTTGTTTGTCGGTGAAGTAGTAGAACAGCAGTCCGTGTGCGACGCCCGCTCGACGGGAGATCGCGGCCGCGCTGATGTCGGCGCTGTTGCCCTCGGCCAGCAGCTCGATGGCGGCGTCGATCAAGGCCTGCCGACGGTCCAGTCGGGGGCGGGCACGGCGAGACCGCTCGGCACCGGTGGGCGAGTTGTTCGACACCGATCCGACATTAGCCCACGCGGCGCGATCTCTCCTGACGGTCGATCAATTTCTTGACTGCCAGTCAAAGTGGTCGTAGCGTAGGTCACAACAGGTGACCCGAGGAAAGGCTCGTTCGATGAGTGCGACGCAGGATGCAGGGAGTCGGAAAGCGCCGAGGGTTGCGCCCGATCTCATCGCCCACTGGGTGGTCAAGTCGGCTCGCACCGAGGAGATGGTGCGCTGGTACGGAGCGGTGTTCGGTGCCGAGATCGTCTACCAGGACGAGGGAATCACGTTCTTGACCTGGGACGACGAGTCGCATCGACTGGCGATCATCGCCGTTCCGAAGCCCGTCAGGTTCCTTTTCCCGTTCTCCAAGTTCAAGCGCAAGGCATACGGGATCGATCACATCGCGTTGACGTTCGTTTCGCTCGAGCGGTTGTTGGAGAACTACGTGCGGCTCAAGCGGTTGGGCATCCTCCCCGTCTGGTCGATCAATCACGGACCGACGATCTCGCTCTACTACGAGGATCCCGACGGGGTGCGCCTCGAGTTCCAGGTCGAGAACTTCGACGCCGAGAACACCGCGGCGTTCTTCTTCACCGAGGAGTTCGCCCAGAACCCGATCGGCGTCAACATCGACCCCGATTACCTGCTCAGCCAGCTGCGCAACGGCGTGCCGCACGAGGAGCTTCGCCGACGCGAGGCCGGAACTCGGCCGGGCCATCCGGTGGTCGCGAACAAGAAGACCATCACACCGAAAACATTGTGACCGCGCCGATTTCGATCGAACCAGGGGGATAGAGACTCACATGTCAGTCAACGTAGTCCGGACCATCGACGGTTGGTGGCGCCTCGACGGCGACCGTGCAATTCGTATCGAGACGACGGCCGAGACCACCCGCGAACTTCTTGCCGACCGCGAGGCCATCACCGGCGCGTCGGGTGCGGGGTCGAGTGTCGACGAGCTGGAGCTCGTATCTCCGGTCACCACACCGTGCCGGGTGGTGGCGCAGCTGCTCAACTATCGGTCGCACGCGATCGATGCGGGTTCCGATCCGAACACGTTGCAGCCGACGTTCTTTCGTAAGTCCTCGGCGTCGATCAGTGGTCCGTTCGATCCCATCCGCCAGCCACCCGAGGTGGCGCTGTTGGACTACGAGATCGAACTGGGGATCGTCGTCGGTGCCGAGATTCCCATCGGTACGACGGTCACCGACGAGAACCTCTCGGATTACGTAGCCGGGGTGATCGTAGCGAACGATGTGTCCGCGCGGGAGATCCAGTTGACGAAAGTTCAGGTGTACGAGAGCAAGTCGTATCCCACGTTCACCCCGTTGGGGCCTCGGTTGGTGCTGTTGGACAACGACGAGCTCCGCCGCATCCCCGAGCTGCACATGACGCTGGCGGTCAACGGCGAGACGCGCCAGGACCAGACGATCGGCAACGACCTGATCACTCCGCCGGCCGAGGCGCTCACCAGGCTGGCCCGCTTCCAGAACATGACTGCCGGCGACGTACTCCTCACCGGAACACCGATCGGCACCGCCATTTCCGCGCCGCCCAAGATCGTGCAGAAGATCGGTGAGTTGATTCCGCCGGCGCTGAAGTGGAAGTTCTTCTTCGCCCGGCAGGCGAAGAATCCCGATTACCTCTCGGTCGACGATGTGATCACTGCCGGTATCAGGACCGCCGACGGAGCCATCGATCTGGGGATGCAGGAGACGGTGGTCCGATGACCGTGCCGATCGCCGTGGTCGGAGCCGGACCGGCCGGTTGTACCGCCGCGTTGCTGTTGGCACGCAGAGGGATTCGCAGTGTCGTGCTCGAGCGCCGCAACGCGCCGCTGTTTCATCCCGCCGCGCACGTGATCAACGCCCGCACTCTCGAGATCTGGAACGAATACAGCTCCGAGTTGGCGCGCTCGATCGCTGCGATGTCGCCGCCGCACGAGACCGTCAATCTCATCAGCTGGTTCGGGAATCTCGCGGACGAGGCCATCGGTTCGATCGACCTGCTCTCGGACCCCGAGCGCAAGGCAATCGTCGAGAGTCAGAGTCCGTTCCTGGTCTCGCACATAGGTCAGCATCTGTTGATGCCGGCACTGTGGGATGCGCTCGACGCCGAACCGCTGATCGAGTTTCGCCGCGGATGCGCTGTCGAGTCCGTCGACACCGACTCGTCCGGTGCACGTGTGCGTGGGCGTTGCGCAAGCGGAGTGGCCGAGATCGAGGCCGAGTACGTGCTGGCATGCGATGGTGCGAACAGCGCGACGCGAGACGGTACCGGGGTCGGACTGACCGGACCTGTCCTGGCGAACATGGGCAGTGCCTTCTTCACCTCGAAGACACTCTTCCCCGATGATGCTCGGCCGCTGCTCAGTTGGATCTACACGCCGGACCTGTGCGGAGTGATGATCGCGCATGCCGACCATCGATACATTCTGATGACGGCGTACCTGCACCCCGACCAGGAGATCGCCAAGGACAGTGGAGCGTACTGGTCACGCACGCTGCCGAAGGTGTTGGGAGACCACGACTTCGATCTGGAGTCGACCGGGACCTGGGTGATGACATCGCAGACCGCCGATGCGTTCCGTCGTGGCCGTCTGCTCCTGCTCGGCGATGCGGCGCACAGGTTTCCGCACACCGGTGGTTTCGGGCTGAACTCGGGTGTTCAGGATGCCCACAATCTGGCCTGGAAGCTCGACGCCGTTCTGTCCGGCAGCGCGTCCCCGTCTCTGTTGGACACCTACGAGACCGAGCGTCGTCCGGTGGTGGAGAAGTTCGCCGAGCAGAGTGTGGCGAACCACTTCCGGATGGACGACATCGGGAAGAGGGTGGGCATCACCAACAAGATGTTGGCGAAAGCGACTCAGGTGGTGGGTCGGCCGCCGCTGAACAAGGTTCCGGGGAAGTTGATCGCGCCACTGGCTGCCGCTGCCACCCGGAAGCAGATGGCGCGATCGCACAAAGTCGATCCCGACGCACCCGGGTCCGCCCAGCTTCGTCGCGAGATCGCCGACGCCATCCCGCTTCAGGTCGAGCATTTCGTGTCGATCGGCTTGCAGTTCGGTTACCTCTACGCCAGTCCGTTGATCGCACGGGACCCGTCGGCAAAGCCAGCCGAAGACGTGGTGGATTACCTGCCCACGACCTACCCGGGGGCAAGACTCCCCCACGCGATGGTCTCGGTGGGTGGTGCGCAGGTGGCGGTGCACGAGACACTCGACCCGAACACGCTGTCGCTGTTCACTTTCGATGGCGACAGGTGGGCAAGCGTGGTGTCCGAGCTCGAGAAGGTCGGACCCGGCGTCACCTTGATTTCTGCGGAACTACCGGCAGGTGCCGCTCGGGACGAGCTGATCGGACTGTACGAGGTGGGTGAGACCGGAGCGGTGCTCGTGCGGCCCGACGGTCATGTCGCCTGGCGCTCATCGGCATCGGGTGAGGACGCCAGGCGGGAGCTGAGCGAGTTCGTGAGCCGGCAATGGGGGCACTACTTCGCGGTGTCCGCCGGCGTGTAGCCCTCGCGCGACACGAACCGATGGTGCCCTACGTTCGGCAGGGCACCATCGGTCGTGCTCGACGAAGCGGTCAGCGCTGCTGTGTCGGAATGTCCAGGAAGGCAGTCAGTTCGGTCAGGAACTCGGTCGGTTTCTCGATGTGCGGCCAATGTCCGGTGCCCTCGATCTCGACTGCGGTGGCGGTCGGAACGGCGTCGAGGAACCGCTGAACGTCGGTGGGTGGCGACAGGGGATCACCCGGTCCACGAATTATCCGCGTCGGGCAGGTGATGCGGTCCAGACCGGCACTCGGGTCGGCGGATGCGGTGGACAGCAGCGCCGGGAACGATCCGGGTGCGCCCAGTGTGGACATCACCTGGTCCATGAGCTCGGGGTCGAGTCGGTCGGTCCGGTTCACGAACGGTCCGAGGGCGGCCTTGAGGAGCAGGGGTGATCGTGCGGCCCTGTGCGCCAACCAGTTCGGCATGGGGAGGCCGATCGTGACCAACTCTGCCAACAGGGTCGCCACCGCGCGTGGTTGATCACGGATGGTGCTGATCGGACGTCGTGTGAGGCCGGTGAGCGAGAGGATCGGTCCGCCGGTGACGACGAGCCGCTCGACCAGCCCGGGGTGATCCGCCGCCAGCCGCGTCGCCACGATCGAACCCATGGAGTGTCCGACGAACGTTGCGCGCGTGATACCGAGGCTCGCGCACGCTGCGGCGACAGAGTCGGCGAGTGCGGCGAAGCTGCTGTGCCCTCGTGAGAATCGCGAGCCACCGAAGCCTGGGAGGTCGATGCCGATGGCTCGACGCGACCGCGCGACCTCGGGCAGGATCTCGATGAACCAGCGCCAGCTAGCCGAAATGCCGTGCAGAAAGATCACCACCTCGTCTGCGGTCGGATTCAGGTCGACGAGGTGGATACGCGATCCGTCCACGTCTAAGTCACGAGTGTGGTTGTTCCACTTCATGTCTTGCCATCGTTGGATTTCGGAATCGGTCACTTCGCTACTTTCTAGTCGAGGGTGTCGTCGGATGCAGTACTCGATCCAGGCTCCGGTGCGTCGCGTCGTGAGCTCGCGGGCCACTTCGTCGCCGCCGGCTGGTCCGAACTCCGATGGATCCAACCCGGAAATGCGTGGGCGCCCGCTAGAGTGCGCGCATGCACAAAGTACCTCGCGCGATTCGGGCCATGGGAATCAATGCGGTCCGTCTCTACAACCGCCTCGAAGTGTCCGTCGCGCAACCGGTTCCCGATGAGCCGGTGTTGTTCGTGTGTAATCACGGGTTCGGGGGCGTGATCGATCTGAACGTGTTCGCGTTCGCGGCAGCGTACGACGATCTGGGCCTGTCCAGGGAAGTGATCGCGTTGACGCACCAGATCGCGTGGACACTGCGTGCAGGAAAGTTGCTCGAGCCCTTCGGCGCGCGGCCGGCCGCTCGAGAGAATGCTCTCGACGCATTCGAAGAGGGGCACAATGTCCTGGTCTTTCCGGGCGGTGACCTCGATGCGCTGAAGTCGTGGCGGCACCGAAACGAAATCGTCTTCGCCGGACGCAGTGGTTACGCGCGTCTCGCAATGGAAGCCGGGGTGCCGATAGTTCCGGTCGTGACCGCGGGCGCGGGTGAGTCACTCCTCGTCCTCAGCAGTGGACGTCGTATCGCCAAGGCGCTCCGATTGGACAAGACGGCATTTCGGGTCAAGACGCTGCCGCTGTCGGTATCCATTCCCTGGGGCGTGAATGTGGGGGTGGTCGGGTTGCTTCCGTATCTACCTCTACCGACGAAGCTTCAGACGTCGGTTCTGGCGCCGATGCGTCCCGAGCCCGACGAGTCCGCAGAGGATTTCGCGCACCGAGTTCACTCGGCGATGCAGGCAGAGCTCGACGAATTGACGAAGGACCGCAAGCCGGTGATCGGCTGAGCCGTCAGCCAGGTCCTTCCCATCCGCAGGCGTCACAGAAGGCATAGATGCGGCTGTTGGTCGGTCCGACCGCCTGCGAATCGATGACGTTCTCTCCCAACGTGATCTGCTCACAGATCGGGCATATGCCGCGGTAATCGAGGTTGAAACTGTAGGTGAGCACTTGGACTCGATCCTGTACGTCGAATGCCGCTGCCGCACGTGCGCCGGGCCAACAGCATGTGTCCTCGGTAGGAAGGTTTGCCGAGGTTCGAGTCGCCGCTACCGTCCGCCGTGTACGGAGGGTCGGCCATCGACTGCCGCTTCTTCGCGATCGACCTAGTCGACGTGTTAACGACAGTAGACTCCGAGCCCCTCGCTCGTCGATAGCAACGGAGTTCCGGTCGACGATGTTCGGCGCAGCGTGGACCGAGTTGGAGGAAAGGCCGTAGGGTCGGTGTCACGCCGCTCGTTCAGCGCACACAATGGTTCAGCGAAACCGAACCGACCTGCGCAACGTAGGTCGAGAAGGTCGAGTCTCATGACCGACACACCTATCCACGACGAACTGCAGAACTTCATGAAGATGAGCACGCGAGGTAGTGATCGTGAGGTCGAACGCGGAGCCGCACCGTTGCCTGTCGAGATGCCTGCACACGTCCCCGCGCGACACCACCGGGCCTGACGTCGTGGCCACCGCACGAGAGAAGCAGGACGAGGCCCTTGCCGACTATCGGCGAGCAAAGGATCGGGAGCACGTACTGGCCGATCTACGTGGACAGTCCGACACCGATGTCCCGTTGTCGGTCGACCTCGACGATGCCGAGTTGCGCAGTGCGATCGACGCGGACATATCGGCGCAAGAGGCGCTGAGCGTCGCGCTCAGGGCCGTGGACGACTGACTCTGGTCGGCTATGTGATCGGCTGGCCCGAGGGGTCGATCGCTGCGTGAACTCCGCCGCTGTACGACGTCGGAAGTTCTCGGCTGCAGAGGATTTCGGCTTCGTCTGCAGAGATTCCGAGTGCCCGTAGAACGCGCTGTGTCGTGCCGTCCACGGTTGCCGCTTCGTCGCGCTCGGGTTGGGCGAGCAGCAGTCGGCCCATCGACAGCAGAGAACCGGCCACGATGGCAAGTGCGACATCCGCGTCGTCCACATCGAATCGTCCTTGTGCGGCGGCTGATTCGATATCACGACGCGAACGCGGGGCCAGGCCCCCGGCTGCGGCGAACGCCGCGGCCTCGGAGTTGAGCAGGACACGGCTCAGTTCCGGTTCGAGGCGGAAGAGCCGTCCGGACAATCGAAAGGACTGGGTGAACTTTTCGACCGGGTCGTCCAGGTCGACGGTGAGCGAGTCGAGATAGTCACCTGCCGATTCGAGGGCGGAGTCGATGGCCGCTTGCCACAGCTCTTCCTTGCTCTCGAAGTAGTTGTAGAACGATCCGTTGCTGACGTCGGCTGCCTGTGTGATCTCGAGGACCGGTGCGTTGGTGTTTCCGCTGGCGAGAAGCCCTTGAGCTGCGCGGACCAGCGCGGCTCTGGTGCGTGCCTTGCGGCGCTCGACGCGGTTGCCTTCGGTCACGGTCTGCTCCTGCTCTGCGGTGTGCGTGAGGGTAGCCTATCGCGTTCGAATCATGACGAATTCGTCAAAAAGCTTGACGGGCGGCTGTGTCATGGGTGACGATATCGTCAATAACCCGTTTGGGCAGCGCGAACTTACTCTTCCTGGCGAAGGACCCCATGACAACGAACGCAACGATCCCGGAGTACCGCACCGACATCTACTCCACCGATGCGATCCTCGATCCGTACCCGCATTACGCGAGGCTCCGGGCGCTCGGCCCAGTGGTGTGGTTACCACGGCAGCAGGCGTTCGCCATCTCACGCTATGCAGAGTGCAAGGCAGTGCTGCTCGACGACGAGACCTTCATTTCGGGCGACGGAGTCGCACTCAATCCGGTTGCCAACAGGCTCGGACGCGGCACGACGCTCAACAGCGACGGTGAGGAGCACGCGACCAAGCGTGCGGTCCTCGCGCACCGCTTGACGCCGAAGGCCGTGCGAAAGATGTCGGCCGCAGTGGAGGAGAAGGCGGAGAGCATCGTCGATGCGGCCCTGAGCAAGACGTTCGTCGACGGTGTCGACGATCTCGCCACGGCGTTGCCGATGTCCGTCGTGCCCGACCTCGTGGGGTGGCCCGAAGACGGTCGCGAGGAGCTTCTCCGCTGGGCTGGAGCAACATTCGACTCGCTCGGGCCCGTCAATCGTCACTCCGTCACGGCCGTGAAGGCCGCCACCGAGATGCTCGCGTTTTCCAAGAAGGTGGTGCGGCAGAGATCGGTGCTCCCCGGGAGCATGGGCGACGACGTGCTGAAAGCCGCCGACGAGAACAGGATCGGCAAGTCCGCATGTCCGGCATTGATGATCGACTACCTCGGCCCATCGCTCGATACGACGATCGGAGCGATCTCCGGCGCACTCGCTCTGTTCACTCGCCACCCCGAGCAATGGCAGGCCATCCGACAGGACCCGGACCTGATCCCCAACGCCGTCAACGAGGTCGTCCGATACGAGTCACCCATCCGAGCGTTCTCACGTCGGGCCGTGCGCGACGTCGAGATCGATGGATCGCGAATCCCGAAAGGTGCACGCGTGCTGGTCATCTACGCGTCGGCAAACCGGGACGAACGCGAGTGGGACAACCCCGATGCATTCGACGTCACCCGTGACGCCGCTCGGCAACTCGGATTCGGATCCGGAGTGCACGGGTGTGCAGGTCAGGGTCTGGCTCGGCTCGAGGCGCAGACCATGCTTCGGGTACTGGCGCGCAGGGTCGAAAGATTCGTCCCCTCGGGAACACCGAAACGGGCCGTCAACAACGTCATTCACCGATACGAACGCCTGCCGCTGAAATTGGTGGCTGCAGAAGGGACACCGCAATGAGAATCGACGTCGACTGGGATCGATGTGAAGGTCATGGAATCTGTGCCGATCAAGCTCCGAAGGTCTTCAGCCTCGATGACGAGGGCGAGCTTCATTATGCCTTCGACGACAACGACATTCCGGACGATCAACAGGCTGCCGCACGATCGGCCGTCGGCGTCTGTCCGGTGGCCGCGCTCCGAGAGAGCAAGTGAGCACCACAGAACGTCGGATCGTCATCGTCGGAGACTCCATCGCGGGCTGCACCGCAGCCCGTGAGGTGCGCGCGCGAGGACATGACGGCGCACTCACCGTGATCGGTGCCGACGCCGACGGCTACTACGCCAGGCCGCCGCTGTCGAAGCACGTGCTCAAAGGCGATGGGGCCGAGGCGGAAACGTGGGATCTGTCCGATCTCGACATCACTGCCGTCGTCGATCGCGCCGTATCGGTCGACACCGATCGACGCACCGTGACCACGGCCGACGGCACCGATGTCGCCTACGACGCGCTCATCGTGGCGACCGGGGCGTCGGCCCGTCGTATCGCCGGCCCGGATCAGATGGGCGAGAACGTCTTACGGACGTTCGCCGACGTCCGGGCGCTGCGTCCGAAGCTGGACGAGGCTCGAACCGCAATCGTCGTCGGCGCGGGCTTCCTCGGTCTGGAAGTTGCCACCGCGTGCGCCGCTCGCGGTGTCGAGGTCACCGTCGTCGATGTCGATCCACCGCTGCAGCGGCTCCTCGGGCCGTTTCTGTCCGAGGCGATCGCCCGGCGCGCGAAGGAATGGTCGATCGAGTTCGTCCTGGCCGACGGGCCGGTGGGCCTGACCGGGGATCCGGTGACCGGCATCGAACTCGGTGACGGCACGCGCACAGCCGATCTCGTGGTCACCTGCGCGGGCGATCTTCCCGAGACGGACTGGTTGGAGGGCACCGGGATCGCAGATGCTCGGGGCGTCGCCATCGACGAGCAGTGTGCCACCACCGCTCCCGACGTGTTCGCCGCCGGGGACGTCACCTACTTCCGTGACGCGTCGGCCCGAGCTCCGTTCTGGTCCAACGCCGTCGCGCAGGGCAAAGTGGCGGCTGCGTCCGTGCTCGGCCTCGACCCGGCGTGTGCACCCAGCGACGACTACTTCTGGACCGAGATCCTCGGGCTGTCCATCAAAGTTGTGGGCCCCCTTCCGCTCGACGGAGAACCGACCGTTCTCGAAGGGTCCGTGGACGAGGGATCGGCCCTTCTGCAATGGAGTCATGACGACGGCCGTACCACCATCGTGGCCTTCGGCATCAAGAAACCCGTCGGCCTGCTCCGGCGGCTGGCCCGCGAGAACACTCACTCCACTACCTGAGGAACGTATTCATGGCTACTGGCTCCACACTCGTACGACGCCTTCCCGAGATCGTCGGGTTGGGCCGCGCCGCAATCGGCGTCGCCCACATGATCGCCCCCACGCGGGCCAACGAACTCCTCGCCGGTCCCGACGCCGCAGTGGCGACCACGCGAGCTGCCGCACGCACCTTCGGGATTCGAGAGATCTACATCGGTGGTGGGCTGTACGCAGCCACGAAGTACGCACCGAAGTTGGTGCGCCCCCTGCTGCGTGCCGGGGTGGCCGTCGACGTATGGGACACCGGTGCATTCGCCTTGACCGCGTACCTTCCGCGCCGCACCCGAGTGGCCGGCTGCGCCATTGCCGGAGGCTTCGTCGTTGCCGGTGTGCTCGCCGAAACGCAGCTCTGAAAGTCGGAGAGGGTGGGCCCGGTCAGAACACCATGGAGCGCCCAGGTAGCCCGGACACTCCTTCTTTGGCGAACGCGGCCCATGTCCGCCGTACCTTGGCGGCCAATGCCTCCGGCGGAGCATGGCCGGCCAACATCGGTGCGTCCCACCACGCGTCACCGAACAGCAACGGCAAATCGATGCTGTGGCAGGCTCCCAAGGGTGCGCCCTTCGGTGCCCAGTCGATTCGGTACGACGCGACCTGACCACCGGCGCGGTGCCACATCTTCACCATGCCGTCGACGCCGAACAACAGGTTGGTGACGAGACGGACGACCGGAGCGGTCAGTACCGAACTGACGATACCGAACCTGTTCAGCCACAACATGTTCGATACGACGTCCACGAACGGTGAAGCATCGTCTCTGGTGTGACCGATCAGAAGTTCGACGCCAGGAGCAGTTCTGCGTAGGGCGGCGTCGGGGTCACCGGCCAGGGGCTCGAGGTGAGCAACCGGCCCGAACGGCATTCCGCCTGCGGCACCGAACCTGCGCACGGCACGCGTCACGGCACGCTCCGCATCGAGCACATCCGACGCGGGAGCGGTGGCCGGGTCGGTACGAAAGTGCGCTGCGAAAGCCTTTCGGGCTGTGTCGTACAGAGCCGAACGGCCCGATCGCAACCCTAAGGGCGCGCTCTGCACGATTGCCCTCGAGAACAACCCTGCAGCCGACTCGCACGCCATCAGCGCGAGGACGGCATCGCCGCCCGCAGACTGACCGAACAACGTCACGTTGCGCGGGTCACCACCGAATCGAGCGATGTTGATCGACACCCAGCGCAGTGCTGCGATCTGATCCTCCACCCCGATGTTGCTGTCCCCTGAGCCTTTCGGGGTCAGGTAACCGAATCCACCGAGCCGGAAGGTGACACTGACCACCACGACGCCCTCCCGAACGAGGTGGTCGGCGTCGTATCTCTCGGCTTCCCCGCCGCCGGAGACGTAGCCGCCGCCGTGCAGCCACACCATCACCGGAAGTCCCTCCGCCACAGAGGGAGCGGTCACCGACAACACGAGGCAGTCCTCGCTCTGTTCGAGCCCGTCGACCATCGGGCCCGTGACATTGTCTATCCGGGACGGCAGTTGAATGCAGACCGGTCCGCGGCGGGTGGCATCGCGCGTCGTATCCGGGGTGTCGATCGGTTCGGGCCGACGAAATCGCGTGGCGGTGGCATAGGGAATTCCCCGGGCGTGGATCAGCCCGTCGAATTCGACTGCTTCGAGGTCTCCGCTGGTGGTGCCGGTGATCGTGCGCAGTGTTGCCCCGGCCGTCGTCTCGTCGCTCACGTGTGAACCCCCATTCGATGAACAGGACCGAGCTTATCGTCTTCGGCTCGTCATCGGATGCGGCCGCAACGCCGGGTTGCCGTCATACTCGGACGGTGCGGTCCAAGCAGAAGATTCTCGATGCCACCCTCGGGTTGATCGCCGAGACCGGCTTCGAGGGTGTCACGATCGCTGCGGCGGCGCGCGCTGCGGGCGTCACGCGTCAGACTGTCTATTCGATCTTCACCACCCGCGAGGACATGGTCTCCGAGGCGATGGTGGGACTGATCGTGGACGTGCTGGGCGGTATCACGGAGAAGGCCGATCAGGCGGAAACTCCGACGGAGTTCATCGTCGAGACCGTGGTCGCTGCGCGCAATCTCATTCGGCGCGAACCGGTTCTGAACTCCTTGTTGCGCTCGGGCAACGCGAACCCACTGTTCGACCCGGACATGATGGATCGCGCACAACCGGTGGTACGCCAGTTTCTCGACGGTTACATCGAGCGCAATCCGGGCTTCGATTCCACGCAGTTCCACGGCATCGACGGCGCCATCGTGCGGGTGGGGCTGTCGGTGATCCTGTTCGACGACCCGTCCATTCACGACGACGACGGTTTGCGGCGCTACCTCGAACGGTGGTTGATTCCGGTCCTGCCCTTTGCTTAGCATCGAAAACTTGACACCCAAGCCTCACTCTGTCTAGTTTGGCACCGCACGTACATGTGACCCGAGTCTCGATGCGTGCACGTCAGCGAGCGTGGGGGGAACGTGTCGAATCTGAACCGTCGGTCATTTCTGGGCGCTACTGCGGTTGCCGGTCTGGCTGTAGTGGCGGGGACCGGCGTAGCCCATGCGGGCACCCGCGCCAGGACCCGGATTCCGCTCACCCGCGAGGACCATCGCGTAATCGTCATCGGATCGGGGTTCGGGGGCGGTGTCGCGGCGCTGCGCTTGGCGGAGGCAGGCATCCCGGTTCTGGTGCTCGAACGCGGAAGGCGTTGGCCCACAGGGCCGAATGCCGATACCTTCCCCAACGCGACCGCGCCGGACAAGCGGATGCTCTGGTACGGCTCCAGCCCGAACCTGTTCGGGAGACCGGTTCCGTTCGATCCGTACGTCGGCCTGCTCGAGGCAGTCTCAGGCGACAACATGACCGCTCTGTGTGCAGCCGGAGTGGGCGGCGGGTCGCTGATCTACCAGGGAATGACGCTGCAGCCCTCGCAGGCCGTCTTCGAGACTCACTTTCCGATCGACCTCGACTGGGCCACGTTGAACGCGGTTCACTACCCCCGCGTCGCGCGGATGCTGCAGCTCGCGCAGGCCCCTGACGAGTTGATCGCAACGCCCAATTATCGAGCGGCACGGGTGTTCGCGGACAGTGCGCGGCGGGCGGGTCTGCCTGTGTCGAAGATTCCGATGCCGATCGACTGGAACTACGCCCTCGACGAAACCCGCGGGGTGATGAAGCCGTCGTACACCAACGGTGCGGGCGCATTCGGAGTGAACAACGGCGGCAAGCATTCCGTCGACGTCACCTACATCGCCGCTGCCGAGGCAACCGGGCTGGCCACCGTGGCAACGCAGCACAACGTCACGCACGTCGAGCGCGCCACCAACGGTCGCTGGACAGTCCATGTCGACCGAATCGATTCCGACGGAACGGTGTTGGAGAACAAGATACTCACCACCGGTGCGCTGATCATGGCCGCAGGCAGTCTGAACACCACCAAGCTGCTGGTCCGCGCCGGGGCCACCGGTGCCATCCCGGATCTACCGGACCAGCTCGGGCAGGGCTGGGGTACCAATGCCGATCGCATCTACGTGTGGTCGAGTATCGAGCAGCAGTTCGGTACGCCGCAGGGCGGTCCGGTGGTGTTCGGCAGCTTGAACTGGGACGATCCGCGCACCGCGCACACGGTCATTCAGGCATCCATTCCGCCGTTGGGTGTGGATGCCCACAGCACGATGATCGTCGGCTACGGAGTCAGTGACGGTCGCGGCCACTTCGCCTACGATTCCACGCGCGATCGAGCCCAGCTGTACTGGCCGGTCAACGGCGACTCCGTCATTCAGGACGGTTCCATCGATCCGACGGTGCGTCGCATTGCAGGTTCGGGCAGCATCCTCACCGATACCAATGCCGTGTTCCCCTCCACCTGGCATCCGTTGGGCGGGGCGAACATGGGCCCGGTGTGCGACCTCGACGGCCGTGTTCACGGTCAACGCGGACTGTACGTTCTCGACGGTGCGTTGATGCCGGGCAACACTGCGGCCTGCAACCCGTCCATGACGATCGCGGCGCTGGCCGAACGAGCGCTGGACAACATCGTCGCCCGCGACCTCGGCACGATTGTCTGACCCCTCAGCAGAAAGAGCCCAATGCATCTGTATCGCAGCATGATCGGTGTTGTCGTCACCGCTGTACTCGCGTCCTCGGTGACCGCACTCGGTGCCTCGGCCGCGCACGCCGATCCCGTCGGCGACTTCTACGTCCCGCCTGCCCAGCCGACCGACAGCCCTGGATCCGTCGATCGAACCCAGCCGATGTCGTTGTTCGCTGCACTGCCGGGCAACGACGGCTCGTATCCGGCCCAGGCGCAGCGGGTGTTGTACACCTCGCGTACGCAGGACGATACGCCGGTGGCAGTGTCGGGCACGTTCGTCGAGACCGAGGTGCCCTGGCGTGGAGCAGGCCCGCGACCGACGATCGTCGTCGCCCCGGGAACCGTCGGGCAGGGCGATCAATGTGCCCCGTCGAGAGCGTTTCCCACCTCCATCAACGCTGTGACACAACCACTGTCGATCTCGTTCAATCAGGAACTGCTGTCGTCGACTCTGTGGGGGTCGATGGGGGCGAACGTGTTCGTCACCGACTACATCGGATTGGGGACTCCTGGCCTACACACGTACGTGAACAGGGTGGAGGAGGCGCACGCAGTTCTCGACGGTGCTCGGGCTGCAGTCGAATTGGGCGGCGACGCGAATGCACCGATCGGCATCTGGGGTTACTCGCAGGGCGGTGGGGCTGCCGCGGCCGCCGCGGAACTCGCCGGCGAGTACGCGCCGGAGCTGAATCTGAAGGGGACGTGGGCCGGGGCTCCGACGGCCGATCTGCTCGAGGTGTTGAAGACCGTCGACGGAACACTTATCGGTGGTGTGATCGGTTATGCCCTCAACGGATTCGTCGAACGTGACCCGAGTCTGCGCCCGCTCATCGACGAGCGACTCACCGATCAGGGCAAGGCGGTGCTGAACGAGCTGTCGACGGAATGCATCGGCGACACGATTCTCGAGCACCCGTTCCTGCGCACGGAGACGCTGACGAAGGACGGAAAGTCCATGTTGGAGAACCTGCGTGGGATCCCGCAGGCCGGGGCGATCTTCGACGAGCAACGAATCGGCCGCAGTACGCCGAATGCTCCGGTGATGATCACCAGCGGAATAAATGACGACACGGTGCCGTACGGCCAGGCCAGGCAACTGGCGTACGACTGGTGTGCGCTCGGTGCCCGGGTGGAGTTCCGAACCAATTCGTTGCCGCCGATCCTGCAGGGTGCGGTGTTGCCCAACCACTTCGGTCCGCAGCTGATCGACGGCTACGGCGGCGAGGCTGCCCAGTTCCTGATGGACCGATTCGCCGATCTTCCTCTGGCAGCATGCAGCGTCGACTGATCGAGGTCGCGGCCGAACTGCTTTCTCCGATGTATTCGACGACCCGTGTCGTCGACTAGAGGTGCCTCGACGCCGCTGCATTCGACACTGTTGCGTGCGAGGCGTCGGGTGGAGGCCGTGATTGCGTGCGGTGGTCCGCAGATCGTCTTTCAGCCGATCGTTCGAGCCGATGACGGTGCGATCGAGGGATACGAGGCTCTTTCTCGTTTTCCGGCCGGCGGCGGTGACACCGAAGCATGGTTTGCCGATGCTGCGCACTGTGGCTTGGGTCCTGCGCTCGACAGGTCGGCGGCGGTCAGAGCACTGGAGGAATCCGTTCGTCTGCCGAGTGGGCCTTTCGTTGCGGTGAATCTCAGCGCTGCAACGCTGTTGGTCGACTCGGCTCTGGTCGACGTACTGCTCGATGTCGGGCGACGTCGGCCATTGGTTGTCGAGATCACCGAGCATGCCGCCCTCGTCGACGAGGACGCGGTGGTGTCCGTCCTGGCCGAGCTTCGACGCGGCGGGGTGGCCGTGGCGGTCGACGATCTGGGATCGGGGTACGCGGGAATGCGGCATCTCGTCCTGCTCGAACCCGAGATCGTCAAACTCGATGCCTTCGTCGTCCACGAGATGAGGGCGAATCGGGCGAAGCTGGCTTTGGCGGAACTGGTGCTCGAGTTCGCGCGCAAGACCAGCGCCCGATGCGTGTTCGAGGGTGTGGAGACCGACGAGGACCTCGCGGCGGCCATGTCGATCGGGGCGGACTTGCTGCAGGGCTACCGACTGGGCCGCCCTGCGCAGCCGTAGTCGTCCGCGTGATCTATCGGGGGTCTGCATCCCGGGTGAGCATCTTCACGTGCGGGATTCCCGCTTCCAGGTACTGCTCTCCCACTCGAACGAATCCGAAGCGCTCGTACCATTTCTCGAGGTGCGCTTGCGCGGAGATTTCGACTACCCCGGGGTGGGCCGTCAGTGCGGCATCGACGAGTTCGCCTGCGTAGCCGCTACCGCGCGCATGAGCTGCGGTCGCGACCCGTCCGATGTGAACCGTGTCGTCGACGAGGACGCGAAGAGTGGCCAACACCTCGCCGTGGTCGTCCTGGATCCAGAACAACTCCGTCGTCGGAAGTAGGTCCGCGCCATCGAGTTCCGCCTCGTCGACGATCTTCTGCTCGTGGACGAACACCGCGACCCGAAGCGCCATGATGCGATAGAGGGTATTCGGGGTCACGCCCGCAAGCGGTGCATGGTGAAGATTCGACACTGTGGTCCATTCGTGGAGGGGTGCGGAGCTGGCGCGCTGATGGATCGGGCGATTCTCCCACGTCGACCGGTATCGACTCGTATCCGATGTCAGCGCGGTGGGACCATCAAGTGAACCCTGTCGACGAGGCTCAATGCGGTGGCAGGGTCCGTGCCCTCGAATACTGCTGTGTGAATCCCTCGCATGGCTCCGGTGAGGAGATGCGCGGTCGCGACGATGTCCGTGTCGCTGCGAATCTGTCGTGCTTCCGCCGCGGCCCTCAGTAGTTGTGCGATCGCATCGACGAAGCTGTCGTGCCAGCGTTCTGCCGAGCCCTCGGATCTCGGTACTCCGAGATTGCGGAACAGCACATGGGTACGCGGGGTGTCGTAGATGCTCGCTGCCGCGATGTGTAGAAACGTCTGCAATTGCTCGAGGGGCGAGTCGGGCCACGTCGCGGTGATCGAGCCCTCGTGAATGCGGCCGATCAGTACGGTGGCGGCGTCGTCGACCGCCGCTTGGAACAGCTCACGTTTGGTGGGGAAGTGGTGGAACGCCGTTCTCGGTGCGAGACCGCATCGGGCAGCAACGCTTTCGATCGTGATGTCCGAGTAGTCGGCGTGACGCAACAGCTCCTGGGTGGCCTCGATCAGTCGGGCCGCTGCGGGCCCGGGCTCGTCGGTGGTCGACGATCCGGCCCAGCGATAGAGCGTGGTGGTGTGGATACCCAGCGAGGTCGCCACGCTCGCTGGGCTTTCGGCACCGCCGAAGGCGCGCGCGACCGCTTCCTGCCGATCGGCGAGTGTGAATCTGGAGACCCTGGCCATGTTCGTGACACTACATTTCGGTGGGAGAGTCGGGAGAACGCCGCGTCCGGAACCGTACTAGTGAAGCATGCGCGCGAGGGCGGGCAACAGAATTCGCGCGGGGACCAGACCCGCCGCGATGGCCTGAACAGTATTTCGTCGGCCCGAGATCACCTGCGGCCGAGACCTTCTGGCGTCGAGTGCGCGCATGGCAGTGTCCACGACTTCGTTCGGTGTTTGGTAGGTACCGGTCGCTGCGGCGGAGTCTCCGATGACGTCGAAGAATTCGGTGTGGGTCGGCCCGGGATTGAGTGCGAACACCCTGACTCCGTTCTTCGCAGACTCGTACCACAGGGACTGGCTGAAGCTCAGAACGAATGCTTTGGCGGCCGCATACACCGCGAGCGACGGAACGGGCTGGAACGCAGTCGTGCTGGCCACGTTGACGATGGTCCCGTCCCTGCGGTCGATCATGTCCGGCAGGAACGCCGAACAGATGTCGACGACCGCGCGGATGTCGACGGCGACGAGGCGCTCGAAGTCGTCGGCATCGCCGTCCGCGAACGGTCCCTGTACGGCGAACCCTGCATTGTTGACGACGAGATCGACCCGCTCGGGCACCAGCTCGCGCAGTCGGCGTCCGCTCGACTTTTCCGACAGGTCCCAGGCCACTGTGCGGCAACGGATTCCGTGCTTCTGCTCGAGCTCCTCCTCCAGAGCGGTCAGTCGCTCTTCTCGTCGTGCGACGAGTACGAGATCGGATCCTCGTGCCGCCAGCGCTCGGGCGAATTCGGCACCGATTCCGGAACTCGCGCCGGTGACCAACGACCGGCCGGGACGGTAGTGGGGCCCTCGGCGGATCATCGGTCCGACCGCCCGAGCTCAGCGGCCGAACGCCGTGCGAACTGTTCGTACGATGTGGGAGCACGGCCGAGCAGCGTCGGAAGAACCTTCAGGTCTCCTGCCGGTAGGCCGTAGCCGTCGTAGTGGGTCATCATCGTTCGGTACGCCGTGCGTGCGTCGGCGGGCCAGTTCTTCATGTCACGCGGGTTGGACGCAGCCTTGGCACCACGAACGAGGTGGCCGATGGATTTCAGTTTGGTCGAGACCAACGCATGTCCGATGACCGGGGCAAGCGCAGGCAGCACCGTCAGTGAGTTCGTCAGCGACGACGGCGGGATTCGAAGAGCAGTCACCTTGTGGCCGAGCACATCGGACCAGATCTCTGCCATCTCGTGACGCGTGAGTTCCACGGTGGACAGGTCGTAGACGCGACCCTTGTGCGGCGATGGGTCGATCAGGATGTTCGCGGCGGCTTCGGCCACGTCGGCTACGTCGACAACGCCCATGACGCTGTCCGGAGAAACCGGGTAGGGCATCACTCCGGCCTGCAGAAATTCCCACACTTCCAAGTAGTTCTGCATGTAGTGCGACGGTCTGAGCACCGTGGTGGGAATTCCGCAGTCGCGCAGCATCCCTTCGGCGATGTCCTTCTGGTGATGGTGCGTCAGTTGGTGCAGGTTCGGATGGATCACGGAATGAAAAACTATGTGCTGCAATCCGCTTGCCGGTCCCACTGCGATCAGGTGATCGATGATCGGCTTCTCGTCGATGATCTGCGTCGGTGCAGCGTGGTAGAGGACGTCGGTCCCTGCCAGGGCGGTATGGAGCGTGTCCTGAGATCGGAGATCACCCACGACGACCTCGATGGCTCCGTCCCCGCGCGTGGTCTCGGCTTGCGTCGTGTTCTTGACCACCGCCCGAACCGGCACGTTCTGCGCAGCGAGCTGTCGAACGAGCAAGCGGCCGACACCACCCGCGGCGCTGGTCACTGTGATCATGGGGCCTCCTCGACGTCGAGCTCGGCGGACACCGAGCATAATGCATATATTGCATAATGAATGCAGATAACGCAAGGAAGGTGCGGAGCAGAACCGAAAAATCCGGTGCAACCGACCGCGCTCAGCGCGGTCGGCTGCACCGGATTCTGTGTCGAAATCCAGCGTGCGGGTTCTACTCGGTCGTCATACGTGTCGACTCCGGCGTGCGCTCGGCCGGCCGCGGTTCGATCGATCGCCTGGACCAGTAGCTGGCCAGAAGTGAGCCGGAGACGTTGTGCCACACGGAGAAGATGGCGGCGGGCAGAGCCGCCGCGGGACTGAAATGGACCGACGCGAGTGCTGCGGCCAGGCCGGAGTTCTGCATACCCACCTCGATGCTGATCGCGCGTCGGCTGGCGACATCGAGTCCGCACGCCTTGCCGATGGCGTACCCCACCGCGAGTCCGAGCGAATTGTGCAGAACCACGGCCACGACGATGAGAGCGCCGATGGACAGCAAAGTCGGGGCGCTGGCGGCCACCACGAGGACGACAACGGCGGTGATTCCGGCGACGGAAATGAGCGGCAGGGCGTCGAGCATGCGGTCGATGATCGCCGGAAACAGCAGGCGCAGAACAACTCCCAGCACAACTGGTACCAGCACGATCTGCAGGATCGAGACGAACAGTCCACCGGCGTCGACCGGCAGATACTCACCGGCGAGCCAGAGCACCAGCAGCGGCGTGAGTATCGGTGCGAGCAGGGTGGACACCGACGTCATCGCCACCGACAGTGCGGTATCGCCTTTGGCCAGATAGACCATCACGTTGGATGCGGTACCGCCCGGTGCGGAGCCGACCAACACCATGCCTGCGGTCAGTGCCGCCGACAGTCCGAGTGCGTTGGCAATGCCGAGTCCGAGGAGCGGCATCGCGATGAACTGCGCGGCGACCCCGAGCAACAGTGCCCACGGTCGCCGGGCGACGACAGCGAAGTCGGAGAGCCGCAACGTCATTCCCATGCCGAGCATGATGATCGACAGCAGCCACGGAACGGCCGGTGTGCCGCCGCTGAACGTGTCGGGAGTGATCAGGGCCAGCGCTCCTGCGGCCACGACGATCAGGGCGAACCACTTGCCGGTGAATTCGCTGACGGTCTTCAGCTGGGGCATGTGGAGACTCCAAAGGTGGTTGGGCACGGCGTCGCGAAGTCTAGCTCTTTCGCTGAGCTCACTGTTCCGGGTTGTGTTGCTCCCGAAGTGCGCGACCCTGCTCCACGGCCTGCGCATCCTTCTCGTCGTTCTTGTCCGAGACGCGGGTGTCCCGGGGCGGCAGCTGCAGGCGCTTCTCGGCGACGATGCCTGCCTGGAGTTGACGGCCACGTTCGAGTTCGGAGTCCAGCTCGGCTCCGAACAGCAAGGCCAAGTTGGTGATCCAGAGCCACAGCAGGAACACGATGGCTCCAGCGAGGGATCCGTAGGTCTTGTTGTAGCTGGAGAAGTTCGCGACGTAGAAGCCGAACGCGACGGTGGCCAGAATCCACACAATGATGCCGACGGCGGCACCGGAACTGATCCATTTGAACTTGGGCTGCTGCACATTCGGTGTTGCGTAGTACAGGATCGCCACCGCAAGTACCACAACGATCAGGACCAGCGGCCAGCGCGCGATGTTCCAGATCGTCAAAGTGGTATCACCGAGTCCGACGGCGTCGCCCACAGCTTTCGCTACGGGCCCACTGATCGCCAGCATGACGGCGGCGAGTGCGATGAGTACGAGAGCGACGAGCGTGACCAGAAGCATCACCGGACGCAGCTTCCAGATGGGCCTGCCCTCGTCCACCTCGTACATGCGGTTCATCGCGCGGCCGAATGCGCCGACGTAGCCGGACGCAGACCACAGCGCACCGGCGATACCGATGATCAACGCAAAGCCCGCGGTAGGTGCCTGGACGAGCTGTTCGATCGGCTCGCGCAGGGTGTCGACCGCCGATTGGGGTCCGAGATCGCCGACGATCTGCAGTACTCCGTCGACCGTGGCCTGCCCTTGACCGAACACGCCCAGCAACGACACGATGGCCAGGATCGCGGGGAAGAGCGAGAGGACGGCGTAGTAGGTCAGCGCGGCTGCGAGGTCGGTGCACTGGTCGCGGGAGAACTCACGGGCGGTCTTCTTCAGTACGTAGATCCAGGACGGCTTGGTCAGATCCGCAGGTGAATCCGCCTTACGGGGGTCGTCGGGGTCTGCTTCGGTCGGTGCGGGTGATGTCGCTGAATCGGGCATCAAGGGCGCATACCCGGGCAATTCCTATGAAAACAAAGGTGTTCGGCGGAGGTCCACCGTCAACGCGCTTTTCGACCCTGTGCCAGGTGTAGATTCGCGCCCATGGCATGTCGAATCAGTGAACTCGTACTCGATTGTCGCGATCCCGAGGCCTTGGCCACGTTCTGGTGCGAGGTGTTGGGCTTCGTCGTATTGGACAGGGAGGACGACGGTTCCGTGGAGATCGGTGCGCGCGACGGGTTCGGAGGGGCGCAGCCGACCATCATCCTCAGTCGTAACGAGAATCCCGAAAAGGCGAAGCCTCGCTTGCATATCGACGTCAGCGCAACCGATCGGGATCAGGACGCCGAATTGGAACGACTTCTCGCGCTCGGCGCACGACGAGTGGACATCGGTCAGACCGGCCAGGAGTCGTGGCACGTGCTCGCCGATCCCGAAGGTAACGAATTCTGTTTGCTGCGAACACGACTCAGCCCTGTGTGAAAACTCCTCAGGGAAGGCAGAGAGATCCGATATCGGCCACCACGGTGTTGTCGTGCGGATCTATCCATCGCGCAACGTTCGAGTGGGCGGACGGCTTCAGTAAGTGCTTGCCGTGGCTCGGCCACTGCACGAATTCGTATCCGCCCAACTCCGTTTGTACTGTCTCGGCCACCCATACGGCGGCGTCGGGGTAGGTCGAATCCATCGACATACCGTCGCCTCGGCCGAAACCTCCGATGCCCTTGGCTCCGGCCCACCCGATTATCACGCAGTATTGGGGGGTGATCTCGAACTCCCATACGAGTGGGCGCAGGTTGACTTCACGCCCGAACCGCAGGCACTCCAGGTCCCGTGCCACGGCCTCGAGCGCGCGTGTCCACGCAACAGGTGGCTCGAACGCTGGATTGCCTTCAGGGCCAATTGTCCCCGCGTACATGGGTAGTCGCCACACCAAGCTGTCGCTCCGCATGTAGTCCCATCCCGGATACACCTTGTTCCTCCCTTACCTGCCGGCCCGTTACATCGACGGATTCATCGACTCCGACAACTCCAGCAGGTGCGCGCGTGTGAGGACGTGAGCTTTTTGTGAATCGCGGGCCCCGATTGCCTCGACGACGTCTGCGTGCGTGTCGTGGTCGGCCTTGTCGCCGAACGATCCGGCCATTCGCAACACGTCGATCATGGCGTCGCGGAGACGTGGTGCCATGGAGTCGAAGAGTCCGAGCAGAATGTCGTTGTGTGACGCGACCACGATGGAGCGGTGAAAAGCCATGTCCGCGTTCACCAGATCGACTGCGTCGCTGCGAGCGGTGTTGCGCGTTTCGAGTGAGCTGCGAATGGTGTCGAGATCGGTGGGGGTGCGTCTGATTGCGGCGAGGGCGGCGGCCTCACCTTCGATCGCGAGGCGGGCTTCGAGGACTGCGGTGATGTGAACCCGCTGCAGAACTCGGTCCCATTCCGTCCGTGCCTCGTCGAGTGATTCGACGAAGACTCCGGAGCCCTGCCGGGTGACGAGGATTCCGCGCCCCGCCAGTTGTCTGATGGCCTCGCGCATCGTCGATCTACCGACGTCGAACATGGGGGCAAGGGTGGTTTCACCTGGCAGTTTGGTGCCGATCGGCCACTCGCCGGACTGAATTCGTGCAAGCAGAAGTTCGGCGGCCTGATCGGCCAAGGATGTTCGGCGTATCGCGGTCACACTGGAACACTACTCCTCAGCTTGTCTGAGGAGTAGTGATACATTGCTCGCATGCGCACATTCACGGGCCTTCTCCTTATCGGCCACGACGGGGCATAGCCAGGACCGGCAACCCCGTCGTGGAGTCCGATGCCTGCCGGTTCGCCTCACCGTCCGATCAGAACAGGTACCTCCACCATGTCTGCATTTCCCACCCTGTCCACTCCCGCTGGTCCCGTCCCCTCCGGTGCGCCCACCTGGAATCGGCAGCGGCGCTCCCAGATGCCGTCACATCGTTACCGTGACGTCTACTCGAAGGTCGACATTCCGCTTACGGAACGTCAATGGCCGGACCGACGGCTGACCGAGGCACCGCTGTGGGTACCTGTCGATCTCCGCGACGGTAACCAAGCGCTTCCCGAGCCGATGGATCCTGCCCGCAAGAAGCAGTTCTTCGAGTTGATGGTTGCCATGGGCTACAAGGAAATCGAAGTCGGCTATCCGTCGGCCTCGCAAACCGATTTCGATTTCGTGCGACTGCTTGCCCACACCGATCTCGCACCCGACGACGTCACCGTGGTGGTCTTCACCCCGGCTCGACGCGACCTGATCGAGCGAACGGTGGAGTCGATTCGCGGCATCACCAACGACGTCGTGATCCACATGTACACCGCCACTGCTCCGACGTGGCGTGAGGTGGTACTCGGCCGCGAGGCCAACGAGCTTCGCTCACTGATACTTTCGGGTGCGGCCGACGTTCTCGAACTTGCCGGCGACCTGCCCAACGTGCGGTTCGAGTTCTCACCCGAGGTCTTCAATCTCACCGAACCCGACTATGTTCTCGACGTCTGCGATGCAGTCACGACTGCGTGGGACGCTACGCAGCAGCGGCCGGTCATCCTGAATCTGCCTGCCACCGTGGAAGTGGCGACACCGAATGTCTATGCAGACCAGATCGAGTACATGAACAACAACCTTGCGCGTCGAGACAGCGTGATCCTCTCGGTCCATCCGCACAACGACCGCGGCACGGGCATTGCCTGCGCCGAGCTGGCAGTTCTGGCCGGTGCGCAACGAGTGGAGGGTTGTGTGTTCGGCAACGGCGAACGCACCGGAAACGTCGATATCGCCACTCTCGCACTCAATTTGCATGCACAGGGTATCGATCCCATGATCGACTTCTCCGACATCGACCAGATTCGCCGCACCGTCGAATACTGCAACCAACTCGAGATCCATCCTCGGCACCCGTATGTGGGCGATCTGGTGCACACCGCCTTCAGTGGTACGCACCAGGACGCCATCAGGAAGGGTTTCGCCGAGCACCGCACGCGAGCGGTGAGCGAAGGTCGCTCCGAGGACGAGATCGAATGGCGGGTGCCATATCTGCCGATCGACCCCAACGACATCGGTCGCTCGTACGACGCTGTCATTCGAGTGAACTCGCAATCGGGCAAGGGAGGAATCGCCTATCTTCTGGAAACCGGCTACGGCATCGAACTCCCGCGTCGCCTTCAGATCGACCTCGCCCGGCACGTGCAGAACCGCACCGATTCGATCGGTACCGAACTGTCGACCGAGCAGCTCTGGGACATCTTCAGGGCGGAGTACATCGATATCGACGATGCAGATGTGACGCTGATCGGCTTCGACTCTCACGATGACAACGGTTCCGCCGACACCTGCGTCACACTGAAGATCGACGGGACGTCCTACAGCACGTCACACGGGGGCGTCGGGCCGGTCGAGGCACTCGTCGACGCGTTGGCCGCGCAGGGCCGTCACGTGGAGATTCTCGGCCTGACCCAGACCAGTGTGCGGGCCGGCAACGACAGCGATGCCGTCACGATGCTCGAATATCGCACTGCCGCAGGCTCCGAGTGGGCGGCCGGTATCGATCGCTCCGTTCTGTCTGCCACCCTCGACGCGGTTGTTCGAGCTGCCAACGCGGTGACTTAGCTTTCGGGAGTCGAAAGCGATTGGGCGAACATCAGAAGAATGCCGCTCGGCCCGCGGAGGTAGGTGAGCTTGTAGACGCCCTCGTAATCGGCCACGCCTCGCAGGGGTAAGTAACCGTGGCGGGCTGCAATCGCCAGAGCGGCGTCGATGTCGTCGACCGAGAACGCGATGCGGTGCATGCCGATCTCGTTGGGCAGCGTCGGCGTCGTCTCGATGGCGTCGGGGTGGATGTACTCGAAAAGCTCGATAC
Source organism: Rhodococcus sp. 15-725-2-2b (assembly GCF_002259075.1). Lineage (NCBI taxonomy): Bacteria > Bacillati > Actinomycetota > Actinomycetes > Mycobacteriales > Nocardiaceae > Rhodococcus > Rhodococcus sp. 15-725-2-2b. The sequence continues at coordinate 41,418 of NZ_NPFL01000006.1, read as the reverse complement.
GGCCGAGGCCGTCCGGGGTCTGCAGCACTGCGATCTTGGCGTGGTTGCCGTCGAGACCGACGGCGGTGTCCGCCCACTCACCGCTGACCGTGTCGCGGCCGAGGACCGTGAGGCCGAGCTCGGTGAAGAAGTCGATCGTGGCTTCGATGTCGCGGACGGCGATGCCGACGTTTTCGAGCTTGATGCTCATACGCTGAGTCTCGCATAGTGCTTTCTCGGATAGAACAAGACCGAGCGGCCTCCTTCTGGCAGGATCAACAGCTACGCCGGGGTGCGGCGGCCACGACCGAAGGACGACCAACTCATGACGCCACCGTGAACAAGCTCTCGACGGTGGCATTGCTGATCGTGCTCGGTGCAGCCGGGATGTTCAACGGACTGTCCTTGACCTCCGACCCCAGTGGGCGGTCGCTCGGGTTAGACGTCGGAATGCTCCCTTCGTGGCACACCTGGGACTACCGCGTATCCGGGTTGTTCGTGCTGTTCTTTCTCGGCCTCGGGCCGTTGATCTGCGTGGCCGCGGTGCTCGTCGATGCGTCCGAAGCGGCGGTGTACGTCGCGTGCGTGGGGCTGGTGACCATCGGGTGGGTGGTATGGCAGCTCGTCGTACTCGACATCTACGCTCCCCTCGCCCACATTCCCCTCACCCTGTTGGGGGTCGCGTTGATCGTCCTCGCACTCGGCCAATTCCGTGCCCGTGCCCGCGATCGCAGCCGGCAATAGAGTCAGAAACCGACCGCGCCGAGCAGGGCTGCTCCAGGATCGACGACGGCAACAACGGCCGCGACGAACAGCAGCGCCATCGCGATCGTCATCACTGCACCAAGTGATCCGAGGATGACGAACATCCGGCGGTGAGCACCGTCCGACGACCGGTGGCGTCGGAAGGCGATGACGGTTCCGGTACCGACGACCGCGATCACCACTGCGGTAGCGACGATCACCGCCCAGTTGTAGTGCTCGACCTGTGTGAGCAACTCGAGCAGAGGCGGCCTGGTGTCTCCACTCTGCACGCCGTTCTCGATCAGAGACTGCGCCGCTCGCGCGTCCACGTTGTCAGCGGAGAGCATCGGAAGCAGGGCGATCACGGGTGCGACCGTCGACTGGATGTTGAGCACAGCGACGAACACCGAAAACAACGACAGCACAGTCGTAGTGGCCGCAGCGACCACGTAACCTACGCCTGCCGTCAGAGATCGCCGCCACAGAGTCGCCGCGAGCAGACCCAGAACCACGGTCAGCAGCACCGAGATGACGATCTTGATCGCGTGCCACTCGAACCAGTAGTCCACCATCTCCGCCAAGCCGGGCGGATAGGTGCGGACGCCGCTGCCCCAGTACTCGACCAAGCCGCGGCCGAGCAGCTCACTCATGACGGATCGATCCTGGAACTGCGGATAGCGTCCGCGCAGCAACGCAGCTGGGCCGAGTACGAACGCGGCCACCAACGCCGCCCCGCCGCATGCCAATACGACGATCGACCAGCGACTTCGGGTGACGGACACACTCATCGGACGACTCACGGGGAAGAGTCAATCACCGGGTACTCGACTGCGCATCCATCTACAGGACTACATCTGACCGACGAGGTACCAGCTCAGGAGTCGACGCCCGGTCGCCGGCCGCGACGGACTCTGGCAACAGTCACCCCAGCCAGGATCACCCCGGCAACAGTGAGAAAGTCGGATTCGGTCAACCCTCTGTCCGCGTCGACCACGTACAACACTGCGCCTTCGATGGGGGCGTTGAAGAACAACCACAGGATGGAGGCGACAACCAGCGATATCGCTGCGGGCCACGAGGGCTTGGCGAGACTCCATGCGGCAGAGGCGAACACTGCGTTCATCAGAACGAGGGCATGGAACGGATCGGTAGTCGGCACCGGTACATCATGACCGACAAGGAGGCGGTCGGGTCCCACCCTCGCACTCGACATCGCGGCGGACAGCGAATGCGCTACTGCGCGAGGCGATCACCGGAGCTGCCGGTGGTGACGCCGGTGATCAGGTCGATCAGCCCGAACGGTGATCGTTCCCCGAGACACAGGTCGAGCGTTTCGTGTGCCTGGACGGCCACCGCTTCACTGCGGGTGAACATGGCCTTCTCGAAGACCGACAGAGCTGTGTCGAGGTCGCCGCGGTGATCGGCGATCGCGCGAGCGAGTTCGGCACCGTCGAACATCGCCAGATTCGCGCCGTCGCCGGATGGCGGCATCAGGTGTGCGGCGTCGCCCAGGAGTGTCACTCCGGATGTGTGATCCCAGTGGTGGTCGTTGGGCAGCGTGAAGATCCTGCGGGGAACCAGCGCGGTCTCCCCGTCGGTGATCAACGCCGTCAATTCCGTTGCCCACCCGTCGAACTCGGCTGCGATCGTTGCTTTGGCGGAAGCGGCGTCGGAGAAATCGATCGAGTCGAGCCACTCGGGGCTGCGGTTGAGCTGAACGTAGGTGTGCAGGATGCCGCCGACCTCTCGGTGCACGGTGATTCCCTTACCCGGGCTGACGGCGAACATTGCACCACCACCGACTGCCCGGGCGGTGGCGGGGTGACGCGCATCGACGTCGTGCAGGTAGGTCTCGATGAAGACCGTGCCCACATATTCGGGCACGGCGGCGGAGAGCAGAGATCGGACTCGTGACCACGCGCCGTCGGCGCCGACGAGCAGATCACTGACCGTGGTGGTTCCGTTCTCGAACTCGATGTCGTGTTGCCCATTGCCCAGCGGGCGCACGGAGGTGAGCTTGTGTCCCCACTGAACGGTGTCGGCGGGCAGTGAGTCGAGCAGAATGCGTCGCAGGTCGCCGCGCAGCACCTCCGGTCGACCCCCGGTGCCGTCGTCGGATTCGTCGAACAGAGCCTCGCCGTTCGGGCGTAGTACGCGAGTCGCTTCGCCTCCCTCGTGAATGATGGCCCGAAACTGCTCGGTCAGCCCGGCCGCGGCGAGGGCGACTTGCCCGTCCCCTTCGTGGATGTCGAGCTGCCCGCCCTGGGTGCGCACGTCAGGCGTGGCGTCGGCCTCGTACACCGTGGCGGCGATTCCGTGCACGTGCAGAACCCGTGCCAGCGCCAGGCCGCCGAGGCCTGCACCGATGATCGAGATGGATGAACCCATGACTGTCTCCGCTCGTTGTTGGAACGCTGTTCCAACCAAGAATGGAACACTGTTCCAAGCCTGTCAAGCGGGGGTGTCGGCTGGCGTTCGGTTCAACCTCGGTCGATGCCGGCCAGGACGATGTCGATTCCGGCCTGGAACTGCTCGCGGTCGTCGTGGCGTGCGAACTGCGACGCGATCCGAGTCAGGAACGGATAGTCGCCGGTGTCCGTCACTGCTGTGCGCGTGGAGTCGAGAAATGCCGCACGGTCCGTCACCGTGGCGGCCAGTTCCCTCCCGGCATCGCGCTGACTCGCAACCCCGATAGCGTGGTACAGAAGGACGGATGCGGCGTCGAACTGCGCATCGTTCGGAACTCCGCGTGCGTCGAGTTCGGTTCCGATGCGGTCGAACAGATGCAGGACGGCCGGCTGCCACGGAGCGGCGGCGAGTTGCGTTGCCACCCATGGACGAGTGGTGATCACGTCGAACACTCTCATCATCAGGCCGCGAACATCATGTTCTGCCGCACCGTTCTCGGACGATGATTCGAAGGCCGATGCCATGACGGTTTCGGCCGCCGCCGCGAGCAGATCGTCTCTGTTGCCGAGGTGGTGGTACAGCGCTCCGGGGCCTGTCGACAAACGTGCGGCCAGAGTGCGGAACGTCAAAGCCTCGGTTCCGCCCTCATCGAGCATCTCGATCGCCACCGTCACGATGCGCTCTTTCGACAGAGCATCCGAACGTCGAGCTGATGTCGGCTTCGTGTTCGTCATGGCCAGATCCTGCCACAACTGGAACGTTGTTCCATACTGCTCGGCATCGGCGGGTGGGTGCCAGGTCACGCGTCACAGCACGAGAGGCCCCAGGATCGACAGAGTCAACACCACCAGTCCGCCACCGATGCGTGACGAGATGGACAGGAAGGGAAGCAGTTCCAGTCGATTCGCGGCACCCAGTACGGCCAGGTCGCCGCTCGAGCCGAAGTCGGCCAGACCGAGTCCGCCCGAGATGGCCGATTCGATGAAGTGCAGATGTACCAGCCATCCCACGAATCCGGCGGCGAACAGGGCGACGAAAACGACTGCGATGGTGGAGAACATGTACACGGGATCGTTGAGCAGGGTCAGCACCTGCTTGAAGTCGATCGCCACGATGCTCACTGCCACCAGGATGGCCGGGATGAAGGCGCTTGCGACGAGTTTGTACCAGATGTCCGCACCCTGAACCAGGAAGTCCGGGATGGGCAGGAAGATCTTCGCGATGGCGCACAACACGATCAGGAAGACGTAGCTGTGGATCGAGGGGAGGTAGAACGACATGGCGTCGGCGATCATGAACAGCATTCCGGCAGTGAACAATCCGATGATGGAGCTGCGAACGGCGTCTGCCGAGGACACTGCTCTGCCCACCGGCACGGTCATCTTCGACTTCGTGACGGCAAGTTCGCCGTTGCCGTTGAAGCGGGGGAACAGGTTCGGCTTTCGCCTGCCGAGCCATGCCAGCGCACCCGCCACGACGATGCAGACGGTGTTGGCCACGACGACTGCGGGCACGAGCATCGACAGGTAGTCGGTCGAGGCTCCGCCGGTGTTCTGCGCGATGATCTCGGAGATCGGAATGGCCCCTGCCGCAACGCCTCCACCGAGAACGGGCCCGACGACGTAGAACAACATCTTGCCGAGTCCGTATCCGGTGAGATACCCGATGAATCCGAACAGTGCGAAACACACCGCGATGGTGGCCACGATCGGCACGATGATGCGCGAACCCGCCTTGATCAGCAGTGAGCGGTCCATTCCGAGGATGCTGCCGACTATCAATGCGGCGACGACGAATTCACCGAACGCCGACAGGGTGTAGAAGTCGTCGATCGCCGTAGCGGTGCGCTCGGGCATCAGGTTGTAGCTGAACAGCACGGCCGGAACCAGGATGGCGAGGATGACGCCACCGCCGATGCGGTTGAACCACGGGATCGCGTTACCGATCACCATCAGCAGGCCGCCGAGGGCCATCGTGGTGGCGAAGCCCGCCGTCATTCCCTTCGCGGGGGTGAACAGGTACGCCAGCACGATGATCGCCAGCGCCATGGGTACGAACCAGCGCATCGGCAAACCGAGGGTCGAATTCATGTCCGACGCGCGTTCACCGTCCTGGGTGTCGACTTCGGATTCGGTCGGGCGGGTTGACGTCAACGAACTCTCCTGAAATCTCGGTGCGCGATGAGGGGATCGGGCTGCCGCAACGGTATGTGTTGCGGATCACTACGTCAACCTGATTGTATGCAAAAGAACACCGATTGCTGGTAGAACTGGGCCAGAGCCTGGAACGAAACATTGATTGCATGCAATAGAGGAGAAGCTGTGACTGTCGACGATCGAGCCACGGATGAGACGAGTACACCTCGGCCGGCGTCAACCGGCCCCCTCGAGGGCCTGCGCGTCATCGAGATGGGTCAGCTGATCGCCGGGCCGTTCTGCGGGCAGATTCTCGGCGATCTCGGTGCCGAGGTGATCAAGCTCGAGCAGCCGGGAACCGGAGACCCATTGCGTGAGTGGGGTCGGACGCGTCCGCAGGGCGAATCGCTGTGGTGGTCGGTCGTCGGTCGCAACAAGAAATCGGTGACGGTCGACCTGCGCACCCCCGAGGGGCAGGGCATCGCGCGGACGTTGATCTCGCGGTCCGACATCGTCGTCGAGAATTTTCGCCCGGGAACCTTGGAGCGGTGGGGGATGGACTACGACACGCTCTCGGCCGACAACCCGGGTCTGGTGCTGGCTCGGGTCTCGGGATTCGGTCAGAGCGGCCCGTACTCCTCGCGCGCAGGCTACGGCTCCATCGGTGAGGCAATGGGTGGACTGCGCTACGTGGTGGGAGATCCCTCGACGCCGCCGTCACGGGTCGGAATCTCGATCGGTGACACCCTGGCTGCGGTGTTCGCCGCCATCGGGACACTCGGTGCGGTGTACGAACGAACCCGCAGTGGCCGTGGACAAGTGGTGGATTCGGCCATCTACGAGGCCGTACTCGGCATCATGGAATCGATTGTGCCGGAGTGGGTCATCTCGGGCTATCAGCGCGAACGCAGCGGTGCCATTCTGCCGAATGTCGCGCCCAGCAACGTCTACCCCACCGCGGACGGCGGATGGGTCCTGATCGCAGCCAACCAGAACACGGTGTTCGCACGTCTCGCCGAGGCGATGGGTATGCCGGAGTTGGCCACCGATCCGCAGTTCAGCACGCACGGTGCGCGTGGCGAGCGGCAGGAACAGCTCGATGCGATGGTCGGGAAGTTCACCATCGAGCACGATGCGCGTGCGCTCGAAGAGCTGCTGCTCGCGCATTCGGTTCCGGTCGGCAAGATCTACCGACCCGAGGACATGTTGGGCGACGAGCAGTTCATCGCCCGCAAATCCATCATCACCACCCCGCATCCGACCCTGGGCGAGGTGCCGATGCAGAACACGTTCCCCCGGCTCAGTCGTACCGACGGGTCGGTGCGCTGGCCCGGCCCGAAGCTCAGCGAGCACACCGACGAGATCCTCAGCACCGTCGGCGAATTCACGCGCGAGGCCATCGACGGCTTCCGTGCCGCGGGGACCATCTGATGGTGTTCGACGGGTTGCCCACGAGCGCGAGATTGGTCGAGGTCGGCCTACGAGACGGTCTGCAGGCGGTATCGCAGTTCGTGGACACCGACCACAAACTCGAGCTGCTGCACGGAATCGTCGATTCCGGTGTGACCACCGTCGAGATCACGTCCTTCGCGCACCCGAAAGTGTTGCCGCAGTTCAGCGATGCCGAACGCATCATCGAGCAGGCACCGCGACGAGACGGCGTCCACTACAAGGCGCTGGTACCCAATGTTCGCGGCGCACAACGGGCCTGCGACACGCAGATCGAGGAGATCGTCGCGATCATCCCGGTCGATCGCGAGATGGCCGCGAAGAACCAGAATTCGACGCCCGAGCAGTTGCTGCACGATTTCACTGCGATCGTCGACCAGGGGCATCGCTCGGGAAAGAAAGTCAGCGCGGCGGTGGCGACCGCCTTCTTCGCTCCGTGCCGCGGCGCGGTCGACGCTGCCCAGCTCGATGCGGTGATCGAGCGCGTGGTCGATGCCGGAGCGGACTCCTTGTACCTGGCGGGCACGAGCGGGGTGGAAACTCCCAACGAGTTCTACGACGGTGTTCGACGCGTCAAGGGCCGTCACCCCGGGATCCCGGTGGGGGTTCATCTGCACAACCGCAACGGCTTCGGCACCGTCAACGCGTTGGCGAGCCTGTCTGCGGGAGCGGATTGGATCGAGGCGTCCTTCGGGGGCCTCGGCGGAGACATGTGGTTTCCCGGCGACCCGTCCGTTCTGGGCAACGTCCCGATGGAGGACGTGGTGGCGCTGTTGGATTCGCTCGGGATCGAGACGGGCATCGACCTCGATGCCTATCTGGCAATGGTGCGGGCCGGTGAGAGGTTCACCGGAACGCCGTCGTACTCGTTCGTCTCCCGAGGTGGCACCAGGCAACAGCTCGCTGATGCACAATGGCCCGTGTGAGAACACCTCCGACGGCCGGGCACACACAGTGTCCGAGCTGAGCGACAAGATCCTGGACCTGCTCGTCTCGGGTCTGTACAGCCCGGGCGAGAAGCTGAACGAGGCCGAACTCGCCGGGCGGCTCGGCGTCAGCCGGACTCCGGTGCGTGAAGCGCTTCTCACTCTGGCCACCACGGGCGTGGTCACGGTGGAGAAAAACAAGGGGGCCAGGGTCACCGAGTTCACCCGCGAGACGGTCGAGGCGATCTACTCGTCTCGGTCGCTCCTGGAACCGCACGCCGCCAAGCTTGCCACGGGCCATTTCTCGGTCGAGGAACTGGCGGAGCTACGTCGTACGGCGCAGCGGATGCACGACATCGTCGTCGAGGCCGAGGACCTGCCGGAGATCGCGCGTCTGAACAACGCCTTCCACACCGCCGTGCTGTCGAAGTGTCCGAACGCGCGAATGGCGGAGATGGCCATCGCGTTGCTCAAACCTCTTGTTGCAGCACGAACTTTTCGCAAGTACAGCGCCAAGGAGATCTCGCGCAGCGCAGCACATCACCTCGAGATCGTCGACGCGTTGGAATGCGAGGACGCCGAGTGGGTGGAGGCCATCATGCGTGCACACATTCGCGCCGGCTGTCACAGCGCGACCGCGGAAGACTGATCGTCCGCTACGAACCCCGCACCACGTCGTAGGCCGGCTTGGCGCTGAAGTCGCTACGCAGCAGTCCGTAGTTCTGTTCGGTGTCGGCGAGGTTGGTTCCCGAGTCCCGCAGGGAGTGCACGAACACCGGGCCGACGTAGGGGAGCGACGACGCCTTGGCCAGGCTCGAGCCGATGATGGCGGCCTGCAGATCCTCGGGAACAGCTCCCGCGCCGGTGCCGGTGGGTGCGCCGAGCTCGGTGATCCAGATCTTCTTGCCACCGTCTCCGTTGGCCGCCATCGTGCCGTAGGCCTGATCCACCTGTGCCCATTGGCCGTTGGGGTCGTTCTCGACGGTGAAAGGGAAGGTGTAGGGGTGCATGGCGACGGCGTCCATGAACCCGGCTGCTCCGGCGGCGTACATCTGCTGAAGGAAGGTCACCGGCGCGACGGTCCAGGCTCCGGCGTTGATGGTGGTCGCCAGGCCGGCGCTCAGCACGGTAGCTCCGGCGTCGGCGTTGTGGATCGCGGGGTAGGCCGCGCGCAGCATGTTCGTGTAGCGGACTGCATCGACGGGTGCGAAGAAGGTGGGGATGTTGGGCTCGTTCCACACCTCGTAGTGGTCGACGCGATCACCGAGGTGCGCAGCGGCTGCGCCGGCGAATGCGCCGAAGGTGTTGGGATCGAGCGGAACTGCGCCGGGCAGTGGTGAGGCGATGCCGCCCTGCGCCCATCCGGGGGTTCCGCCCAGCACGGCCAGCACCGAATAGCCCTGCGCTCTCGCGGCATTGATCACGCGATCGGTGTTGCCCCAGTCGAAGACTCCCGGGGCCGACTCGATTGCGGCCCAGTTCACGACCACCCGTACCCACGAGGCACCGATGTCACGTCCGGCACCGAGTTCGTTGTTCAGCGTGGCGTCGTCGAGCGTCAGAAACGGTGCGCCACCGGTGAAGCCCAGGTCGGCCGGGGCCGCCTGCGCGACGGGCGAGGAGAGTCCGACAGCGATCGCGGCGGCTGCGGCAACGGTGAGCAGGCGTGAGCGGAAGGTCATGGCGGTCATCCTAAGTGCTCGTCAACGGGGCGCTGATCAGTGCTTCGACGGTCGAATGGGGCACACGGTCGTTCCACCGCGCGGTGTTCAGCTCGTAGATTCGCTCCCCCGCTTTGACGGCGGCGGTGCGGTCGAGCAGGTAGCGGCGACATTCGGCGACGAACTGCTCCTTGTCGTCGAACGTGGGCAGCTCGAAGATCGAATCCAGTGATCCGACGGCCGCCGAGGTACCGACGACGGGGAGTCCCTTGCTGGCTGCGTCGAGGATCTTGACGCGCACGCCGCCGCCGGTGGCGACCGGGGCGATCAGTGCCCGGCAGGTGCCGAGGAATTCCTGCAGATCGTCGACGAAGCCGAGATCGCGCACGCCGGCGGGGTAGACGGGATCCTTGGCACCGGGAGCCTTGGCGCCGATGATGCACAGTTCGGCACCCTCGATTCCCGCCGAGATCGCCGGCCAGTACTCGAGCGCGATCTTGAAGGCCTCCTGGTTCGGTGGCCAATCGCGAGTCCCCATGAACACCAAGCGCTTCGCGGTCTGGGACAGGTCGAGTTGCGGCGCGGGTTCGAGGGTGAGGTCGATCCACCGAGCGTCGCGGACTCCGTTGTCTCGGTACATCTGGGCCTCGTCGGCGTCGTAGGTCCCGACGGCATGGGCCGCGCGGGCGACGCGGATCTCGTCCCGCAGGATGCGGGGTGCCTCGATACGGCCGATCAGTCCACGGGTCACCTTCCACACCTGCGATTCGGTGTTGACGGTGTTGATCGCGAACGGTGACCCCATCTTGGCAGAGCGGAGGAACGATTCGGCCATGTAACTGTGTTCGGCCACATACACATCGGAGGTGGATGCGTCGATGGCGTCGCGGAAGGCGTCGACGTCGTAGCGTCCGTGTACCACCGAGCGCGTCGGCCGCACCGACTTCAGGAGCAGAGCGACGTCGACGGTCGGCTTGGGGACGCGCACCACGTCGGGGACGACGTCGGTCTCCTTGGACAGGCAGATCGATCGCACTTCGAACGCCTCACGGGCGAGCTGCATCATCAAACGGGACAGTGCGATGTCGCCGCCGTGCTCGGTGACGGGGTCCTTGGACAGCAGGAACGTCGCGCGTCTCATTGCGGCACCTCTTCTTTCACCGAATTGTCTTTCACCGCAGTGCGGTACAGGGCGCGCATGAACCAGACGAGCAGTACGGCGTCGGTGATCACCGATGCGACGGCTGCGCCGACGGCACCGAACGGGAACAGACACAGGACGAGGACCATTTTCAGCGGTGCCAGGGTTGCGGCCGCCAGCACTCGCGTGCGGTCGCGGTGCTGGAGGTAGAGCACGGTGGTGAACACGTGATTCATCACCCGCATCACCACGAACAGCGACATCACCACCAGGGCGCCCGCGATCTGATCCGACGCGGGCGTGAAGAAGAGCAGGAGGCCGGCCACCAGCAGCAGTGAGCCCGCTGCGGTGCCGAGAGCCGCGGTGTGCTTCAACGCCGGTCCGGCGCTGACGAGTCCGTCTGCTGCACGGAGCTTTTCGTGGAATGTGTTGCCGAAGGCCTGTCCGATGAAGGCCACCGCCCAGGCGGTCACCGCGGCAACGGAGTAGTAGCCGGCGATGGTGGAATCGGTGAGGAAGCCGAGCAGCAGCACGTCGCCTTGGATGTAGACCGCGTTGGCGAGGTTCTCCGAGAACAGCATCGACATCTCGCGCCACGAGCCGGGAACGCGCGGCGCGGCTACCCGGGCCTGCAGGGCTGCGAGCAGTGCGATCACGAAATACGGTGCGGCGTAGAGCAGGCTGGCGATTGTCAACGTGGGGTCGGGAACGGCGAACAAGTACGCCGTCGCCAGCGCGATGGACGTTGCCTGCCTCGTGGTGTCCAGTCGTTGCGTGAGGTCGGGACGGCCGTCGCGCAGTGCCCTGCTCTTGTATGCGTTGAAGACCAGCTCGCCACCGCCGATGACGAGGGCGAACCAGGCGATGTAACCGACCTGTACCAGACACAGCCCAGCGACGACGAGCACGGCACCGACGAGTACGCGGGTAGTGCGCTCGCCCAGGAAATCGCGTTCGGTCACGCGAATCGAGCGCACGGTGAACGGATGATCCAGTGGCGCAGCCAGAATCGCGGCGAGGGCGAAGGCCATCGCGTACTGGCCGTAATCGCTGATCCCCAGCTTGGCGATCAGCGCGACTGTCCACAGCAGGCCGATGCCGCGGCCGCCGTAGGTCCACAGGGCCGCGATCCCGGCCTTGATCAGGTTGCCGTTCATTCGCACCACCGCATCATCGGGACCACCGCATCATTTGGACCACACAGCCACGAAGTTCTGAGCCACCATGTCGGGGGAGTTGGCGCGGCGCAGGGTCTCCACTTCGCGGCGCAGCCTCGTCAGTGCCACCCGGTCGGTGACGAGGGCTGCGGTGGCGTCGGCGATCTCGTTCGTTCCTCCCGCGACGACCAGTGCACCGCCATCGGTTTCGGACAGTGCGCCTTCCTGAAGGCACACCACCGGGGTCTGATAAGCGATGGCGCGACTGACCGAACCGGAGGCGGGGAAGGCGTCACCGTAGATGGATCGTTTGCCGTAGGGCACCACGAGTGCACGGATGGAATCGAAGAAGGCGTCCTCGTCCGGTCCGTTGACCTCACCGAGGATCTCGACGCCGTCGACGGGGTCGAGTAGTTCGGTTCCGCGGCCGGCGATGCGAATGGCGATGTCGTTCGGCATACGATCGCGGAGCTGCTGGAGCTGGTCGAATCCTTTTCCGCGGTAGACGAATCCGAACAGGCCGACGGCCAGGGGGCGATCCTCGGCGGGGGTGATGTCGGGGCGCTCGGGAACGAAGTGCATCACGGCCTCGGCCGTCACTTCGGGGTAGCTGCGCTCGAGGGAGTCGGCACCGGAACGGGTGAGCGCGAACAGCGTCCGGCTGCCCACCACGGTGCGCTCGAGGCGACGCCAGGCCGCTCGAAGTGGGTAGTGCAGGCCGTGATTGAGGACCTTCTTGCCCGCGAGGAACTTGGTGCGGGCGGGCCACCAGACGATTCCGGGTGGGTCGTGCACCGTCGCGGTCACCATTGGGTTGCCGGTGAGCCGAGCTGTGGCCCAGAACGGCATCACCGAGCCGCCGCTGAGTTCGCAGTGCACGATGACACGGCCCGGATCGGCGTCGACGAGCTCCTGAATCGCTTTGCGGTGTCGCACGATATCGCGCACCGAGTGAGATCCGGGTCCGTCGTGGCGGTACTCGATCACCTCGGCGAAGTGTGGCCGCACGGCGTCGGCGAAGTCGTCGGCGTAGTCGCCCACGCCGCCGACCCCGGATCGGGGGGCGACGTAGACGAGTCGGCAGTCACGCAGGATCATCAGTAGAACAGCGGCCGATACTTGGGGCGGTAGGCGAGTGCCTTCGGGTCACGCATCGCTCGCACCTTCGCGGGCACTCCGGCAACCACTTCGAGTTCGCCGACGTCTCCGCGCACCATCGAGCAACCACCGACCACGGCGCCGCGACCGAGGGTCACCCCGCTGAGAAGGGTACTGCGGCTGGCGATCCAGACGTAGTCATTGATGACGCAGGGTTCGAGGATCGGAGTGAATTCCGGTGAGTTGTGATCGTGGTAGCCGGCGATGATGTGTGTATCGCTGGCGATGACAACGTTACTGCCGATCGTGATTCCGCCGCGGGCGTCGAGCATGCAGCGGAATCCGATGGAGCAGGCGTCGCCGATGGTCAGGCCCTCGGGGTCGAGGACGGTGGTGCCGCGGAAGATCGAGACGTCCTTGCCGATCGTCGCCCCGAACGCACGTAGGAAGTTCTGCCGAATCCAGTGCGACGGGATGAAGGTGACGATCATGTTGAAGCCGAGGGTGCCGATGCGGTTGCGCAGCTTCCGCTTGAACGTGATGTCCTGCATCTTGTAGTTCGACACGTCGTAGATCTCGGGCTCCGCTTCGCCCACAGGCCGTTCCACCGCTGTCATGCTGCCATCTCCTCGGTCATGTCGAATTGGACCATCGCGTCGACGATCTGGTCGAAATCCTTCGTCGGTGCCCAGCCCAACAGATCACGGGCTTTGGCGGCGTCACCGACCATTCTTGCCGAGTCGGCGGGCCTGAGCATCTCGGAATCGCTGCGCACGTAGTCACGCCAGTTCTCGATACCTACGGCTGCGAAGGCGGCGGCCACGAAGTCGGCGACGCTGTGAGCCTGTCCGGTGGCGACCACGAAGTCGTCGCCCTTGCCGTAGTCGGCCATGGCGGCGATTGCATCCACGTAGTCCGGGGCCCAGCCCCAATCGCGTTCCGCGGTGAGGTTGCCGAGCTCGAGCGTGTCGAGGGTGCCCCGGGTGATGGCGACGGCGGCCTTGGTGATCTTGCGGGTCACGAAGGTCTCCGGTCGCCTGGGTGACTCGTGGTTGAACAGGATGGCGTTGGTGGCTTCGAGTCCTCGGGCTCGGTAGACCTGGACCATGTTGTGACTGAGTGCCTTCGACACCCCGTAGGGGGAGGTGGGCGCAACGCGCGTTTCCTCGTTCTGCAATGGCACCCCGGAGCCGGCGAAGATCTCGGCACTGGATGCGTTGACCAGCACGATGCGTTTACCCGATGCTTCCTGCTCGGTGTAGCAGGCATCGAGCAGTGCCGCAGCGGAGAGCCCGTTGACCTGAGTGGTCAGGACCGGGTCGTTCCACGATCGCCACACCGAGGAGATCCCGGCGAGGTGAAAAACGTAGTCGGGCTGCACTTCGTGGATCAGCACCTGGGCGACACCCGGCTTGCTGATATCGACGCGGTGCTGCTCGACGTGGACGTTCACCGTCCCGTCGTTCCCGCCGGGCTTGGCCACACCGTGGAGGGTCCAACCGCGCTCGAGCAACAGATCGGCGAGGTAGCTGCCGTCCTGGCCGGCCACTCCGGTGATCAGCGCAGTCGGGGTATGTCCGGCACTCACGCGATCTTGACGGTGTCGGGCGATTGTTCGACGAGGTCGTTCTGAACCATCATCGTAACCAATTCGGGGAAGCCGACTTTCGGCTTCCAACCGAGTGCGGCATGGGCTTTGGCCGAGTCGCCGACGAGGAGGTCGACCTCCGCGGGCCGGAAGAAGCGGGGATCGATCTTGACGTAGGGCTCCCAGTCGTCGATGTCGACGGCGGCGAACGCGTGGTCGAGGAGTTCGCGAATCGAGTGGGTTTCCCCGGTGGAGATGACGTAGTCGTCGGCCTGGTCCTGTTGCAGCATCAGGTACATGGCTTCGACGTAGTCGCCGGCGAAGCCCCAGTCGCGCTTGGCGTCGAGATTGCCGAGCGAGAGCTCGCTCTGCAGCCCCAGTGCGATGCGCGCGACGGCCTGGGACACCTTGCGTGTGACGAATTCCGGTCCACGACGGGGTGATTCGTGGTTGAACAGAATTCCGGAGCTGGCGTGCATGCCGTAGGACTCGCGGTAGTTGATGGTCATGTAGTGGCCGTAGACCTTGGCGACGCCGTAGGGCGATCGTGGCCAGAGCAAGGTTTCCTCGCGCTGGGGAACCTGCTGGACCTTGCCGAACATCTCCGAGCTCGAGGCCTGGTAGAAGCGAACCTGCTTGCCCGCTACCTGCTCGTAGAGTCGGGTGGATTCGAGCATATTCAGCACTCCGCCGCCGGTGACGTCGGTGGTGAGGCGCGCGTTCTCCCAGGAGTACGCCACGAAGGAGACGGCTCCGAGGTTGTAGACCTCGTCGGGGTCGGCCACAGCGAAGGCGCGCATCAGCGCCGAGAGGTCGAGAAGGTCGCCGTGCAACACCTCTACCTGAGGCAGCACCTGCTCGATCATCGCTGCCTTCGGATTGTTCTGTCCCCGTAGCAGACCGAACACCTTGTAGCCCTTGCTCAGTAGCAGTTCGGCAAGGTACAGGCCGTCCTGCCCGGTGATGCCGGTGATCAGTGCGCGCTTGGTCATCGCGACGCCGTCCTCTCCATATGTCCTGCATGAATGTCTGTCACTGCGGCGTCCAACTCGGCTGCGAAGCGTTCTTCGCTGAACTGCTCCATGTGGTTCTGGATCTTCGACGGCTCCCAGTGCGTGCGTTCCAGGGCGTCGACCGCGTTGGCGATCGAATCCGGCTGGGGCTCATTGAAGTACACTCCGGTCACGCCCTCGTCGACGGTGTCGAGGAAGCCGCCCCAGCGCAACACTGCGCTGGGCTTGCCGTGATGACCCGCTTCGATGGGGGTCAATCCGTAATCTTCATAGCTTGCGGCGATCAAACCGTTACAGCCCTGGTAGAGCCAGGTCATCTGTCCCGAGGTCAGGTCACTGAGCATGAGGACGTTGTCGGACTTGAGCTTTCGCAATCGATCGGCCTCCGGGCCGCGACCGACGACGATCAGCTTGCGATCGGTGTCGGCGAAGGCCGCCATCACCTTGTCGACGTTCTTGTACGGAAGCAGGCGGGAGATGCACAGGTAGTAGCCGTCTGCGCCCAGCCACGCGGCGGCGTCGGGTATCGATTCGGCAGGCGCTGTCTCGACGGTGAACGGTGCGGGTACGACGGTCGACGAGATGCCGTAGGCGTCGCTGATGCGCTGCTGCACCACCGTGGAGATGGCGAGGTAGCGGTCTGCCGAGAAGGCCGCCCGTCGATCCCACTGGCGAAGCGGGTACGAAAGCGTCTTGAGGGCAACACGTTTGACGGGGCTGCGACTTTCTCCCAGGTACATCTGCGATTCGTACAACCAACGAGCAGGTGAATAGCAGTAGACGAGTTTGCGTCCTGAGGTGTGAAAGCCGTGTGCCCAACCGCTGGTACTGGTGAGCACCACGTCGGCGTCGATCTCGATCGAGGAGGATGCGAAGGGCAGCAAGGGAAGCGCGGCACGGTGGTTCTTGCGTAGGAAACCGATTCGGTTCAAGGACGACGGGCGTACGTCGAGATCGGAGAACTCGGGGAACGTCGTCGACGGCTCGAACAGCGTGGTGTAGATGGGTGCGTCGGGGAAGGCGCGGGCCATGGCCAGGACGACCTTCTCGGCACCACCGCGCTGGGTGAGGTAGTCGTGCGCAATGGCCACGCGGAGGCGGTCGGTCATGCTGCCGCCGCGTCATGGAGCAGTGAACCCGGCTGCAACACAGAAACTTCGGTCTTCATGAGCTACCCATCGTGTCGGTCCGTACTCGAATGGAGCTGGGGCTTCCCGCACGCCGAATAGCGCCCCGTAGTGCGCCGATGCACAACAAGAGCGTCGAATAGCTGGCGTCCCCCGACGAGACGTGCGAACACTGGACATAATCCTGCCACGAAGAGTCATTCGTTCGCTGTATATGAATATCCGTTTCGGGGACAAATAGATAGCGCTAAGTGAGGTGGTTCACAAGGCAAAATAGATTTACAGAGAACGGAAACCGCGCCTTTGCGCAGAGTTAACGTGGCCGCAACGAAGTCACCGAGAAATGGCAGCACGGATCGAAAGAAAAGGTCCGCGCGGTTTGTGAATTATCGATCAGATGTGTGTGAATTCAACGAGTGACGGTGGTGCCGACCCACGGTGCCCACGTGATCGCGCCGTACTGGAACGTCACCCGCACGCCGCCGCCGTACTGCGGCACCTCGTCACTGGTTGCCGGCCCCAGAGTGGGATCCCAGGCGCTGAAGATGCCACCACCGATGTTGTGGGTGCCGCCGATGGCGGTGGAGAACACCCTGAGGCCGTAGGGGCTGTCGAAGTCCTGGTAGGTGCCGTTGAACGGCGTGGTGGGCAAGAAGCCCGTGTAGCGCACCGCTTCTGCGACCGCGCGGGGAACTCCGACGAATCCGTTGGGCATCTCGTACACGACGGCATCCTGGCGGTACTGCGCCCAGGTGTCTCGGACGGGGAACACCGGCCCCAGAACGGCACCGAAGTTGTTGGGTGCTGCGGCGAAGCGGTTGTACTCGGCGGTCCGTGGAATGTTGTTCTGCAACAGACTCATCAGTGCCCACAAGGCAGGCTTGGCCGACCAATCGGTGCGCAACAGTCCGAAGGTCATCTCCGGGTCGTTGCTGCCGGTCTGCTTGTCACGGAGCTGATAGAGGAAGATCGGGCCGGTGTAGGGCAGCTCGCGCCACTTGGTGACGAAGTCGGTGATCATCGCGCTCTGCTGGTCCTCGGACGCCACCGATGTCGGCACGCCGTACTCGGTGGCCCAGATCTTCTTGCTGCCGTCGCCGTTGGCGACCATGGCCGTCCGCATGTCCATGACCTGCCGGGCCGGTGAGTGGTCGACGTACGGTCCTTCGGAGAACTTCAGGGAGTACTGGTACGGGTGGTAGGAGAGGGCGTCGAAATACCCTGCGGCACCGGCAGCGTACATCTGGTTGGTGAAATCGACGGGGTTGATGATTCCCCATGCCTGTTCGGCCGCGCCCAGGACGCCACCGACGACGGTGGCGGCCGAGTCGGCTGCTTTGATCTTGGGATACGCGGCCTTGAGCAGCGCGGTGTAGCCGGCGGGGTCGGGTTCCGGTGCGTAGAACATCGCCCCGTTGGGCTCGTTCCAGATCTCGTAGTCGGCCACCTTGCCCTTGTATCGAGCCGCGACTTTTCCGGCGAAGGTGCCGAATGCCGCAGGCGATGCCGGTCGGGTGTTGATGGGTTGGTTCACGGGCGAGGTCGCCCAGGCCGGGGTGTAGGCGATGATGCCGAGCATGGAGATGTTCGCTGCGCGCAGCTTGTTCACGACCCGGTCGACGGGCGCCCAGTTCAGTTGATTCTGGGTGGGTTCGACGGTCGACCATGGGATGGCGATGCGCATCGACTTCACGCCCATGGCGGTCACGAACTGCACGGTCGTATCGAGTTCGGCGTCGGTGGCCCAGAGCAGTCCGCCGCCGTCGGAGAGTCCGACACCGGGCGGGTTCGGGGCCGCCTCGGCACGTGATTGGGAGCCGACGAGGTGGTCGGGTGAAAGGAGAACGGACGTCGTTCCGAAAGCGAGCCCGACAGCGACGACCACTACCGTTGTCGCTGACATTATTGTGCGAAAGCCACCGCGAAAGTGAACCATCATCATTCTCTCCACCAGGGGGTCCGTACCAATCGACGGGCCGGTGCGGTGAATCATTGCACTACGAACGCAGCTTTGTACAAATCACAAGAATTGGCGCGATTTTTATGAAACTGCTGGTCGAGTACTGTCCGGTAAAAGCAAGCTTTTCGTTTTGGAACTCTCGGAGTTCTCGCCGTCGAGATCGGTTTCGGACGCCTTTTCCCATGCAAGGACGAGAAAGGCGTACATGACCGAAAACGCCATCGTCGTGGCCGGGATGGTGACCACCGGGAAGTCGAGCTGCAGTGCCACGACGGAGAAGCCGATCATTCCGCCGCCGTAGAACCCGTACTCCCACTGCCGAGCGCGGAGCAGTTTGTACCCCACTATCGCGATGACGACGAGTATCGCGACGAAGGCGATTCCGGCGACCAGACCCCCGCGGTAGATGGTCAGCAGGGGGGTGTTGGCAACGTAGTTGACCTCAAAAGCGACCGTGGGGTCTTTGAATTCTGCACGGCCCCAGCCGAGTCCGAACATCCAGTGGCCTTGCATGTGACCGGGGAATTCCACGAGGGCGTCACCGCGTGCACTCGAGCCCGCGTCTTCGTTGCCGAAGGAGGAGAAGACGCGATTGCGGACGGTCGGTACGGCGATGGCACCGACGAAGGCGGCCGCGAACGCGCCGACGATGGCGAGGCGCTCGCGGGTGCGTAGCTGCTGGAACACCAGCATCAACACCACACCGAACACCACCGAGAACAGTGCGGCCCGCGAGAGCGTCAACACGATCGACAGGAACAGCAGGGCCGCAAGGGCTGTGCGCAGGTAGCCGCGCAAGAGCAGCACGCACAACATCAGTGCCAGCACGAATCCGATTCCGGCTGCGTTGGGGTCGACGTACGTGCCTGCCAATCGGACGGTTGCGGCTCCGGTGCTGCTGTAGACGAAGCGAGTGCTTTCCTCCTCGCTGCCGTAGCCGAATATCGACAGATAGCGGATGAGTTTCCCGGCGGGGTCGACGGCGAAGATTACCAGGGCGAAAGCGGCTGCGGCCGAGGCTGCGTAGACGTAGATGCGCCCGAACAATGCCAATTCGTCACGCTGCATTCTCAACAGGCAGACGACTACGAGTGTGGAAACGAGCCATTGACCGAATTCGACGTAGTCGACCAGAGCGCCACTCGTCGCGAATATCGACAACGCGGACGCAGCGATGAGCGCAATCATGGGCAGTTCCGGCCATGTGATGCGGCTCACGGCTGTGCGGTGGATCACAGTGGCGAGAACGACCGCGATACCCAACGCGAAAACCAACGGAGCGTGAACACCGGGTACGTATCCGAACGGCAACGCACCGAGTGAAAATGCAAGAGCGCGAGACAGATACAGCGGATGACGTAGGCCGATGTACGCTCCCACAGTCAGCACGACGAGGGCGAACGCCCCCAATTTCGCTGGAGTTCCGCCGACGATCATGGCGAATGTAACGAAAACGGGAACGATCACGATGGCTGCCGCACCGGCTCGTTGCGTGATGCTCATAGGCTCTGATGTTGTCACGCTTTCATGCACTCGCAACATCTACGCCGTGCCGAATCGTTCGCTGCGCTTTATTCTTTCCCCTTGACCGATGTCATTCGATAGGAGCACTCGTGGAGATTCGAGAGTACGGGCGAATTCTTCGCGCGGGTTGGTGGATCGTTGCGCTCGCGACGGTCATCGGCATCGCCGGAGGCTGGGCCTACACGTTCTTCACGACGCCGCAGTATCAGGCGTGCGCCCGTCTGTTCGTCACCACGGAGGGCGGCAGCTCGGTCGGTGAGGCGTACCAGAACAACCTGTTCTCACAGGAACGCGTGACGTCCTACGCCGGATTGGCAACCAGCACACAGGTTGCGCAACGCGCGATCGATCAGTTGCAGCTGCAGATGTCCCCGGACGAATTACGTTCGCGTGTCACTGCGACCCCCATCGAGAAGACGGTGCTGCTCGATCTCTGCGCCACCGATCCCGATCCGGCCGTCGCTCAGGTGTTGACCAACGCGGTGGCCGGTCAGCTGACCCAGTTGGTACAGGAACTGGAAACCTCTCAGCGCGGCGGCAGCCCAGCAGCCGGTGCCACCGTCGTCGATCAGGGTGATGTACCGACCTCGCCGATCGGCATGGGCTTGACCACTGTCCTCGGCCTCGGCGCTGCCATCGGCTTCGTGCTCGGCATCGCACTCGCGTTGCTTCGCGGTCTTCTGGATCGTTCGATTCGGGACAGGCCGCGCGCAGAGGAGATTTCGGGTCGCGTCGTCCTCGGCGGCCTTCCGATCGACGCGACGCGACCCAAAGCCGCCGTGGCATCGATGCAGAAGATGGGCGAGCCACTCCGCGCTCTGCGCACCAACATTCGCTTCCTCGGCGGGGGAACTCCTCCTCGCGTCATCACCGTCACCAGTGCGGCCGCGGGCGAAGGACGCACCAGCACCGCCATCGACCTCTCGGCCGTTCTCGCCGAAGCAGGGCACCGGGTGCTTCTCGTCGGCGGCGATCTTCGCAGCGCAACCCTGGGCACCCGACTGGGAATCGACCAGAGCAGCGGCCTGTCGACGGTGCTCTCGGGCGAGCACAGCATCGAGGATGCCATCCAGGACGATGTGTTCGGCGGTGTCTCGGTGCTGCCCTCGGGTCCGGTGCCGCCGAATCCGAGCGAGTTGCTCGGGTCGGACCGCGCTCAGGAGCTACTCGAGTCGCTGCGCGGCGAGTACCGCTACGTCATCGTCGATACCCCACCTCTGCTCCAGGTCACCGACGGCGCGATTCTCACCGCATTGTCCGACGGCACACTGGTTCTCGCGCGCACCGGCCGCACGACGCGCGAGAAGCTGAGGCGTGCGATCAAGGTGCTCGACGGAGTCGGGGCCACCGTGCTCGGCGTCGTGACCACCTTCGAACCCGCAGCCCGACGCCTCCTCGGTGGCAGCGCGACGCCTACCGAGAGTGCCGCCGAGACTCCCGCTTCCGCAGAACCGTTCACTGCACCGTCCTCGGCACCTGCCCATTCCACATCGGTCAGGCCGAAGCCGGCGCAGAGCGATACCGCGACCTCCTCGGCGAGCAGAGGATAGCTTCGATGCCAGGTAGGTTCGCGGCACAGGTCGGCGTCGTGCTGACCGCCGCCGCGGTGCTGGTCTCCTGTTCTCAGCAGCCGTCGGTCGTTCTTCCGCCCAACGCGCCAACGGCTCCGGTCACCGCCGAGGCTCCGGCCTCGGAGCCGCCTCCGCCGTCGAATGTCGGTGGTACAGCTCCTGGTTCGCTGATCTCGGCCGAGCCGATCGAGGACATCGCGACCGACATCACCGAGCTCGGTGCCACCGCTACTCGGGTGGTGTATCGGTCGACCTCGGGTGTCACCGGTTCACCGACCGAGGTCTCGGGAACCGTCATCGTTCCGGCCGGTACTGCGCCCGAGGGTGGTTGGCCCATCGTGTCGTTCGGCCACGGCACCACGGGGGTACTCAATGCCTGTGGACCCTCGCTGTACGCGAACCTGCTCGGCAATGCTCCTATCGTGGCGGCTCTGGCCCTGAACGGCTTCGCGGTGGCGATGACCGACTATCAGGGTCTCGGTATGGACGGTGACTACCATCCGTACCTGGACTCGAAGACGTTCGGCTACAACATGATCGATGCGGTACGAGCGGCCAGGAACTTCATGCCCACGCTCAGCACGCGGTGGGCGGCCTACGGCGTCTCGCTCGGCGGGATGGCCGCATGGGCGGCGAGCGATCGCAACGGTGAGTACGGCGGCGGCCTGGAGCTGGTCGGTACGGCCGCGATGGTGCCGGTGTCGGACATGTCGGGGCTGGCCGACGCGGCCGCGAACGAAACGTTGACTCGTGCTCAGTACCCCCTGTTGATGTACGCGCTGCATTCGTTGGCGATCTCGCATCCCGAGATGAACCTGGACGACTACCGGTCCGGTTTCGCGAAGGAGCGTTGGGACGATCTGCTCGAGTGTGTCCCGCCGGGGTCGCTCGATGTCCCGGAACTGCAGACACAGCTCGAGCCCGCCGATCTGAAGCCGGTCAGCGCCGAGGCCACGGATCGGCTACGCGGCTACCTGTCGGATATGGCGCTGCCGCAGCAGGGTTCGACGACACCGCTTCTGGTCATGTACGGCAGCGAGGACGATCTGATCCTCGAACCGTGGACCGAGAAGGCGCTGCAGCGCGCGTGTGACTCCGGCGACCTCGTCGAGTACGAGCTGCATCAGGGCGAGGGGCACGGCAATCTGGACAGCAGCCGATCGCTGCCGTGGGTCAAGGGCATGTTCGCCGGCCAACGCCCGGTCAACACGTGCGAGCTGAACAAATGATCGCGCCGACCGGTGTGCCGACCCTCAAGGACTACGGCCGAATTCTGTTGTCCGGCTGGGCATCGATCCTGGCCGCCGCGGTGCTGTCGGCGGGCGTCGCGTGGTTGGCGACCTATCTCGTCGAGCCCTCGTACACCGCGGTGTCGCGAGTGTTCGTCACCACCCCTGGACCACCGTCGCCCAAGAACTCGCTCGACGGCAACCGAGGAGCGTTGGTTCGCGTCGAGTCGTACGTCGAGCTGGCCACCGGGGAGCAGGTGTTGCGACGCGTCATCGCATCCCAGGACCTGCCCGTCGAGCCCGATGTGCTGAAGCAGGACATCACGGTGGTGCCGAGTCCCGGTTCTGCATTGATCGACATCTCGGTGGTGAACGCCGATGCCGAGCAGGCACGGGACATCGCCAATTCCGTTGCAGTGCAGCTCATCAAGTTGGTCGGGGAGATCGATCTGGGGGTCGACGGTCCGGTGTCGGTCCTGACTCTGGTGGATGCGGCGACGACGCCGGGTGCGGCCACGACACCGCAGGTCAAGAGCAACGTGATGCTGGGAGCGGGCATGGGGGTCGTGCTCGGCGGCGTACTGGTTCTCGCGCTCGGTATCGCGCGGGATTCGATCGACCATCGCGATCAGGTCGAACATCTGGTCAAGCAGGTCACGGGGGAGAGACGATGACGAACACACGAACGACGCTGCTGCGCAGAGCGGCAACGGTAGGTTCCCTGGCGCTGGTACTGGTCGCCGCGGGATGTTCTTCGGACGATCCGGTGGTCGATCCGCAGTCCGTCGCCGTCGGGGCCACCCTGTCCGCCGATTACAGCGACGACGGCCCCGGTTCGCTCGAGAGTGCGGAAGAGTTGCTCACCGTGGACCGCCGGGTGAGCGCCATCTCCTCCATCGCCGCTCGAGTGGTGTACACGTCGACGTCCGGGATCGACGGGTCCACCCAACGAGTCTCCGGTACCATCTTCGCCCCGGAAGGCTCTGCACCCGAGGGTGGTTGGCCGATCATCGCCTACGGTCACGGCACCACCGGCGTGTTGAACGATTGCGGACCGTCGACCGATCCGGAACTGCTCGGAAGCTCACAGATCGTGGCAGCGCTGGTTCGCTCCGGATACGTGGTCGCGGTCTCGGACTACCAGGGTCTCGGTCTGGACGGCACGTATCACCCGTACCTCGATGCGAGGACCGTCGGGAACAACCTGATCGATTCGGTGCGTGCGGCCCGCAAGTTGGTGCCCGGTACGTCGACCCGCTGGGCATCGTTCGGTGGTTCGCAGGGTGGTCAGGCAGCCTGGGCGGCAAACGAACTCGCGCGCAGCTACGGCGCGGGACTCGACATGGTCGGGTCGGTCAGTCTGGTGCCGGCAGCCGACATCACCGGCCTGGCGGCCGCAGCCGCCGACGGAACCCTCACCGACGACCAGAAGCCGCTGTTGCAGTGGGTGCTGGTGGGCCTGTCGCAGGCCCATCCCGAGCTGGATCTGGACGATTATCGCCGCGGCATCGTCGCCGAGAAGTGGGACGAGCTCTCGGCATGCGGGGGCGTCCTCGCGGCCGACCGTACGTCGCTGGCCGCGCAGATCGGCGACGACGATCTGCGGCCGGCAACGCCGGAGGCCACTGCGGTTCTCGAGGGATACCTGCGGGAGATGAGTCTGCCGAAGTCTCCTGCCGCTGCACCGATGCTGGTGATCTACGGCGGTGAGGACACGTTGATCTCCCAGGCGTGGACCGACACCGCCATCGGTGCCGGCTGCGCCGCAGGCGACACCATCCAGTATGTGCTTCAACCGAATTCCGGTCACGCAGACATCGATGGTGCTGCTGCGTTCGGCTGGCTCGGCGACCGGTTCGCCGGTACCGAGGCCGTCAACTTCTGCCCAGCACCACCACCAGCGCCGTGACCTGAAGAAGGTACCCATGACTGCTACTCCAGACAGCACCGCAGCCGCAGCGACTGCGCCCGCGCCTTCGGTGGCCGGTGAGTCCAAGCGTCCCGCGCGCATCGTCGGCCTCGACGGCCCGCGTGGCTTCGCGTGCCTGTGCGTGCTCGCGGTCCACGTCGGTGGCCATTACTCACCGCAGACCGTGCTCACGTACAAGTTGGGGTTGCTGGGGCAGGGCCTGATCTTCTTCTTCGCGCTGTCGGGATTCCTGATCTTCCTGCCGATGGTACGAAAGTTGTTCGCAGGCAAGCCGATGCCGAACAACTTCAGCTACGCGATGCATCGCCTGCTTCGGGTGTTCCCGGCCTATCTGTTCATCTTCCTGTTCGCGAACTTCGTGATGCGCGCGGTGTTCGTGGAGAACGCGGCCGTCGCCGAACGGCATTTCACCGACAACGGTCTGGGCGTCCTCACCGATCCGCTCACGCTGCTGGCAAATCTCACGCTGCTGCACTCGTACATTCCGAGCATGCTGCAAACCGGGATCAACCCGTCGTGGTCGCTCTCGCTGGAGTTCGCGTTCTACCTTGCGTTGCCACTGTTGACGGGCATCGCGTTCTATCTCCGCAAGCGCACGTCCATCTCGGCGCCGGTGCTGGCGATGATTCCGGTGGTGATCATGTTCGTCATCGGTATCACCGGAAAGCTCTACACCGCCTCGCTCGTCGGGCCGTCGGGCATCACCGATCCGAAGTTGTTGGATTGGGGTCCCAACCAGGTCGCGGTGCTCAGCCGCAGCTTCTGGTCGCTGGCAGACAATTTCACGTACGGGATGCTCGCCGCCGTGGTGTTCGTCGCGATCGACAACGGGATGCTGAAGGGCGCGATCGCCACCAGGATGCGCTGGTGGACCGGACTCGCGATGATCCCCACCGCCGCGATCTCGCTGAAACTCATCGACGACAATTCACGCTGGCAGAGCTCCACCGTGGCATTCGGCTCGGCGCTGCTGATCCTGTTCATCATCGTGCCGCTGGCACGTGGAGAGAAGTCGCTGCTCGCCGAACGTGCCGACTGGGCACCGCTGAGCTACGTCGGCATGATCTCGCTCAGCGTCTACCTGTGGCACTTCCCCATCCTGATCATGGTGGGGCGCTTCGGGTGGATGGCCGGGGATAGCCCCCTGGGGCTCCTGCGGAACTTCGTGCTGGTGGGCGCGATCAGTATCGCGTTCGGGTCATTGACGTATCGATTCATCGAAAAGCCCGGTCTGACGTACGCGCGTCGGTTCAAGGCCTCCAAGTAGTGACGTGACGACGACGCGGCGGTGGTTGGCAGCGCTGTTGCTGCTACCCCTGCTTTCCGGGTGCGCGGTCGTTGTGCCCGTCGCCGGGCAGGTGCAGGGAGCCCTCGCGGCGGTGATGCGCGGGTCGGACCCCCAACAGATGGTGATCGCGGATACGGGAACCGGTAGCGGGTCCATCGTCAGTGCCGAGACCATGCCCAATCTGCCGATCCAGGTGCGGCTTTCGGGCGTGAACGCGGCGCGGGTGGTGTACCGCTCGGTGCAACCGGGGGTGGGCGAGCGCGAGGTATCGGGCACGGTGTTCACCCCGTCCGGCGAGGCACCCGAGGGCGGTTGGCCCGTCATCTCCTACGCCCACGGCACCACGGGTATCGAACAGGCATGCGCTCCGTCGCGGTCCGCGTCGCTGCTGGGGGCATCGGCGCTCGTACAGGGTTACACCACAGCCGGATTCGCGGTGGCCATCACCGACTACGAGGGACTCGGGCATCCGGGCAACCATGCGTACCTGGACAACATCACCGCCGGCTACGACGTCATCGATGCCGTACGGGCACTGCGGACGGTCTTTCCCGATGTGGGTACGCAGTGGGCTGCGTTCGGCGGATCGCAGGGCGGGGGTGCCGCGTGGGCGGCGAACGAACTCGCCGATTCCTACGCTCCCGAGCTGGATCTGGTCGGCGCGGTCGCGCTGGCACCGGGGGCGAACATGGTGGGGCTGGTGGACAAGGCCATCGCGGGAACACTGACCGACGATCAAGGCCCTCTGCTGCAGTGGGTACTGGAGTCGTTGGCGCGACGCGACCCGGCTCTGAACCTCGACGACTACCGCAGTGGCGACGCCGCTCAGGACTGGGCCGCGCTCACCGGCTGCACGCCGGACAAGGCCGGTGCCCGTGAGGACGCGGTGCACAGGCTGGGCGACAAGGACTTCGCCCCGAAATCCGATGCGGCCGCAGATGCCCTCCGGCGCGCACTGGCGGCGATGGCCGTGCCACAGGGACCGGCGTCGGCACCGATGCTGGTGGCCTACGGCGATGCTGATACGTACATCGATGCGGCATGGACCGACGCGGCTCTCGAGCAGGCCTGCGGGTACGGAGACATCATCACCATCGATCGTCAGGCGGGCCGGGGGCACGGGGATGTGAACGGCGACGCCGTCAATCAGTGGATAGGGGATCGTTTCGCCGGGGTACCGGCGCAGAACGACTGCACGTGAGTAGGGGGAGCGTCATGGGGTTTCGGCAGAACGCGAAGGTGCGAGCGAAAGACGTCGTGAAGAAGCGTCTCGGACGCGGCATTCCGGTGGAACCGATCGACGAGCCGTATCTGGTGGTTGCCGTGCTGGGCCAGTCCAATGCCCACGGTGCCGGCGTCGGATTGGACGGGGCAGGCCTGGATGCGCCGCATCCACGGGTGCATCAGTGGGCCGGGTCGGGCCGGTCGAAGAACACCATCGTGGCGGGCAGCAATCCTCTGTTTCACGAGGTGCCCTCCAAGGCAGTCGGCTTCGGTCCGACGTTCGCCGCGCACCTCGCCGATGCGACGGGTAGGCCGGTGTTGCTGGTTCCGTATGCGCGCGGTGATTCGGGCTTCGCGCGGATCCACGGCATCGCCTGGGATCCGGCCGATACCGGCGCGCGAGTCAATCTGTTCTGGGATGCACTGCAGCGCATCCGAACAGGGCTGGCGACGAAGCCCGGCAACGAGCTCGCGGCGGTGCTGTGGCATCAGGGTGAGAGCGATGTGCCGCTGCTGACCGGGCCGGTGTACGCGGAGAAGCTCGACAGCCTGATCGACACGCTCCGTGGCGAGTTCGGTGACGTTCCGTTCGTGGTGGGCCAGATGGTGCCCGACGAGATCGAATCGGGGGAGGCGAACTACGCCGTCATCGATGCGGTGCATGCCGATACTCCCCGGCGCAAGGCGAAAGTGGCGTACGTGCCGGGTCCGCGCGGGCTGTACAACAGCGAGACCGAGAAGATCCACTACAACGGCGAGGGGCAACGGGAACTGGGCCGCCGAATGTGGGAGGCCTTCGCAGATATCTCTCCGAACGTACGGCGTTCGACCGACAATGCTTGACACACGAGGTGAATGTGGCACTAATAGGTGGTCGACAAAGGCCGGTATGGGGGCTTCCGGGAGAATTCGGCAACGCGGGGGACGCGTGCGGTTAATGCAGTAGAAACATGTAACGACCTGCGGGTTCTCGCCGATCAACAAACCGTTACCAAGTGACACAATAAGTACGAAAAGCTAATCTGCACGACGGGGTGGCACGGAGCTGTGCCGATCACGCAAGGGTTCGGCAACGCGTAAGTACCGAGGGGAAACTAGTGTCAGTCAGCGATCTGGAAGCGCAGAGTTCGGTTGTCTCGCGGCGTGATGCACGACGGTTACGCAGAACGACATCGCGTCGTGAATGGGAGACGCACTACACCGAGGGCCTCCGTGTCACCGATACGGTGGTCGTTCTCGGTGCGGTGACGGTTGCGCAGATCATCCGCTTCGGTGAGATCGATTTTCGTGAACCGTGGTCCGTCATCGGCTATCTCGGCATATCCGGAGTGCTCGCGATTCTGTGGCTGACGTTTCTCGCCATCTTCCGCACCCGTTCGCCACGGGTGATCGGCAACGGCTCGGAGGAGTACCGCCGCATCGTGTCGGCCACATTCCGTCTCTTCGGAACCATCGCGATCCTCTCCCTGCTGTTCCAACTGGACATCGCCCGTCTGTATCTCGCGATCGCACTGCCCGTCGGCCTGATCGGACTTCTGCTCAGTCGGTGGGTGTGGCGAAAAGTGGTGTCACGCAAACGAGCTCGTGGCGGATACCAGACCTCGGTGCTCATCGTCGGCAGCCGCAGCTCGGCCCTGGCCATGGCCAAGTCGTTCGAGCGTTCCCCCGAGGCCGGCTACAGCGTGGTCGGCATCTGCCTACCCAACTACGAGCCCGGCAACGACACGTCCTTCACCGTCGACGGTGTCGAGATCCCGGTGCTCGGTGACGAGCACAGTGTCGTCGAGGCCATCGAGACCTCCGGCGCAGACACCGTGGCGGTGACCGCCACCGAACACATCGGCCATCGTGGACTGCGAAAGATGGTGTGGGATCTGGAGAAGAAGAAGGTCGACCTCGTGGTCTCGCCCGGCGTGGTGGACGTCGCCGGTCCCCGTCTGGTGATGCGTCCGGTGGCGAACTTCCCGCTCATCCATGTCGAGAAGCCTCAGTACAACGGTGCGAAGCGATTCGGCAAGACGGCGTTCGACTTCCTGTTCGCCGCCTCGGTCCTCCTGCTGATCTCACCGGTCCTGATCACTCTCGCCGCAATCATCAAGCTCACCAGCAAGGGCTCGATCTTCTACAAGTCCGAGCGAATGGGCATCGACGGCAAGCCTTTCCAGATGATCAAGTTCCGCAGCATGGTGCAGGACGCCGACAAGCGCGTACAGGAACTTGCCGCGCTCAACGAAGGGGCAGGCGGGGTGTTGTTCAAGATGCGCGACGACCCACGGGTCACCCGGGTGGGCAAGGTGATGCGCAAGTTCAGCCTCGACGAGCTGCCGCAGTTCGTCAACGTGCTCAAGCGCGAGATGAGCGTGGTGGGTCCACGGCCGCCGCTGCGCAGCGAAGTGGAAACGTACGACGGCGACGTGCGTCGTCGACTGCTCGTCAAGCCGGGTATCACCGGGCTGTGGCAGGTGAGTGGCCGATCGGATCTGTCGTGGGAGGAGAGCGTTCGCCTCGATCTCTCGTACGTCGAGAACTGGTCCATGACAGGGGATCTGCTCATCATCGCCAAGACCGCGGTCGCCGTCGCCAAGAGCGACGGCGCGTACTAGTTTTCGGACGCTCACCCTGCGGACGGTCGGTTTTGTTCGTACCATGACGCAATGACAACTGTTTCGGAGAACGGACGTGACGTGACCATGGCGCAGAATACGTTTCACGACTTCTTGGCCGATCGCATCGATGTGATCGCCAAGGTTCATCTGAACAGGTCCACCTCGCTGCACGCTGTGATCTCCGACAGCGTCGATGCCTACACCTCGGCATTCGCGGAGTACCACGGCACCGACGTTCCCTTGGATCTACTCGCTCCCGAGGTCCGCTCCGAATTGAGCGATTTCATCCACCGCTGCGCCGAGGCCGTCGAAGAACCGGAGAACCCGCAGTTTCCCGTTCGTCGCTGAACACCCTTCCTGTTTGACCATCTGCTCGAGGGGTAACTCCCTGATGCTCATGTGCAGTTCAGCTCGGTGTATCCGGTCGTTTGCCTTGAGCACTCAGTGTCGTACCGATACTGCGGCTTTGTCGTGGTTGCGGTCGAAACCAAGGAGATTGCCGGAGTATGCGCATCACAGTGTTCGGAACCGGGTATCTCGGTGCCACCCATGCGGCTTGTATGGCTGAGCTGGGGCACGACGTACTCGGCGTCGACGTAGACGAGGCGAAACTACGCAAGCTCGAGGCCGGCGAGGTTCCCTTCTGGGAGCCTGGGCTCCGGGAGGTGCTCCAGCGCAATATCGCGGCTGGCCGTCTGCGTTTCACATCCTCGTACGAGGAGGCGGCCGCGTTTGCCGAGATCCACTTTCTGGGTGTCGGTACGCCCCAGAAGAGGGGCGAGTACGCGGCAGACATGAATTATGTCGACTCAGTGGTCGAGACGCTCGCACCGCTGTTGACCAAGCCGGCTGTGATTTTCGGTAAGTCGACCGTCCCCGTGGGTACAGCAGAGCGGCTTGGGCATATGGCGCGTGAGCTGTCACCGGCCGGTAGTGGCGTCGAGATTGCCTGGAATCCGGAGTTCCTGCGTGAAGGCTTTGCCGTCAAGGACACACTGCGACCCGACCGCCTGGTGCTCGGCGTGGATCGCGCCCGTCCGGGACGCGCCGAGGAGCTCGCCCGCGAGGTGTACGCGCAGCTGCTCGACGAGAAGATTCCGTTCCTGGTCACCGACCTGGCCACCGCCGAGTTGGTCAAGGCATCGGCCAACGCGTTCCTGGCCACCAAGATCTCGTTCATCAACGCCATTGCGGAGGTCTGTGAGGCCGCGGGTGCAGACGTCACTGTGCTCGCCGACGCCATCGGCCACGACGAGCGCATCGGCCGTAAGTTCCTCAATGCTGGCATCGGCTTCGGCGGCGGCTGCCTGCCAAAGGACATCCGGGCGTTCATGGCGCGGGCCGGTGAACTGGGCGCTGACCAGGCACTGACGTTCCTGCGTGAGGTCGACAACATCAACATGCGACGCCGCACACGGATGGTGGAGTTGGCGCGTGAGGCCTGTGGGTCTCTCCTCGGTGCACGGGTCGCCGTGCTGGGTGCCGCTTTCAAGCCCGATTCGGACGACGTTCGTGATTCACCGGCCCTCAATGTCGCCGGGCAGATTCAGCTCCAGGGTGCCGCGGTCAACGTGTACGACCCCAAGGCCATGGAGAACTCCCGTGCACTGTTCCCCACCCTGACCTACAGCAGTTCCGCGCTCGAAGCCTGCGAGGGCGCCGACGTGGTGCTGGTGCTGACGGAGTGGAAGGAATTCAAGGCACTCGCTCCGAAGGATCTGGAGGGTGCGGTGCGCAGCAAGACTTTGATCGACGGGCGCAACTGCCTGGACCCGGAACAGTGGCGTGCGGCGGGGTGGAACTACCGAGGGTTGGGGCGTCCCTGATCGCAGTGGGCGAGGGCGTTCTCCGAAATTCATTCAAGGGAATGAATTTCGGAACTACCGGGCATCTCCGAAGGAATCCAATTTTCACGCCGGTTACCGGCTCGTATTGGGTACTTCGCTCGCTTCTACCTGCGTGAGAGGTGCTGTGGACCTTTATCGGCAGTAAGCACACGCTGCGCTATATGATAAATGCCTTAAAAACAACTTCGATACCTGTGACTGGTCACAGTTCACGTTCAAACCGCTTGTCGCAGAGCGGTTTTGGGCGGAAAAATTGCTGGCGCTGTTCGATTGTTCTCGCGGATCGCAGCATTACCTTCGATGTGGTAAACAACGTCAATGCTGTTATTGGTTTGTGATCTGTACCGCTCGCGTGGTGGTACATCGAACGGCATGGGACTATTTCAATTCGATACCAGTCGCACAGCGGATGGGTATCGATCGGATTCATCCGCTCGCCGGTGGCGTGCGTACTAGTGCAGAGGAGGGGAGCACGTGGCAACTGTCGGGGCTGCACACCGCTCTCTCTGGGGATCTCCCCGTCGTTCGGACGTGGTGGCAACGCGCACGCTGACGTCGCGGCACGTGTGGGAGCGCCAGTACATCGCACGCCTGCGGGTGACCGATGTACTGGTCGTGATCCTGTCCGTTGCTCTGGCTCAAATCGTGCGGTTCGGGGATGTCGAGACCACGGACTTGCTCTCGACCATGACGTACACCGGTGTCTCCGTCGCACTGGCCGGTCTGTGGATCGCGTTCCTCGCGATCTTCCGCACCAGATCGCCTCGCGTCATCGGCAACGGTGCCGAAGAGTACCGCCGCATCGTGTCGGCCACTTTCCGCCTGTTCGGGGTGATCGCGATCGCGTCGCTGCTCTTCCGGATCGACATCGCACGGCTCTACCTCGCTATCGCTCTACCCGTCGGACTTCTCGCACTGCTCTTGACCCGTTGGGCCTGGCGCAAGATCGTCACCCGACTTCGCGGCAAGGGCGAGTACAAGACCTCGGTCCTGATCGTGGGAAGCCGTGCGGCGGCGGTGTCGATGGCGCAGTCGTTCGAGAAGTCTGCGTCTGCGGGGTACGCGGTGGTCGGAATTTGCATGCCAGGCTACGAGGCTCCGCGGGACGGCGTGGTTCATGTCGAAGGCACCGACATTCCCGTGCTGGGCGACGAGCATGACGTTCTCGACGCGATCGAAGAATGTGGTGCGGACACCGTTGCTGTGACGGCCACCGAGCACCTCGGCCACAAGGGCATCCGAAAGATGATCTGGGATCTGGAGAAGAAGGACGTCGACTTAGTGGTCGCGCC
The DNA here is from genome assembly GCF_002259075.1 of Rhodococcus sp. 15-725-2-2b. Taxonomy (NCBI): domain Bacteria; kingdom Bacillati; phylum Actinomycetota; class Actinomycetes; order Mycobacteriales; family Nocardiaceae; genus Rhodococcus; species Rhodococcus sp. 15-725-2-2b. The sequence continues at coordinate 8,520 of NZ_NPFL01000006.1, read as the reverse complement.
GGGTGTCGTCGATGTGGCCGGCCCCCGACTGGTGATGCGGCCCGTCGCAGGCTTTCCTTTGATCCACGTCGAGAAGCCGCAGTACAACGGCGCGACGCGCTTCAGCAAGACCGCATTCGACCTCACGTTCGCGGCTCTCGTTCTGGTGCTGATCTCACCGATTCTGCTGGCAGTAACCATCGCGGTGAAGGCCACGAGTCGTGGCCCGGTGTTCTACAAGTCCGAGCGCATGGGAATCGACGGCAAGCCGTTCTCGATGATCAAGTTCCGCAGCATGACCGTCGACGCGGACAAGCAGGTTGCGAACCTTCTCGATCAGAACGAGGGTGCCGGCGGGGTTCTGTTCAAGATGCGTGACGATCCGCGGGTGACCCCGGTCGGCAAGGTGCTGCGGCGTTTCAGTCTCGATGAGTTGCCCCAGTTCATCAACGTGCTCAAGCGTGAGATGAGTGTGGTGGGGCCGAGGCCTCCGCTGCGGCGTGAGGTGGAGACCTACAACGGCGAGGTTCGACGGCGACTGCTGGTCAAGCCGGGAGTCACGGGTCTGTGGCAGGTCAGTGGACGATCGGACCTGTCGTGGGAAGAGACTGTCCGACTGGACCTTTCGTACGTGGAGAACTGGTCGATGGTGGGGGATCTGTTGATCATCGCCAAAACGGCACGAGCCGTCGTTGACAGCGATGGAGCTTACTGATGATTCAGACGCGCCATCATCACTACGCTCCCGGATTATCGGAAACTCACCGGGAACTCCTGGGTTACGGAACCCATCATCGTGCCTTTCTTCGGTCGAAGCTGTACACCTACGTCGTAATGTTCGGCGTGAATTCGGTACCTCGCCTCTCGGATGTGGCCGCGCGTATGAGTGTGGTCAAAGTGCTATCTGCGCTGTGAATTAAGGTAAAGACTTCGTGAAATGCAAGATCACAAGCGCCAATGTGCGACAACGACGAAAGTCGGGGGATGCTCGATAATGAAGCCTCACAATCGTAACGTGACTGATCAAAAGATCGTACTTCACGTATCCGAGGCGTACGGCGGGGGCGTGCAAGCAGCAATTCAACGGTACGCCAATAATTCGCCGGGACTCAATCACCGCTTGATAGTCCGAGACCGCGTAGCACATGACATCGATTCGGATTTCTCAATCGAAACCGTCAATTACGAAGGTTCGGTCGGTGGATTCCTTCTGGCTGCTCGTCGTCATATTTTGGATCTGCGACCCGAGGTCGTCCATCTACATTCAAGCTTCGCCGGTCTACTCAGAGTCTTCGACTTCGGACCTGACATTCAGATTGTCTACACACCACACGCATATGCGTTCCTCCGACAGGATTGCTCCCTAATTTCGCGATGGATGTTCAGGATCGTTGAGATGGCGCTTAGTGTCCGTCGACAGACTATTGCCGCCATAAGTCCTTTTGAGGCTGCTCAGGCAGCGGTACTGGCAGGGCGGCAGACAAAGGTCAAGTACTTACCTAATATTGTAGAGCAAATTAATCATAATCCGCAGCGATGTCTAGTTGATAGAGCCAAAGCTGAGGTCGTTATGGCCGGCCGAATCTCCCCTCAAAAGGATCCTCTATTTTTTGCAGAGGCCGCACGAAAGTCGAAGTCAGACGTGCGTTGGACGTGGATCGGAGACGGAGATCCAGAAGCAAGGGCTGCGTTAAACGAGGCTGGAGTCTTCGTTACTGGGTGGCTACCAAACGCGCTCGTCATGAAGCATCTCGGATCGGCTGATTTGTACCTACACACCGCACGATGGGAGGGCGCACCAATAACGCTTCTCGAAGCGGCGGCGCTCGGAACCCCTATACTTGCCCGCAAAGTCGAGTCGATGGTTGGGCTGGGCTATCCATTCGCAGGCGAAACCCCTTCCGACGTCGCAAAGGCAGTTGATCGCTTTTTCTCTGACAGTTCGTATCACGAACAGACGCGCAAACTCACCGACGAGTCGGTACGGGTGCACACGTCTGAAGCGCAATCACAGGCGTTAACAATATTGTATGGGGGTGGATATTGAGGGTTCTAATGCCAGGCCGAATTCTGAACAAAAACGTTGGCGGCAACACGACTTACGCTCGATGTTTAGCGGATGGGCTTACCCGTCGGGGAGTTACTGTCGACGCTGTACCCCACTTCAGTAACCCTGCACTCACCATGGTGTCCGAGACCGTCGCCGGTATGTCGCGCAGAAACGGCGATGTGATTCACTACGTGGCCGATACCGGTCCACTTCTTCAAACACGCGTGCCATCAGTCGTTACTGTTCACGGCGTCGCAAGTAGATGGCTAGACGGAGTACGCAGCTCCAGTCAGGAAAAGATCTGGCGAGGCCGTGTTCGCCGAGCCATCGACTGTACGGACGCGTTGATTACCGTCTCGTCGTCCAGTGCGGACGACATCGCTGCAGTATTCGACATATCGCTGGGAAGCATAACGGTTATACCACACGGGATTGATGTCGATAATTTCAGACGAAAGGCGACCCTAAGCAAAACGGTTCGTGATCTCATTCCCGAAAAATATCTTCTTTACGTGGGTAATATCGAGCCACGCAAGAACATTCAACAACTAGTGAAAGCAATGCAACTTGCACCTGCTCGTGGGATGGGAGTTCCACTTGTTATAGCAGGAAAGCCTGCATGGAACTACGATGCCGAAATGGCAGCAATCCAGCATGATGCAGACGTCATCTATCTGGGATTCGTATCTGACACCGACCGAGTCGCGCTGATGCAGCAGTGTGCGCTATTTGTCTTCCCAAGCAGGTATGAGGGATTCGGATTTCCCGTGCTAGAAGCCATGGCGGCAGGCGCCCCAGTCCTTACGACGCACGGTGGTGCGCTGAGAGATGTGGCTGGTCCGTCGAAGATCCTGAAAGGATACGGAGCTGAGTCCATTGCGTACGGAGTCGAGGACGCGCTGACAGACGACACCTGGCGGACCAATGTAGTGGATCGAGGTCGTGAATGGAGTTCTGCATACACATGGGACGAGAGCGTCGACGCACATCTATCAATCTATAACGCGTTAGGGAAGAAATGAAAGTTGCCGTTCTGCATTGCTATAGCGCCAAAAACGCAGGCGACGGATTGCTGGTGGACGAAACACTCAGCCTTATTCGAGACGCCTTCGGATCCACAGTCAAAATCGTTATGGCGGCGTCCCACCCGATGACCTTCGATAATCTAGATGTTGAAATAGTCGACTCTGGGGTGTCTTGGTCCGGTTACAGCTCGAAGTACCTTCGGTTCCTGAGATCCTTGGATTCGTTTGATCTCGTGGTGGCGGTCGGCGGGGGATATCTAAGGGGCGGCTTCCTAGTCGAAACTGTGAAGACAGTCTTGGTTCACGGGCCGCAATTGAGCGCGGCAGCGAGGACCCGCGCCCCCTCAATCTATTTGCCACAGAGCGTCGGACCAGCTGGGTCGGTCGGCAAGCGATTACTTTCCACCCGCATGCGCAAGATCGACAGCTTCTACGTCCGTGATGATCGAAGTTTGCGCGACTTTGGCATTGCAGGTGTCAGCAGGTCGAGTGACTTGGCCCTTCTTCAGATGATAAAGCTCCAGCGCACTAGGTCGGACGTCTTCGCTACCCCAGTCCTATCGATACGAGCAGTCCGTGGAAAGATAAGTCCTTTAGTACTAGATCTTGCCCGTCAGCTTGAAGTTTTCGATGGGTATATCCAAAGTGCCACAGGTGGAAACGACGATACAGATGCAATGACGTCAGTAGGTCCCCGGGAGATATTGTCCCGTCCACAACTTATGTCCGATGAGGGGCAGCCGAGAGTGGTCATTGCAGTTCGCCTCCATGCTGCACTTATGGCAATTCGCGCTGGCCACTTTGTGATTCACCTGGCATATGAGAGAAAGGGATTCGGTGCCTTCAATGATTTAGGACTCGAACAGTATGTCCACAACGTCAACATGTTTGAGCCAGTGAGGGTTATGCGGCAAGTCAAACGGCTTATCGAAAGTCCGGAAGAGCGCGCGCTATATAGATCGACAGTTCAATCTGCCGCCGAACGTCTTGCGCCGATTCGTCAACATCTGCTTCAAGAGATGCGGGAAATGGGAGCTTTTAGTGGAGTAGGTATCGAATGAGCGGAACTGCCAACCAGCGTCTCGATACAGTCGCAGCTTATCCGATTTTATCTTCAAACGTTGATTTTCGACTAGAGGTCGAAGTCGAGATGGCTTTACCTTCTAGCGGGATTATCAGTGGAGAGACTGCAGCCTCATGGAGCCCGTAGCACCAGCCACCACCCCCGGCCCTCTCGTAGGCAGACTGATGAAGGGGGGTCTTCCAGCCATTGCCGCGAGCGCATTTGTGGCGTTTGTTCCGATTATCGGGTCGGCATACTTGAGCGTGGAAGAATATGCTGTTTGGGCGCTGGCTGCAACACTGTCGACCATATTTATTGTATTTGATTTTGGGACCCCAACACTAGCTACCAAGCTTGCAGGGGCGAATAAGTTGGACTTCCGTACTGCACTCACGTTGTGCGTGCTTTCTGCGATTCCTCCAATTGTGCTGGGCTGCGTCGCTATCGCTGTCTGGCCGCACTACGCTCATGCAGCCAACCTTGTAACGGACGATTCAAGTGCTACGCACCTGATACTGTTGGTTTCGGTAGGCGGTGTTTTCCGAAGTATTGGGATAGTCTATGGTGCGGCTGCATTGGGGCGATCCCACTTCATGCGACGGACAGCGATTCTATTTCTGGGAGGGTCCATTCAGCTGATCGCTACTATAGCGTCGCTCGAATCCGGCTTCGGTATAGTCTCGCTTGGAATCGGCATAATTTCTGCGGGCTTCTTGCAGTTTGTGATCGGATTTGCACTCGAAGGGCAGCCCTCCCGCAACGATCCGCGACTCAGACGCGACGAGTCCGTATCTGTGAAGAATACAATTATCCTTTTTATGAAAACCCGACTTTTAGTCGCAACACTGGGTTTGTTTATCACGCAACTCGATAGATGGGGCCTGGGATTGATAGGAAATCCAAGTCTCCTTGCGAAATATGACATAGCTACTAGATTCATAATGATCCCCAAAATCATCATCATAGCCTTGGCCGCAGGTCTGGTCGCAGATTCAAGCAGGCTGAACGACAAGTCGCAGGGGCGACTGTTGCTCTTTCGAGTTCAGAAGTTGGTGATATTCGCTACGGTTCCTCTGCTGGCTGCCGCGTCGGTGGTTGCATTCCTGGCTCAAGAGACTGCAATCGGGGCCGTGCCATCATTGCTTGTAGTGACCTTGGTTGCCGTGGCACATGGATCAAATTGCCTAACTATTGCACCAGTGAATATCTTGTCAGGAATAGGCCGACCGGACTTCGAATTGCGCTATCTTCTTCCGCTCGCGTGTGTTGTAGCGATTTCTTACGGTGTAGGAATTATCTCAGGCAATGGGATGGTCCAGATCTCTATCTGGGCTGGCGCTATGGTGATATCTTCGATTTGGTTTTCCGTAGTGTCCAACAAATATATCAATGAGGTGCTCTCATGATTGACCGCATTCTGCGTGTCGTGGACCCAGTGCGCTATCGAAAGCGCCAGCTTCGGCGGTTGACCGATGCCGGCCGCGTGTCAATTGGTGATCACAGCTATGGCGTTCCAATACTTCACCTTTACGACAACGACGCAGATACATCTCTCCATATTGGTAAGTACTGCTCGATAGCAGCTGAGGTGAATATATTACTGGGCGGCAATCATCCAACAGACCGAATCACCACTTTTCCTTTGCGACACAAACTTGGACTTCCAGGCGCTGGCACCGATGGATACCCATCTAGCAAAGGGGATGTGCGGATTGGGAATGACGTCTGGATCGGATTCGGCGTCACGATCGTATCGGGTGTCAAGATCGGCGACGGAGCCGTGGTAGCTGCAGGGAGCAGCGTAGTCGGCGACATCCCTCCGTACGCAATAGTCGGAGGCAACCCCGCAAAAATTATTAGGATGCGATTCGACAAGGTTGTCGTTGAGCAGTTAATGACGATGAGGTGGTGGGATTGGAGCGATGAGAGCGTAATCCAGAATTGCTCGGATCTTGTTGCCTTGGACATGCCGGAGGCGTTATCTCGTTTGAAACGGATTACAAAGGAGGGGTATACGGCTTGACGATGACAGCGTCTTTAAATGTTCAGGTGCGCTCGTATGTACCCGGAAGGATTGTACGTATTGGTCTCCTCCTTCTTGCAACGTTGGCGGCCCTAGTCCCTGTAGACTTCGTGCGGGTCACTCAGGGGTGGCTCTACCTGTCTTTGGCTAGTTTGGCATTGGGTGCAACAGGAGCCCTTTGGGTAGTCTCTAAAAAAGAGACCGTAATAGTGCGTCCGGTGATTGTGTTTGTACTTATAGTGCTCTGCCTGAATCAGGTAGTGAGGCTGAACCCGATAGGATTCGTCACCTTGTGGGCACCCATTGTCTTGGGTATTGGCGTTGCGCTTTCTGTGAAACGGCCATTGTCGATTCTTGTTTGGGCGTCAGTTTTTTTGTCAGTTTCGATGCTCGTGGATTTATTTTTCAAGGATCACGTTTTCGGCAGGATGTTCGGTACGGATAACTATGTCGCGTATTCACAGGATGTCTTTCGAGCTAGAGGAATTTTGGGGCAACCTGTTCCCGCAAGCATGGTCGCGGTTGCACTCGCGGCGGGCGCTATATTGCTTTCTGCTGATTTGCGCCGGTACCGTAATTTCATTCGTGCCGTTATTGTCCTATCGGTATCCGTGTCGGTGTTTGCATCAGGTACGCGTTCTGCGGTTCTGTGCGCTGTAGCGATGGCGCTTGTTGTCCTCTTGGCGAATTATATCCGTGGGCGATCCGGTGGTCTGAAGATCGGGAATATCGCGGCCTGGGCCACTCCTTTGGCGGCAGCTGTAGTTTTAGGAGCGGTTACTTTTGGTTGGAATGCTTTGGCTACTCAGCGGGTATTCAGCTTCTCAACGCTATCGGGTTCAGCCTCGCTTGATAATCGGAACTACGCTGCACTTGTTTTCGATGATTGGAGTGCGAGCTGTCAAGGCACATGTAAATTCTTCGGGTCAGGGGCACGGACTCTACTTGAGGCGCTCAGCAGTGGGTTGGGATTCAGGGGCTTCACCACGGTAGACAACCTATTCTTGAGTCTACTCTGGGATTTCGGCATCAGCTTGCTACTCGGTGTCTTGGTCTTTGTGGTAATAGCAGTGCGAGTGCTGATTAAGTCCCCCTTCGCGGTAAACCGGGCCGGCGCAGTTATTGTGCTGTCAATTATCTTTTCTGGACTGTTCTACGATGCGCTCTACATTCGTCCAGTTTTGTTGCTTTTTGGAATTGGTATCGGTTTGATTGGTCTCAAGTGTACTGAAAATGAAAGGGTTGATCGTGAAGCGGAACGCTAGTGTCGACGTGATAATAGTATGCTTTAACTCTGACCCTGTTCTGCTTAAGGGCTGCGTTGATTCGGTGTCCTCTTCTTATTCAGAGTCGAACATTCCAGGAACTGTCATATTGATCGACAATGCCAGCGATATCCCGGTCGAGCACACTATTGATGCGTCTGGTGTGCGCGTTTATAGAATGGACTCGAATGTTGGTTTCGGGCGTGCAGTCAATCACGGGGTCTCGATTTCTGACGCGGATCACGTTCTGTTGCTAAATCCGGATGCTGCTATAAAGCCAGATGGTATTCGCCGCTTGAGCGATGTGGTGAAGCAGCAGCCGCGTTCGCTCGTCGGTGGGTGGCTGCAACGAGATGGCAAAGTGCAGTCGGACGCCTATATGCAGTGGGACTTCTCTGTCACTCGGCTCTGGAGTCGCGGGAGGTTTGCCTCAACGTTGATGGATTCGGCGTTGGATGTCGTTAATGTCGAAAAAGTCTGTGGTGGCGCATTGTTTGCAGATCGTCGTCTGCTGGCGGAATTGGGCCCGTTCGATCCGAGATTCTTTTTGTACGGTGAAGATGCCGATTTGTCCAGGCGCGCTGCTAGTTTAGGTGTACGCCTTTTGGTGGCGCGACACGCCCCGGTCGAACATATTTCGGCGTCCTCCCAAAAGTCGTACGGGTCTCTGGTTGAACAGGCACGAGCCGATGCGGCAATAAGGATAACTTCGTATCATCGCAATAGGGTCGTTAGTCTTTTGCAGCGATTTGAGCTTTTCATTATTACGTTGGTAGGGGCTGTGGCAGGCGGTGCTTCCTCGTCTACTCGACGCGCACGGCTGGACCGCCTCAAGCAGGTAAGGCGGTGGGGTCTAATGTCTGATGCACCGCCGTACAGTCCCTAACCAGTCTTAATGGGCTGCCAAGTCCGAACGGTTGTCGACGTCACGGTGCGGCTTAAGCGTTCCAGATATTACCCGGATTTCCTGCATTTCGTTTCTCGGACCAACCTGAAGATCCAAAGACAAGGGAGTTGCCGTCATGCGGGGAATCATTCTGGCGGGCGGCACGGGCTCGCGTCTTCATCCGATCACGATGGGCGTCAGCAAGCAGCTGGTCCCGGTCTACGACAAA